>JBEKOL010000030.1:0-38855 GCA_049521775.1 Syntrophales bacterium
CTTCATCCTGCGACTTCACAAAATGGTCGGCGCCGCCGGAGATCTGCGTATGCACCCTCGCTCCCCCCAGGTCCTCCATGCTCACCTTTTCCCCAATCGCGGATTCCACCATGGGAGGACCGCCAAGGAAAGAGTAGGACATGCCTTCGATCATTATGCTTTCGCAGGCCAGATAAACGATGTAGGCGCCGCCGGCAGTGTTCCCCCCGGTACTTAAAGTATATTGCTTCAGCCCCTTGGCCGACATCCTACACATGTTATAGAAAAAATGGCCAAACTGGTTCCTCCCGGGAAAGATCCGATCCTGCAAGGGAAGGTAGGCGCCCGCCGAATCGGCAATGTATACGAAATTAAGCCCGCACTTCTCGGCGATCTCCTGGGCCCTTAGGTGCTTCTTGCAGCTTATCGGATAGTAAGCCCCGGCGGTCACCCGGCTATCGTTGGCCAGGATCATTACCCAGTTGCCGTGTATCTTGCCGATCCCCGTCACCAATCCGGCGGAAGGGACATCCTTTACCCCTTCATAGCCTATGCCGAAACCCGCCCCCCGGCTCAGCTCAAAGAACTCCGTGCCCGGATCGATAAGCTGCTTGACGAGCTGCCGAGGAGGTTTTTTGCCTTGCTTGGCTAAGCGATCATTTTGCGCTTGGCCTCCCGGGTTATAAGCCTTTTCCCAGAGATCATAGATATTCTGCTCTTCGGCCAGCCAATGCTTGCGGTTGTCCTCGAGTTCCCTCTCCTTCTTTTGTTCACGGGACAATTTCTTGTCGGGTTTGTCATCCATCGCCTTCTCCTTTCATTCATAGTAAATCTATTTGAATATACGAATTTTGCTTGGCGTGACTTTGTTCATATTCCGAAAAAAGTTCTTTTCATCAAGGAAGGAGACAACACCAGCTCCTCCCTGGATGCCTGGAGAGGGGAAGATTCTATGGCAAGAATCTTCCCCCAGCAGATAACATCCTTATGCGATCAACCGAAAACTAACTGGCCTTCTTTCCACAGAATAATTTCATCACAAAAGAAACCAGCGTCTCGCCTTTATCGTTCTTGATCTGATTTCGGATGGTCAGTATCCCTTTGTCCTTGCCTTTATCTGTTATTCCGATGACCTCCACCTCACAGTGGATAGTATCACCGATCCTGGTGGGTGCCGTAAAACGAATCTCTTCCATCCCATAAAAGGCGATAAAAGACTTCGGAAGATAGCTTGAATAAGGCCCCAGCCTGAAGGGTAGGGCCATCCCTATACTCAAGGTCAACATGCCATGGGCAATCCTGCTCTTGAAAGGCGTCTGGGATGCATATTCCACATCCGTGTGAAGAGGATGCCAGTCACCCGTGAAACCTGCAAAATTTATGATGTCCGTCTCCGTGATGGTCCTCGCAGGTGAAATAATCTTCTCGCCAACGGTATAATCGTCAAGATACATGTACTCTTTTGCCATTTTTTTCTCCTAGATCAATTTGAGCTTTCGCGCCTGCGCCTTAAGTTCATCACGAAAATTCGGGTGGGCAATGGCGATCAACTCGTTGGCACGCTGCTTGAGGGTCTTTCCCTTCATCATGGCCACACCATACTCTGTCACAATGTACTGCACCTCCGTCCGGGTCGTCGTCACAATAGCGCCCGGTGTCAGTGTGGGAACAATCTTACTGATCGTGCCTTTTTTTGCCGTTGAATGGAGGCATAGGAAGGACTTCCCGCCTTCCGATTTATAAGCGCCACGGCAGTAGTCCATCTGTCCGCCTGTTCCGCTGAGCAACCGAGTTCCCACGGATTCTGAACAGCACTGCCCTCCCAGGTCGACTTCGGCAGTTGCATTGACTGCAACCATCTTGTGGTTTTTAGCGATCACTTCAGGGTTATTGGTATAGGAGACAGGATAGGATTCGAAAATGGGATTCCGGTTGAGATATTTATAAAGTTTATGACTGCCACCAGCAAACGTACCAATCACTCTTTCCTTATGGATCGTTTTTCTCTTTCCCGTAATAACCCCCGCTTCGATCAGATCAATCATGGAATCGACAAACATCTCCGTATGAACGCCAAGATCTTTCTTCTCCCGGAGAGCATAACCAACAGCATTTGGCATGCCCCCGATTCCTAGTTGTATCGTGGAACCGTCCTCGATCAGATCAGCAACGGTCTTACCGATCGCCTCATCATTCGGTGTCAGAACCGGTGCAGGAATGGCGGGAAGCGGCGTGTGGTTCTCCGTAATCAGGTTAACCTGAGAGATGTGAATGAAGGCATCGCCGTTAATATAGGGCTGATGCTCATTCACTTCGACGATCACTTTTTTTGATTTATCGGCCGCAGCCCGGTGGTAGGTAACCGCCGTGCCGAAACTGAAGAAGCCGTATTCGTCCATAGGGGAAACAGAGATCATCAGGACGTCATTCTCCAGGTATTTAGTATAATAACCGGGGATTTCATTGAAATACTCCGGGTATGTCGTGCCGATGCCCTCGTTAATCGCCTTGCGGATTCTTGCCGAGATAAACCAGGAATTAATGGTGAAGGCCTTCTGTCCTTCCGGTGAGAGAAATCCATCTGCCGGAGGAAGCCACAGGGTATCCCGAAGATTGACATTTTCCAGTTCAGCGCTTCGTTTTGCGAGAGCGCTCATCAATACCGGCGCCATTCCCGCACCAAAGCCCAAGTCCACCCAATCTCCCGATTTGACGATTTTTACCGCGTCTTCGGCCGATCTCAGTTTTTTCTGATACTCTTCACCCCATTTCGAATTCATCTTTAACGTCCCTCCTTTCCTCTCTCTTCGCCACCCTTACGGCAGAGACGAGCAATCTAATTTGTTTTCCTCCGGATCCCACCCAGAGCCCACTGCCTAATGTCTGCCCGTATATCCCGAATTTCAGGCTTTGTCTGTAGGGTAAGTTTGATAAAGCTTGTGGGGCAATGTTGAAAAGAGGGTATGATGAGGGGTTTTTATTCCAGAGAGGTGAGACCGTGCTGAATGGCAAACTTGATAAGGCTGGGGATATCTTTTATGCCTAACTTTTGCATCAGGCGGCTCCGATAGGTTTCGATGGTTTTAACGGAAAGGAATAGTTTTTCGGCGATTTCTGCACTGGTTCTACCCTCGACGACAAGCTGCAGGACTTCCCGTTCCCTCTGGCTGAGGACCGACACGGGATCCTGTATGCCTTTTGTCTGCTCCAGATAAGCACCTACCATCCGATCTGAGACCTTTTGGCTCAGATAACGCTGGCCAGCGTGAACCGCATGAATGGCCGTGATCAACTCGCGACCCGCGGATTCTTTCAGCAGGTAACCGCTTGCCCCCGCCTTCAAGGAACGCAGAATCGACTCTGACGAAGACTGCATCGAAAGCATGACGACCTTTGTGGCTGGACATTCTCTGCAGATCTGTTCGGTCGCCTCAATGCCGTTCAAATCGGCCATGACGATATCCATAATAGCGACGTTGGGTTGGAGATTCTTTATTTTTTTTACCGCGTCACGTCCGTTTGAAGCTTCCCCAATGACTTTAATGTTGTCGTGGGCTTCCAATAAATACCGAAGTCCATCGCGAACAATCGTATGATCGTCAGCTAGAAATACCGTGATGCTCATAAGGGCACCTCCACAGTCACTCTTGTGCCTCTCCCCATCTCAGATTTGAGAGAGAAACGTCCACCTATTGCCTCAGCCCGTTCAGCCATGGTCATCAGCCCCCAGCCGTGATGTTCACCCGCTTTATTTACTTTATCAGGATCAAAACCGACACCGTCATCAAAGATGGCAATTTTTAACTTTCCTTCGACAACATATACATTGATCTTTGCTTGCCTGGCTCCAGCATGTTTGCTGATATTGGTAAGCACCTCCTGGACAATTCGAAACACATTGTTTTCGATATACGTTGTGGGTCGGGGATCTATTTCCTGTCCCTCCATGATGACTTCCACACCCGTCCTCATGGAGAAGCGCTCACTATACCAGCGGATGGAAGCCACAAGGCCGTAGTCGTCCATGTCTGGCGGCCTTAAGTCCGCCATTAAACTGCGGGTGAATTCTGTTGTTTGCTCAACCAATGTAATTGAATCCTTTAATAATCGGGATTGCAACATCTTTATGCTTTCTTCAGGAAGTATCGATCGAAGAATATTTAAGTTTATTCCTACCACGGTCAGGTTTTGTCCCACCTGATCGTGGAGCTCCCGGGCAATCCTTCTTCTTTCAGCTTCTTCTGCTTCAGACAGTTTCCCCGAGAGAATCCGGAGCTGTTCACTTTGTTCTTTCAGGGTCTTTGCTGCCAGTTTGCTCTCGGTGATATCCTGTGTTGTGCCGAACAGACCTTTAACTTTCCCGTTCTGCCCGAATTCCGCTTCGCCCGTTGTAAAAATATAACGTACAGTTCCGTCAGGACGAAGAATCGTCAATTCCAATCCATAGGGTTTTCCCTCAAGTGCCGCCTGTACACACGTTTCAAGCTTTTGCCAATCATCAGGATGGAGGTGTTTTTTGGGGTGAAAGTGAAACGGTTTACTGTGTTTCAACTCAAGTCCAAAGATTCTAAACATTTCTTCAGACCATACAGACAATTTCGTATCCAGATTATAGCGCCAGTTGCCTATATGAGCAAGATCCTGAGCCCTGGCCAGATCAGCGGCAATTTGTCTCAATGCATCATCCGTTTTTCTGCGCTCTGTAATATCGCGGCCGATACCAAACCGGCCTGCGGGGCAACCCGCCGAATCATATTGGGTTGTTACCAGAAATTCTACCGGGATTCTATCCCCGTTTTTATGAACCAGTTCTGCCTCATACGGGGGTGTATCCTCACCCCGGATACCCTTTTTAAACCGCTGAACAGTCGATTTTATAAACTCCGGCGCGACAAGGGATGTGAACGGTTGACCGATCAGATCAGAAACTGAATAACCCGTGACTTTTTCGAATCTGGGGTTGACGTATGTGTACATCCCTTCCTTATTGACCATAAAAATAAGGTCCAATGTAGATTCAACGAGATTCCGATATTTCTCTTCGCTTTCCCGAAGTGCATCCTCCGTTTTGCTTCGTGCCACCTCTGATCTTTCTAATTGTGTTATTCTTTGATGCAATAAGGCAAGCTCATCCAGGAGTTGTTGTTTGGTTTTATCTTTGTTTCTCATCTTGTTCCTCGATCTATTTGCCCTTTTGAATATCGCACGCCTGAACCGCTTTTCAGACTATGATAGAGAGAAGCGCACCACAAGGTGCGAGGTTATTGAATCAAGTTCATAATTCATACCACATCTCAAGCTAGAGTTCTGCGATTTTTTGGGCGATTACCGAGTGAAGCGTAGTACAGGTTGTCTGAATCAGAAAATCAACAGAGGAAGTTAGCCGTAGGCTGCATGCGCGGGGAATAAGCTGTAACGGAGTAGAATGTTTCATCTCGAATTCAACGAACTACTCCGTCAAAACGACAGGCGACTTTTTCGCTATACGCTAATGTTGATCTGCTGGGCTTTATGAGAATCGAACTCCCGACCAATGAATTAGAAGTCCGCGGTTAGCCCCCATTTTTTTTGCCATAATTTTGCCATAAATGCCTCAAAATCTAGGTAAACAAGAATAACTATAGTGAAATATCGGTGGAAGGGATAATGTTTAATTGTTTGAAATATTAACATTTTTACTTAACTATTGTTACTTGCTATTACTAGTGTTATAAGGCTTAAACGAACTCTGACTCCGTATATCCAGGTTCGAATCCTGGTCTCCCAGCCAAATAATTTCAATAATTAGCTGCCGCACCTTGTTCCGAATATCCTAGATAAATTCAATTCAACCAATTCGCTTACTAACAGAGCTTTTTGACGGGTTTCCTGCATTTCCTTGCAATTATCAAGCGGGTGTCACGTGCCATATTGCATGACTAATGAAATGTCTCTGTCGTCAATACACTGGTTGACATGGATATGCCCTGCCAGATTGGAGGTTATATCTCTCAGTTATAATTAGGATTATTATATTGATGAGAACTTTCAAATCGGATATATAGCGTTTGTGGGAAAGTGCAGATAGACATACTTATCGCCGGAAAGGAGAAGGGTCTTTAGGCGATATGACGAATTTCATAGCCATAACCACATTGAGGCCGATTCTGAAACTATAGATTATTTGACCGAATAGCCAAAGGAAGAGTACACGGACGAAATTGATAACCGAAAAGAAGATACCCTCCTAGAGATAGCCATTAAATGAGGGTTTCCATGGTACGTTATCACGGCTCCGTTTACGACAAAGAAAAGAGACAGGGGGCGTAATTATCGATGCAGAGATACACTCTTCGTTTAATCATTGTTGCGATGTTACTAGTTGCCGCATATGTCTCATATTGTTCGGCATATGTTTTTGATGAGAGTATTTTGAATATTGCCACGTTCGTAGTTCTCACGCTTACTCTCATTGCATTGATCATTTATGCATATGATACGAATTGGATTGCGTCGATGGCTCGTGCAAGATGGGAGCGGGAACATATTTTAGAATCTTACTATTCAATGACAATTGTCCCTCGGAAAGATAATGATAGAGGTCGCACCCTGTTTCTTCTGGGTAATCCATCCACCCTGATGCTTCGCGCAAAAGTCTGGTGCAGTCTTCAACTCTATGGCCAGTCAGTTGAAATAAGCGATGATTACAATGGTCAGAATACCTGGTACATATTCCCCCAGCAAGTCAGTCAAGGCTGCTTCGAGATAGCCGACATCCTTGCGAAGAAAGGCAAAACGATAGAGGCGATGATCGATCAGATGACAGATGCAGATTATGGCGAACAACTAACTATGGATCTTAAGATAGAATTCAGAAATGAATTGGACATCCGCAGAAGGTTGCCCCTGCGCCGTAACTATTTCGATTTCAAAGACTGGCAGTGGATTCCCCATCTTAGTAAGAAAGATGATTGGAAAGTCTAGATGAGCAGTTCTGAGAGCAGGACAAAACAAAATGATCCGTGGATATAGCAAAAAAACAAGCCAAAGAGGATTAACGATCATAGAGTTGCTATTCGTCGTTCTTATCCTCTCACTCTTGCTTGCAATTGCCATCCCGCAGTTCGTGGCGTACAGATCAAGAGCTTACAACGCGTCAGCTAACTTGGCCGTGAAGAACGCGTACACGGCGACACAGTCTTTCTTCAGTGCGTCACCGGGGGGAACGCTTTCGGTAAGTCTTCTATCGAGCTGTGGCTATAATGCCAACGTCAACATAATATTATCATTAGGTGGTACCGGGCAAATAACTAACTTTACATTGCAGGCAATTCATAGCGGCGGCAGCTCGACCTTCAGCATTGATTATAAAGGCGATATTACACGAAGTTAGATATCAATGGGCACGGCCTATAAGGCGTCAATCAAAGCCTTGAGCCGGTGCAGGATAATATCTCAATTTAATTATTTCCCCTTCTCGGTAATTTTTGCCCAGGAATCGCGCAATGTTACCGTCCGGTTGAATACCAGGGCCTTGTCGACGGACAGGTGAACTGGATCCACACAGAAATAGCCGACCCTTTCAAACTGGAAAGGATTACCGGGGACGGCATCTGCCAGGATTGGCTCCACTTGGCATTCTCGGAGAACCTTCAGCGATTTCGGATCCAGGCACGCAGTCATGTCGGATCCCGCTGTGAGAGGATCGGCGACGCGGAAAAGACGGTCATAGAGGCGGATTTCGGCTGGAAGGGCATGCGCCGCTGACACCCAGTGGATGGTTGCGTCGACCTTGCGTCCATCGGGGGCAAATCCGCTTCGCGTCTCCGGGTCGTAGGTACAGTGCACTTCAATTACTTCTCCCGTGCGTTCATCTTTAGTAACACTCACACACTTTATAAAGTAACCGTAGCGCAAACGAACCTCCCTGCCGGGGGCAAGCCGGTAAAACTTCTTGGGCGGATTTTCCAAAAAGTCTTCAGCTTCAATATAGAGCATGCGTGAGAAGGGAACTTTCCGGGAGCCCATGGCGACATTCTTGGGATGATAGGGACAATCTAATTCCTCAACTTGTCCTTCCGGATAATTGTCAATTACAACGCGCAATGGTCTGAGAACAGCCATTACGCGCGCAGCCCTTTCATTCAAATCCTCTCTCACACAGTGCTCAAGGAGGGCCATATCAACGATGCTGTCGTTCTTGGCTACACCTATGCGCTCACAGAAACTTCGTATGGCTTCTGGTGTGTAACCACGTCTGCGCATGCCCGATATGGTGGGCATCCGGGGGTCATCCCAGCCGGTGACAAGCTTTCTTTCCACTAATTCGAGAAGCTTGCGTTTACTCATTATTGTATAACTAAGGTTGAGACGGGCAAATTCGATCTGCTGTGGTTGATGTTTCACTTTCAATGCGTCAAGAAACCAATCATAGAGAGGACGATTGTTTTCAAACTCGAGAGTGCAAATAGAATGGGTAATTCCCTCGATGGAGTCCGAGAGACAATGTGCGAAGTCGTACATGGGATAAATGCACCATGTATCACCGGTTCTATAATGAGTCTCCTTCTTAATGCGGTACATGACTGGGTCACGCATAGTAATATTAGGCGATGCCATATCAATTTTTGCACGAAGGACATGGGCTCCATCGGGAAACTCTCCGGCCCGCATGCGCTCGAACAGATCCATGTTCTCCTCTATAGTTCTATTGCGATAAGGGCTTTCTTTACCCGGCTCTGTGAAGGTGCCGCGATACTGGCGAATCTCATCAGCACTCAGACTGCAAACATAGGCCTTGCTCATCTTTATAAGCTGCAGGGCGTATTGGTAAAGTTTTTCATAATAATCGGACGCATAGTATAAACGGTCTTCCCAGTCAAAGCCCAGCCACTTGACATCCCGAATGATGGCATTCACATATTCCATGCTCTCGCCGCTTGGGTCTGTGTCATCCATTCGCAAATTACATGTAGCTCTATATTGGGCAGCGATGCCAAAATTAAGACAGATGGACTTGGCATGCCCGATATGGGGGTATCCGTTAGGCTCCGGCGGGAATCGGGTGGCCACACGTCCCTGATATTTGTTGGTTTTCAAGTCGATATCGATGATGTCCCTAATAAAATCGGAGGGAAGCGATGACTTGGGTTGGACCATATTGTGTATTTCCTTTCTCCAGCTTTTAATCCATTTGTGGCGTTGTCATTGTTACCGACTCTAGCACATTTTGATTCAGACTTCTGCCATTTTTATTCGTCGGTAGAAAACTAGCTGCAGAGGAAGAAGAAATTGACGAATTGAGGATAGCGGGACATCATAGAATGCAGGACGGCAGGCGGGAATCATGACCTAGAAGCCTGCCTTGGGGTCGGGCTGAGAGGCAATACTGATGATGCTTTTTTTATGGGGAAGCTATCGCAACCGGCGGCGAATTTCACAATTTCTGCTGTAACTGTTCCGGACTTCGGCAGCTACTTTATTTCCGCAAGCTTCGCTCTTGCCAATCGCGCCTGATTGCTGCCGGGATAGTTTTTTGCCACCTGCTCGAGAAGGAGTTTAGCACTTGACTTATCGCCGATATTCAGAAAAGCAAACCCCTGTTTGAGCAAGGCATTAGGCATCTTGTTACCCTGGGGATAATCTTTTATAACTTTTTCGTATTCCAGGATCGCCTGTTCATATTTCCGTTCGAAATAGTAAGACTCTCCAATCCAGAATTGGGCGCTGTCAGAATACTCCGTGCTCGGATATTGCTTCAGAAAGTCTTGGAATCCTTCTCGGGCCTTCTCATACTTTTCTTCCTTGAATGCTTCATACGCTGAGTTATAAGCTGATTCTTCCATCGTCATACCGGTTATGGCCTTTTTCAAATCGTCGCTGACGGCCTTTTCTCCCTTCGGCGCTTGATTGTAGCTTCTCCCAACCTCAAGAAGCTTCTCTATGACATTCATGCGGGATGAAAGTTGATCAAGCAGGTTCTTTATATCGCCGAATTCCTTTTCCTTACGAAGAAACTCCGCTCTTATATCAGATTCACCTTTTCCCAGTACTTCACGATCTCCCTCGAAGCTCTCCATGTCTTCTTTGATCTCGGTCATATCGGCGGCAATATCGGCGATCCTCTTACGTAAATCAGCTATTGCCTGATCGTTCTTTACCGTATCATTTCGAATGCCAGTGTTTTCCTCCTTGAGGACGCGAATTTCGTTGTTAAACTTTCCCTGAGTCTCTTGCAGGTCAATAGTTGTCGCGCAACCCACGTAATTCGAAGAACAAGCTATCATAAGAAGAAGGATAAATTTTCTCAATTGCGATACCTCCCATGAACATAACCTCTTCCCGCAGTGATGGTATAGTGCTATCTGCGCGGAGAGAAATCCTAAAGCATTTGTTATTAATTATCACATATTCGTTTTTTTTCACATACGGAATCGCAATTTTTAATTACGAACAATCCCCTTTGCCAGAAAGAAAAGTATGAAGAGAGTTATTTTCTGAAAGAGTTCTGGATACATATCCTCTGTACAGCGGGCGGGACAGTCACATGATTCTTATCTCTCGACGGAAATTGCCCCGGGCCAAAGATAGTAAAAACCGGTCTTCAGGACGAAGATTTCTGGCAGTTCAGCGTTGACAACAGTTATGTTCGAACCTTCAGATGCGGCACTCGACGTATTATAGTAGTTATCATCGGGGAACTCCGTGCGTCGATATACAACAACTCTGGCGTCAGCGGGGACACATGCCAATTGTTTTGAATCTCTGATAGCATCGCTCAAATAGCAAACCTTATCCACCAGTCCCAGTTTCAGGGGCTCGTCGGCAAAAAAACGCTGGCGGTCTAAATTTCAGCCAGTGCGTACTGGTTAGGTTTGCGATGTTTTTGTGCGAGGCGAATAAATCGTTCTCCCATATCATCTACCAATTTTTGCATAAATTGTTGCTCTTCTTCGCTGTTCTCTCTGAAAGGAGTACCCATATCTTTGTCATTTCCAAATTTTTTATGTTCACGCTAACGCCGATTTTCTCCATCAGACCGATGATCTTGAGCTTGACGAAGATAACGCCTACAGAGCCCGTCACCATTGTCGGGAGCGAAGAGACACGTAATAGGCGCCGGAAGTCGCGATATCCACCATAGAAACAGCAATTTTCTTGCTCGTCCGCTCTTTGAAAGAGGAGATTTCATAGTAAAGAAGATCACTCGCGGTGATCGTGCCGCCGGGCGAATTAATTTCGAACAAAACAGCCTTAATACGGTCGTCCTTTTCAGCCTTCTTCAACTGCGATACAACGTTCTCAACAATATTCTGCGATCGGGCGAGAAATCTTTCTTTCGGCGTGTCTGTAATTATTCCATGCATGGGAATCAGCAGGATCTTATCCGAACCTCTGCCTTCAAGAGTGAATTCTTTCAGGGGTTCTCCTGCATCGCTGAAGAGATTGATTCTGGGGCAACGCACGCAGTGAGCAAAATCAAAACAAATACTGCTATTATGAGATAAGGTTTTTGCATATAATGTCTCCGATACAACCACCCTTAAGATATCATAGAAATTGCAGGGTCACACTGCCAGCGCAACTTTTCCACAGGAACTTCAAACTTTTTCATGTCCATACGGCAAATCCTTAAGGAATTATGGGGAACTGCTTTCAGCGGTGATATCTATTGCACTGCGACTGCGAACAAAGAGCAATGTAATTTAGGATGATCAGAATTCCATTTAGTTTCGTGCGTGGAGCAAATTTAAAAAATTAGAGGGATGAGCCTTTTTGTGGTACTCATGTAGGCCTCGTATTCCGCAAACTGTTTTTTCAGGAGGCACTCTTCAAATCGCATCTTTATTATTAAGTCGGTGATGAGAAGAAACCCCGTGGCGACGCGCGACAGGGAAAAATAGTCAATGACGAGTGGCAAGATGACCAGCAATACAGCCAGATACATGGGGTGTCTGATGAGTCTGTATGGCCCTCTTGTTACCAGCATTGCCCCTTGTTTCACTAAAGGCGAAATATTAGTATTGCCGATACCCATGGCGGCGACGGCCCAGATCCCTATTGCCAATCCGGCAATCTGGAGAAGAAAGAGCAGTGGTCGGTATGCAACGGGGCTGCCCGATACGAAGATAAAAATAATACAGCCCAATTGTACAATGACGAGAATGCGCGCTTTTATTTTATCCGCTGTCATTTGCCGATTAAAAAGACTTTTTGATGCGATATTCGATTATAAAAGGAGCGTCTACCGACGCAAAGCGCCCAATAGGGCCGGTGCTGTAAACGGCTTCATCCACTTTGCCGTCCGGTCTGAGAATAAAGCCTGTCGCATGTACGAAGATCCTCACATCATCAAAAAAAGCCCCTGTCATGGCGCGGTAAAATCCCTGGCATCTAGCCCAAAAGCAATGGGAAAGGTCATGTGTTTCTTTTCCACGTATTTCCGGGGATCCTCAAGGTTGTCTGCTGAAGCAGCAATTACTTTAATGTTCCTATTATCGTAATCAGAGATGCGTGACTGAAAATCAGCCAACTGCTGACGATAGAACGGTCACCATTCATGAGCCTTTCAGCGTATCGGGAATACTAATGGAGTTGCCGTCCGTAAATCGAATTTCCATTCGTGGAAACAAATCGCTGTTGTCAAGCTTTCTCTTTTCTGTCTGCACCATATTCAGCTTCTGCCTGCGTCCTTTGCAGAAAGAAATAGAATTTGATATATTACGTCGTTAATGTGGAAAGGATCTGAATAAATAATTATGGGTTAACCGGATATTTGTTAACTGTCGTTTTCTTAATTGGATCACTCAACGTCAGGTGTTCGAATGATTGGTTCTTGGCGAGTTTCATCCTGTCTATGAAGTGGATTTACATCTCTATTCTTTTCGTAACCAGTTATGGTGAAAATCAATCTTTCTTATTTTCTGGTTTATCGGCGTTTACGGCACCCTCTATTTTCTCTTTTGTGTCTTCCATAGAACGTTTGAAGCCCCTTATGGCTTTACCTATAGCGCTACCCAGTTCCGGAAGCTTGCCGGGACCAAAGATAATGAGGACAATCACCAATATTACCAGTATGTGCATTGGTTGAAGAAGACCTCTCATTGTTTTTACCTCCTAAAATGTATCATTGGTTATTTCTTATAACATTTCTCCCAAACAGTCAATTATCATCTTCAGTTGGCGAGGATTAGCTCTTGGTATTCTACCAAATATGAACCGGAAGACGAAAAGGCAGCAGAATGATCGCCGCAGGCGATATACATATTTACGGCTAACATTTTTTCTATCGGCTTATTTCAACTATTGAGGTGGCTCGTAAACAAAAAATGATAATCAATCATGCTTTTAAATGAAGTGATCTAATGTTATCAAAAACTCTTTATAAATTTCACAAAGATCAAGATCAGAAGGAATACTAAATAAAATCTCAAAAAGTATAGAGCAACCTTGGTCGTTTTGGTCATTTGTACGCGGGGCATTCCATCCTCCTTAAATCTTGATCCGGGTTTCAACACCTTTCATAATATCATTATAACGAATGACACCCAAAATATTGTCCTGGCTGTCTACAACGGGTATCATCCTGTAATGATACTTGGCGAACAATTCAGACAGGTCGTCCTGAACATCATCTTCCTCTGCGGTTACCACGGGCTCTAGCATGATATCGCCAAGCTTTACGTCGTCTGAAGCAAGAATCAGTTCACGTAAATCGATGACACCCAGCAGGGCCTGACGATTCTCGCCGACAACATAGATATAAGAAATACTTTCCGGCTCCATGGAGGATTGCCTGATCTTCGCCAATGCCTCGCTGACAGTCGTCTCCATTGCCATAGTAAGGAAGTCGGAGGACATCATGCCTTTAGCCGTCGCTTCCCGTTCGGAGAGAATCGCCCGGACGCGATCCCCCTGATCCTTACTAAGCAATGCCATCAATTCGGAAACATGGTCATGGGGAAGGATGGAAAACAGCCCGGCCAATTGCGGGATCGTCATTTCCGTAAAGATGTTGCGGGCACGTTCCTTGCGGAGAGCGGCGATGATCTGACGTTGTGTCCGTGGCTCGGCTTCCGCGAGGGTTTCTGCGGCCTTCTCAGAATCGAGGGCTGAAAAAAGGGCATCCTTTTCTTCTTTGCCCAGTTCTTCGAGCATATCGGCCAGATCCTCGCTGGGGAGTTCATGAATCTGTCTGCGGGTAACTGACAGAGATACCTTGTCGGTAGAGACGGCATCTTCAACCGAGAGAGGTTGCACGTACTTCCAGGAAATAAGGTCATCCTTCATCCAGTTTAGTTTCCCCAACCCCCAGCGGCGCAGGAAACCATTGAAGGAGATATCCACATGAATGAGGAGAAACCGCCCCTTTGCTTCGAGGAGATGAACATCATTGACCACCTCGACGCGCCGGTCATCCATGTCGACAATTGTGCGACCCATCAGATGCTTATCCATAAGTATCCAGCCTGGTTGGTCGACGAAAGGAGGGTATTCGTTTCCTTCTTCAGCAGGTTGAACAAAAAATGCATCATCTTCTATCCGGAGGACTCTGTTCCACGGGATGAATGTGGTGGGTTTGCCCCATCCGTGCTCCATGTAAATGCCGACAGCTTCAGGGTAAGGCTCGGCAACAGCAAAAACAAGATCAGTAAGTCTGCCGATTCGGTTCCCGATCTTTCCGATGCAGACGGGTTTCTTCAAGAGCTCTGAGAAATAGATGAACCGATAACTGACTATTCCATGGGGAAGATCCGGGATTTTTAATTTCTGATTTATCTCTGTCATATCCTTACTCCTCTATGGTTATTTGAAAAAGTCCGGAAATATCGTGCTGATGCCCAACAAAGAGGACATGACCACGACGAGGAAGACAATCGACCAGTTCATGATGTTTTCCCAGAGAGTGTTGACATGCGCACCCATGAGGGGTTTATCATTAAGCAGCAAGAGCAGGAAAACAAGCGCTGCCGGAAGCAAGGTTACCGCGACAACCTGCACAAACATCGTAATCGTGATTAAAGGAGCACCGGGGATCAGAACAACGGCTCCCGAAGTGATCAGCATAACAAGGTAAATCGAATAAAACCAGGGTGCCTCCTTGACCTTCTTGTTCAATGAGTGTGCCCAGCCGAAGACTTCTCCCACAGCCCAAGAGGTGGATAGGGAAATGCAGAGGGCGCCCAGGAAACCGGCATCAAAAAGGCCGATAGCGAAGAGTCTCCGGGCCCAATCACCCTGTCCTGCTGGCAAAAAAGGGACAATGGCTTCAGCGGTCTGGGCGGCATCCTCAATCGCAATTGGAGGTTTGTGGAAATAAAAAACTGCTGCTGTAGCAATGATGATGAAAACGGCAACAATGCATGTTGACGTTGAACCCAAGAAAGTCTCGAGTTTGCCATACTTGATGTCATGGATGTCGAGACCCTTATCGACGACGGCGCTCTGCTGGAAAAAAAGCATCCAGGGGGCAATAGTTGTCCCGATGTTGGCCAGAATGATAAAGATCAGATCTGCGTTGAAGCCGCCCAAATCAGGATTATAGAATCCTTTGAATACAGCGTTCCATGTGGGAGCGTTGGGCGTTTCCATGGCCCACAAGGCGGCAGGGATATAAACGAGATTAAAGCAGCAGAAGAAAAGCGTTATTTTTTCAAAGGTCCAGTATTGACCTGATACGATTACAGTAAAGAGAATTGCTGTGACCACAATAACGGTCAGCCAGGGTGGCACTCCGAAAAGACTCATAGCTGCCGTCATCCCGATATACTCAGTTATGAGTGTGAGCCAGTTCACTATAGTCAGATCTATTAGAGAAAACCACCCCCAGAAAGGGCCGAATCCGTCAAAAATAGCCTCTGCGTGGCCGCGCTTGGTGACAGCTCCCAGGCGGACTGTCATCTCCTGAACGTAATAGGCCATGGGAAGAAGAATTATGAACATCCAAAGCAGGGAAAAGCCATATTTGGAGCCTGTAACGGCATAGGTCGAAATCCCTCCTGCATCGTTATCAGCAACCATTACTATAATGCCCGGGCCGAGAACTGACAGAAATATGATGAACTGCCTACGAAAGCGATTCAGGATGTGGATACTCTTGCTTACCCAGAACATAAGACGCGCGCCATCGAAAGGGAAAGGAACTAACCCTGATAGGACTAAATAAACCAAAAGATTTAGAAAGTCAGGTTAATCAATATAGGAGATAGAGGCATGAGGAGCGGCAGTGATTTCCGGTGCAAACATATACCCCGGAAATCTGCGGAGGACAGGCTAACAGATGGGCGATGTAAATACTTCCGGGATAAGACTTCTATTTTATTTTACCGGGAACCACGGTCGGGCAATCGTCAATCCCTCTACAACCAGGAGGCTCCATATAATTTGGTTTACTCCAACACAAGAATTCAAATTCAGCATCACGATTTAGAATTTTTCCCTCTTACATAAAAAGAAAATGGCGTCAAGGTAAAAAAGTCAGCGGATCATTCTTTTGCATAATGACTTCGGGATGTAGCATCAGACAAGAGGGTTGCTCAGTCTCTCGGCCGATGACTGGGAGCGGATTCTTATCATTGACAAGGCATGATAATTGTCTGCGTTACGGCAGTAAGACGCTTATGAGGGCTAAGATCACCCAGCGGAAAAGGTCGATTAGGGGATCTAATGCTCCGAAATACAGGAGTCCGATGATTATAAAGAATCCGTAAGGTTCGAGGCGGGAAATGGTATGTTGCAGCCTTGCCGGCGCAAATCCCATGAGGATTTTTGAACCGTCGAGAGGTGGAATGGGAATCATGTTAAACGAGGCCAATATGATATTAATCTGTGCCAGATAATAAAGGAGAGTAGACAAGACCCCTGAGGGCTCCGGCGATAAGAAGCGATATAGAAAGAACGCCAAGAAGGCGAGAAACATATTGGTGATGATCCCCGCCGAGGAGACGAGTATCAGCCCTTTGCGTGCATTGTGCAAATTGCTGAAATTTACAGGTACGGGCTTCGCCCAGCCGAAGCCGAAAAGAAAAAGCATGAGGGTGCCGATAGGATCGAGATGCCTTAGCGGATTGAAGCTCAGTCTTCCCTGCCATTTAGCCGTCGAATCACCCATCCGGTAAGCAACCCAGCCATGAGCCAGCTCGTGAAGGATAATCGAATACAAGAGCGGTATGGCAAGAAGAATGAATGTAAGAGGATCATTTATGAGAAGTTTGAGTAAGCCCATTTATTTGTCCGTACCGTCTATCACGGGTTTCACCGTCTGTTCCACGGCGCGCGATTAATCTCTTTTTTCAGTAATGATGGCGCGAAATGTCATTGGCTGGCTGTCACGCAGAACCTTAACAATTGCCTTTTCGCGGACAGCAAGGGATGATATCGGTTGTACGATATGAAACGTATCCTTAATCTTGTTTCCGTTGACCTCAACAACCAAATCACTTGCGAGAAGACCTGCTTTATCTCCCGGACTTTCTTTTTCCACTTGAGCAATTAGCGCGCCGCTTTTATCTTGGAGTTTCAGATTTTGTGCCATCTCGTCCGGTATGTCTTGAATACGAATACCAAGGAAGCCCCTTGTGACCTTTATTTTCGTCTTAAGATCCCATAAGATCGGTTTTCGCCGTATTTGTGGGGATGGCAAAACCAATTCCTTGAAACTGTGATTCGATTGAGGTGTTTATGCCAATTACCTTGCCTCTCATATTGATGAAAGGCCCTCCTTTAAAGAATAAAGAATGTGTGTCGTTTTATACATCAACCGTGATCAAATCACAAGAGATGTTATCTGCTGTTCAGGCAAATGTTTCACGGTCAGGATGTATTGGAAAATCACCACTACAATATGTAAATCACTACGTCCTTTACAACGCCGCGGCAAACATAAATACTTTCTTGCGGGATTTTGTTGTAATTGCTCCATCCTTAAGGTATTAATAAGAAAAAGGTCAAGGAGGGTTCAGATGGGAGAAGTCGTTCATACGTCTAAAATAAAAATCGTAAGGGAAAAAGGTCCCACACGGAGGGCAATGATAGAGGGGTTTTCAGAGCCGGTCTATTACGGGGTCCATGGCGGTATCATGAAGTTTTACAAAGTGGAGCCGGAAAAAGAGCATGCGGCGACTCTCGACCATATTGTTGCCGCTACAGCGGGTTGAATGATGGGAACACTGGCCACGCTGATGGCCGGAAAAAAGATTCCGACCCCGGAAAGTCTTTACTGGGCCGATGTGGAAGGGGACATAGAGAATGTAAACGGCGTTCTTAAGATTACCACCATCCGGGTCAAATACCACCTTAAGGTTACCGAAGATAAGGTGGCAGATGCGAAGGAGAGCTTCGCAAACTATATCACACGTTGTCCGGCAGCACAGAGCGTCATCGGCTGCATCAAACTGGAGGACGAATTGATGTTCGAGAAATAGATTTATTAATGGTGCCCGTCGTCTCTAAAATTTACTGTTTCTGTGATATTATTAATCTCTACGTAATCCGGTATCGTACTCCCTTGAATTATGTGACCCACATACATTTAGTCTAAATAAGAGGGGGGGTTTTATGAAGTGGCTTTGTGTTTTCATTTTTGTAGTTGCTATCGATATGCAATCGAACAGTGTTTTTACACAGGACAGAATGCCCGCCATACCATTTGAAAAAATGACTGATCTCCAGAAGAAATATGCGGAGGAGATTATCAAAGGTCCCCGCGGCGCTCTTTATGGACCCTTCGTTCCGCTGATCCGCAGCCCGGAGCTCATGGATAGGGCGCAGCGTGTGGGGGAGTACCTGCGCTACGAGAGCGCAATCGGGACCAAATTGAGCGAACTCGTTATCCTGATTACGGCGCGTCAATGGACCCAGCAGGTGGAATGGGCGATCCATGAGTCCATAGCGATCAAGTCAGGCATAAAGGCAGGGGTTGTGAGAGCGATTGCTGACGGCCGCTATCCTACAGGTATGAGCGAGGATGAGCAAATCGTCTATGACTTCTGTTCGGAACTCCATGTCAATAAGAGTGTTGCCGATATGACTTATGAGCGCGCGCTGAAGCGCTTCGGCGAGCAGGGTGTCATCGATATGCTCGGCATTAACGGCTATTACACTTTTCTCGCCATGATTATGAACGGCACACGCACGGCAGTGCCTGATGGCAAGCCCGCGCCCCTGAAGGTATTCTCGAAATGATAATGACAGAATAGGCGAAGCGCTTGGCTGGAATCGGTTTCACGTAAATGTGTGGGTGAGTTCTGCGCGTGCTGATTGCGGCGATTCATTCTTCATCCATCGCCGCTTTGTGCCGGTAAAGATTTTGGGTAGATATGTTCAGTGATTCTTTAGTACTTCAGAGATAATGAGAAAGATAAGTGTGAGAATAGCCATGAGGATAGCCATCAACCCCGGCATTAATCTGGCCCATTTTGTGGATAGCGGCGGCCTGAGACGCGGCTCTTTTTTTAGGATGTGTGTGTGATTGACTTCAGAAGACGCGTTCTCATGTATTCTGTGAAAGCGCGTCTCAAGTTCTCGCATCTCTTTTTTATAATCCTTTAAGTTCCTTTTCATGGTCTATCTGAATCCGGTCTAAGTATTGGCCGAGAGAGCCCGCTTCAAAAGAGCGCCCTCCGGTAACTCATTCTTAGAAACGTATCATTTTTCTAAATTCTCCTTTACTAATTACGTTAATATAAAAATTTAGCCACGGCTACATACTCTATCAAGATTGAATCCTGACTGTATGCAACGGTCCGCGGCATACTAACTGGACTATGTAAACTTCTTGATCGATAATTCTGATACAAAAAGAACATCTTTGAAATTTTTGCATAAAGGATACTCATGTGTCAAGTAGATTAAACATTATATATCAATGCAGATTCATTGAGAAAATAGCGTGATTAGATAAACTTAGAAAGAGGAAGAAATATTGGGGAGGTTAACAAATGAAGCGGATATCGGTGACAGTGTTGTTGGTATTTTTTTGCTCGGACTTGTTGGTTATGCTCACTCAGGTACGAATGGCACACCGGCCGAAGCGGAAGCTATGATGCATCGGCTCTCTTTTTGATTATTGCGGAGATGAAATTTACCATCTTCGCAAATACCTGTTCCATCGCCTGCACGTGGGGGATGTGACCGCAATTGTCGATCATCAGTCTTCTCACATGCCCAGCAACCTTGCCGACAATGGCTTCAACCTGGGCAGGAGTGCCGTACTCGTCATCCTTGCCCTGAATGGCAATAAGAGGGCAGATGATATTCGGGAGGTAATTCTCTATGTTCCAATCCCGGAACTCCGGCGAAAGCCAGATGTCCGCCCAGCCTCGGAACATCAGCTCGGTGTTACTGCCATGAAATTTCGCCAAGCGCGATTTTAAATCTGTGCTCTCATAGACTTTCACAGCGCGCTTGATGCCCTCCACGGTGACATCCTCTACAAAGACATGCGCCGCCTCTGTTATTATACCGGCGACCTTTTGCGGATATGTTCCCCCATATATGATGGCAATGGAACCGCCGTCGCTATGGCCTATGAATATAGGTTTGTCGATGGCGCATTGTTTTAGGACTTCGGGCAGGCTGAGCAGGGCCTCATCATGGAGATAGTCGGGTCTTCTGGGTTCCGTCAGAGGATTGGAACCACCATAACCCCAGCGGTCGTATACCAGAGCCGGGCAGTCGGTTGCGATGCATATTCTTTCAGGAAAGTCGCGCCACTGACCGATGCTGCCCAGTCCTTCGTGGAGAAATACAAGCACAGGCCGATTGTCTGTTTTGGCCTGTGGCATGATATATTCGGCAGAAAGGCGGCGTTTCGCAGCATATATGTCAAACTTGTCTCTAGTGGTGGACAATTTGATCTACCTCCGGCATGTCCTCTCCAGACAGGGAACATGAGAAACACGCGGGCCAATAAGCAAGATTGAAACGGTGGAACTAGCGAGCATTACCAAATAATATTCTACTTTAAAGATGAAACATAATCACTTGAATATCAAGATAAATTGTTTATGCTGCTTGGGCTATGATTATCATTTGACGAAGCATGAGAAACGCTCGTCACATTTAAGCGGCAGAAATTTGACAAACTGATTTTCCACAGTGTCGTTGATATAAAAAGGGTCGTTTTTCATGATCTGCCGGGCTTCCTCGACGCTCTCTACGTTTGCCAGTATTACACCGCCAACTCTCGGGTCTTGCGGGCCGGAACAGATAAACTTCGACTTTTTGTAGAACTCATCCAGAAATTTTCGATGGTCCACGATCAGGGTATCGATCACTTCCAGAGTCCTCGTATATTTGCCTATGATGATAACCATTGGATCCTCCCTTCATATTCAGTCGATAAGTATTTCCTCGATCTTCAATCTTCTTCTCGGCGCGGGAGTTTCGGCCGGATATCCCACGGGCAGCAGTGCGACTACATGAATATTCCGGCCCCATCCGAAGATTGTCTTGATCGCTTCTTCATCAAACAGCCTTATCCAGCAACTTCCCAGACCGAAATCCAACGCACGTAATACCATATGCTCTACAGCAATGGCCAAGTTAAGAGCTATTCTGGGGGTGAGTTCTTCTATGTCAGCGGGTGTATATCGCTCCGTCCTATCGGCTATGATCTTCACTATCCTGCCTTCTACGGCCCCAATCCTCCTCAGGTCCTGTAAGCCTGAAACCGTGCCGTCTACGAAACGCTTTAAATCGATACAGCAGACAAAGACTACGGATGCTTCGGCGATGAATGTTTGTTTGTAAGATGCCTGAGCGAGTTGCAGTTTTGTTTCTCTGTCGCGAACGACTTTAAAGCGCCAGGGCTGTGAATTCGAACCGGACGGCGCGAGCCTTGCGGAATCGAGAAGCGCCAATATGTGCTCTTCACGAATAGGGTCCGGTTTAAACTTCCTTATACTCTGCCTTTTCTCTATAGCTTCTTTAGTTGTTAACATTTTTCCTCCTCGATGTGCACGGGAGATGACCCTTTATGAAAAGGGGCAAGAATTCTCATTTTTGTCGAAATGACAGAGTGTGCATGGATATGGATTCTTACACAGCCGTCGCCCGCTCGATGATTTCCCCTACGAGCTTCGCGGTTCCACCCGTCAATTTCCTGCAGTGCGCATGCTTTTGGCCTTCTCGATATTCTTTTACCTGGTTTTGATCCATCCAGTTCACGCCGACAATATCCCTGCAAAGGATATTGCCGTTTGCGATTTCTCCTCTGAACCGTTTCATAAATTCATGCGCATATTTCCACATCCGAAAATCGGCATGTTTGTCACCTGCGCTTCTTCCGAATATTAAGCCTATCACTGCGAGGCCTCCGATAAGGGCGCCGCAAGTTTCACCGTGCGCCCCCAGTCCTCCACCGAAGGCATCCATTGCCTTCAGCATTTCCTCGCTTACATCTTTACCGAGCTTCTCCTGCCCGACCGCAAGAACGGCCTGGCTTCAGTGGAAAAGCCTATCAAACAACGCCCCTGCCTTTTCTTCCATTTCTGACGGATTCATAAGACCTCCTTTTTATTATCCGTGGCTTGAGATGACACCAGGCGTGAACGGAAACAACTTCCGTCTTTGCGCTGAATCTAATTATCCAATACAATACCTAAAAATATTTATCAAATCAACTACGAGTAAGAACTTCGATTACAAACGCGTCTTTCTTAAGTCTATAATTGACGAATCTCGAGTAATGTGCAAGATTGCAGGCATAAGAGCAAATCCGCATAAATACGAAAATGCAGACTAGGCAAGAGATACAAATATGAGAGCACTGGTAATGGCCATAATCGGATTGCTATTGTTTGCAGCGGTCTCGTATTATTTCAAGGAAGATACGAAGATAATAGGTATCTATAATGTTTATTACTATTCAACGCGGTGCAATCCCGATGAGCTTTTCTCAAGCTTTTCTCAGCTAACACTAACGCCTTGCGTAAATAAAATTATCTGGATGGAACAGATCGGCCCGAATCTTTATAAACGTATGAGCTGGACTCCGGAAAATGGGACCAGAGAAGGCACATTCGTGCGAAAGTAACTTTCCGTCTACGAACAATTCTATCGGAGGATGTAGGGATTTGTGTCTAACAAATCCCCGTCCTCCTTTCTCAAGTCGGGATACAGGGGGACTTTGAGTGATCGAGCAAATCTCTCAGCCTCGCTTCCTCGCCACAAGCCTAATCTGCATTTCCTGTTAGTTGAAAGGAAGCCCAATAATAGGGATGGGGATATTTCTTCTGGGCAATCAACTGCGCTTGCCGCAACGCCTCCCGTTTACCGGTTTTCTTAAGCGCGTTATAAAAGCCAGCCATGAGGTCTCCCGTGGCCTGATCGTCAACCTTCCAGAGGCTCGACACAATAGAATTGCTTCCCGCATAGAGGAAGCCGCGCGTCAAGCCCACCACATCGTCACCGTTTGCCACCTTTCCCAGCCCCGTTTCGCAGGCGCTCAATGTCACCAGGTCCGCATCGATGTTCATGGAATAAAGCTTGTCCACCGTAAGCCTGCCGTCGCTCCAATCATCTCCGGCAAGGAGTAATGCTGACTTGAGGGGCATATCGGAGTCAAACTGCCCGTGCGTGGCAAAGTGGATATAACTGAAGCTCCGGCCATATTTCCTGAATGCCGACTCCGTTGCCTCCTTGCGCAGCAGCACCCGAGACTGAGGGCGCGTGCGTGCAACAGCCTGTGCTTCTTCCTGGGCATAGGCGAGGTCATAACGTGAGTTGCCGAGGTCGGGATTGCCGAAGGCAAGGATGTCCGCCGGTTTGGATGATTTTCTGGCATGGAGGTATTTGATAACGCTGGCGCTGGGGAGGATACGGATGCCGTACTGCTCAATCAGATAGCCTCTGTCATTCTGCAGAGCATTGAACGGAAGGTAGTGTAAGGCGCCGTGCGGGACGATCGCGATGTTGTGCTTGTCCAGCATCTTTTCGAAAGGCTCAAAAAGGCGTTTGTAAAGACTTCGGGAGAAGGTCAGGTAATCGGAGGAACCGGGTTTCTCAAGAAGACTCCGGAATTGCCGGATATCCTCTACGAGCTTAACGCCGTTGAGACGTACGGATTTTAAGGCGTCTCTCGTCAGGACAAAGGCGAACATTTCACCCTCGCTGTAATAATACTCAATAAGCGCTTCGTCAGGAGGCATAAGGACGCGTATTTCAGAGGCGGAAAGTGACGTGACGCTCACGAGTGAGGCGAGTTCCGGGGATTTATCCCGCAGTTCCTGCTTCACCGTTACAATGACACTGCGTGTCTTGAACCGCTCAGGGGACAGATCTTGTGCTATCACCTCCGCCTCGGCCTTTCTGTCTGTGGCCAACAGATTACGCACGTCCCGTTCGTCGCCAGCCTTCACGGCAAAGTCCTGCTTCGATGCCAACAGATCGACGAGGGCCCGCGACTTCGACCGCTCCACGTAATCAAAAGCGGCGCCGTACTGGCCGTCCGCATAAAGCGAGGCAATGAGACGGCTGTAAACATTCTGCTTATCGCCAACAAAACCGATCTTGCTTGCCTCCGTGTTGATAGTCGAGCGCTGCTGCTCAATAAGGTCAACCGCACGTCTGTAAAAATCTATTGCCTCTTTGCGATTCCCTTCGGCATCGCAAATCTTCCCGCGGTCAAAGAGTATCATCCAGTATATGTCCGTATTGTCCCGTGTCCGCGGCTCTTTCAGGAGGGCATCGTATCCGGCTTTCGCCTTGTGGATGTTTCCTGTCTCATACAGGATCTTGTTCAGGATGAATGCCTTGGGTAATTGACTGTAGGCAAAGATATCGTCGCCTACGGGCATCGCACCAGTCAGTATGACGGCGGCAGATGCCAGGGAGCGCGACCAAGAAATGCTTTCGTCTTCCCTGATGTAAGACAGACTCTTCTTAAAATCTCCCAGAGCCATGTATATGCGTGAAAGGCCGTTGATCTTATCCGTCTTGAGGAAAGTAAAGGGATAATGGGTGCCGATGTCTTCGAGAAGTATTGCGCATTCCATCGCCTTCTCACTGTTGCCCGAGAGGGCCTGCGCGAGGCCGAGAATGCTTAAAGCCTGAATCCTCATGTATCGGTGGAGGTCTTTCCTTATTACAATGTCGTAAGCCTTTTGGGCCTCAACAACGGCCTTTCCATAGTCTCCGAATTCTATATAGGCCTCTGCCCGAAGCAGCGCAGGCGTGATAGACACATCGAACATGTTCACGATAAAATCGCCCTTTTTAATATTGGCATCGAACTGTTCTACACAGGGGAAGAGCTTGTTGTATTTCTTGAGGCGTGAATAAGAATAACAGAGATACCACAGCTGTCGCGTCGGGGCGCTATGGAGGTCTTTAACCTGACTTTCCATGTAAGTCTCCAGTTCAGCGAAACGCGCGGCAGGCATCAACTGATCCTCCTTCGGTACGAGCACGCCCGCACATCCCCAGGCACCTGCGATCAGCATGAAAAGGATTGATATAATGGTTACCCTGACAATGGATTCTCTTAGCATGGGTACTTCCCTTATGTAAGATTCCGGCAGATGTTTGTTCTCTTTGAAAGGCATTCGTCTATGTAAGTAATCAAAACCGTAATTCTCGCGAAAAATGACAAATGGGCAATCGACAAATTGGAAGAAGAGAGCCGAAGGCCGCAATCAACCAGTCCGGAAGATGCAATTATGTTTTGTCGACAGATGAGATAAGATAAAATTTACCATCTTCGGTTCTTACGCTGCCATTTCTGATTAATCGCTCGAGGTGCTTTATTATCATTCCTCGTTCGGCGAATTCGAAAAAATACCGCGGCTGAAGCTCTCTCTTGAAGATGATCCAGCGCTCGACAATCTCAAGTAAAGTTCTCGGCCTTTCCAAGAATTCTAAAATCTTCTTTTCCCTTTGCGTGATAACATTAAGATACGTTTCGACCAGCTCAATAATATCGCCCTGAATTATACCAGTTTCATGCGAGGTGATATAAATGTCTGCAGGGATTTCCAATAATCTGCGCATGGATTGTATGGTCTGATCAATGTCTGAAACCTTGTCGCCGTACCAGGGACCGAATCGGGAGAGGTCGAGATCCCCCATGAATAATATTCCCTGATCGGGGAAATGAAAACTGCAATGTCCGGCGGTGTGCCCGGGGGTATGGATAACCCGCAATTTCGTATTGCCAAAGATTAAGAGATCCCCATCCCCAAACTCGACAGCGGGTGTGCGCTCCTCGAAATGAAATTTATTAAGAAAAAGATCATCCCATTCCTTTCTGTATTTGGAATCGAGTAACCCACAGTAGTCAAGAAATGAGCTGTAGGATCTGAAGCAGGTGCCTATAGCCTCGTGTACATAAAGTTCAGCTTCAGGAAAGAGGTAATTAAAAGCAATATGATCCTCGTGGTAATGGGAATTAATTACTATATCGACCTTTTTCCCTCCGGCAAGCTTCCTTAGAAATAATTCGTCCGAAGCTGGATCGATGATTGCCTTTTTCTTATCATCGATATACAAAGAATTGCAAAAGGGGTACCTGCCGCCTCCCATCCCTGGAATAAAAACTAAATTGCCGAACCTTGTCTTTTCCATTTTCATGCTGATGAAATGCAGGATGACGCAAGAAGCATCAATAACTGCAAAGCGTATTTTGTGATGGTTTCTTCCACAGATCCCCTTAGTGCGCAGGATTATTTACTCTGCCGCATTATTCTGGATGTCATTCAATTTCCGATATAGTGTACTTCTCGCTATCCCCAATCTCTTTGCAATCTCTCTCTTAGGGATATTCGATTTTATCATCTTTACAATTAATTCACGCTCTATTTTGTTTACAGGCTCAATTTTGTAAATATCGTCACTTGACTTTGGATCCGTAATTTCTGACGGCAAGAGGTCAGCCGTAAGTATGTTCGTATGCGCAATATTAATCATTCTCTCGAGGACGTTCTGCAGTTCTCTCACATTTCCCGGCCAGTTATAATTCATAAATCTCTCGAAGACATCATCTTCGATTTTCTCTATCTTCTTCCCCATCGTTTTGCTGATATTACTGGCAAAACACTGGACCAAGTGGGGAATATCGTCCTTTCTTTCCCTCAGCGGTATGAGACGAATCGTGAATACATTTGACCGATAATACAGGTCCTCGCGGAATTTGCCTTTTCGAACTTCTTCTTTCAGGTTCTTATTGGTTGCCGCTATGATCCTGACGTCTATCGTTGTTACTCTGGTTCCGCCGATCCTGATTATAGATTTGTCTTCAATGACTCGCAGGAGGGCTGTCTGCAGCTCCAAGGGCGTTTCCCCGACCTCGTCCAAAAAGATCGTTCCGCCGTCCGCGAGCTCAAACTTACCCGGACTTCCTCCTTTTCTTGATCCTGTAAATGCCCCTTCGGAATAGCCGAAAAGCTCGCTAGTTATCAGGTCTCGGGGAATCGTCGTGCAGTTAATGGCGACGTATGGATCGTCGCTGCGACCGCTGCCGTTGTGAATGGCCTGAGCGAAAACATCTTTCCCCGTACCGCTTTCCCCCAGAAGCAGCACATTCGACTTGATCTGGGATGCAATTTTGGCCTGCCTGACTGTTTCCAGAAAGTTCGCATTCTGACCGATGATATCCTCAAAGCGATATTTCGCCTTTGCTCCCATCATCTTCGTTGCCAGCGTCCGGGCCCTTTTAATCTCATCAAGTATGATAACCTTGCCGATGATATCGTCCATGGACATTATAGGGTAACAGGACAAAGTATAATCACCCTGGACGCTCTTACAGGCGATCCTCACCTCTATATCCGTGAGAGAGTTGTTATTGTTTATCAGATTGAGCAGGTTCTTATTATAATTGCTCCAGACTTCGGCCGTATTTTTCCCGAGAAATCTGTCTGCATCCTCTCCAAAGGCCTTTCTTGCGTTCTTATTCATCATCGAAATACATCCGTCATTATCCACAGTCATTATAATTTCGGGAATAGAGGATATAACCGTCTTTTGAAAGCTGTGCGCAATCCTGTATTCTGTTAATGCCTTTCTGAGGCGTATTTCGTTCTCTATCGCGTGTGCGGCAGCTGCAACCATCCCAAGCGTATGCGGATTGGCTTTTTGATATGGCCCCGTCATATCAATGACGCCGATCAATTTGCCGTTTAAATCATGAACCGGAGCCCCCGAACAGGTCCACTTATGCGAGTTGATGCAATAATGCTCGCTGGCATAGACCTGAAAAGGTTTCCCCAATTTTATTACCGTGCCTGCGCCGTTGGTCCCTGCAACTTCTTCAGACCAGCAACTTCCCACAATGAAATTCCCCCGCTTCACTCTCTCCATCACATCATTATCCCCGACCAGCTTCAACATGTATCCATCAGCATCAAAGAGAGCGACTAAAAAGCCCGACCCTACGACAAGACTATAGAGGTTCTTCATGAAGGGAAGGCTTATGTCTATAAGCTCTTCATTTCTTTTTAAGGTTTCTGCGAGTTCATAATCAGCGAGGACAACGGGAACTCTTGTTAGATAAGGGTTGACATTCTTTTCCCTGCACCTGTCCCATGAATCTAATATAGTGGAGGATATTATGAACTCGCTAACCCGCGTTCCGCTTATATATTTTTTCCATTCCGCATAAAGCACGTCAAATTTTTCGGCAAAGTCCATATCTCACTCCGCGTCACCCTTTTTTTCGAGTTTTCTCTTGAAGACATCAGTTCCGTCCAGTACACACTTCTCGATTTAGACAATAACTTAAATGTCTCGCTATGTCTCATTGTGTCCCGCAATGTCCCATATGACCCAAATTGGGACAAAGAATTCAAAGCATGATTCCCTGATAATTGCAAGCTCATTTTCAGAATACATTGCCATTTCGAATGATTGGCATATTGCTGATGGTCTTTCTCAAAGTGGCACAGCACCTGCTTCATTTTTGTTCTTATTTAGCCTTTACAATAGAGACGAAAAGCATCAGCTTTCAATTGAGACAAAAGGAGGCGGATTGTGTTACGGACTAAAGATCAATACCATGAAGATCTCTTTAAAATGAAAACGAATATATTCATAGGTGGAGAGAAAGTTGGCAGAGATGACCATCGCCTTCGGCCAGGCATTAATGTTCTCGATGTTACTTTCGATCTGGCTCAGGATTCAAAATGGAAAGGATTAATAACCGCAATATCCTCCATAAATAGCGAGGAGATTAACAGATGGTCCCATTTGCCTCAGAACCCCTACGATCTCTTGCAGAAACAAAAAATGATTCGCTGTGTTGCGCGCCGGGTCGGTGGCTGCATCCAGAGATGCATGGGACACGATGCTATTAGTGCATTGGCAATCTGTACGAAAGAAATAGATGAGGCCAGGGGAACAGATTATCACAAAAGGTTTATGGAGTACCTTAGGCTATATCAGATGAAGGATTACGATGGCTGCTGTGCGCAGACGGACAGCAAGGGAGACCGCACGAAAAGGCCGAGCGAGCAGCCAAACCCTGATGCGTATGTTCACATCCTGGAGGAACGTAAGGACGGCATTGTAGTAAGCGGTGTCAAGATGTCCATTACCCAGGTGGCGTATGCTGATGAGATCTTTGTCCTGCCCACCAGAGCCTTGATGGAAGACGACCGTGACTTTGCCGTGGCCTTTGCACTCCCCGCAGATTGGGATGGGATTACATTGATAACGCGCCCTGTATGGCTGCGAGAGAAGGATGAAGCCTACGCAGCGCCGTTCTGCAAATATGGGGTATCGGATTCGGTTGTTGTTTTCGACAATGTATTCGTTCCCAAAGAGAGGGTTTTTATGTGCCGGGAATGGGAATTTGGGCGTAGGCTTGCGCTTCTTTTTGCGGACTCCCACCGCCACAGCTACAGCGGGTGTAAACCCGGCATGTCGGATGTGCTTTGCGGCGCCGCCATGCTTGCAGCAGAGGCAAACAATATTCAAAAAATATCCCACATTCGCGAGAAGCTTTCAAATTATGCCGGGGCTGCCGAACTTGCTTATGCAGCAGGAGTGGCTTCGGCCCTTTATGGGGAGATAACCTCGAGTGGGGTTTTCTTCCCCAATAAGATTTACGCGAATGTCGGCCGGAGGCTTACTGGAGAGCTGATCTATCACGAATACAACCTATTAACGGAAATCGCCGGGGGCATCGCAGTTACGCTTCCCTTTGAAGAGGATTTCCATGCGGAAAGTACGAAGAAATATCTGGATAAATTTATTGTCAGAAATCCAAAACTTTCTCCGGAAACCTCTCTTAAAATCTGGAAATTTGTCGAGAACATCGGCGCATCGCCCATGTCGTCATGGTATGAAATCGCAGGCGTACATGGCGGAGGATCTCCCATTATGGAAACCATCGCCCTTAACCTGGATTATGATTTCGATGAGAAAAAGCGACTGGGGAGATACCTGTCCGGAATCGATGAGACATTCGATGATGCGAAAGCCCTGGAGTTGGAGCCGACCTTCGGGACGAGCCTGGAGACTAATGATCGGCAAGCTCTGAAAGAATGAGAACGCCGGTTTGTCGAGGCAGAATAAAATGAAAGAGGGAGTATCACCAATGAAAGCAGAGGATACGAAAAAATCGTTGGACAAGCGGATGACTCTCAAGGAGGCGATATCCAAATATGTATTTGACGGGTGTTCAATCGCCTTCAGCGGCATGGGCGGCGAGCAGGTTGTCGCCCCAACCTATGAAATCGTGAGGCAGGGACAGAATAATTTAACGCTGATGGGAGACAGTCCCTGCGAGGTTGGGGATTATCTTGTTGGCATGGGTCAGATAAAAAGAATCGAGGTCGCCTGGCTTGCCTTTGCAGTCGCGGGTGTCAGCCCGAGTTACAGGCGGGCTGTGGAAGAGGGTGTCCCTAATAAAATAGAGGTGCGCGAATTTTCGAACTATACCATGGGCCTCAGATTCTTAGCCGGCGCAATGGGTCTTCCGTTTATGGTGACAAAATCTCTCGCGGGAACTTCGGTTGAAAAGTACAACGACATGATCAAGGTCATAGATGACCCATACGAGGGCAATAAAGTGGCGCTGGTGCCTGCCGCCAAGCCCGATGTAGCAATCATCCATGCCAACAGGGCCGACATATTAGGCAATACTCAATACATCGGTTTTTCATCAAATGCGGAAAATATCGCGAGGGCGGCAACGAGGACGATCGTAACCTGTGAGAAAATTGTATCAACCGACGAGATCAAGAAGGCCCCCACATTTACCACCGTGCCGCAGTACGTAGTGGATGCCGTCGTTGAGCTCCCGTTCTGCAGCCATCCTTGGAACATGCCCTATGCATATGCGTACGATATACCGTTTCACATGAAGATGATGGCCGAGATAGATACGGCAGATGGCTTCAAAAGGTGGATGGATGAGTGGGCGTTCGGTTGTAAGGACCATGACGAATACTGTGAGAAGGTAGGTTGGACCCGTTTAAAGAAACTGGCGCAGATTGAACGTAAGTTCTGCAAGAGCATATTGTGAGCGCAGATCCAAAAAACGAAGAGAACCCAACAGGAAGGGAAGAATTTATGAGTACAGATGAAAAAAAATATGCTGAGGATTATACACTTCAGGAGTTGCTGGTTGCTGCAGCCGGAAGAGAGATCAGGGATAGAGAGGTTGTTTTCGTTGGCGTCGGCATACCATGCTTGGGAGCGCTCGTCGCCAAGTTGACGCATGCACCAAATGTCATCCTCGCAGTCGAGTCGGGATGTATCGGCCCGACACCTTACCGTCTCATGCTCGGAATAGGCGACAATGCATGCGGGGAAAACGCAATCTGCGTCACTTCCCTATGGAGGGCATTCTCCGACCAGCAGCGTGGATACTTCGACATGGGCATGCTCGGGGGCGCCCAGGTTGATAAATACGGGAATCTTAACAGTACCGCGATCTTTGGCGTCGGCAGTTATCACAAGCCAAAAACGCGGCTTCCCGGCAGCGGCGGCGCCAATGATATTGCGATTTCAGCCAAGAGAACGCTGATCATGATGAACCAGCAGAAGCGTCGATTCTTGGAAAAGGTGGATTTCATTACCTCGCCTGGGTACCTAGATGGTCCCGGTTGTAGAGAGAAATACGGGTATCCGGGAGGCGGTCCCGCAGTCATCATTTCAAACATGGCAATCTTCAGATTTGATGAAAAAACCAAAGAGGCGTACCTTGATTCTGTGCATCCGGGAGTAAGCGCTGAAGATGTAAGAAAGGAAGTTACATGGGACCTGAAGGTGTCTCCCAGTTTGAAAACAACCCCGCCGCCGACAAAGGAGGAGGCAGATATAATCCGGACACTGGACTCGCTAAAGATCTATACCGGGGGCGGATTGAAAAGTCTTACATTCGAAAACTACATCAAGATGCTGAATTCTTCACATGCGAGGATTAAATTGATGTTCAAGTGATATTACCGTTGGATTGACGCGCAGTGAAGGGATTGCGATCATAAAGAGCACAGGAGATAATATGACGAAAGACTTGGTTGAAAAGCTTTTTTCTATAAATGGGAAGACAGCCGTTATTACTGGCGGATACAGGGGGATAGGCCTGACGATCGCGGAGACTTATGCGGAAGCAGGGGCAAATGTCGTATTAGTCGCACGAAATTTATCCGCATGCCAGGAGACGGCGGATAAAATAAAAAGGAATTTCGGTGTCAAGACAGCCGGTAAATCCATTGACGTCCGCGACTCCAAATCGGTTGACCGGGTGATCCAGAAAATATTCGACGAATTTGGCCGCATTGATATCCTCGTAAACAGCGCCGGGATTCCAGGAAGCGAAAAACCGGTTCTGAGAATGACCGATGAGGATCTAGATGAGGTCATGGGCGTGGACTTTCGGGGTACCTTCCTAGTTTCGAGAGCTGTTGGACAAATTATGGTCAAACAAAAGAGCGGCAAGATTATCAACGTCGCCTCCATTCTGGGGAAAATTTCCGCCCGCAACATGGCGGGATATTGTGCGAGCAAGGCTGCAGTCATCCAGCTAACCAGGGTGATGGCCCTTGAGTTGATGCGGGATAATATACAGGTTAATGCCCTCTGTCCCGGATATATCCTGACCGACTTTAATCGTGATTTCTTCGATTCGGAAGTGGGAAAAGGATTGATAAAGAAGATGATTCCCTTGAACAGGGTAGGAAGGTTGGATGAATTAAAGTCGACAGCGCTTTATATGGCCACATGCCCTGCTTTCATGACAGGTGTGGAAATTTACATCGATGGCGGCCATACGATTGCTTGAAATCTAATACATAGATTATTACCATGGCGAGCACAATGAAAATGAAGGGTGTAGTGATGGTGATTGTCTGCGGGCCGGCAATGGTCTCGCTGTGGACAAGAGAAATCTGAAAGGCGGAGTTCGAGATATATCAAGAGAGTGGCGTTAAAATATTGCGGAGGATGCAATCCGGCTTTCGATCGTGTAGCTTACGTCGAGAAGATAAAGTCTGCGGCGGGACCTGATATAGAATGGGTTACACTGGATGAGGATGGGTTCGATGCGGTATTGCTCGTTACTGGCTGCGACACAGCCTGCCCGCGGCGGACTCTTGATCTCAGTGAGTACAAACAAAGTTTATCGATTAAGGATGATAAATTATCTCCGCAAGAGTTAGTGAGAATTCTGTTAGAAAGTGAGGAAACAAATGAAGATTAGAACCAAGGAAGATTATGTAAAAAGTCTCAAAGAACAAAAAGTGGTCATATATTACAATGGTAAGTTGGTTGAAGACCGTACAACTTTTCCCGCCTTCGTTCCCCACATAAATTCCGCTGCAAAAACTTATGAACTGGCGCTGCTTCCGGAAAATGAGGACCTCTTAACTGCTACGAGCAACGTCACCGGGAAAAGGATAAACCGGTTCACCCATATCCATCAGTCTGTGGATGATCTGATAAAGAAGGTTCAGATGCTGAGGCTTATTGCACACGAGACTGCGAGCTGCTTTCAGCGCTGTGTCGGATTTGATGCCATGAATTCCCTTTACATGACCACTTATGAAATCGACGAGAAACACAAGACGAAGTATTTCGAACGGTTCCTGGAATACCTTAAAAATATCCAGGAAGAAAACTTTATGCTTGTGGGCGGGATGACCGATCCGAAAGGGGATCGCTCCAAGCGGCCCAGTCAACAGGCCGATCTAGATCTATTCACCCGCGTCGTGGAGAAACGCAGCGACGGCGTCGTCGTGAGGGGGGCCAAAGCGCATCAGACGGGCGCTGTTAACAGCCACGAAATCATGATCATGCCTACCCAGGCTATGGCAGAAGGAGATGAGGCTTACGCTATAGTCGCCGCGATTCCCCTTGACGCCAAGGGCGTTACCCTGATTTTTGGCCGTCAGACCAATGAGGAGAGGAAATTTGAATGCGGCATAGATGCCGGCAATTGTGAATTTGGGATGGTCGGAGGGGAGGCGCTCGTTGTTCTCGAAGATGTATTTGTTCCTTGGGAAAGAGTATTCATGTGCGGTGAAATTGATTTTACGGGAATGCTTGTCGAACGATTTGCCACTCTGCACCGCCAGAATTACGGCGGATGCAAGGGGGGCGTTTCGGACATAGTCATCGGCGCAAGCGCGCTCGCAGCGCAATACCAGGGAACCTTAGATGCCTCCCACATCAAAGATAAACTCGTCGAGATGCTGCATCTGGCGGAGACGGTTTATTCGGGTTCCGTAGCTTGTTCCGCAATGGGTTCGAAAACAAAAAGTGGGGCATACTATCCTGATCCGCTCCTTGCTAACTGTACAAAGCACAATATCACGCGCTTCATTTACGATATCTCAAGGCTTGCACATGACATCGGCGGGGGGATTATGGCGACTCTTCCCTTTGACAAGGATCTGAGGAGTCCGGTGGTGGGAAAGTACGTCAAGAAATATATGAAAGGTGTCGAGGGCGTTTCCACAGAGACAAGAATGAAGATACTGAGACTCTTGGAGAACATGACAGGCGGCACTGCACTCGTGGAAAGTATGCACGGTGCTGGCTCGCCGCAGAGTCAGAGAATCATGTACCAGCGGCTGGGAAAATTGGGTCAGAAAATGAAGATGGCGAAGAAGATTGCCAAGATCGACGAATAAGGTCTGCTTTTAAGAGCTGTATGGATTAAGCGCGGCAGAGAATTTCAGGATTCGGAGCATCACAATAAACATGGAACATCGTATTTCAAAGGAGAGGGGGGATGCCGGGACTGAACATCAGGAGAGCGCATATAAAATCATAGTGCCGGCTGTGCAGATTGGCGCCGGATATGATCCTGGTACATGTCATTATGTTAAGCTGATAATGAAAAAATAAAGGGGGTATAAAGAATAATGAATGACGGTGTAAAAAAGGCATGGGGATATCGCCATGTGATATTGATTATCATCTGGTTTATTTACCTTATTAACTACTTTGACCGGATTTCTGTATTAACATTTCTGCCGTTCATCCAGAAGGATCTCATGTTGACGGCCGTTCAACTTGGATGGCTGGGTTCCATATTTTTCTTTGGATACTCTCTGGCCCAGTTTCTCGCAGGTTATCTGGCAGACAGGATCGGTCCCAAGAAAACGATGAACATTGCCGTATGGGTCTTCACAATCGTCACGGGAGTAACCGGATTTGTCCAGAATTTTTGGCAATTTATTGTCCTCCGTCTCAGCCTTGCCGTCGGCGAAGGACAGCATTTTGCACCATCCATGCGGATGATTGCAAACTGGTTCCCGCGGCAAGAAAAGGGAAGGGCGACCGGATTCTTCTCAACTACATGGGCTGTGGCCCCTGCTATAGTTCCTATTCTTGTTACTCAACTCGCAGCAGGCTTCTTCGACGGCGCCTGGCGGCCCGTATTCTTCGTCTTGGCAGTCCCGGGTTTTCTGTGCATCTGGTTGCTCAGGAAATATGTATCCGATTCTCCGAAGACCATGTTTGAAGCGGGAAAAGTGACAAAAGAAGAGCACGACATGATCGTATCTTCCATCGACGTGCAAGCAAGTGAACATGGAAAGTCATACAGCAGCAAAATGTATGCGACAGATGTTCAATTTTATCTTTACACAGCCGGCCTCGTGATCATGTTGATGATCTACTGGGGAATGACGACTTGGATCAGCACCTTCCTCGTCAAGCAGCATGGCATGGATCTGAAGAAAATGGGATTTTATGCATCTCTGCCTTACATCGTAGCCTTCTTTGCGATGTACATAGGCGGATGGATGGCGGACAAATGGTTCCACGGCAAACCCAAGGTCGTCACGATCATATCTTTCATCGGGTGCATCCCGGCCCTTTACTTTATCGGGCACGTTTCTAAGGGCGATACGAATATGCTTTTGCTCGGGTTGGCCGTCGGTGGATTCTTTGTCAACTTGGCTTGGGGTATGATGTATTCCTTCCCGTCCCTGCGCTATCCCAAGGAAGTGGTCGGCCGAGCGGTTGGTGTATCAAACGGTGTCGGACAATTTGGGGCATTTGTTTCTCCCATGATTGCCGGATACCTGGTTGTTACAATGCCCGATAAATCATACGATTTCGGTAATGTGTTCCTATTCTGGTCAATGCTTGCCTTTGTAGGGGCGATCGCCATCTCGTTCCTTAGAGAGAAATCGATCGTCGATTTCGGCAGTTTCGAATCACAGAAAGGCGCTGCAATGGAGAAAAAATAGTATCCGGTGAAAACGGGAAGATGAATCTATGGTCAGGGGTTCGTTGGCAGACAGGAAAAAGGATTTGCGGTGTTTTGCAATTAGGCGCGTAAGAGACTGCGGATCCTTCTTCCTTTTTTTATTTTTTATGCTATTCTCCACGTGATCATGAACGCAATCATCTATCAATGACGGCACAATACCTCAAAGGAAAGAGATCATGGATATAAGAAAATTGGTGGATTCAATAGAGCAGACAGAGGTCGTGAGTCTATGTCAGGAGCTTATAAGAATAGTAAGCGTAAACCCTCCCGGTGATGAAATTAGGATCGCCAAATACGTGGGAGGGATACTGAGCAAGGCAGGTCTGGAGGTAGAAATTATCCATCACAGCCCGGAGAGGGCCAGTCTACTTGCGGTACTGAAGAGCAGCCGTCAGATCCCGCCGCTCCTCTATAGCGCGCATCTCGACACAGTGCCACTGGGCGTTGAGAAATGGATCCATGGGCCGTTTGACGCGGTTATCTCGGAGGGAAGGATATGGGGCCGAGGCACAGCAGACATGAAAGGAGGAATGGCCGCTCTGATCGTTGCAGCCGCAGAACTGGCGCGGTCCGGAGTACCCTTGCGGGGAGATCTCATTCTGGCGCTGACCGCCGGAGAAGAAGTTGATTCGCTCGGCGCGACTGTCATTGCATCCCGGACTGAACTGGGGCCTGCTCAGGCGGTGATTATCCCCGAACCAAGCGATAATGATGTCTACATTGCGGAAAAAGGGGCTCTGTGGCTGGAGTTGAGCACCCACGGAAAGACTGCTCACGGGGCCATGCCAGAACTCGGCGAAAATGCCGTCTTGATGATGGTAGACCTGATAACAGAACTGCGGCAGCTGCAAATCCCGTTTAAAGAGCACCCCATGCTGGGCGGTTTCAGTATGAGTGTAAATACGATTCAAGGCGGTATGAAGACGAATGTAGTTCCGGATGGCTGTGCAGTGACGGTGGATATGCGCACGGTGCCCGGTCAGAGCCACGAAGCAATCGTCGGGCTGATAAGGGAGATGATTGCCGGATTGAGTCGAAGAAATACCAGTTTTAGGGGATCGGTAAAGGTAACTAATGACCGACCACCTGTAGAGACACCGCCTGAAGACGCTGCTGTCAGACTCTTTACCGGCATTGTTGAAGAGTTGCTGGGAGAGCGTCCTACGCCAAAAGGTGTCAAATACTACACCGATGCGACAGCCCTGGCGCCGGCATTTAAGGCGCCGATGATTATTTGCGGGCCGGGTGATCCCAAACTTGCGCATCAGCCGAATGAAAATATTATAATTGAAAAACTGGTTCAAGCGGTAAAAATATATACACTGACCGCCGGCCGATTTTTGATTTAACATTGAACTATAATATTTCCTGAACTGTACGCTTAATTTCCTCTACTGCTGTTATCCTCCGTCAGTCCTGGCTTTTGGGTGCGGTTGAAGCTATTTCTCAACCGCCTTTTCCTTTTTTGGCGAAGCGCGCGCAAACAGGATGAACAGGATCGATACGTGTAACAGATAGAACCACGATCTAAAATGTGGTACAGGTCTCAAATAGTAATTCAAGACGCACAAAAAGTCCGCTTCTTGGAAAAGGATATGACCGTATGAGAAAGAGATTCCCATTTATTCTTCTTTTCTTGATCTTTGCTTTTTGTGGTTGCACTACCCCTATGCAAAAATATTGGTTGAACAGACCAGTTGGAGACTGAAAAGAAATACCCCCATCCTTATTACTGGGCATCATTTCAGCTCACGGGAAATGCGAAGTAACTGAAATCTTCTCCTTTCCCTACTGGGCGTTAGTAAGTGTTTGTTGGTTGATTAAGCATTTGCTTCTTCCACAATCCTAACTCTTGCCTAAAAGTTCAAGACTGTAAGTGGCAATCTGCGTTCATCAACGATCGGGGCTCAATATTTCATTGACTCACAAGGTCGCCCATCGTAGACTTCTAGCTTGCAGAAGCGATTTCTTATCAAAGATGTGGCTTTACCTACCTGGGGGATTTTGCGCTTGAGTAAGAGACGTTTGTTTTATTCGTTACTGATTATTCTTCTGCTTAGCGTCGCTGTTGCCGGCTGGTTTACAACGGACTATCTTGGCAGTATGGCCCAACAGGAAATCATCGGAGAAAGCGAAGCTTCAGCATTAACCCTGTCCGTCTATGTATCCTCTACATTAAATAAATTTGAAGGGGCAGTTAAATCCCTGGCCGGTTCTCCATGGATCGCTCCCG
>JBEKOL010000031.1:0-38588 GCA_049521775.1 Syntrophales bacterium
AACGAACAGGAGCATAAGACGACTTACATTTACAAGGTGGGCGACATCATTTTATGCTGCGGGGCGTACAAGGAGTATAGCCATGAAGGAGATTGAACCTAAAAAGGTTCGTCAATGACAAGACTCTTCTTGTGGTCATAGTGAGCCTGAGAGCTTTGTGGCAAAAGCCTGCTATGACAAAACTCCCGTTGCCAGATATCCTACGATGAGACAGGAGAGCGTGAGGGCATGCACTTTTATTGTGCCGAGATTCGCGGGTGCCATTTTTATCTTGTCCATGTAATTCTTATTCAGTATACGAAATGAATCGTATGCAACCGGTAATGTGAGAAGCGCCAGGAGGACACCGAATGAGGTGACTCCAAAGGAAGCCGACAGGAACACGGTAGCGTAAGCGCAAACCAGTCCCGCTACATATAATATTACACCCTGCCTTTTCCCCAGACGGGCGACGAGATTCAGCTTGCCCGCCTCGCGATCCTCCTCATAATCGGGTATCTCATTTATGACGATCATGGACCACATGAGGAATCCGGGGACAAAGGAAATGACAAAAGGTTCCCAGGCAATCGATCGTGTCTGCACGTAAAATGCACCGAGACAGATAACGGGACCGAAATTGATGAGCAGGCTCAATTCGCCGAATCCGCGATAGCCGTACCTTATGGGCGGCATGGTGTAAAAAACGGAAGAGAAAACGCCAATGGCAGCGAATAAGAGCACAGGCCAGCCGACGAGGACGGTCAGGCAGATAGCTATGGCGATTCCTATGAGATAACAAACAATCGCTGCCGCCAACACGTATTCGGCGGGAAGGAGTCCACCGGTCAGAACCCCGCTGCCCCCTGTATAGGGATTTTTCTCCTCACCGTGTGGACGGTCCACAGCGTGAAGATAATCAAAGACATCATCGATCATGTTGAGACCTATGTGGTGCATCGTCACGCCGATGATGACCATGACAAAATACAATAAATTGAATTTCCCTAATGCCGCCCATGCAATCACACTTCCCAGGAGGGCAGGGAAGATGCTTGTGGGCACGTAATGCAGGCGGAATGCCTGAATCCACGTACCCATGCTGCCCAGCGGTTTCCCGTCTTTCCGTACGAGCTTCATCCTTAACGGCATCTTAAGCACCTCAAGTGTCTCGTAGGTCGTTTTACAATTTGCATGTTAGATTTCTCACTTCGGAGGCCGTGCAATAACATGAGGAAATGTCATTCCGAACGAAAGCGAGGAATCTTTCAGAGCCCTCCCTTCGGTCGGGACAAGGATTTCTCGAATCCCCTTCGCGATGTTCAGGGCTTCGACGCACCGAAATGACATATAAAGAAACTGTGACATATCCTCGCATGCGAGACGGCGGCCTTGTAATCCTTCAAACGCAACAGCCGCCCGGGACGCCATCGTAATTCTCAGTATAACCCGGTCTCGCATGATCATTGTTAAATTAAATTTGCGCTTTATCAATACATATTTTACGAAAACAGCAGTTAAGACATTATGAAGAGACAAATCAGCCGTTCCCCGATTGAATGATTTTTCTATTTTTAATAAAAAATATTTGGTACATAATAATAAACTCATGTCCGCTGTTTGAAATGCTCAATTTTTCTGAGCTGCTTCGTATTTTCGGTAAATTACATTTCGTACGTGGCATTCCAATATTTTGGTAATTCTCAAAACGGGACAGCATCCAATTGTGAGGACAACTCAACCGGAAGGAAAACGACGATGACGAAGAAAAAAACACCCACTGCAAAAGCCTTGACGAAACGCCTGGCATGGAAGGCTCTCGCGGAGCATTACAGGAAGGTTGGCGATGTGCATCTGCGGTCGTTATTCGCCGATGATCCGCGCCGGGGCGAACGCCTCGCAGTTGAAGGCGCCGGCCTTTACCTCGACTACTCGAAGAACCGCATCACCGATGAGACGATAAAGTTCCTCATAAATCTCGCCAATGAGTGCAACCTCCGTGAGTGCATAGAGTCCATGTTTGAGGGCCGAAAGATCAACGTCACGGAGAACCGGGCAGTTCTTCATATCGCTTTACGCGCGCCCAAGAACGAACAGATTCTGGTCGACGGAGTCAATGTCGTGCCGCAGGTGCACGAGGTTCTTGACAAGATGGCTGTCTTTTCAGAACGGGTGCGGAGCGGCGAGTGGCTGGGATATACCGGGAAGCCTGTCCACAGTATCGTCAACATCGGCATTGGAGGCTCCGATCTCGGCCCTGTCATGGCCTATGAGGCGCTGAAGCACTACAGCAAAAGGGAATTGACCTTCCGTTTCGTCTCGAACGTTGATGGAACGGACTTCGAGGAGGCCACCCGCGATCTCGATCCCGAAGAGACACTCTTTATCATCTCTTCAAAGACCTTCACAACTCTGGAGACCATGGCCAATGCACACACGGCGCGCACGTGGGCATTGAAGGTCCTTCACCACGAAGGGGCTGTGGCCCGCCACTTCGTGGCTGTTTCGACCAACGCCGAAGAAGTGGCGAAGTTCGGCATCGACACGGCGAACATGTTCGGGTTCTGGGACTGGGTGGGCGGCCGGTACTCCATGGATTCGGCCATCGGTCTTTCTACGATGATAGCTATCGGTTCGGAGAACTTCAGGGCCATGCTCGAGGGCTTCCGCGCGATGGACGAGCATTTTCGCACCGCTCCATTTGAGAAGAACCTGCCAGTGCTCATGGCGCTCTTCTCTATCTGGTACAATAACTTCTTCGGCGCGGAGACCGTTGTCGTCCTGCCTTATGACCAGTACCTCAAACGTTTTCCCGCCTACCTCCAGCAGTTGACTATGGAGAGCAACGGCAAGCGCGTGACGATAGACGGCGCCGCTGTCAACTACCAGACGGGGCCCGTCTACTGGGGCGAACCGGGCACGAACGGCCAGCATTCGTTCTACCAGCTTATCCATCAGGGAACGAAACTGATCCCGTGCGATTTTATCGGTTTCTGCAAGGCGTTGAATCCCATCGGCCGTCATCACGAAGTGCTCATGGCGAACCTGTTTGCCCAGACCGAAGCGCTGGCCTTCGGGAAGACTGAGGACGAAGTCAGGGCAGAAGGCGCGCCGGAGGGGCTGACGCCGCATCGCGTCTTTGAAGGCAACCGCCCGACCAATACCATTCTCGCAGAAACACTTTGTCCGGGGACCCTCGGCAAGCTAATTGCACTCTATGAACACAGCGTCTTTGTCCAGGGAGCGATCTGGCATATTGATTCCTTCGATCAATGGGGCGTCGAACTCGGCAAGGTGCTGGCAACCCGGATCATCCCTGAGTTGGAAAGCGTCGGGGAGCCGCAACTCAAGCATGACAGCTCGACGAACCACCTCATCCGGCGCTACCGCAGGCTAAAAGGAGGGCGATCATGACCGCGAAAGCGAATCCAAAAGCGGGAATGCCTGCAGAACCTTCCATGCTCGTCGACGTGACCAAACTCATCACGGCTTACTATAAGGAGAGCCCCGACCCGTCTATCCCAGGACAGCGGGTCGCGTTCGGGACATCGGGACATCGCGGTTCGCCATTCGAAAAGTCCTTCAACGAAGCGCACATCCTTGCCGTCACACAAGCCATATGCCTTTACCGCAAACAACACAAGATCAATGGTCCTCTCTTCCTCGGCATCGATACCCACTCGATCTCTATGCCCGCTTTTCATAGTGCCCTGGAAGTGCTCGCGGCAAATCGGGCAGACGTCATGATCGCCGATGGAAATGAATACACACCGACACCGACCATTTCCCATGCGATTCTTACATACAACCGCGGACGCAAGAAGGGACTTGCCGACGGCATTGTAATCACGCCCTCGCATAATCCGCCTGAAGACGGCGGCCTCAAATATAATCCCCCGGAAGGCGGGCCAGCGGAGCCCGCTGTCACAGGCTGGATAGAGACAAAGGCAAACGAGTTTCTCGCAAACGGCCTCTTGGGTGTCAGACGCATTCCCTTTGAGAAAGCCTTCCGAGCTTCTACGACACACCGGCACGATTACATTCGCGCATACGTCGACGATCTCGGAAATGTGATAGACATGGACGCCATTCGCGGCGCCAAAATCAGCTTGGGTGTGGACCCCTTGGGCGGTGCCGGGGTCAATTACTGGAGGCCGATTGCGGAACGCTACAGCCTGAACATCACCATTGTCAATGATGCAGTTGATCCGACATTCCGCTTTATGACGCTCGACTGGGACGGCCGCATCCGCATGGACCCGTCGTCTCATTACGCTATGCAACGGCTGATCAGTTTGAAAGATCGCTTCGACATTGCTTTCGCGTGCGATACGGATCACGACCGGCACGGGGTTGTTACGCGTAGCGAGGGATTACTTCCGGCCAATCACTATCTTTCGGTCATGGTGCACTACCTCTTTCAGCACCGGCCCGAATGGCGGCTGAATGCGGCGGTGGGCAAGACGCTGGTGAGCAGTGAGATGATCGACCGCGTCACCGCAAAGCTGGGGAGGAAGCTCTACGAGGTGCCCGTCGGCTTCAAGTGGTTCGTGGACGGGCTGCTCACGGGTTCCCTCGGCTTCGGGGGGGAGGAAAGTGCGGGCGCGTCTTTTCTGCGGCGTGATGGCACGGTATGGGCAACGGACAAAGACGGGATCATCTCGGTCCTCCTTGCGGCGGAGATCACCGCCCGGATGGGGCGTGACCCCGGCGAGATCTACGGCGACCTCGCGCATGAATTCGGAGAACGCTTCTACGATCGTGTTGATGCCCCTGCCACGCCGGAGCAGAAAAAGGCGCTGGGGAAACTTTCAGCCGATCAGGTTCCATTTACAGATCTGGCCGGCGAAAAAATCCAGGCAATAGTTACCCATGCGCCGGGCAATGGTGCTCCCATCGGCGGCGTAAAGGTGATTGCCAAAAGCGGCTGGTTTGCCGCGCGTCCATCAGGAACAGAAGACATCTACAAGATATACGTCGAGAGCTTCCGTGGAAAAGAGCATCTGAGGCTTATTCTGGAGGAAGCCCAGACCATAGTCAATGCCGCTTTGGCGGCTGCGACATCCCGACAAACTTAATTGAGCCTGCCTTTCAAAGGCCAGCCCGCTATCATTACAGAAGAGAAAGGAGTTTTTGCCATGAGACCAAGAACAATGCGTTTACTTGTGTTTTTTCTGCCTTTGTTTTTTCTCTCTGCCTGCGCGGCAGGTAACGCCAATATTGCCGTCGACAAGGGCTCGGTTGCACCCGGGACTTCCGTGACGAGAGAAGGACACAGTCTTAAACTGCTGGGTACAGCAATAGCTTTAGGCGACGTCCTGCCATCGGTAGATCTAGTGGACGCTATGACTATGCAGCGCGTGGACCTCTCCAGAGATATGAGAGACTTCATCCTTTTCGTGAGCGTTGTTCCCTCTTTAGATACCTTGGTCTGCGAAACACAGACCCACTACTTGAATGACCATGGAGATAAGCTCCCGCCTCAGGTCAAGAAGATTACCGTCAGCCGCGACACACCGTTTGCCCAGAAACGATTTGCGAAGGAGGCAAAGATTAAAGACATCCAATTTCTTTCTGACTACAAGGAGGGCGCTTTTGGCCGCGCCACCGGTCTCCTGATGGACGGTTTAATGCTTTTGGCGCGTTCGGTTATCGTTGTGGACAAGGAAGGAAAAGTGCGCTACATCCAGGTTATTCCCGAGATTACCCACCTTCCGGACATGGAACGGGCAATTCAGGAAGCCCAGCAGCTGGTCAGGTGAAGAGTATCTGACGATATATTGCAGAAGTAATTCTGCCATTTGATGCCGTATTTCAAAAGCTCTATGCGAGGAGATAATATGACAGACGCAAAGAACACCGGTCAAGACCAAAAGAACATCTGGAAGATAGTCAAAGTGGCGCCTGAAAACATCGATATCTACTCGCTCTATCTCGAAGGATCTGACGAAAAGTTTGCCAAGAGAAGGGCAGGCCAGTTCGTCTCCGTCAGCATCATGAGGCCTGATGGATGGAGCGAGCCTCACCCGTTCACGATTGCCGGCGCTCCCGAAGACCCCATCTTGCGTCTGACAATTAAGAAAGCGGGCCAGTTTACCTCCGTCATCCCGAATTTCAAGCCGGGAACTGAAGTAAGGTGCATGGGTCCCACAGGCGTATTCTGCAAGGATATTGACACTAAGCCGTTGGGAGTCATGATGGCTGGAGGAGTGGGTATAACACCTTTTCTGAGTGTCCTCCGGCACTTCAAAAATATCAAAGCGGGGAATATTGTAACACTCTTCTGGGTGAACAGGACCATGGAAGATGTATTCTCTACAGAGGAGATCCGGGTAATGACCATGGAACTCAAACTGACGGTAGTTTATTGTCTCTCCCGTGCCGACGATGTGCAGGGCTACTACCGGCAAGATTACCCCGGTGTCTTCTATGAGAAAGGGCGTTTGAGTGGAGATATTTTAAAAAGATATGGGGCTACTAAAGAGGCATCCTTCTATCTCTGCGGCCCGCCTCCCATGATGGAGTCTGCACTTGCCGAAGTCGGCAGCCTGAATGTGGATCAATCTTCGGTTGAAAAGGAGAATTTCGCTTGGGCTAGAAAAGGATAAATGAAGTCTTACGTAGGTGAAAGAATGAAAACACGAACGATTCGACAGTCTGTAACATTTAAAGCGAAGTCCCACGACGTGTACGAGGCGCTGATGGATTCGCGCAAGCATGCAAAGTTCAGCGGTGAAAAGGCCGGCGTAAGCCGCAAGATCGGCGGAAAATTTACGGCCTATGGCGGGTATATCGAAGGTGTTAATCTGGACATCATGCCGGATAAAAAGATTGTCCAATCATGGCGCGGAAGCGATTGGCCGGCTGGTCATTATTCGAAAGTCACCTTTTCTTTTAAGAAAGTAAAATACGGCACGCGCCTTACCTTCACACAGAGCGGGGTTCCGGATCAATATTACAGAGACATAAATCAGGGCTGGCGTGATTATTACTGGAAGAGAATGAAGGAGATGCTGGAGAAATCCAACCAGCGGCAAAGGACATGAGGCGTTAGTTAAATAATTTCTGCGTGCGTGTCTTCTCGCATCTTCCTTTCCTTTAACATACAGCGTGTCCAAAGGGATCGGCTACGGATTTATCAGCTATGTCCTAGTAAAAATTTTTCCAGAAGGTTGCGGAACGTCCATCTCCTCATGTATCTCATCGCCCTGATGTTTGCCCTCTACTTTCTCTTCTCCAGCCTTCTGGCCTATTTATAAACCTGAGATGAATTAATATATTGGATTAGTGAGATTAAGCGTTTCGCCTATGGGAAAAAAGACATGAATCTGTAACGATAAATCCTGAATGGGCGGCGGTGCTTCAGTTCAAATGCTTTGAAGTTTCGCACTTTTATTTTCTGAGGAAGTAATCTTTGGATCACCAAGCCGTGCAAGTCGCTAATCTATGGCCTCTGGCCGTTTGCAGGGCGGCAGTCCTTCTACTGGAGGCTACCATTACCGAGCGTTCCTATATCTTGGGCGAGAGACATACGGGGAAAGCTACCAGCCTTGAAAGGAGATCATAGAACTGGGTTGCCGGGTCTCAGATTGTGGAAAGAGGGGAAAGAAAATGAGTCAACAGAAGTACGAAATAGGTCTGGTCGGCCTCGGTGTCATAGGGCGCAACCTGATGCTAAACATGGCTGATCATGGTTATGCAGTGGCCGGTTTCGACAAAGACCCGGCAAAGGTCAAGTCCCTCGCCGCGGAATCCGCAGGCAGAAACATCCGGGGAACGAAAAACATCGAAGAATATCTGAATCTCCTAAAATCGCCGCGGTCCATCATTATGCTTATCCCTGCAGGCCCCCCCGTTGATGATGTCATCAGGGATCTCCTCCCCTATCTGAAGGCGGACGATATCCTCATCGATTGCGGCAATTCCCACTTCACTGATACAAACCTGAGGCAGAAGACTCTGACAAGAGCGGGAATCCGGCTTCTCGGCGTGGGCGTATCCGGTGGAGAGCATGGAGCCCGCCACGGTCCGAGCATCATGCCCGGCGGTCAGCCGGAGGCCTATGAAAGGGTGCGGCCTCTGTTCGAGGCAGTCGCCGCCCGCGTCCGGGAGGAACCCTGTGTGGCATACCTGGGGCCGGGCTCGGCGGGACATTTCGTCAAGATGGTCCATAACGGCATTGAATACGGGCTTATGGAACTTATCGCCGAGACCTACGACCTGATGAAGAGAGGAATGGGACTGAACGATGATGAACTGGCCGAGATATATGAGCGATGGAATGAACATATTTTTCATTCCTACCTTCTGGAGATTACCGGCCATATCTTCCGTCATGTGGACGAGAAAACAGGAAAGAGGCTCATCGATGTGATCCTTGATGAGGCCCGGCAGATGGGGACGGGAAAGTGGACGTCCCAGACAGCAATGGATCTTCAGGTGCCTGTTCCCGTCGTCGATGCCGCCGTCTCCACAAGGGACATCTCAGGCTACAGAGCGGAAAGGGAAGCGGCAAGCCGGGCTTTAACAGGCTCATCCGTTGCTTTCCAGGGAAAACGGGAGATATTCATCGGCCGCCTGGAAAGGGCTCTTCAAGCCGCCTTCATCATCACCTACGCCCAGGGGATGGCCATCCTCCGGAAAGCCTCGGACACCTACGGTTACAATCTAAATCTGGCTGACGTGGCGCGAATCTGGCGTGGGGGCTGCATCATTCGCGCTGCCGTGCTGGAGGATATCCGAGCGAGTTACCAAAACAGCCCTAATCTCCCCAATCTTTTTATGGATCCTCGTCTGGGAAAGCAAGTGGTAGTATGCCAGCACGACCTGAGGAGAATAGTCTGCTCCGCGGCGAACCTTGGAATCCCGGCTTCAGGGATGATGGCTGCCCTAGCCTATTTCGACAGCTACCGAAGCGCCTGGATGCCGACAAGCCTTATCCAGGCCCAGCGTGATTATTTCGGAGCACATACCTATGAACGGGTAGATGAAAAAGGCGTGTTTCATACGAAGTGGGAGGAGGCCTGAGTCATGGAAAAGAAAACGAGTGGAAATCCCGTGTCCATCGTCATCTTCGGTTCCGGTGGAGACCTGACATGGCGCAAGTTAGTCCCCGCACTCTACAGCCTATATAGAGATCAGTGGCTCCCGGAGCGTTTCGCCATCATCGGAATGGACCTCAAGAATATGAGTGACGATGAATTTCGGCAGCATCTCCGGGGAGGCGTTGATCAGTTCTCCCGCCAGGACAAGCCTGATGACGCATTATGGCAAAGATTCGCCCCGTTTCTCCATTACCGGATGGCTGATTTTACCGATGCCGACTGTTACGCGGCCCTGGCACAGCATCTGGAGGGATTGGAGCGGACGTGGAATACGGAAGTTATCCGGCTTTATTATCTGGCCACACCGCCACAGATGATCGAAATCATTTCCAGACAACTGGGAATAGCCGGACTTGCCCGGGATTGTAAGAATGCCCGTATCGTAGTGGAAAAGCCCTTCGGGCGGGATCTCGCATCCGCCCAGGCCCTGAACAAAATTCTTACTACAGCATTTGATGAATCACAGATTTTTCGGATTGACCATTATCTCGGAAAGGAAACTGTGCAGAACATTCTGGCATTCCGCTTCGCAAATGCCCTCTTCGAGCCAATATGGGATCGCCGATACATCGACAATGTCCAGATTACGGTGGCGGAGCAGGTGGGAATAGAGCACAGAGGGGTCTATTATGATAAAACTGGCGCCCTCAGAGACATGATCCAGAACCATCTCATCCAGATACTCTGTATGATAGCTATGGAGCCGCCGGTTTCCTTCGACGCTGATGAGGTTCGTAACAAGCAGACCGATGTGCTCCGCGCCATCCGCGCCATTCTTCCGGAGCATGTCCACGAAAATGCCGCACGGGGGCAGTATGGCGCCGGATGGATCGAAGGGGAGTATGTCCCGGCATACCGTGACGAGCCAGGAGTGAAACCCGATTCAGCGATAGAGACATTTGCGGCTGCCAGGTTTTTTATCGATAACTGGCGCTGGCAGGACGTTCCTTTTTATCTGCGCACCGGGAAGAGGCTCCCTGTCCGTATATCGGAGGTCTCTATACAGTTCAGACCCGTGCCCCATCAGTCATTTCCGGCAACGGCTATCCGGGACTTCCAGGCCAATCGCCTCATGCTACGCATTCAGCCGGACGAGGGAATCCTCCTGCGTTTCCAAGCGAAGCGGCCCGGTCTGCAGATACATTTAAGTCCGGTGGACATGCATTTCTTCTACCGAGAAGCATTCAGGTCCAAGCCGCCGGATGCTTATGAAACGCTGCTCGTGGACGTCATGCTCGGGGATGGGACGCTCTTCAAGCGGGCCGATCAGATCGAAGCGGCATGGTCGATCATGACCCCCATCCTGGAAACATGGGAACAGTCGGCGCCTCCTGATTTTCCCAACTATCCTGCTGGAACGTGGGTCGTGGAACCGGCAGCGATTATTATCGCCCGGGACGGTCGGAACTGGCTGACCCCCTCAATTTCCACGGACGAAAAGGGTGTGTCGATACACGGCAAACCGGTATGAAGCATCGGGCTGCGTAAGGAAATCCCATGAAGACTCGCGGGTGATTGCCGAGTATATACTGAGGACGTTCAAGTAAAGACGGGAGACTTTTTCAGAGGAGGACGAATGGACGAAGCCAGTTGAATTGTAGATAATCGGACCAAAAGCACGCGCCGGGCTATACGGGCGTTTTCAAGAAAAACAATTACTTTATTCTCATGGTCATGATTTTCATTTTGTTTGATAAACTGCCCGGTTTCCTTATCTAGGAAAATGTGTCATAATTGAAAGAAAGTTGTTCCGAACAAATGCAATTATTTGTTGCGTTCCCTGCGTTGCGCTCAGGGCTTCTGGCTCACCCCGAAATGACAAGAAAGATAGTTATGTAAAAGCCGCTGAAAGGCAGGAGGAGCGAGAGGAGTGGGATCTGATACCTCAAGACTGAAAGAGCAGGCGGCGCGCCGGGCCGTCGAATTTGTGCAATCGGGCATGATCGTGGGCTTAGGTCATGGCAGCACGGCTCTCTTCGCTGTAAGAAGAATTGCAGAGCTGATCCGTTCAGGAGCGCTGCAAGACATACGCGGTGTGCCCTGTTCCCGGAATGTATTCGAGGATGCCCGGAAACTGGGGATTCCTATTACTACCCTGAACAGAAACTCCGTCGTCGATCTCACCATTGATGGAGCGGATGAGGTGGATGAACATCTTAACCTGATAAAGGGCGGCGGCGGCGCCTTGTTGAGAGAGAAAATTGTCGCTCAGGCGAGCCTTTGTGAGATTATCATCGTAGATGAATCGAAGATGTCATCGGTCCTAGGCACGCGGTGCGCCGTTCCCATTGAAGTGACTCCCTTCGGGTGGAAGTCCCATATTTTTCCCCTGGAAAAACTTGGGGCGGAAGTGATGCCAAGAAGAAATAGGGATGGAAAACTTTTCAAAACTGACCAGGGGAACATCATTCTCGATGCCAATTTTGGTCTGATAAGCGATCCCGCCAAACTTGCTGCCGATTTAAAGGCGCGTGCGGGGGTTCTCGAGCATGGGCTGTTTATAAACATTGCCACGGATGTCATTGTCGCTGGAAAAGGCGGTGTACGCCATCTGGAGCGCAACTGATCGGACAAAGCGGATAAGGAGAGGTTTATAATACGATGATTGACGATAAATGGATCGATATCTCTCTTACCTTGAAATCCAATATGGTGCACTGGCCGGGTGACCCTCCTTTTTCCATCGAGCGTGTGCGCGTGATGGACAGAGGCGATACGGTCAATCTTTCAAAGATAACGATGGGCGCTCATTCCGGCACTCACGTCGATGCCCCGGTGCATTTTATCAAAGGCGCAAAGGGAGTTGACCGGCTCTTGTTTGATTTGCTCATAGGCCCTGCGAGGATCATCGAGATTGCAGACACCGATACCATAAAAGAAAAGGAGCTTGCCGGTCACGGAATCAAGAAGGGTGAGAGGATCCTTTTGAGAACACGAAACTCGATAAAAAAAATACTTTATAGTGATACTTTTAGCGAAGACTTTGTCTATATGGAAAAGGGTGCGGCGGAATTCCTTGTCACTCGTGGCATCAAGACTCTTGGCGTAGATTATCTTTCTGTCGGCGGATACAAAAAAAATGGCCCCGACGTTCACAGGACTTTATTAAACGCAGAGATTCTCGTTATTGAAGGGCTTGACCTCACCGAGGCTCTGCCCGGGGACTACAATATGATATGTCTTCCCATGAAGATTCTGGGTTCAGACGGCGCTCCGGCGCGGGTGATCGTGAAGACAACTGAGATATTTGGCAAAGATAAGTGAGGGGTTCCCTGATTGTATAGATGCGTTCTCTTTGACAAAGTTGTGAAAATTCAAGGATCCCGTAAGTAGTATCATTCTGAACGAACGTGAGGAATCTTTAAGAGCCCCCCTTGGGACAGAACAAGATTTCTCGCATTGCTCGAAATGACAAGAAAGACGTTTGCTGTGCAGTCTCTTTGTGGCACTGACAAGACTATCGGTCTTATGCATTTTTCAAAGATGATCCTATTACTGGTCGGTACTGATCAGTTAGGAGTTTGTATGCCCAGGCTTAAAGAAGATATGAAAGGAGGTGAAAAAGGATGAGGACCCTAAAAAGGAACGAACTGAGCAAACGAGCCAAGCGCGAAGAAGAAAAGTTCTGGTTGTACATGAGGTCTGCGGAGTCTGGTAAGTTATGCTACAGTTGAAAGAAGTGAAAAGGCAAATAGTTGCCGGTCCGGCAACAAAGACATTTGATTTTTTTATCCAGTGGCATCTTACCGAGCGTTGCAATCTCCGATGCCGGCATTGCTATCAGCAGCGTAGAAAAGCTCGAGAGATGTCCGTTGACGAATTGAAGCAGCATATCGACGGGGCCACAGAGATGTTGGAGGCCTGGGAGAAGGAATACGATATATCTCTGTCCCCGTCGATTAATTTTACCGGCGGCGAGCCTTTTCTCTATAGGGGGCTGTGGGATGCAATCATGCATGCCAGGCAGAGCGGTTACAAGATTGCTATTCTGACCAACGGCTGTCTTATTACCGAAGAAGATTCCCGAAAGGCGTCGTCCCTCGGTATAGAGGACATCCAAGTCAGTCTTGAAGGTCCTCCCGAAATACACGATAGCATCAGAGGTCAGGGAAGCTTTGCGGCCGCAGTCAAAGGCGCCCGCCTTCTTATTGATGCGGGGAATTGCGTGAGCGCGAATATGACTCTTTCCCGCCTCAACATCGACTGCAGTGAAGAAACGGCAAAAATAGCAGAAGCCGCTGGCTTCTCCGGAATAGGCTTTTCCCGCCTGGTTCCCTGCGGAAGCGGTGAAAACCTACTGGACAGCCTCCTTACCGCCAAGGAGATCAAGGCGGGCTATCAAAGAGTGCTCGCATTAGACAGCCCTTCCTTCGAAGTCGCTTCCGGGGATCCCTTGGCCGGAGTACTTTCGGGCTTCAAACCGTCACCGGAAAGCGAGCTGGCCCTTTCCGGCTGCAGCGCCGGCTTCTCGGGAGTGACCATTACCAGTGACGGGTCTGTCATGCCCTGCCGTCGCATCGGGCTCAAGATAGGCAACCTGCGCAAGACCTCCCTGCGGCAGATCTGGTCCACCTCTAAAATCCTCTGGCGTCTAAGGCAAAGAGAAAGCTACAAGGGGGAATGCGGGAGATGTTCTCTCTGGCCGTCCTGCCGTGGTTGCCGGGCTGTGGCCTACGCCTATTCAAAATCCCAAGGCGCATCTAATCTCTTCGCCGATGATCCTCAATGCTGGCTGGTTCATCCTGAAAAACCCGACGCCACAGATAGTTGAAACCCTCCAAATATCTTCAACATGACCTGCTTAAGTCCGAATGATATTGCCATCTGTTTCACAAGGCAATGCCACGGATGAAGTCATTCTTGAATGCGTTTTCCAGGAGCGCCTCCCCGCAGTTTTTCAGCCTGGCCTGCCAGTTGTGTGCGGTGGACATATTGATATCCCGGTTTCAACACCAAATCTGATGTGATCTGCCTGATGATTATGAGCAATTAGAATAAGAGGTAAGACATCTATTTTTGAAGGGCATCTTTTTGTACATTGATAATACAAGTTTTAATGGCTTCAGTGAACAAGGAGAGCGTCATTTTTGCAGATGCGGTTGGCCTAAAACCCAATTCGGTTGTTGCCTTACTCCAATCCAAATCCCATACTTCGCTCAAAAATGCAGGTCCACGCCATTGCTCAGAAGGGATGAACTGGATGGGCGAATTGGAGTTGGTGAGATGCACAATGATCTTCACGATTTCTTCCCATGTGAGAAAAAAGCTTCCCAAGTTGTAAGTCTGACCTGATGCAATAGGTCTTGACGCTGCAAGCAAGATGGCGCTTTCAAGATCAGCCATGGTAATAAATGCGCCACCCGCACCGCGAACCAATTCGAGGGGTTCATTCTTTATAGCCTTCCTGATTAAGTCTCTCAGGTGACTCCCGCCTATGCTATCACCGAAAGCCCACCAGAAACGGAAGATTGTGACATGAAGCCCACGGGTCTTATGGTAGTATTTGCAAAGCTCTTCTGCCGTTAACTTACCAAGCGCGTATAAAGGCTTTCTTGCTTCTCCAATAAGACACTGATGAGCCTCTGTTACAGGGTGCACAACTGCACGGCCGTACACAGTTGCCGTGCTTGTATAGATAAAACCCTTAACTCCCGAAGATGAAGCTGCCTCTAAGAGATGAGTATGACCTTTGATATCTGTGTCAAAAATTGTGTACGGGTCATTGGCAAAACTCCATGCAAGGTGGATGACCAAATCCTTTCCACGGACAGCGTCTTTAGTTATCGTTGCATCTGAAATATTTCCCTGAAGATAGGTAAGAGTCAGATTTTCATTAAACCATAGAGGGGGCGGAGCCTGGTCGAGGATTGTTAGTTTGTGCCCCTTTGGGGGCAGTACCTTCGCCAGGTATCTTCCCACATCGCCAGCGCCGCCAACAATCAGAACCTCCATATTACCTCACCTCTGTTCTCAAAAGAGTAAAGGCGGTCAGCAGAAATCCTTTTTCTGCCAGCCGCCCTTCAGTGGAACATTCACTGGCAATGAGGTATCTTAGCCGCAGTCAGGAGCATCCCGTCTGAAACTCTCTCAAGACCAGTCCTTAAGTCAGCCAATCGATTATGACGTATTGGGCGTTGTCTCTGCCGGTGTTGCGGCAGGACACAACGGCTAAGCTCCCACCGGTTTAGCTGTCTTTTTCAGAATCAGCGCGCCAATTCCCGAAGCGATGGCCGTTGCTCCAATAACAGAACAACCGACCGACCACCCTATTTGATAACCATACGACTTGGCATAAAATAAAGCAAGAGCAGTGATAAAGGTTGGTCCTATCATACCGCCAATACCCTTTGCCGTATACACTATGCCATAATTTGTAGACAAATATTTTTCGCCAAAACGATCGTCAGTAATTGGCGGGAAGAAAGCAAACATTGGCCCGGTGCAGAAAAATGCCACCGTTACTACGATCATGAACGCATACGGATTATCCGATACAAAAGGCAGAAGAATATACAGCAGACCGCACGCGACAAAATCAATAAACATGGCATTTTCTCTACCGATCTTGTCTGAAATTATGCCCCAGACGATTCTCCCAATCCCGTTTGCTGCAGTGAATGCCGTAAAGGTAATAGTAAATATTGCAGCCGGAATCTTGTAGTCATTGGCCATCAGCTTGATGTTCGGCGTAAGGAACATATATCCGATGGCCATAAGTACGAACATACCATAAAGCAGATAGAACTGCCCCGTCTTGAGCATCTCTACGGGACTGTAACTCTTGGCTTCAGCTTCTTTCGGCTTGTCGGAATCAGCCGCCTTTGCGGTACCAGTGGCCTCAGGGAATCTGAGCACCTGCGCAACCAGAAGCAATACCACCGCAAACCCAACGCCGGTATAAAGGAAGGCGGTCTTGTAACCGTAATTCGCAACGAGTATGGTTATGAGCCATCCGAAAAGTGCTGCGCCGGAACCGAAACCGCAAGCCATGATACCGGAAGCCATGCCTCTCTTCTTTGGAAACCACTTCAAGGATGCGGCTATGCCGCCCGTATATATGAAACTTGCGCCGATGCCTGCAATTCCGTAAGAGATGCACATTGACAACGTCTTGTCATGTGTGCCAATGCTCCCCCATCCGACCGCTACCAGTATTGCTGCAAGGGAGAAGAAAATTTTTGTGCCGAACTTGTCCATCAGGTAGCCGGTCAGAGGCCCCGCAAAGGTCATACATGCTATAAATGTCGCAAAGGCCGCCTGAATCTCCACCTTTGAAAATGTTGGATTAGATTTAAGAATATCAGGAACAAAAAGAGCCCAGGCATACTGAAGACTGGATATCATTGCCATACCGAGAACGCCGGCTGTTAACATTATCCAGGGATTATTCATGAAACCTCTCTTTACACTGTCTCCGGTTCCCATTTTTCCCTCCTTAATCAATTTCGCGCAAGGTTTCCCCTCACCCGGCTTTGGTGAGGAGGTGTCTTATACTTAGATCCATGACACCGCCTTACACGGTGCCGGATCTTTTCCAATCACCATTGCGATATCTGTGTTATTATGAGTTGCAGTTTCATTAGCGATACTAAGTCCTGCTAATGAAATGTTTAAAGCATCCAAGTTTTAGAGAGATTCAGGGCAGCCTGCCGGAAGCGGCAGGCTGCCCTGAACTAATCGCGCAACGAAAGAAGGACTCTCATTTCTCGTCGCAGCCTATGCCTTCTTTTTCTTGGGCGTAGGAATCGGAGCTGAAACTGCAATCGCTTTAATCCTCTGAATCTTCTCGTCGACGAAGGCCTGCATCTTGGCAATGTGTTCCGGTTTCAGATGAGAAAACCTTCCCTGGTATTTCATATATTCGTCCACCGTTTTATATTTTTTTGGCAGACGCGAGTATTTGTAGACGCCGTTTTCCCATTCGTAGAGCGTCCACATACCTGTCTCTACAGCCAGTCTGCCCATTTCGAGTGTAAGTTTCTCATCGAATTTCCATCCCTTCGGGCAGGGTGCGAGCATATGCAGGAATGTAGGGCCGTCATAATTGAGGGCCTTACGCACCTTATTCATCAGGTCGACGGGGTAGGAAACACAGGTAGTAGCAACGTACTTTACCGCAGGATGTCCCCCGATTACCATTTGCGGGGGGTCCTTCGGAAAGAGTGTCTTGCCTTCCGGAATTGCTTTACCAGGCGGCGTGAAGGTAGTGTTTGCGCCGTAAGGCGTTGTTGGCGAGGTCTGAATACCTGTATTTGCATAGGATTCGTTGTCATAACAGATGAACAGCGCGTCATGAGCGCGATACATCATTCCAGACATTGCCTGGAGACCAATATCAACGGATCCGCCATCACCTGCCATTACTATTACATTTGGGAATGGCCCGTCATATTTCTTTTTACGGGCCAGTATTTTGTAGGCCGCCTCGATACCCGACCCCACAGCTCCGCCGTTGGTTATCTGAGCATGGATCCATGATACTGCGTACGGCGTGCACAGATAACTTGAATTTGCCACGTACATGCAGCCCGTAGGCCCAATGAATATTGTTTCCTTACCTGCGGCTTTTGCCGTGAGACGGTAATTTATTGCAGGACCGCATCCGGCGCATGTCCTGTGTCCCGGCACATACATCTCTTCCCTCGGTGCGCCTTTAAGGGACTTGATCGGCTCTAAAACTTGTTTCTTATAATCAAAGGCTTGCATAATTTGACACCTCCTTGTTCTCCTTATTATTCTTCATCTTCAAATCCAACCCAGTATACCTTCTGACGTACTTTCTTCTCTTCAGCCATCTTCTTCATAATCTTCGCCATATAGTAAAAGTCTTCAAGAAGAATTACGTCACCTCCGAGACCGGCCATAAATGATGTGAGCAACGGTCTCTTATCAAGGTCATAGAGGGATGCGCTGACCTCATGAATCAGGTTGCCGCCCCTTGTGGCGCCACCATAGGAGGTGCTGGATTCCACCGTAGCTACAGCTGTCACATGTGCAAGCGCTTCCATGATCTGTTGGGTCGGCCATGGTCTCGTCCAGCGTGGTCTCACCATGCCGGCCTTTAAGCCCTGGCTCCGTAATTGACGGATAGCAGCCTTGCATGTATTTGCATGGGCCCCCTGGATAAAGAATGCCACTTCTGCATCTTCGATCATGTACTTCTCCAGCCATGGGTCTAACTTCCGGCCGAAAATCTTGTTGTAATCGGCCACTGCTTTTTCGATCACCGCTGGTACTTCCAGAAACGTCATTGCCCGTTGAGCATCCATTGGCGCTCCCTGATCCGGCCTGATTTGCGGGCCATGGGAAACCGGACACGTGGTACTTAAAGGATGGGGCGCGCTGTAGGGGGGTAAAAATTCCCTCACCTGTGAGAGTTCCGGCAATACGACCTTATCCGCAATGTGGGAAATGAAGTATCCGTCCTGACAGACGAATTGGGGAAGCATTATACGGGGGTCTTCTCCGACACGATAATTGATTAGGGTATTGTCAAAGACCTCCTGAGGCGTTGACGCCCACCCCATGAGCCAACCCTGGTCTCTTGCAGACATTGCGTCGGTATGTTCAGAGCCGAAATCTCCCGGTGGATCGAGTGTCCTGTCGGCAATCGCCATTTGAAAAGGGTAGCGCCCGCCCGCTGCCGGGCTGTAAACCTCAAAAGCGTAGGTAACACCCACACCTGAGCTTCCCGTATAAGCCCTGGCGCCGCACGCTGAGGCCCCAAGAACCACCGACACCTGGGCGTGTTCGCCTTCACCGTGTATAAACTCCGCATCCAGTTCGCCGTTTGCGACCATTCTGGCAAGTTCCATCATGATTGCGGTATAGGGACGGATGGGGAAAGAACATATTACTTCTACTTCCGCAAATTTTGCTCCCTGGGCCGCAGCTGCGCACCCACTGAGCATTTTTTCTTGAGCCATATTGTTTCCTCCTTCTTACTTAAAAGGGTTTTTCTAAACGCTGTACCCCGTCTTCAAAATCAAGTTCCGGGACAGAAGATATCGCATCTGCCGGGCACTCATAGATACAGATCTGGCAGCCTTTACAGAACTTCCAGTTCCATTCCATTTGATCCTCTTTTTCATTGTATGACCAGCATGAATCCGGGCATGCACCATAACAGGTAAAACACCTCGTACACTTTTCGTGGTCGATAACCGGTCTGACAATCCTCCAGTTCGATGTCATAAAGAGTTCCTGCTGTTTGACCGGCGCTGGAGTAATTGCTCCGAAAGGCACTTCTCTGTCTTTAGGTATCTTTATAGCCATATTTTTCTCCTTCCTCTAAGTTTTAATGATAATGAACTAAACATGTATTAACTTCCCCATGAATATTCGACACGGGATTTTCTGAACTTTTCCATCTTCACCTCTTTGAAACCACGCTCCATGGCAGCCACATCGCTGACGATCTTTGCGAGGTTTTCCTTTTTCGCCATTCCCGTTATTCTTGCCATCGCTCCAAGGATAGGAGCCGCAATACCGGCGCCTATACCGGACGCATCGACGCCGCCCTCTGATCCGGAGAAGTCCACGGTTCTTATTCCTGAAATGCCGTCGGCATCAACAGTGGCAACAGCACCAAGTATATCGGCATTTGGAATGAATTGGAGCATGTAATTGATGGGCCGGGCCGTATTAATGATGAGCAGGCCTCCTTCGGGCATTCCCCTTAAAACATTAATCCCTTTTACAATGGTTGGTTCAACAACGACCACGATGTCAGGATGGCTGTTGGTATAGAGATATTTCATCTCGATATCTTCATCGCTGATCCGTACATACTTCCTCGTGGTTACAAGGACGCGGTCCGGCAAATCTTCGTAATTATCAAAGGCCTGAACGAATTTGCCGTCCATTTTGGCTGCCTGAGCGAAAGCATTGGCAACGTCGCGAGCTTCCTTGTCCATTACCACGCCTCTCGTCCATACAGTTATCTCAGTTACTTTCGCCATAAAAAACTACCTCCTTCGAATAAGATTGATCAGCCATAGGCTGACCCGTAAGACCACAATATTATTGTGTGTATACGCGTTTTAATGAAAATCTATCCTTCTCTGCGCCAGCCTCTTTTTTCTTGAACAGTATATTCTCCACTTCCTCTATGTGTTGCATCATTGCCTGTCGGGCGGCTATTCCATTGCCTTCCTTGATTGCCGCAAGAATGTTCTTATGGCCCGCGAGAGATTTCTGTTTCCTTTCTTCCGTTTGAAGATATGTTTCTCGCGTTTTCCGGAGAAAGCCCACAAGGGCAATAAGGAGACGACCGAGCACTTTATTTTTCGACATCGTGGCTAAGATATAATGGAAGCTGGAGTCCAACTTCACCGGAATTCGACCTTCAGAAATCTCTTTTTCCTGTCTCGCTATAATATCTTCAAGCTGGGCTATTTTTCTTTGTGATGCATTTATTGCTGCTAATCTTGCGATCTCTGGTTCTAGAATCTTGCGAAGGGCAAAAATATCAATGATGCTGTCCCGATCATGAAAAAGTGCTGTTGCTAAAGGTTTTATAATTGCTTCCTCGCTGGTAGCAACTACATACGTTCCATCACCCTGTTTCCTCTCAACAAGGTTTATTGTCTCCAAGGAAAGTATAGCCTCACGCACGGTCAGTCGAGATACTTTAAAAGTTTCTGACAGTTCTTTTTCGTTGGGCAGCTGGTCACCGTGCTTCAGCTTTCCTTTTTCGATGAGGACTTTAATCTGTAGAACAATGTCCTCGTAAGCCCGCTTTTTTCTGACTTCTTTCAACAATGTTTTGGTCCTCCCTACTTTTCAAGGTTTTTAATGGCATCATGAAAGTGACGGGCACTGATGATGAGCTTTGTCGATAGATTCCCAGAGCTGTTGATGCACTCACTGATAGCCATCATGGCGGCAGTGCGGCAGATAAAAGAAATTTGTGATCCGACCATACCGTCAGTTAATAATACCAGGTCATTCATATCAACATCGTTATCGAGCGGTCTGTCACTTGTGTGCACCTTAAATATTTCCAGTCGGTCTTCTTCATCGGGGATCGGGAACCTCAGGATGCAATCAAGACGGCCCGCGCGCGTGAGAGCCGGATCAAGGGACTCTTTTCTATTGGAAGCCCCGAGGACAATTACTTGGGAATGGTCGCTCAAATTGTCCAGTTCGTTGAAAAACTGCGTTGACACTCGTTCCACGGTGCTGCTTTCCTCTAACGTCGCATTACGACTCATTCCTAGGGCATCTATCTCGTCAAAAAAAAGTATACATGGTGCTGATTGCTTCGCTTTTTTAAATATCTGATGAAGCGCCTTTTCCGATTCTCCCAGCCATTTTGAGAAGAGAATAGGGGCACTGATGGAAATAAAGTTGAGGCCGGTTTCTCCTGCTAAGGCCTTTGCCATAAGTGTTTTACCCGTGCCGGAAGGCCCAGAGAAGAGAATTCCCTTCGGCGCTGTTACTCTTCCCAGCGCAAAAAGGTCCGGATATCGTGTCGGCCATTCGATAATCGATATCAGTGCGTCCTTGATATTCTTCAATCCCCCGACGTGATGCCATTTCACTGCAGATCTTTCGGTGAAGAATTCACGGGTTGCTGAGGGTTCTACTTCACGGAGCGCTGTCAGGAAATCCTCCATCGTGATCTGGAGGTTATCAAGCTTTGTAAGTATCGTATCAAGGTGAATCTCTTCTTTCACGGAAAGATATCTTCTCAGGGCGACCATGCCTGCCTCCTTGCAGAGTGCCTCAAGATCAGCCCCTACAAAGGCATGAGTGATACGGGCAAGTTTATCAAGGTTGACATCAGGTGATAGTGGCATGTTGCGACTGTGAATCCCCAGTATCGCCAAACGACCTTCGACATTTGGAACTGGAATCACAATTTCCCGATCAAATCTACCTGGCCTCCGTAAGGCAGGGTCGATAATCTCTGGAATATTAGTTGCGCCTATGACAATTACATGTCCTCGGGACACCATGCCGTCCATCAGGGCAAGAAGCTGAGCGACTACCCTTTTTTCCACATCACCCAATACCTCTGCACGCTTGGGGGCAATGGCATCGATTTCATCGATGAAGATGATGCTTGGTGCCTTTAGGGAGGCCTCCTCGAAGATTTCCCTGAGCTTTGCCTCACTCTCGCCATAATATTTGTGGATTATCTCAGGTCCGTTTATCCTCATAAAGTGAAGCTTGGTTTCACTGGCGATGGCCCTGGCAATTAGTGTTTTACCAGTTCCTGGAGGGCCATAGAGCAGCACACCCTTTGGAGCCTCTATACCAAGTTTTTCGAATACCTCGGCATACCGCAGAGGAAGTTCCACCATCTCCCGAACGAGTCTGAGCTCATTTTCAAGACCACCGATATTTTCATAGGAAACACACGAGGCTGCATCTAAAGAAAAATCAGGCTTCTTCAATACAAATCTTGTTTTTTGATTGATAATTACTCCTCCTGTGGGAGATGTCGCCTCAATCTGAAAAAAGCGCTCTTTCCCTGCCAGAAAAGGAATATTGATTTTATCGCCGGCTATAACCGCAAGACCCTGGAGAACTTTTGCAAACTGTTCAAGTTCACCCTCATCCGGCAATACATACGAAAAGTCAACGGGGGTCAATACGACAGTCGCCGCAGTTGTTCGAGGTATTTTCTTAACCTTTACGAGTCCACCTATATGAACGCCGGCATTCTCCCGCGTGTTGCCATCGATCTGGATTAGTTGTTTCCCTTGTGATTCGGGGAAAGTACCTGTGATTCTTGCAACCGTCGTCCTCTCTCCACCGATTTCGATGATATCGCCGAGAACGGCTTTCAATGAATTGATGTCCTCGGAACCCAGACGGGCCATGCCTTTGCCTATATCCTCAGCAAAAGCTTCACTCACTTTCAAATCAACCCCAGCATTCATAAATTTGCGTGTCATTTCAGTATGTTGTGATATATCTAATCATCTGATGATTTGATTATCATAATGTTACATATTTAGTCAAGAAAAATTTTCAATGTCTTAAGAATATGTTACTGTCCCCTGCCGCGACTTGGAAAAACGAACACTTCCAGGCGAAGACTTTCGTATCTTCTATTATTGACCGACGCAATCAAACATTGATACGTTAAGATCGGGCTTTCAAGCCTTAAAGGTCATTTCGGCATTGTGGCTGGTTTTTGAGGTTCTGGGTTAATGCCATATACGGAGCAGATTACTGATAGCGGGAAGAGAATTTCATAATTCATTTCGCTTGACATAGATATTTGTCTAGTATTTCATAGAACAGGATATAATAACTGCTGAGTATCGTTGCAGCGATAGACAGTGATTCGAAATCATGACAGATAAGCCTGGAGAGCTAAGGAAACCCCATCACATCGTGAGAGACATCGGGCGTTTGATATGGTGTGCAGGTGGGGTAGCAACAGGTATCGGCTTGGCACTTTGGTTTGTCAGAGCGCCTTCATCGCCTTTTTTACTAGCCTCGCTCGGTGGCTCCAGTGTATTTCTCTTTGGCCTCACTCGTGCTGCTGCAGCGCAGCCACGAGCATTGTTTGGCGGGCATTTGGGCAGTGCTCTTATAGGTGTTCTTTGTTTTCAGTCATTTGGAGATGCGCTTTGGGTTTACATGCTTGCAATGGTTCTAACTCTCATCTATATGCTTGCTACGAAGACCGTGCATCCACCAGCCGGAGCGAATCCTCTTATCATGATTCACGAGCATGCAGGTTTCTTCGGCCTTTGGCAACCGGTTGGCCTTGGTATCATTATCCTCGCCTTGGTCGCTATGGTTTGGAGCCGTCTCTTGCCAGGCATGAATCACTACCCTACAAACTGGTTTGAAAAGTCACCCCCTTCTATTCTTTGGGGTGGTTGGAGTAGATAGAGATAGGACACCCAACGATCCACTCCAGCCCGTACCCTTACTCTCTTTCCGTCCGCGATCCTCAGTTCTGATGAATGTCTGCTATTGAATAGTTCTAGGTCCTAGGAATGTTCATCTCAATTCCGTTCATCCGTATGATTTTCAATTGGAGACGTGTGAAAGCCTTGACTGATAAGGGCCTTCGGGGATGATTGCTGCGGATCCTCACGGAGCCTGCCTTGGCCACATCGTCGCCCTGAAAGCGGCGTGAATTCTCTACAGGCAGAAACGTGGCGTGGATTTCCTTTATAGGCGGTCATTCGGGGGGAGGCTATTGCTGGAAACAAGCAATGACGCACCTTCGGAGAACGCCCGCAACAGGGATCAACAAACTTGTTGATAAGATTGTTGATGACCATGTTGATGAATCACAAAAACCATCAATTATCGCTGATTTTAAGCTCTTTGCGTTAATCTTAGGCAAACAAATTCATGAATAATTTAAATAGCATAAGAAATTCGGCCTTGACATTGATATCTCAAGGAAGATTATCTGAAACATATCAACCAATGCGAAAGGCATACCACTTCCGGCTTCCCGATCCATGAAAATTCTCCGGATTAGTAAGAATTTCGTAAGTGCAGAATGAAATTGTTTTTTGATCAGCACACCCGGGTCAGACAAGGACACTTACAGCCCCCTGAAATCGCTTTTAATTTAGGGAAGACGGTCAATTGAAGAAGCAAGTCTCAGATAGTATCTTTTATTCCTCTTTTTTGCAGGTAGATTTTTGCTCCCATTTCACCACCATTTTGTTCTTGTTGATTCCTAAAACTTATTATGAATTATTTTGTCCTTAATGGAAACGTATATATAGTAGATACGCGTAACTGAGAACAGGTCGCGACGCTTATATTCCCTGCACTCAATATGTCGTATAAGTTATGTGAGTGGGCCATCATACCAAACGATAAGCGGGGTATAGGCTATGGCAGCCGCTCTTTATGCGAAAAGACATTTAACTGATCGGAAGGAGGTATTTGAACATGCTAAGCAAGAAAGAGAAACCCGGCAAAAATTATTTCGTTATCAATACCGATGAACCTTATGCAGAAAAAATATATGAGATTCTGAAAAAGGGGCAAACCTCTAAAGGTAAATGGCCGGAAGGGGACATTTCATTTGAGGAGTGGAAGAAGAAAACATTTAAGTCATGACCCGTTCTACCAAAGACGGCCAGGAGATGAAACATAATAGATCCACGAAGAACGTAGTGACGAGATTCTGAAAGATGAATTAATTATTACTTCTTATTGCAGCCATCTTGGGGTTGAGTCTCTTGTGTCGTGCGGTTAGATGTCTGGCCGCAGGCTAAGCGGACTTGCTATGACCGCGGGGCGCTCACCCCTGATGCTGCAAGATTCAGCCCTCACAAAGTCTGTTTCTTCCTGCCGATTTGATTTTACAATTTATCCCATCTAATCAATATGGCAGACTGCATTGATGAAAGCCGCGCTATCAATAGATAGCAACTTCCCGTCCGATCATCACAGGTTGCCTGTTGCTTTACCAATGATTCCAAAGAGTGTCGGCAAAAACCGAAGGACCATGCCTGCCAAGTGAAATGGGAGAGTTATCCTCATTCCGGCCAGTTTATATGTCACTGATTCTCTATAATAATATCTATAACCGTGAAAAGGCGGTACTTAAGGGCGGGTATCACTGCATGCATATCCTAGTTCCCTCAAGAACTCAAATATCGTCCGCTGAAATTCTGCCGGGTTGTCGATGTGGAGAGGATGGGTAGCTTGCGGTATCTCCGCAAATCTGCTCTTAAGAATCATGTTACTCATTTCTCTGGCAATCTCTTCACTCATCACCCGGCTCTCTTTGCCCCGTATGACGAGGGAGGGACAGCGGATATCCCTGAGGTACGGTCTGAGATCGTACCGGTCAAAGTGGAAAAAGACCTCCCGGTCAAACTGGCTGCGAAATTTGCCATCTTGTCCCTTTGATAGAGCAGATACAGCTATTTTGTGAAGAATTCTTTTGTCAGCATAGGGACTGTTTTTTTTAGCTTCGCTGACATACTGATCAATTGATTCGTAGAATAGCGGCAGTTGTTCATAGAGGTTGAGAAGATATTTCCTGTTCCATTCCGGCGGACACGGCTCGATATCGGCATGAATAAGACCGGATACCTTTTCGGGCCGCAGCCAAGCATATCGGGTTGCATGCAAGGCTCCCATCGAGTGCCCCATCAGGACGAATTCGGTCAAGTGAAGTGCGTGGATCACATTGTCCAGATCAGTCACGTAATCATCACAAGTATACGCCGGTGGTATAGCCCAGTCGCTCAAGCCATGGCCTCTCTGATCCACGGCAATGACTCTCAAAAAGTCTGCTGCATTAAGGGCGAATTGGTCCCAGATGTGGGCATTGTCTCCGATGCCGTGGAGGAGAAGCATGGTTCGGGCTCGATCGCTTCCCCACTCCAGATAATGCAGACGCAGGCCGCCCGCATGTATGAACTTGTCTTTAGGGCAATTCTTCATTATAGAGCACTTCAGTACCACATTCTCGGCTTTTCTGCTAACTACTTGGTGAGAAAATTTTCTTAACAAACAAACGCCCCACCTCCTACTCTCTCCCCGCCCCAAGGCAGCTTCCTGTAAGACAAATGAAGGGGTCCACCGTATTACCCTTCTTGGGTGAGGGCCAAATCATTATCAAGGATAATCGCAAATGAAAAAAATCCTGATTGCAGCGATGGTAGTTTTCTTTGTTTTCGGCACTGTCTGCGCTTTTGCGGACGACCCTCCCGCAGATAAAAAGGATGAGGGTATACCCGACGCTAAGAAGTCGATATTCGATTACAACTGCGTGGCTGCACTCAACACGTTCGATAAAAGTGACTTGCAAAAAATCAATGATGACAATATGGGTACGGATCAAGGTGCCGATAAAAATACCCTTCCGCCTTAACTGAGTTCGTTCACTGTAATACCGACGACCATTACATATGAAGGCGGGCAGATAACAGTGTCCTTCATGGTTCGCGATAATGTGGCCGTGCAGACGGTTGTCGCATTCCTTTTAGGGAGTACCGCAACCAAGGTGTGGCTACGCCGAAGCGGGAAAGCGCGCTTGAAAATACATCCGTTATGATTGGTGTGACCAAGACGCAAGGACTGACCACTCCGCACAGCTTCAAGCCTACTGAATGATCTTCGGTTCTCCCTTGATCGGGAAGTCTTCTTTGGCAAGTCGCTCCACAATCTTATCAATACTCGTTCTTGTGTCGTCGAAGCTTACAGCAACTTCGTGAGTGAATGGATTCGCATCGTACTTAAGAACACCCGGAATTTCCTTCAGGGCGCCACCTACCCTGCCCGCCGTGTCCTGTCACTCGCATCCGGGGACCACCATTCTGATTGTTCTTTCGACGGCAAGGATGGGCTGCGAAGCAACGAGCAGGAAGATTACACTCAAAATACAGACAGTTGCGAAACGTTTACTATGCTTCATGAAAAGTCTCCTCAGTCTCGTTATTCCAGGTTGTTAAATGTCTCAGGAACGATTTCGGAGAGCGCAGGGAAGATGTGCATATTGTCCGTTATTGATTTCACATCTCCCCCGCGGGCCATGGCATTCACTACCTCCTGGATGAGAATGGCTGCTTCTGGCCCAATGATGTGGAAACCTAAAATCTTCTCTGTCTTCTTTTCCACTATTACCTTGGCGAAGCTTTCGCTTTCCATCATGGCATCCCCCATCACTACGTCGGAATAATTTGCACGGCCTACAAGGATCTCGTGGCTCTTCGCCGCCTGTTCCTGCGTGAGGCCCAGCGAGGCGATCTGCGGGCGCGTGAAAACGGCGTGGGGAACGATACTAAAATCAAAGGATATTTTCTTGCGGGCTGTGGCGTTACGCCAGGCCACGCGCTGCATCATGTCGCCCGCATGCGTAAACATCTGGCGTCCAATGGCGTCGCCTAATGCCCAGATGTTTACCCTGCTGGTCTGCAGGGTGTCGTCCACCTTAATGTAGTTGGCTTCATTCGTTTCTACCCCTGTCTTATGGACGTCCAGCAGGTCCGCGTTGGATACACGCCCTGCGGCAACGAGTACCTTGGCGCCACTGATTGCTTTCTCATAGCCCGTCGCAAGATTCTTCAGGATTACTGTGTAGACGCCCTTTTTCTTCCACACCTCCACTGTCTCCCAATTGGTCAGGATGTCCATGCGCTTCGAGAGTTCCTCTTTAAGACGGTCCGCTATCTCCGGTTCCTCGTTGGCAAGCAGCCGGCTTTGTCTCTGGACAACAGTTACTCTGGTTCCTAGGGCCGCAAAGAAGTGGGCATATTCGACCCCAATATAGCCGCCGCCGATGACAATGATGCTTTCAGGCTTTTCCCGGAGATCGAGCAGATTTTCATTGGTCAGATAATTGATCTTATTAAGACCTTTGATGGACGGTATGAGGGGGCGGGCGCCGGAGGCTATGAAGATCTTCCGGCCTTTCACAGTTTTCTTGCCGACTTTCAGAGTATAGTCATCAACGAACCGTGCTTCATCGTTGTAAAAATCTAGTCCTTCCGAACTTGCGATCTCGTTTTTCATCCACGTCCGGCTCTCGTTTATGGTTGCCTTCATGCGATCCATGATGGCAGGAAAATCGATGCGCTTAACTCTTGCTTCGATTCCCAGTTTTCTCGCCTCTTCTATGTCTGCGATCCTGTCCGCATGATAGATCAGTATCTTCGATGGGACGCACCCAACGTTGACGCAGGTCCCTCCGACATTCCCCTTGTCGATTAGGGCAACTTTAAGTTTGCTGGCCTGGGCCTTGAATGCGATGCTCAGTCCCGAGCCGGCGCCTATCACGATGACATCGTATTCTTTCATAATATTCCCTCCATGGCCGCTCATGTCCTCGCATTTACTGTAAATGAATAATTTATTTAATCCATCATAGGATATCTTATTTCAGGCGGCTAAATACCGCAGTTGGCGCTCAGGGAACAGATGAGCGGTTGAGGGATGTCATTCTGTTTCAGAAATAATTATAATGGTTTCGTGAAGAGTCAAGAACTCCGTTACGTCCACGGCGCGACTGTGTCATCATAAAAAAAATGTCATTCCGGACGCATGTGGGGAATCTTTAAGATTTCTCGCGTTCCATGCGTTACACTCAGGGCTTCGGCTGACCGAAATGACAAACTTGAGAATTATGATGCAGTCCCCACAGAGATGACGAGAAGAAGAGGGACTCTACTCACTGTAGCCGCCTTTTCTAACTTTTCCGCGGAAGACCCAGTGTTTGTAGCCGATGTAAGTAAGAATCACCGGAATGAGAATGATTATCACGGCGAGCATGAAGATAAGGGTCTTGGATGAAGAGACAGCGGCGTTCCTGATAGTGACCATGCTTGGGATGATGTAGGGATAAAAGCCTACGGAGAGGCCGATGAAGGCAAAGAATACGAAGGATACATTCCAGAGGAAAGGGGCAAACTCGGACCGACCGCGCAGACTCCGGAGGCACATGACAAAAGCAATAAGGGCAAGGAAGGGAAAGACGGCAACGTTAAAGAGGCCGGGCATAGCGAGCCATTTTTGCGACATGTAATGATGCCGGGCAATAGTCCAGACGTAAATCGCGATGGCGATAATAAATGTCAAGAAGACGAATAAGGATGAATAGAACCTGCCCTGCCGCTGGACTTCACCTTCTGTTTTCAGGATAAGGTAGTTTGACCCCAGCGTGATGTAGCCTGAAACCACGCCCAGGGCGAAGAGAGCTGAGTACGGGTGAAACCAGCTCCACACCGTTCCCGTAAAGGTGTACCCCTCCATGGGAATTCCGTAGAAGATGCCTCCCAGGGTGAAGCCCTGAGAGAGGGCAGTCACAAGACTCCCCCACGCGAAGGAGAGGCTCCAGAGAGAAGGCCTCTTGGAGCTGTCGCGAAACTCAAAAGCCAACCCGCGGAATATCAGGCCGAGGAGCATGACTACGATGGGCACATAAAAAGCGGAAAGGACTACGCTGTAAAAGAGAGGAAATGCTCCGAAGAGTATCCCGCCTAAGACAACAAGCCAGGTCTGGTTTTCCTGCCATATGTTTTGGAGACTCGCCATCATGAGGCCCCGCTTCTCTTCGTCCCTGGTGGAGAGGGCGATGATACCGATGCCCAGGTCTATGCCGTCGGCGACGGCGTAATAGAGGACAAGAAAGCCGATTATCAGGAACCAGATCTGCGCGACATGGGCGTCAAGCCACTCCATTGTTCATTCCTTTCTAGGATTAGCGTAACCGCCTGCACTTCCGCCTTGCGGCGGTTCCGGCCCGCGGGCGATGATGCGCCAGCCAAAGACAAAAAATAAAATCGCAAGAATTGCATAAACTAAAGCGAAAGCGGCAAGTGATGCCGCCACCGTACCGGCAGGTATCCGTGAGGCTGCGTCTCCCGTCCGGAGGAGCCCGTGGATCACCCAGGGCTGCCGGCCCACTTCACGGGTCACCCAGCCCGTCTCCAGGGCGAGATAGCTCAGGGGAAGCGCCGCCATCCAGGCCCGAAGAAGCCACTTCTGGGCAGAAACGCGCCCTGCATCAAGTCCTCCCCGCTTCCATACCCAGAGGGTCCAGAGCATGAGAAGGAAGAGTGCCGTGCCGATAGCGACCATGATCCGGAAGGCGTAAAAAGGGATGGCTACAGGTGGCTGGTCTTCTTGCGGGAATTCTCTGAGGCCCCTGACCTGGCCGGTCATATTATGTGTGGTGAGCAGGCTGAGAAGGTTTGGTATTTCAATAGACCAGCGGTTATCCTGCTTCTCGGGGTCGGGCCAGGCGAGGACGATGAAAGGGGCTCCGCGCTCTTGGGGGTTGGTGCGCCAGTGAGCCTCGAAAGCGGCGAGTTTCGCCGGATCATACTCATAAGCCCCTCGGCCTGCACCATCGCCAAGCCAGATCTGCAGGGGGGTTATAACGATGGCCGCGATGACGGCCCATTTGAAGGAGGCGAGAAAGAAGTCCGAGTGCCGGTTCTTATAGAGATACCAGGCGCTCAACCCTCCCACGACGAAGACGGATATCTCTAGAGCGGCAACCCACATGTGGGAGATGCTCCACACCATGTCCGGGTTGAAGATGGCCTCAAGATGGCTAGTGACGATGAATTTTCCTTTATCGAAGAAGCCGCCCGTCGGCGTCTGCATCCAGGAGTTGGCGACCATGATCCAGAATGCTGAAAGGGAAGCGCCCAGAGCCACCATGGACGTGGCGAAAAGGTGCAATTGGGGCGAGACCCTTTTCCACCCGAACACCATGATACCGATGAAGCTCGCCTCCAGCATGAAGGCCATGGCGGCCTCATATCCCAGCATGTGTCCGAAGAAATCGCCTCCGGCACGGGAGAAGACACTCCAGTTTGTCCCGAACTGAAACTCCAAGGGAATGCCCGTGGCTACGCCGAGGGCGACGTTGAGAAAAAATAGGCGGCTCCAGAAACGTGCATGGCGATAGTACGCCTCTTTTCCTGTCCGTATCCAGCGGGCTTCAAGGAATACGAGAAAGAGGCTCACGCCAATTGTCGCAACCGGCCAGAGGATGTGAAACATTGCCGTGAGGGCGAATTGCATCCGTGAGAGCGTGACAGTATCCGGAAAGCCAACCATGGACAAATCCTCTTTTTGAATATTTCAAACGTCTAATGACAAGGTTGCCAAAAAAATACTTTCTCACGAAAATGGCTGTCAACATTCGACAGGCTCAGGCTGACAATATCAATTTTGTGCTTCGCGTCCGGTGGAAATCAAAAACTTCCATCATTCCCGCAGAGGCGAGAATATAATATTTTCTTATTAGCATATTTCATCCATGAAAAATTGGCTATTACAAAAGACACTAGTCTCTTTTAACTGTCAACCGGTATCGCAAGTGCGGAATTCAGAAATTTGAAGAAAACGGAGTTTCAAAGAATGTACTCTTGTAGAGTGTCAATTATAGCAATTTTAAAGATCAGTATGCGCTCTTTTATCCCTTTCGGAACAAATCCCGCATGTGTGCCATTATCGCACACTATGTGCTATCTATGCACAGATGATAAAAGGTGAGATGTTCCGGCATTTGCCAATGTTTCAGGTTCCCTTCTGTGCAAAAATCGCACTACTTGCCTGTTGTCAATAGTTGCAACTCATGACGTTGCCATCGCATCTACCGAAAGAGCAACTTTCTAAATCATCGTAATCATCGGTGTTTAGGCGACAATTTTGTATAGCGTAAATTTCCCCTCCCGTCAATCTCAAGTTTGGCACTTATCTTGCTGAAGTACAAGCTAACGAGACCTCAATAGGCAGGAAGACACCTTTGAGATTTTAATCTGATGAAAGAATTCATGAAAGGCATTGCTCAGGGGTCTCGCTGGACTCATAGTATATGAATAAAATGGTTCATGGAAAAGGAGGAGAAGAAACAGAGTTCACAGAGCGGGGTTCAGGAAGAGACGCTGTCACATTCAGAGTTTGGGTTTGTATATGATTTTTTCATATCGGAAGAAAAAAGCGGTAGTATAGAAACAACGACAGCGAGAGAACAACCCCAGGAAAAAAGAGAAGACGAGTTAAGGTTTAGCGACCAAAGCGTAACATTTTTTCTTCCTGATTTTTTTACCGACGAGACTTAGTTCTGCTTGTAATTTTTTAAGATCGATGGATGGTTTCCCTTCCCTCCTTTGCCATCCATCGACCCCCTTTCCAGAGATTCTGAGAGAAGGGTCAGCATTCTCGATCCCTTTCAGTCTATATAGCAAGCGGGTGGATGGTTCCTTTTTCCCTCCTTTTACCATCCACCCTTTCTTGTCTCAATCGCTCAATTTCCGCCCCCGCCATTTCAGATTCAAGATAATGACGAATCTTCGACCTACATTATTCCCTAAGCAATCTTCGTTTGCAAATTTCAGTCAGTCACAAAAAACTCCTCAACCGCAAGTTGTCATGAGAAACTCTTTGACACGGACGGTCATTTTCCTTATTCTTCCCCGGGAAAAATCAAGCCCGTATGATGAAGAACTTCAGGGATAGTCTTATTAATCGTAGTAGATTGAAGAGCGAGGAGCTGTATCATCTATGAAATACTCTCAGGCAAGACAAGGCCGCATATTTGTTATCAGGCTCGAAGATGGAGACGTAGTTCATGAAGTCATCGAAAATTTCGCCATGCAGCAGTCCATAAGCGCTGCCACCTTGATTGTTCTCGGCTGCGCAGACGAAGGAAGCACTCTTGTCGTCGGTCCCAGGGAGGGGCGAACACTGACCATAGAGCCCATGACGCACATTTTGCAGAACGTTCATGAAGTAGCAGGCGTGGGAACGATATTTCCTGACGATGAGGGCAGGCCGGTCCTGCACGTGCATGTGGCCTGCGGCAGGAGGGCAGAAACGACAACTGGCTGTGTACGCAGGGGAGTCAGGGTATGGCATGTGATGGAAGTTATCCTCTTTGAACTTCTGGACAGCACCGGCGCCCGTCTCTTGGAGGCGGCATCGGGATTCAAACTCCTGAATCCGTAGTATATCGAAGTAAGATACCGTACCGGCGGAAGGCAAAGGGTGAAAAAAATGTGCATCACAATTGAGAAAAAAGCACCTGTCTCATGAGAGAAAGAAAGGGCATATTCTGGGGCTGGTATGTGGTCATGGGGGCGTTTCTGGTTTCGAGTATCAGTTACGGAGCCCGCTACTCCTTCGGCGTTTTTGTGAAGCCCATGTCCGTTGATTACGGCTGGTCCCGATCCGTCGTATCCCTGGGCGCTTCAATCAACATGATAGTCTATTCCTTCTGCGCCATTTTTTTGGGTAGAATGCTCGATAAAGTGGCGCCGAGATGGATCATCACAACAGGGGCCATCGTTGCATCAGTGAGCTACATTCTGACGGGTCTTGCCAGAACGCCCCTTCATTTCTATCTTACCTATGGCGTCCTCTGCGGCGCCGGCACTGCGTGCATGGGGCTGCTAGTGGTTAATTCATCCGTGGCGAAGTGGTTCATAAAAAAAAGGGGCATTGCTATAGGAATATCCACAATGGGTGTCAGCTTCGGGACTATTGCTCTGACGCCTCTGGCAGGCTATATCGTGAAGAATTACGACTGGCACTATGGGTTTATCTTTCTAGGGATCATATTCGTTCTCATCGGAGTCTCACTCTCCCAGTTGTTTATGGGACGCATAAATCCTGAGAGCCATGGATTATTCCCTGACGGAGAAAGAAGGACCGCTCACGCGCTGGAGGCCGATCATGTCCGAAGGCACCCGTCACATCTCTCCTTTAAAGTCATTTTTAAAAATTCCCGCTTCTGGATCCTTGTGGCCACCTTCTCCTTGGCGGTCATGACCCTTATGGCAGTCTTCGTCCATCAGGTAGCATACGCACTGGACAATAATATTGACGATGTCGTTGCCGCTTCATCTCTCGGGGCACTTGGTTTTGGCGGTTTCTGCGGCCAGTTCTTCTTCGGCTGGTTCAGTGACAAGGTGAAGGATGTCAAGTATTCGGCCGTCCTGGGTATGATCATCATGGCGGTGGGAATGGTCATCCTGTTGAAGGCGACAACAGCACAACGTCTCTATTTCTATGCTCTCATCTATGGTTTCGGGTACGGGTCTGTGGGCCCCATGATGCCCATCCTCGTTGCAGATCGTTTCGGCAGGCACGTACTGGGTTCTGTCTACGGGTGGCTCACCTTTTTCATGGGCATGGGTGGTGGAATAGGACCTTTCATGGGGGGGCTGATATACGACTGGTCGGGATCGTATACATACGTCTGGCAGGCAAATATCGTGATCCTCGTCGGTTGTGCCTTCCTCATGCTCGGGCTGGCGCCTAGAGTTACGGGCGCAAGAGAATGAGAAGTATGACGGAAACAGTAATGCAATTACTACCCTGTTCGGAGCCATTTTGTCGATGCGCTGCCCAGTGGTCACCACGTTGTGGTTTACCGCGATACACGATATTTCTTCTTCGGAGGCGTCCGGTACCTTCCATACGGTCCGTACTTCGAAATCATCGCATCGCAGTTCGGTATCATAGTTTCCTTGTTACCTCCGCATTTCACCACAATTTGGGTTGGCAGCATACCTTTCTACCATGCCAACGAAGCCTAATACGCTCCAAGCCCGGACGGCGATATGGTCGTAGATTCGCATCAGGGTGAAGTCGTTCAGGCACCACTGCCGGTAGCATAGTTGTTCATCTATCCGCTCAAATGGCAAAGCGAACAACAACAGGCCAATGATCGATACGAATGCTTCCGCTGGGGTGTGGGCCAGACTGGCTATGATCCGACTCCGCCGCCCGGAGGCTTGCCCCAGGCCCACATGAACCAGAAATACGCAGACTACAATCGTGCCATGAGCGCCTGTCTCGATGGTCGGGGGTATATGGTAAAATAGCTGGAGGCTACGACGCTGGAATGCGCCAGCAATATTAAAGACGCCGACGAACTGCCTGAAATTAACCGTGGCTTAAATTACCTTTTTTCCTCCCGTAAAGACGGCTTCAAGATCGACGTCTGATCGTGCAAATATTCTGCGGTAACCTCTGCTCATCCCTTCCTGAAGAGTTTTTCCTTCTTGAACCATCAATGAGCAATTTCAAGCCAGCGTGCCAAAAAATCGCAGAATCATAATTTGAAATATGGTAAAGGTAGCGACATAGATAAGGGTATAACCAACTGCGATTCCAATGGAGTGTTGCCTTATGAACAAGAAAGAAAATCTCAAACATCTACCGAACAGAACCGACAGTATGTGCTTTGGGTGCAGCCCTGCTAATCTGGCAGGGCTTCGCCTGGAATTTTTCACTGATGGAGAGTCAATTTTTTCGTGGCTTAAGGTGCCGTCCCATTTCTGCGGATGGAAAAACCTAGTCCACGGAGGGGTTATATCGACAATTCTGGATGAAATCATGGGAAGGGCCGTTGTTCATAAAATGAGATGCCTCGGCATGACCAAAACTATGACTGTTGACTTCTTGAAGCCCACTACGATTGATAAGGAATTGAAGGCCGTAGGGAAAGTGTTCGAAGTCAAAAATAATCGCGAATGCCTGGCAGAGGGAATGATCTTTAACAAAGCCGGGGAACTTTGCGCGAAAGCCAGAGGAACCTTTGCACTATTCAAACCCGATCACAGCAAGAAATTAGGCATCAAAGACGAGGACGCGATGGAGTGGTTTAACTCGTACATGAAAGCCTGATATCGAGTGATCTGACTCTTGAAATCGGCACAGTAGATATTTTGATGATTACCCGTTCAGATAAACAGAGGATTGTTTTTGTCGAAGGAAGCCCACCATGAAACCATTGATATCGTTAGTCCAATATACAGGCAGTCCCGATTCTATCAGAAAGGCAGTCGAGCTTTGCTGCGGCCTTGATAAACTGGAGAGAAATACCAGGGTGCTGATTAAACCAAATCTCATCACATGGGATAACCAGTTTAAGATAGCGCCGTTCGGCGTGTTTACAACGACGCGTCTCGTGGAGGATCTGGTGATCATGCTCAAGGATCACGAATGTCGAGAGATATCCATCGGTGAGGGATCGGTTCAAATTAAAAAAGGCATTGGAACCATGGCGACATTTGCTGGTCTCGGATACCCCTCACTGGTAAAAAAGTACGGCGTCAAGCTCGTTGACTTTAATGGAGGCAAATCCGTGAATGTCAAAGTCCGGGGAGGACGAGCTCTCCATATTGCCAAAGAGGCCATAGAGTCCGACTTTCTCATCAACTTTCCCGTTCTGAAAACCCATGCCCAGACGAAAGTATCCCTGGGACTGAAAAATCTTAAAGGTTGCCTGAAAACCTCCTCCAAGAAAAATTGCCATCATGAAAGTCCCGGTCTGGAGCATTGTTTCACATTCATCGCTGATTTCGTAAAGCCGGCGCTTACCATTGTTGATGGCATCTATGCCTTGGAGCGAGGTCCTCTTCATTTCGGAAACGCATTTAGGAAAGGCATCATCATTGCGTCCCGCGATATCCTTGGAGCCGACATGGTTGCGGCAAAAACCATAGGCTACGACCCGCAAGATATCGTCCATTTCGTTGAGTATGCCAAACGTCACGGCAGATCCCTCGACCTCAAAGATTATGCAATCGCAGGCGAGGCGCTGGAAAAGCATATAAAGCCGCTCAAGTGGGACTGGGGATGGACGAAAGACAACTCCGGCCCTTCCATCTTTGAGAAATTCGGTGTTACAGGCGTTGCCTTACGCAAGTATGATGAAACTCTCTGTTCTGGATGCACCCCTCTCGCCAACATGGTCAATATCCTTGTGCTGTCGGCATTTACGGGTCGGCCCCTTCCGAATGTTGAGATCCTCAACGGCAAGAAAATGCAGGCGCGACCAGGGTATGATAATACCATTCTCGTAGGCGATTGCATCATCAAGGCAAACAACGAAAATGCGCATATCAGGAAGGCCATAAAAGTGACCGGCTGTCCGCCGGATACCAGGAAAATCATTGACGCATTGAAGGAAGCGGACCTTCATATTGACGAACTTGCATACTGGGGTTATCTCAAACAGCAGGGCGAAAAATACGATAACCAGGAGGGATATTCCTGGGATTTTTATAAATAATATCTGTAAAGGCAAACCCCCTGAGAGGCAGTGGAGATCGGCTGAATCATGTGACGGAGACAGGATTCCCTAAAAAAATCCGGGTACATATGCGCCACGTGATGAAACTGGACACGTTCAGTCATGATATTTAACGAAAGACACCGTAATTAGCTCAAAACAATACTGAAGATCCTTTCAATTCGGTGCCACCGGAGCTTAGATTTAGGAATATATGAAATAAGGAGATGTAAACGTGGCAGAGAAAACGGACAAGAAGCTATCTCGCGAGCAAAAAAAGGAACTGGAGTATGAAGAGAACAGCAAGCACTGGCTGGCTGAAGAGGGAAAGATCTACGAACTCTGGGAAAAAGCCTATAACCCGGGGGGACAGGCGCAAAATGAGCGCCTTCACAAACAGGGCAAAAAACCGCCTCGCCAGCTTATCAAGCAGCTTATCGATCCGGGCACGGAGTTCTTTGAGCTGAGCCGGGGGGCGGGTTTCGGCATAGGCTATGAAGGGGTAAAGGATGTCCCTTCCGCCGGATTGGTGACGGGGATCGGCAAGATACACGGCAACTGGGTAATGATCCTGGCCAACGATAGCCGGGTGACCGCCGGGGCTTACTATCCGATAAGCTGCAAGAAGCACCTAAGGGCCCAGGAGATCGCCGAGAAGTGCGGGCTTAATTTCGTATACATTGCCGATTCGGCGGGCGCCTACCTTCCCTTGCAGGATCGGATCTTTCCCGGGAGGAACCAGTTTGGCCATTTTTTCTATAACATGTGTAGGATGTCGGCCAAGGGGCTGAAGCAATATACTTTAAGTACCGGGGGGAACACGGCGGGCGGTGCCTACATCGTCTATCTCGCTTGCGAGTCCATCATGATCGACGGGATGTCGTACTCCTTTCTGGGCGGTCCTCCCATGGTGGAATCCGCGATTGGGGAAAAGGTGAGCATGGAGGACCTGGGGGGAGCGAGGGTGCATACGCAGATCTCCGGCGGCGCCGACCATTTTGTGAAGTCGCAGGATGAAG
>JBEKOL010000032.1:0-38390 GCA_049521775.1 Syntrophales bacterium
AAGAGGGATTCCAGCTTATCAACCCTGTAAAGAAACCGAATATCATGAAGCTGCCCAGGGGACTTCCCAGGCATCTGAACGATGAACACATAGAGGTCTTTTTCAATAATCTGAAAGGCCGGCGGGACAAAGCCATGTTCATGCTCATGCTGCGATGCGGATTACGGGTGGAAGAAGCGGCGAATCTTTCCCTCGGCAGCATAGATATTAAACGCAGAACACTGCACATTCAAGATGGCAAAGGCGCCAAAGACCGGATTGTTTATATCAGCAACGATGCCCTTCGTGCGCTCCTGGAATATCTCAGGGTAAGGCCTGCAAACAAAGTGAAGAAGGCCTTCCTGGTTGAGAAAGGGCCTCTTACCGGGCAGCCTTTATCCATACGTGCCATTCAGAAGCGGATGGAATATTATGCTCACAAAACTAACTTGAGAATCTCCTGTCATCATCTTCGTCATACGATGGCCACACAGATGTTGAATGCCGATGCCGATCTCTCCACCATCCAGGACCTACTGGGACACAACTCAATCAGAACGACGCAACGATACTGCCGCGTATCAAACATCAAAGTACAGAGAGATTACTTTAAAGCGATGGAGGTGATCATGCAACGAACGGCTTGCAACCCAGATAATCCTTGACGAGAGAACAAAACTATGAAATCTTAAACACAACTTAACACATTAATATCAATAGTGAAATCAGATTATGTTACGTATAGGTAGGTGATAGCAATAATCGACATATTTCATTTTTTCATTGCTCGCCCTTGAGCATAACGGGTTGAAAGCTGCTACACAAGCGCGTCTGGTGCGAATCTCGCTTTGAATAAACAATCTTTTCTTGTCAGATATAAATTTTACCGGAAAATTTCACTTTATGCTATATAAAGTGTGGAAAATTTCATTAATTGAGTTATTTTATTTCATTATATTGGTAGATCAGTGTATGTAAGGCATTGAAATTACAGCATCGTGAATTTCACTTTTTGGGTAATCCGACATTTCATATGAAGCTAATAGGTGTCTATCCCGCAATGGCGACTCCATTGACACCCGACGAGAAGGTCGACAAGACATCGTTGCGCAAACTTGTCCATTATCTCATTGATGGAGGCGTCTATGGCATCGTGGTTCTGGGAAGCACCGGCGAATTTCCAGCCATGACGGAATCAATGCGACAAGAGGTTATTGAGACGGCGCTGGATGAAGTGAATGGTAAAGTCCCCGTTCTGATTGGCTGCGGGGAACCGGGTACGCGCAGGACGATCGAACAGGTGAAGGCAGCCTCGAAAACTAAGACTGACGGAGTTCTGGTGGCTCTGCCTTACTATTTTCCTCTGGATCAGGACGCGGTCATAAGACATTACGAGATGGTAGCAGAGGCATCGACATTGCCGGTGGTCGTGTACAATTTTCCGCAGATGACGAAGATTACGATCGCTCCCGACACGTTGACCAAATTGGCAGCACATAAGAATATTATCGGCGTGAAAGACAGCAGCGGCGATTTTTTTGGCTTACAGCGCTACATTGAAGCAACGGCAGGTGCCGATTTTGCAGTCATGTCCGGCAATCCGGCTCTGGGACTCGCTGCGTATCAGGCAGGCGCCAAGGGCGGCATCTATGCAGGATGCAGCCTGTTCCCCAAACTGTGTGTCGATTGCTACACTGCTTTTATAAAAAACGATATAGTTACTGCCATTGCCCTACAGAAGAAACTCTCCTTAATTCCCTTAATGTCCGGATTCGGCCCGAATGCGGCCGTCATCAAGTTCGGTCTAAGCAAACTAGGAATATGTGGTCCTACGGTTACGGCACCGATATGTCTGCCCACTGGCCAGGAAAAAAAGATTGTGGACTGGATGCGAAGAGTGGGAATTGCGTTATAATGTCACGCTAGTTGACCTGCCCACCGCAAAAGGGTCCATATTGCACAAGTCTTCTGAACGGATGATCGGTGAGAGGCTGCTATACTTGGTTTCTGTCCGCAATCTTCTATATTCAACGCTTAGACGAGGTGAAGAGTTGTGTTAGCGATAATCCAGACAAGACTTAATTGGATACTCACTGTCAAGCTAAGTAGGGGTCAGGTCGTATAAATAATGCCAAAAGATATTGTCACTAATGCTAACTTGCCGATAGAGTGACAATTTCTATTGGCATTTCGCGTTGGCTAACATATTGTTTTTGGATAGCCCAGTGTGACACACCCTATTGGCAGTTGACAGCATTACCTTCATCATTCCATCCTTTACATCTCCAGACAAAAATTGTTATACATTAACTATGTCCTTTATGTCATTCCGAAGCAATGTGAGAAATCTTTATGTGTGATAAGATTTCTCGCGTTACTCGCAAATGACACAAGATAGAATTGCGGCACAGTCTCGCGATCGAAATGACGCGGAAGTACTTTTCAGTTTTCTGGGAACGGATGGATAAATGGGAAGCGATACCGAAAGTAAAGGCCTTTTTGAAAGACTGAAGACAGGCCTTGCCCGGACAAGAAACGCCTTCATTAAGAATATCGATGAAATCTTTATGGGCGAAAGGGTCATCAGCCAGAAGCTCTTTGAAGAGCTCGAAGAAACCCTTATCATGGCTGATGTTGGCCCTGCCTTTACATATGATTTCATCGAAAAAATGAAAGATCAAGCCAAGAGAACCGAGCTCGGAGACGCCGGGATACTCAGGAAGATCCTGCGCGATACGATCAGTGATACCCTGAAAAAAAATGAGGTGCCCCTTCGTATTCCGAAAAATGAACTTTTTACCATCATGGTGGTGGGTGTCAATGGCACAGGCAAGACCACAACAATTGGAAAGCTGGCAAACACTCTGAAAAAAGACGGGACATCCGTAATGCTTGTCGCGGCCGACACATTCAGGGCCGCAGCAATCGAACAGCTTGAGGTCTGGAGCCAGAGGGTGGATGCGCAGCTGATCAAGCAAAAGACCGGCGCTGATCCTTCCGCTGTTGTCTTCGATGCCATTGTCGCGGCCAAGGCCCGGAAAGCCGATGCCCTTATCATCGACACGGCAGGCAGGCTTCACACCAAGGTCAATCTGATGGAAGAGCTCAAGAAGATGAAGCGCATTATAGAAAGGGAATTACCGGAAGCCCCGCATGAGATCCTCCTTGTCCTTGATGCCACGACGGGCCAGAATGCCGTCGTCCAGGCGAAGATGTTTAACGACGAAATCGGTGTGACGGGAATCATATTAACCAAACTGGACGGAACGGCGAAGGGCGGCGTGATTATAGGCATCGCGAGGGAGCTTAATATTCCCATCCGGTATATCGGTATCGGAGAGAGTCTCGACGACCTGAAAACCTTCAAGAGCGCGGAATTCGTGGACGCCCTCTTTGAGCATGACGCCCGGTAAGCCGTATATATCGCCCCCTTTGACAAAAGGGCAGCGGGGAATTAATTCCACGATGCAAAATCCCCCTATCTCCCCTTTTACAAAAAGGGGAAAAATAGTTTTATATGGGAAAAATATTCGCCATAGGAGACATACACGGCTGCATCTCCCAACTTGACAGGCTAATGGCGCAGATCGATATCGATGCTGAGGAAGATACTCTCGTCTTCGTCGGCGATTACATCGACCGTGGCTCCGATCCGAAGGGCGTCATCGATCACATTATAGATATCAGGAAAAGCATCAGGAGTGTTGTCTGCCTCTCGGGCAATCACGAAGATATGTTTCTCAACTACTGCCTTGACCGCAGGGATGAAGAGCTCTATATGTCCAACGGGGGCATGAGCACATTGGCGTCGTATGGCTTTTCCCGGAAAGGCACGGAGGAATTGATTCTGCCGGAAAGCCACGGAGAGTTCTTCACCAGCCTCCGCACATACCATGAGACCGACGATTATATATTCGTACATGCCGGCCTGAGACCGGCCGTCCACCTTGATCGGCAGGACCGCGAGGACCTCCTGTGGATACGGTTCGAGTTTATAAACTCTCCATATGATTTTGGCAAGACTGTCGTTTACGGGCACACGCCCGTCTCCTTGAATAAGCCTCTCATCGATAAGAATAAGATTTGTATCGATACGGGCGCCGTCTACGGCGGTAAGCTAACGTGCATTGAACTACCGGAGATGAAAATATATCAGGTTTGATTTTCATGAGAATTATCGAATGCGTCCCCAATATCAGTGAAGGCCGGGACAGGAAAAAGATAGAGAGCATCGCTGCGGCGCTCTCCACAGTCGAGGGAGTCAGACTCCTTAACGTGTGCGCCGATGCGGATCACAATCGGACAGTTCTGACCTTCATCGGAGAACCAGAGGACGTATTGAAAGGAGCTTCCGCTGCCTTTGAGAAGGCCCTCGATCTCATCGACATGCGAAAACACAAAGGCGTGCACCCCCGGATCGGCGCCGTCGATGTGGTTCCATTCGTCCCCCTAAAAGGCGCAACGATGGAAGATGCCGTGGACACGGCACACCGGTTCGGCCGCGCCTTCGGAAAAAAGCGCAAGATTCCCGTTTACTTTTACGGCGAGGCCGCCCTTGATCCGAAGAGAAGAGAATTATCCGATGTAAGAAAAGGCGAATACGAAGCCTTGAAAACGCGGTTCGATGATCCTCTGTGGATGCCGGACGCCGGCCCGGCCCGCTTTGATCCGCGAAGCGGCGCAGTTGCCTGCGGGGCGCGGGAGCCGCTCATCGCCTACAACATCAATCTCGCCACGGACAATCTCCAGGTGGCAAAAGATATCGCCCGTTCCATCAGGCAATCAAGCGGCGGACTGCAATATGTGAAGGCCCTCGGTGTTCCCCTTGCGAGCAGGAATATCGTCCAAGTATCGATGAACATCATAAATTATAAAGTGACACCACTGCGAACAGTATTTGACGTGGTAAAGGAAAAGGCCGCCGCGTGCGGCGTTTCCATCCTGGAGTCCGAACTGATCGGTCTCATCCCCGAAGAAGCCCTCGAAGGCGTTTCCGCTGAGTATCTCCAGCTCGCGGATTTCTGCGCCGAATGCATCATCGAAACCCATCTGTAGTCACCTTATGTCCCCTTTCTTTCTCACCCCTTTACAAAAGGAGGAATTCCAGCGCGGCAATTTTACCCTTTTGTCATTCCGAACGAATGTGAGAAATTTTTGAGATTTCTCAGTCACTGGGTTCCTTCGATATGACAAGATGAATATCCCCTTATTCCCGCCCCCGATAAGGACATTCGAAGGCAGGCTACAGTGGGAATCCAGTTCCACTGTCATTTCTTCTCGCCCTCTTTGGGAAAGGGGGAAAAATGGCGTGGATCCTTAAGTCTGCTGTATCATGCCATTGTGATGATCGTAGCCACGCGGCAATCCTTCTACTCCAAATCACCCCACAATACAACGATTGACACTTTTGCCGGAATCATGTTAAAGCCCTTCATCCGAAAGCAAAGCCGTGCCCCCGTAGCTCAGGCGGATAGAGCAACGGATTCCTAATCCGTGTGCCGCGTGTTCGAGTCACGCCGGGGGCACCATAAAAAGAATATTTATCCACAATCACTAATTCCTATATTCATCTTTTGCTACCCTGTATGACAATGTTAACCGTCCAGACAGCATAACGCCAGTAATTTTCCACCTTACTGTGTTCACCCAGGAGACTATATCTGCCTATAACCTTACCCTTACCCGTTAGAGTTTGTCCGCTATAGTTGCTTTTATATCTTGCTATAGAACAAGTAAGACTGTCTTTTTCTATTATCCTGGTAAGGTTAAGTAATTCTTTTTGGCGAAGGGAGGAGCGTAGACCCGAAAGCGGAAAAGGGGCCAGGGGGAAGTTTCTATATTTTAACCGTGCGTGCAATTGAAGGTTATTATGGTTGGTTTGCCTGTCGCTTCGCTGGTCTGTTTGCGTGCAAGGAGTTGCTAGCTCAACCATTAATAAATAAATTCCTAAATCATCCTTAGTAAAGGTTAGCAGTTGTCAATTTCCCCTCTTCTTCCTAGAGTTCTTATTCAAACGATTTCTCTCCATAGTAGATTTCCCGTCCAAAACATGGTAGTCATAACCTGTATGTGACGAGCGATTAATATTCATAGAGTCTTTAACCCTTACATGAGGTTAATATGGGCTGACTAATGGAACCCCGTATCTCAAGAGATTGCGGGTTTTTGTGTTTCTGGGGTTAGATAGGTTTGTGAGAGCAAGCAAGGAGGCGATATGCAAAAAAAAAGCTTGAGGCACATGTTGATGATCATTATTTCCTATGTTTTCATCGTGCCGTCTTTGATCCTATGGTACATTTTTTTTGAGCAAAAGGTCATCTTTTCTCGAACCCATTTAGTCCTCTTTGTCCTTATCATGGCACTGGCTGTTATTGGCATCATATTAGTCCGTTATGTCTTTGAGGCGATTTCCACCACTGCTGATTCCCTAAAACAAGCGACAGAAGGTACCGAAAAATTATCGTTGAATATTCACCAGGAAGCAGTTGAATTGAATGAAATATCATCCTCTTTTAACCGCTTGGTGGATAGACTTGAGAAAAACACAGAGTCACTGAATCAAACGAAAGAGGAATTGCATGAAAGTGAAGAGAAGTATCGCAATATTCTCGAAAACATTGAAGATGGCTATTATGAACTAGATCTTGCCGGCAACGTTACTTTTTTTAATGAGGCATGCCGGAGGATTTATGGATATTCTCGAGAGGAATTGATGGGCAGGAATGCTCTCAAGCTTGCCGATGAGGATAATGCAAAAAAAGCCTTTAAATACTTCAATGAAGTTTACACAACTGGAAAACCTCTTACGTGGATTGATGGAGAAATGATAAGGCAAGATGGGTCGAAAAGAAATGTTGCAGCCTCCGTTTCTCTTATACGGGATCTGACAGGACAACCCATCGGGTTTCGTGGCATCATTCGTGATATAACTGAACGCAAGCACATGGAAGATAATCTTCTCTCACTCAACTGCGAGCTTCAGGAAACCAATAAGAAACTCCAGGAGGCCTATCGATGGATGCGGGATAGCAGGGATCTTTTAAGAAAAAGTCGTTACGAGGAAGGCCTTGCTTTCCTCGTTGACCGTGAGGGTCAAATTGAGTGGATATCAGAAAAAGTGCTCGAATATACGGGTAAACCCAGGAATGAGCTCATTGCCAGCAATATTATGGATCTAATCCATCTATCCTGCAGAAACCATTTAGAGCAAGCCCTGAAGCAGGCGTGGATCGGCAGCATCAATCCCATAAAGGTCGAAATCACCTTTGTACGGACAGAGGAAAGACTGTTTGAGGCAAAAATCTCCCGCCTGACTTCTTCTGAGCAAAGACTCTTATTGGTCTTATTAGAATGCTAAGGGCAGGTCAGTTTTCCTAAAGAGATAGAGTTTTATATTTCAACAAAAGAGAATAATAATGAAAAAATGTCCTTTTTGTGTTGAGGATATCCAAAGCGAAGCCATTAAATGTCGCTATTGTGGCGAATGGCTCAACGATGAAGATTATATCAATCGAAAGACCGGAATCAGTACGAAAACAACCCGGACAGAAGCGGGGTTCTCCCAGAAGGTAGAGGATTATGCAGCCTATTTTGACAGGGGGCTTGCCTACGCTAAAAACGGCAATTACCATCAGGCAATACAGGATTATGGCAGGGCGATTGAACTGAACCCGATATTGGCGGAGACCTATTATAGAAGGGGAAATCTCTATGTCAGGCTTGGCAACTGCAAGGAGGCGATACAGGATTATGATAAGGCCATAGAGATAAACCCTAAATATGCAGAGGCCTATTGTTGGCGGGGGATTGCCTATGTTATACTTTACAATCGCAATCAGGCAACTAATGACCTGAGAATAGCAGCAAGATTAGGCAATGAAGAGGCACAGAACATTTTAAGAGGGCACGGGATTGAATGGTAGGTTGTTTGCCATCTTTTGGTTAGGCACCCTGATCTTCTCCCCAAAAACTGGTCCATCTGTAGATTTAGTTTTCCATTTTGGGGGCGGGAATGACAACACACACTAAGTCGATATGACACTTTAATAATGAACTGATGTACTTAGTATATCCTGCTGGGGTACGTCATGATCAACCACGTTTCCTTCCACAAGAAATCCCCAGTTCTTTCATTTTGCTTCTTAGTGTGCTCGGGTTTATGCTCAGGATGGCGGCCGCTCCGCCAAGTCCGTGCACGCTGCCGCTTGTAAGAATACCAACGGTGAAAGGTTCTGATGAGTTTCAGGGAATTGAGGCGCTCATTACTCTCTTCAGTGTATGGCGCCGGTCTCGCTATTGAGATTCGGGGTGTGTTTCTTGTCATGGTCTGAGGCAATCTTATTATCCGCCTCTATGATCCAGCCGCCGCCCATCGCTTTGTAAAGGTTCACGAGAGCCTGGAAGAGAACTCCTGTTGTCTGAGCCCGGGCAAGTTCCGCGTCGAAAAGGCTGCGCTCCGCATCAAGCACCTCAATGTAGCTCGTGTAGCCGTTTTCAAATCTAAGACGCGCGAAATGAGCATAGGTACCCAGAGATCCGACCTGCCGCGTCTGCATCTCAAGCACTTCCCGTGATCTCCCCTGGTCAATAAGGGCGTCTTCGACTTCGCGAAAGGCCGTCTGAATGGATTGCTGATACTGAACGAGGGCCTGACGTTGTATCGCCTCTGCTGCTTCGACCTGTCCGCGAATGGCGCCTGCTGTGAAGATCGGCACATTCAGAGGAACGTTCCAGCTCCAGGCTCTGGATGGACCTTGGAAGAGAGTTGAGAGGTCCGTGCTCGCGAATCCATACGTGCCGGTCAGAGATATTGTCGGGAAGTATAGAGATCTCGCTACGCCGATTCTCGCATTGGCCGCGATCAGGGTCTGTTCCGCCTGACGTATGTCCGGACGTTTGGCAAGGAGCTCTGACGGAAGGCCCGCCGGTACGGCGGGAAGGACAAGGTTATCGATCTTTTTCCCCCGGGGAATAGAACCCGGATTCCGTCCTAGGAGTGTCGAGAGGGCGTTTTCCTGCTGGGCAATGGCCTTTTCGAGAAATGGGATGATTGCCAGGGCCTGCTCATAATTTGATTTAACCTGGCTCAGTTCGAGTTCGGAGATTACACCACCTCTGAAACGCAACTGGAAAAGATCGTAAGACTCCTTGCGGCTCTGCGCGGTGCGTCTGGCGATCTCAAGCTGTTTGTCAAGGTTGAGAAGGTTCACGTAGGCGCTTGCCACAGAGGTTACAAGAGTAAGGATAACGCCCCTTCGTCCCTCTTCCTGACTTAGGAGATCGGCACGGGACGCCTCTGTCGCCCTCTTCAGCTTGCCCCACAGGTCGATTTCCCAACTCGCGTTCAGGGAGGCCGAATAGTTGTTCGCGGGGTTTATAGTGGCGGTTGTGTTGGGAGTTGAGCCGTTGTCCGTGACCCTGCTTCTGCCCGCAGCTGCTCCTATGTCCGCCTGGGGGAAGAGGGAGGCACGAGTTATACCATATCGGCCTACAAATTCTTCAACGCGTGCCGTGGCAATCATGACATCCTTATTCTCTTTCAATGCCGTTTGAACCAGTGCGTTCAGGACTGAATCATTGAATTGCTCCCACCATGCGGCATTGCCGATCTCTCTTGCTTCTTTTTCTTCAAAGCGCCAGGATGCAGGCGTCTCGACAGCCGGTCTCCGGTAGTCCGGGCCCATCATGCAGCCGGAAAGGATGAGCGCCAGCGAAAAGGATAAAAGGATCTTACGCATGATCCCCTCCCCCGCTTTCCGGCTTCTTGTTGTTCCTGCGTCTTTCCGTTATTTTGGCAACGACATAGAACGTCACAGGAATCAGGAATATAGCAATCAACGATGCGGCTGCAGTGCCGCCCATAACAGTGGTCCCCATAATTTGTCTTGCCACGGCCCCTGACCCTGTAGATATGGCAAGGGGAAGCGTGCCGAAGAGAAATGCGAACGACGTCATGAGAATCGGCCGGAGCCTCAATCGGGATCCTTCGAGGGCGGCGCCCTCGGGAGATCTTCCCTGTTCATGACTGTTTTTCGCAAACTCGACAATCAGAATTGCGTTTTTGGCGGCCAGACCGATCAGCACGATCAGGCCGATTTGGGCATAGACATTATTCACCTGGCCACGAAGCCAGATTGCCGTGAAGGCGCCCAAAACAGCCACTGGCGTTCCGAGGAGAACACTGACGGGCAGTGACCAGCTTTCGTACTGGGCCGCAAGAATGAGAAAAACACAAAGCAGCGAGAACCCGAAGATGACCGTCGCCGGTATACCCTCTTGGGCTTTCTTCTCCTGGAAACTCATGCCCAGGTAATCAAAACCCATCTCCCGCGGCATGCTCTGTGCGAAGGCCTCTTGAAGTGCCTTCATCGCCTGGGCCGAACTGTAGCCGGGATTGGCCATAGCGTTGATCTGTGCCGAACGGTACATATTGTACCGCATCGTAAATTCGGGTCCCATTCGTGATTCGACCGTTGTGACCGCCGAGAGCGGAACCGGATCACCCTGGTCGTTCCGTACATAAAACTGTCCGACATCCTCCGCTTTGGTGCGGTAGGCACCCTCCGCCTGGACGTAGACCTGCCATTGCCGCCCGAATCGGTTGAAGTAATTGATGAAATAACCGCCCATAAAAGCCTGGAGCGTCTGATATACCTCTTCGATGTCGATACCCTGCTTGAGCACCTTGTCCCGATCGACATTGATGAAAACCTGGGGCACCGTCGGGAGGAAGGTCGTTCTCACTGAGGCAAGCTCCGGCCTCTTCTGTGCGGCATCGAGGAACTTGTTAACATTCTCCGAGAGAAAATTGATGTCCTTGCCGGCACGGTCCTCAAGGATCATCGTTACACCGCCGGCCGTCCCGATGCCTGGAATTGCGGGCGGAGAAAAGGCGAAGGAGGTGCATTGCGGCAGTTTGGCCAGCTCTCTGTTCAGATGGGTCATAATCGCGTCATATTGCTGTTCCGGCGTTTTCCGATCCTTCCACGGCTTGAGGTTTACAAAGAAAAAAGCGCTGTAGGTGTTCTGCACAAGGCTCAGCAAGCTGATGCCGACGATGGTTTGATAATACTGAACACCGGGCGTCTTGGCGATGATTTTTTCTATCTCTTTGCAGGCCTCATCGGTGCGTTGCATTGAGGAGGCATTAGGCAACGACACATTGACAAACATGTACCCTTGATCCTCTTCCGGCAGAAATCCCGTGGGGATGCCTTTTCCGATCCCAGCGGCAAGGAGCGTGATCCCTGCAAGGAATAGAAGACTGAGGGCACTCTTGCGGATCAGGACTCTGCAAAATCCCACATATCCTGTTGTGGCACGTCCGAACCAGAGGTTGAATAACCCGAAGAAGGAACCCAAGGGGCCCCGTGCCTCTTTCCGGGGCTTGAGGAGAAGAGCGGCTAGGGCGGGACTGAGACTTAAGGCGTTGAAGGCCGAGATGAGGACTGAAATGGCAATGGTTGCCGCAAATTGCTGGTAAAGCCTGCCCGTAATTCCCGGGATGAACACCGTGGGGATGAAGACCGCCGAGAGCACCAGGGCAATAGCCATGACCGGGCCGGAAACCTCCTGCATGGCCTTGAATGCCGCATCCTTGGGGAGCATGCCCTCCTCGATATGACGTTCAACGCACTCCACAACGACAATGGCATCGTCAACGACTAGGCCGATAGCCAACACCAGGCCGAAGAGAGACAAGGTGTTGATGGAGAAGCCGAGAAGAGGAAAGAAGGCAAAGGTACCGATGAGGGAAACCGGAACAGCGACGGTCGGAATGAGGGTCGGCCTCCAGCCCTGAAGGAAGATGAAGACGACGACAATGACCAGCGCCAGGGCGATCAAAAGCGTCTTGACAATTTCATGGATGCCCTCGGTAATGGCCCGCGTCGTATCAAGACCGACGACATAATCGAGACCAGCCGGAAATTGCCCCTTAGCCTGTTCCATGACTCTCCTGACACCATTGGCCGTTTCGATGGCGTTCGTGCCGGGCAACTGATAGATACCGAGATTGGCGGCAGGTTTCCCGTTCAGACGCCCCCTGAACGTATAGACCTGCGAGCCCATTTCAATGCGGGCCACATCATTCAGGCGAACAACCGATCCATCAGAGTTGGCCCGCAGAACGATCTGGCCGAATTCTTCCGGCGTGATCAGCCGGCCCTGGGCGCTGACGGAATAGGTGAACTCTTGGCCCGAAGGCGCGGGTTCAGCGCCGATCTGCCCTGCCGGGTTAACCGCATTCTGTTTCTGGACGGCATCGATGACCTGGGGAACAGTTATTGCGAGTTTCGCCAGTATATCAGGTTTGACCCAGATACGGATCGCATACATGCCGGAGCCCCAGACCGTGGCCATGCCGACGCCTGGCACGCGCAGCAGTTGATCGACCAGATTGATATAGGCATAGTTCGCCAGAAATTTGGCGTCAAGGGACTCGTTGGGTGAATACACGGAAAGGATCATCAGGGGAGCAGAACGGGCCTTCTGGACCGTGACGCCGTAATTGCGCACATCCGGGGGAAGCTGGGGCTGAGAAAGATTCTGTCGGATCTGGGTGAGCACCAGGTCCGTATTCGGACTGGTCGCAACATCGAAGCTGGTCGTCAGCCGCATGGTACCGTTATTGGCGTTGAGGGAGTACATGTAATTCATGTTGTCCACGCCGCTGAGCTGCTGCTCGATGGGAGTCGCAACGGACTGCTCGACGGTCTGGGCATCCGCACCTGTATAAGTCGTATAGATCTGGATCTCAGGGGGCACGATCTCCGGGAACTGGGCGATGGGCAGACCGACCAGCGCCACTATGCCCACAATGATGAACATAATGGAAATCACCATGGCAACAATAGGACGATTTATGAAGAACTTCGACATAACGGCCTACTGTTGCCCCGGCCCGGATTGCACCGATTTCTCTTTTTCGGCGCTCAAGGCGGTGCCATTGGCGGATAGAACGTAAGGCTGCGGATTCACGATCATGTCCTGCTTTACCTTCTGGAACCCTTCCACGACCACTTTATCTCCCTGCTTAAGCCCCTCGTCAATCACCCAGAGGCTGTCGATTCGTTCAGCCGGTTTTACCGATCTTATATCGATTTTATTACCGGGGCCTACAACGGCCACTTGATAGCCTCCCTGAAGCTCTGTCACTGCTCGCTGGGGTATCAGCAATGCGTTTTCCTTAATTTTACTTCTGGCACGGACCTTGGCAAATTGTCCCGGTCGAATAATATTTCCGGGATTGTTGAAAAAGGCCGCGAGCTTTATGGTGCCTGTCTTCACATCCACCTGGCGGTCAGCTAGGGCAAAGTATCCTTTATATGGATGGACGAGGCCGGACGATAGAATCAATTCCAGCGGAATGTTCTTGAAACTGGGCCCGCCGTTTCCGACAATCTTGAGGTACTCCTGTTCACCGACAGACACATAGACCTTAATAGGATCAAGGGTTGATACCGTCGTAAGTTCCTCGATCAATCCGGGACCAACGAGATTCCCGATCTGGGTCTTCGCAATGCCGGCGATGCCATCAACGGGAGAGGTAATCTTTGTGAAGCCGACGTCCAGCGTTGTTTTTTCAACAACTGCTTGTGCTGAAATCACGGCCGCGTGCGCTGCCTGTTCACTGCCCACGGCATCGTCCAGGTCTTTTTTACTGATGGCATTCTGCTCTGCCAAGGGCGCGATCCTGGCAAGATTCGCCTTGGCAGTTACCCAGCGTGCCTGCTGTTCCTCCAGTTGCCCCTTCGCCTGGTCCAAGGCGGCCTGGAATGTGCGCAGATCGATATCGAAAAGGAGCTGTCCCTTCCTGACAAAATCGCCTTCACGGTAATGCTGCTTGATCAAATAGCCCTGGACCTGGGCTCGGATTGTGGCATTGACCTTACCATCCGTTGTGCCAATCCATTCTGTATATGCAGGGACGCTCTGCCGGACGACCTCTGCTACTTGCACCATGGGCGGAGAGGAATCTTTCTCCTTTTCCCCCTTTCCGCAGCCGACCATGAGGGAAAAAACCAGACTGATGGTGGCGATGGAAACCGACACGGCCATTCGTAGAAATGTCACACCACTGTCATTTCTTGTCATATAAATACCCCTTTGCACCTGTCTCTATGTCGCGGAGAATAGGTGAATGCATGATCTCCAGCATCAAACCGTCTGCGGGTTTGCATGGATCAACGTCTCTCCGAGAGAATTCCTTCCGGAATAGTCACAACAATCAGTACCAATAGATAAATAGTCAAGGAAAGCCGCCAATTGTTCATTCCGTCAACTCCAGACCCACCCCTTTGAGAAAGATATCCGAGACGCAACCCACTTTATCACTCAAAAGTGTATCCTGATTTGTGAGCATCCAGTAATAAAAGAATGACCGGATGATGCCCAAGAGAGTATAAGCCATCATGCGCGGATCCCCGCTCTTCAGGGTTCTTGTCTCCATCCCGAAGCGCATGATGCTTTCCACAAAACCGATATGGTCAAAGTAGTCCGCTATTAGCTTATCCCTCAAAATCGCCCCCTTATCTGAGAGACTCAAACCTTCGCCGCGTATAAGAAGGTCGCAGAAATCAACGTTGTTTTCTACGAAGTGAAAATGAGATGCTATCAACTTCTCGATCTTGTCGATCAATTTTTCCTGACTGTTTACTGACTCTCTGATTTCCAGATACATCCTGTCCAGTTTCTCGCCCACCATTATGTTGTACAGGTTTTCCTTGCCTTCAAAGAACTGATACAGAGTGCCTGTAGCAAAACCGGATGCGTTGGCAATCTCTGCCATGGTGGCATTATGGAATCCCTTTGCAGCAAATATCTTCTCTGCCTGATTAAGAATTTCAGTCCTGCGGACCTGAAATTCCATCTCTTTTCTTTTTAATTTTTCCATAACGGAATCTCTGTTCAAATATTATAATAAGCATTCAAATAGTGAATTATGGTTCAATAATGATATAATATGTATTATTTGTCAAGAAAAAACCCGTATATGTGTTGAGATTGTAATTTGAAACCACCATGCCGACCAGTCGGCAAAAAGAAGGATGAAAATTATGGTTCCATCCGAAACCTCTGTTGGCTTGTTAGATGACATAGTTTGAATACTGTGGAACAAGTGTCGACCCTTACTGGTGGTTTAAGAACCTAGATTTGAAACTGGCCTTAGCCAGCTATAAGAAACAAACCAATGTCGCCATAGAGTACGCAGGAGAATTTCTTTAAACCTCAAGAGGCTTCTCCACATGTAAAGAAGGGGTACTATTAGGATAATTAATTTTCAGGAGATATGTTGTTCCTGATCTTGAGTTTCATTGCCGTCACGGCACTCGCTTTCCAAGCTGACATTACAAATGTCTGCTTTTCTCCCAGAGGCGCACCACCGCTGAGATCGGGAATCAATTTTGGATGGCGAACAACGACGAAATATAGTAAGAGAAAATCAACGGAGGACATCAATGACAGAAAAAACACCGGAACGATTTGACGACGTAACTGTAATTTGCAAAGCAAACATATTCTTTGAAGGCAAGGTGGTAAGTCATACTATCTTGTTTAAAGATGGTAGCAAAAAAACAATAGGCCTGATTCAACCTGGTTCTTTCAAGTTCAATACCGACGCCCCTGAAAAAATGGAAATTACTGCCGGAAACTGTTTGGTGCGACGAGCCGGCGAGAAGCAATGGAAAATCTACTCGACAGGTGAAAGTTTTCAGGTGTCCGGTGAATCTTGGTTTGAAATAGTCGTGGATGGAAACATAGTAGAATACGTCTGCTCACTCGAATGATTGTTAGCAGGGAATGGAACAAGTAATCAGGATAAGTTATCGCTAAAGAGCTTAAGCCGAAAGGAATAGTAACACTCGGCGAGCACTTTGCTTGCTGCCAGTTTCAGCCACGTCTTCTTCCATAGGGAATACCCAGTTTTTTCATTTTGCTTCTTAGTGTGCTCGGATTTATTCCCAGGATGGCGGCCGCCCCGCTAGTACCGTGCACGATGCCTTTTGCCTTTTGCAGTGCCCGCTGTATATGAAGGGCGGTGGCTTTGTCGAGATTGAATGGCTCATCCGGCAGGCTGGCAAGAACCTCAGGGGGACAGGCCTCATCTCCTCCCGCCACAAGCCTGAAAGTCAGAGGCTCTCCCTTGTTCAGTATCAGCTCGCGCTCCACAACGTTTTCCAGCTCACGGACATTCCCCGGCCAGTGGTACGTCATCAAGCGGTCAATCGCTCCGTGTGAGAGTTCCGGGGTGGCGGGCAACTTCAGCTGTTTCATTTTCTTATTAATAAAATAATAGACGAGCGATGGAATATCCTCTTTTCTTTCCCTTAGCGGCGGCACTCTGATGGGAAATACATTTATGCGAAACCACAGGTCCTCGCGGAACTGCTTTTCCCTGACCATGTCCTGGAGGTTTCTGTGGGTGGCGGCTATGATCCTTATATCTACGGGAATGGCCTTTGTCCCGCCTACGCGCTCGATTTCTTTTTCCTGAAGGACGCGGAGCATCCTGATTTGGGCGTGCGCCGGAAGCTCTCCGATCTCGTCAAGAAAGATTGTGCCGTGATTCGCGCGCTCGAAACGCCCGCGCTTCTGCTCGATGGCGCCCGTGAAGGCCCCCTTCTCGTGCCCGAAGAGCTCGCTATCTATGAGGGTTTCAGGAATGGCGCCGCTGTTGACGGTGATGAAAGGGCCTTTCCTCCGGGGGGAGAGATAGTGGATGGCGCTCGCTATGACGCCCTTGCCCACTCCCGTTTCCCCCAGGAGCAGCACAGGGCTTTCGAGGGGCGATACTTTCCTCACCATCTCCATGACATCCTTTAGGCCGAAGTCATTGCCGATGATCTCATCACCTGACATACGCAGCAATTCCTGGCTGAGATAACGGTTGTCATCCGTCAGCATGTCCTTCAGCTTGAGGACTTGCTGGTGCGTGAGCGCATTGGAGAGTGCGATTGCACACGGTTCATTGAGGAGAGAGAACAGCCGGGCATGCTCCTCCGTATATCTGCCCTTTCCTTCCGCAGTGAGGGTGAGGGAGCCCACTCTCGCACCTTCAATTACAAGGCGCATCACCAGAGCGGAGGAATTTGGCATGTTGAAGGATTCGGCGATTTTCTTGATGACGGCATCCGCTTCGGGACTATTGACGATCCGCACATTCGGCACGCCTGGCTTTTCGAAGCTGTCCCTGCCTTCGCGGGTGAGCGGCGTTATCTTCTCCAGGGTTCTGGTCTCTGCGGCATTGACCTCGGTGATCGTGCGAATGGCGCCCATGCTCTTTTCGTAGAGGTGCAGGAAGATGCTGTCCACGGGCATGTATTTCACGAGATAGTGGAGCGAACGCTGCAGGGCCGTTTCCAGATCTAGGCTGCTGCATACCAGCACTGTCATCTGACGGAAGAATTCGTTTTCAACTATGTTCATGGTTGCCTCCCATGATGTGTTTCATATTGAAATAATTATTTTCCTATTCTTGTCACTGCGAGGAGGGCTATGGCACGACGTGGCAGTCTCAGAGATTGCCGCGTACACTACGTGTACTCGCCGGGGGCTGGAATGACGTAATTTCCGTTTTGTCATTTCGACCCTTTCTTGTTATTTCGAGCAACGCGAGAAATCTTTTTACCGACATGAGAGAAGGACATTAAGATTCCTCACTGGGTTTACCCTAAGTAAATCGAAGGTTTCCGAATGACAACGGACTGGATTCCCGATCAAGTCGGGAATGACGACCTTGTGGTTGTTGTATTTCGCAAATTAGCACGCTGTTGCGAAATAACGCAAGGGTTATTGTGGTTATTCGTAACTATGAGAATTTGGCTTTTGCAAATAGCCAATATTACAAGAATTATTTTTTGGCACGCTCTATGCTGTAACACATCACAGAATGAGGCCGGAGGTAGCTAAATGCAGTGGATGGAGGCAATAAAGCTTCGGATCGCAGAAAAAAAACCGGGAGCAGTAGAACGGGAAATTGTGAAACTAATAAAGGAGCTCGGCGATAACGGCAACATGAAGGATATAAAACTCTACCACGATGCTGTGGTGGACAACGACCTGATGGTCCACCTCTATTGGGACACTGATAGTGCAGAGCCGCAAGGCAGCGCCACCGGTCTTTGCCTGGTTCATGTCCTCAGAGACTACGGTCTGATTTCTCATTCCGTCTGGGTGGAGTGGATATAGGGAAACAGGAACAAGAAGCATATAGGCGCTAAATGGAGGAACATAACATGTTAGAAAAATCAAAACAGAAAGCAAAAGAGTGGGTGGTAAATGCGATCGCATTTTACAAAACTTCCGGCAGGGAGATCGCACTGGCCGAGTTTACAAATCCTAATGGACCCTTTGTTCAGAACGAGATGTATGTCTTCGTGCTGGATTTCCAAGGGAACATGGTTGCGCATGGAGTCAATGAAAAGTACACGGGCAAGAGTTTCGTGGATCTCAAAGATTCCACAGGCAAGAGTTTTATCCGGGAAATCATCGAAGCCGCAAACGCCAAAGGCAGCGGCTGGGTGGAATACCAGTGGTACAACCCAGTAACAAAAGTGACGAGACCTAAGAGCGTGTATTTCGAGAAGGTCGATGATCTGATCGTCTGCAGCGGAATCTACATAGAGAGACTGTTGGACGTTATCACCTACAATCTGCAAATGTCTTCGATGGAAGGCAGCACTGATTCTGCAGAGATTCGGCTTAGAACTTGATACGGCGGCATCCGGCAAGATTCATACATGACTTGCAAAATTAAATTCTATTAATCATTAAAGATAAGGAGGCACATATGTACGGAGCATCAGGAAAAGAAGCGAAAGAGTTTGTGAAAAAGGCAATTGCGTTCTACAAGAAAGCAGGCAAAGCGATTGCCCTGGCGGAGTACACCAATCCCAAAGGGCCTTTTGTCGGAGGCGAGCAGTATGTTTTTGTGTTAAACCCCAAAGGGACTATGCTGGCGCACGGGGTCAATGAAAAATACATAGGGCAGGACTTCGTTGACGTCAAAGATTCCGATGGCAGGAGTTTCATCCGGGAGATCGTCGAAGTCGCCGACAAGAAAGGCAGCGGTTTTGTCGATTACAAGTGGTACAACCCGGTAACAAAAGAGGACTTGGTGAAGCACTGCTATTTTGAGAAGGTCGATGACTTGATCATCTGCAGCGGTGTCTACAAAGAGATGTGGCGCGATCTGTTATAGTTTACGGCTTCCCTCCAACGGCGCGTAGAAGCAGACCTGCATCTGTAGACAACGCTTTCCGGGCCGCCTCACATTTTAGTGGGGCGGCTTTTTTTATGAAATCAAAATCGGCGGAAAATAAGAAATTTACTGAAGGGGAAAGACGGCAAAGATGATGGAGCTACAGAGGGGGTGTGGTACGATCAGGCATAGGTGCGTTGGATGCCGGCGGCAATCACAGTATCACTCTTGCCTCACAGAAAATAGCCATCATAAGGAGAATGCCGAAAACGGTATCGAACTGTGCTGTCAAGGCATCGGCCATATCGGGGACATTCTCCTTGAACGTTTTCAAAAGGCTTACCGCTTTGGGAATAGAGAGGAAGATGAGCAGTCCCCAGAGGCTCATAATTCCTGTAAGGATCATGCCGAGGACATACGCGTAGGCAAGCGCGATGAGCCCCGCAAAAAGGATGAAGCTGTTGCGGCTTCCGAGCATGATGCTCACGGTCTTGACGTTATGGCGTGAATCGTAAGCGATGTCTCTCATGTTGTTGGCGAAGAGGACGAGGGCGACGAGGACTCCGAAGGGAACCGATATGTACAAGGCCTTCATGGACAAGGCCTGGCGCTGCACGGCGTAAGCGCCTTCGATCATGAGAGGACCCCACATCATGAAGACGGCAAACTCGCCGAGAGCGCGGTACTTGAACTTCACCGGACCGGCCGTATAGTAGATGCTCGTAAAAAGGCCGATAAGGCCGATCCACAGTATATGCCAGGAACGGATCACGGCCGCTGTTATGCCGATGGCGATTGTTAAGACCAAAAAGACAGTGGCTTCAACTATGGTCTGGCGTGGCGTGAGTATACCAGAGATGATGGGCTGGGGTCGATATTTTGCCGTCGGCGAATCCTGCTGGTCGATGTCATATAGGGTGTCGAAATAATCGTTGATCAAATTGGCAGCGGCGTGGAAAAGGGTGATGCCGATTGCGGTTATCGCAAACCATAACCATGACACGGATCCCTCTTCGGCGGCCAGAAGCGTCCCAACGGAAACGGAAATGAGGGACATCGTGAATGACCACGGACGGGTCGCGATGAAATATTTCTTGATATCGTTGAACATGAATTGCTTCCCATTTTTTTATCTGCGCGATGGGCGCAATTTAATAGTAGAAGGTTTTGATGTCAAGTTAATTATGAACGCACAAAGCTGGCAGCAAGCTAAACTGTTCCTCATTCCCGCGAAAGCGAGAATCCAGAGTTACTGTCATTCCGAACGAACGTGAGGAATCTTTAAGATTTCTAAGTCATTGCGCTCCTTCGAAGTGACAAAAAATTAACTTTTTCTCACCCTCTTTTAAGATGCCATCCCCTTCTCACCCCTTTATCAAAGGGGACCGGGGGTATTTCTTCCGCCTTCCACGTCAGTAAAAAGATTTCTCCTTTCAGACGAAATGAAAAAAAGGAAAAGTCTGTCATTCCTGCCTTGATCCGAAATCCAACGTTTTAAATCCTAGATTCCCGTGCTACAGCAAAAGGCTTCTTGAAAAATTTGTGATATTTTGATTGCCTTAAGATAGGAATATTGATAGTAGAGAAAGTTGGTAAGAACTCTTCATGTTTTTTTTGAAAAATACTTCACTTTCTAGAGACTTAAGCTCACACCCTTAGGAAGAGAAGAGGAATGGAAGCGCTGTCCGGATCCGACTTAAGGATGCCAATTATGGAACCGGCGCCGATTGCCGAATCACACGAATAACAGGAACTATCGATGGCACTGAGTGAAGAGATTCAGAGTGGAACGGAAGGCAAACCTGTCTGGCGGCTTGTCAAGCTGCTGCTGTCGCCATTTACCGCCGTCGGCATAACGGCGATCAGTTGGGTCAACAATTCCGGTGCCTCAGCAATTTTTCTCGCTCTCGCCGTAGTAAAGTCCTTCTGGCACAAGCAGCTATCCAAGATAGTCCAGCAGCTCTATTTTATCGGAGTGAGTTCTACGACGATCATTCTGCTTGTCGGCTTCTTCACAGGCATGGTCTTGGGTTTGCAGTCTTACCATGCCCTGGTTAAATTGGGCGCACAGGGGGCAATCGGCACACTCGTGGCACTCTCGCTGGTAAGAGAACTGGGGCCAGTTCTCACGGCCATCATGATTACAGCGAGAGCCGGCTCTGCCATCACCGCCGAGATCGGCGTCCAACGCATCTCTGAGCAGATCGACGCCCTGGACACCATGCGGATTGATCCAATGCGGTACCTCATTAGCCCGAGAATTGTCGCTGCGATCATCAGCTTTCCCCTGCTCACGGCTCTGTTCGACCTCATCGGCATCATCGGGGGCTACGTCTCGGCAGTGGTGCTCTTAGGCGCTAACGCCGGCACCTATTTACATCGCGTCCAGTCCAGCCTGGAGATGAAAGACCTCACAGACGGATTTGTCAAGGCAGTAGTTTTCGCGGTGATCGTAGTTACGGTCTGCTGTTATCAAGGCTATTTCGCACACATGCGCCAGGACAGCCATGGGGCCAAGGCCGTCGGCCTTTCCACCACCTCGGCCGTCGTGCTTTCATCCGTGCTCGTTCTTGTGGCGGATTATATAGTTACTTCCTTGTTGATATAGAGAGGCCCATGGACACTCCCTTGATTGAATTCAAAAATGTCACGAAGCGCTTCGGAAGGCGGACTATCCTCGAAGACGTTAACCTCAAAATCTATGAGGGAGAGGTAACAACCATTATCGGACTGAGCGGCGGAGGCAAGACGGTTCTCCTCAAGCATATCATAGGGCTCCTCAAACCGGACAAGGGAACCATCCTCTTCCGGGGCAACCCACTCAGCGGTATGAGCAAGAGCGAGGCGGATGCCTCCCTGGCCCAGATGAGCTACATGTTTCAAGACAACGCCCTGTTCGACTCCATGACGGTCTATGAAAATATAGCCCTGCCCCTCCGGGAAAGGACGACCCTGACAAAGGCTGAAATCGACCGTAAGGTTATGGCAAGAATAGAGCAGACAGAACTCACCGACTCGGCCCGCAAGTTTCCTTCCGAACTTTCAGGGGGAATGCAAAAGCGGGCAGCTCTGGCCCGGGCACTGGTGATTGATCCTACTATTGTCCTCTTTGACGAGCCCACCTCCGGTCAGGACCCTGTACGGAAAAATGCGATACTGAGCATGATTGCCCAGTACCAGAGAAAATTCGGATTTACGGCGATCGTGGTCAGCCATGAGATTCCGGATGTGTATTTCATCTCAAACCGCATCCTTGCCCTATACGGCCGCAACATCGTTTTTCAGGGCACTCCGGAGGAGCTTGAAGACTTCGACCACCCTTTCAAAGAAGAGGTCATCCGCAGCCTAGAAAGCCTGCAAAAGGAATTGACGGGTCTGCACTCCAAGCGGCAGTTCAAGGTCATGTATCATGGCCAGATGAAACGGAGGGCCCTCAGGGATACATACTGTGTTGCGGTTTTTAAACTGGAATCGCTGGATGCCATCATTGCGGGCCTGGGCCACGAATCGGCACAGGAGGCTATACAGTCCATGGGGGTGTATATCGATTTGCACTTTGGCGCCATAGGGGGCTTTTCCACCCGCCGCAGCGTCAATGAATTCGTTACGGTCTTTCCTTATTCGGAACTGGACGAGGCTGAGGATATGCTGGAGGATTTTGTCAAGGATTTTCAGGAGCACGGAATTCGTGATATTTGGGCGGCAGCCCGTGAGAGGGCGGCACCGGGGACGTGCGTTGACTTCACTATTCTCGCCGGACTTGCCCAGGGACAGCCCATTGCAGAAATAGAAACCATTATAGCGTCTGCCGAAAGTCAGCAGAAAGAAATTGGGCGGCTACGGTGCGCCGTCGAGGAGTAAGCAAATGAAAAAGTACCTAATGGAGACAACTGTCGGCATATTCGTCGTGTTCGGACTGCTCTGCATAGCATACATGAGCGTCAAACTTGGCCACATATCTTTGCTTGGCGACAACTCCTACTCTATTTTCGCGCGATTCACGTCCGTGTCCGGACTGAGAGTCGGCAATCCTGTAAATATGCTTGGTCTGGACATAGGACGGGTGGAGAATCTTTCTATGGATCAGTCCGATCAAAAGGCAGTTGTAGAAATGCGAATAAAAAAGGATGTCAAAATTTATGACGATGCCATCGCTTCCATTAAAACGGAGGGGCTGATCGGTGACAAGTTTGTCAGCATCGATCCCGGTGGCGCAGGCACACTCCTTGCGCCCGGTGCAACCATTACGGAGACACAGCCCGCCATAGACATTGCGGAGCTTATCGGTAAGTATGCCTTCGGCGAGGTGAAGAAAACAGATGATGCCAAAAAAGATTCTGAGGCAAAGCCATGAAGCGACTGTTCGTTGGATTAAGCATCCTGATGATTCTTCTCATAACTACTGCTGTGTATGCCGGCGCACCGCTCGAGACGGTTAAGGTAAATGCCAACCAGGTCCTCGATGTATTGCGCGATCAAAAGCTCAAAGCCCCGTCTGCCAAGGAGATGAAGAAAGACAAACTCCGGGCCATCTATGTAAACATGTTTGACGAAGTCGAACTTTCGAGGCGGTCCCTGGGAAATAATTGGAACAAACTGAATGCCGCTCAGCGCCAGGAGTTTGTTAAGCTGTTCGAACAGGTTTTGGAGAAGGCATACGCCGACAGGATCCTTTCTTACACCAACGAGAAAATTGAGTTTACCAAAGAATCAATGACCTCCGACAACATGGCAGAGGTCAGGACGAAAGTCATCACCGCATCGAAGGAAATCCCGATTTTCTACAGAGTCATTCTGAAGGATGGCGTCTGGAAGGTATACGACGTTATTATAGAGAATGTGAGCCTGGTGCAGAATTACCGCACCCAGTTTAATGATATCCTAACAAAGAATACGCCCGAACAGCTGCTCGAGATCCTGCGAAAAAAGGTAAAGGCACAATAGGGTTTGAGAAGCAACGACAAACCACTCAAGAGGGGTTCCGTCTCATGAAATCTTTCTCGCTTGCGGTTCTGCTTTTCGCCTTCATTGCCGTGGGATGTGCTCACGCGCCCCAAGCCGCATCTACACCTGCATCACCTGCTGCATCATCCGAGCCGCAAACGGTTCTGGTCGCTTCCAACTCCGATGAGATGCCCGCAAAAGCGCCGGAGAAGCCGGCAAAAGCTGAAAAGGGAACTGTCAATAGCGATGCGAGTATGGATTACACGGAAGAGGCGAAGGAGGACCAGGCTCCGGCGATTGCAGATCCCATCGAGCCCTTCAATCGGGCGATGTTCGAATTTAACGATAAGCTGTACTTCTGGCTTCTCAAACCCGTGGCGCAGGGATACAAAGCAGTCGTTCCCGAACAAGCCAGGGTGAGCGTAAAGAATTTCTTCTCCAACCTGGGATTCCCGATCCGTTTCGTGAGTTGCCTGCTACAGGCGGACGTAAGTTGCGCGGCCACGGAAGTCGGGCGCTTCACGGTAAACACCGTCTGGGGCATCGGGGGGCTGATGGATCCAGCGTCCAGCAAGGATTTGAATCTGCAAAAGCAGGATGCAGACCTGGGACAAACTTTGGGAATCTGGGGAGTGGGACAGGGTTTCTACATTGTCTGGCCCTTCTTAGGACCCTCCAGCGCGCGGGATTCTATTGATATAGCCGGTGAATATTTCCTCTATCCCCCCTCCTATATGGGTGAGATTGCCCCCTGGTATGTATGGCCCATAGTCAGATCATACGAGGAGGTGAACAGGACGTCTCTCAGGATCGGCGACTATGAGGCTCTCAAAGAGGCAGCCATCGATCCCTATTTGGCGCTCCGCGACGCATACGTCCAGTATCGCTGGAAAAAGATAAAGATGAAAGGTTCGCAGATAGAGGAACTTGCTCCTAGTGGAATGAGGATGGAGAGATGACGGGCCTGGGCGGGAAGAACGCGGAGCGATCTAAGGGGGGAATTCATACGAAAGCTCTCAGAATAATCGCGATATCAGTATTCCTGGCTCTCGCCGTGCATGGAATAGCTGCGGCCGGAGGGCCATTCGGTCCACCCCAACCCATTGCAAGAGAGGCAGGAGGATTACACACGGCCATCGGCTACTGGCATCAAGAAGACAGATATAAAAATGGCGCAGAATTTGTGACTAGGCAGGATCAGGTTTATTCGGAAGCAGGCTACGGAGCGCAAAATCGCTGGGATATATATGGGCGCATAGGTGTGTCGAATCTTAAAATCCAGGATACCTTCAGCTCTTCAAGCCCATTGACTACGACATCCAATAACGATTTTGACGAGAACTGGAAATTTTTTGGCACTCTGGGAGCAAAAGTGTTCTATCCATTTAGCAAGACCTTCGGAATGGGGGCATTTGTCCAAGGATCATATTCCTTCAACAGCCTCAAAGATGATGTGTCGGGAACAAACGGCGGTACTCCTTATAGGGCGGTGCTCAGTGTGAATGATCTATGGGATGTGAATTTCGGCATTGGTTTTCAGGCCACCGTCCCTTACGGCATAAGGCTCTATGCCGGTCCTTACGTCTATTATTCGGAAGCAACGGCATCTTTGTCCACAAACGTGCCGGGGCTTCAATTTTCAACAGCAGATACTAGTATTAAGAATAAGACGAATGCAGGAGGGTTTGCGGGAATCGACCTGCCTCTCGCCAAGGGATTCCGTATGAACGTCGAAGGACAATGTTCCGAAAGATTCTCTGCCGGGGGTGCCATTACCTACACATATTGATCCGCGCTCTCGCCGGTCACCACTAATCATCAAATCACTCCATCACCCAAATTGCCACTTCGTAAAGAGAAAGTTCCTCCATGTCCCCCTTTTCCAAAATGGGGATTGATGGAGAATATTTTAATGCCTGCCTTTTTCGCAAAGGGGACTCCTGGGGATTTCAGAAGTGAGTACATTGGTACTCTCCCTGTCATTCCCGCCCCCGATAGGGACATTCGAGGGCAGGCTCCATCGGGAATCCGGAGTTGCTGTCATCCTGAACGAACGTGAGAAATCTTAATGTCTTTTTCTCAGGTAGGAAAAAAGATTTCTCTCTTTCCCTTCGCGATGCTCTAGACTTCAGCTCACCGAAATGACGAGAAGGGGCTGCAATAAACCAAGCGGAAATTATTTCAAGACTCGCAAGTGATACTATGGCAACTTGCCCTGCACATTGAGCAGAACGTTTAGGTTTCTTTTTGCTTCTTCATAATCGGGCTGCAGCTGCAAAGCCTTCCTGAGATGACTGATTGCTTCGTCTGTCCTGCCTTTCTGCGCCAACGCAACGGCGAGGCTGTTATGCGCTTTCGCAAACTTTGGATTGATCTTCAGGGCCGTCTCAAAATGTTCCACGGCCTCTTCCAATGCTCCCTTATATGTTAAAGCCACGCCAAGGCTGTTGTGGACCTCCGCAATATCAGGCTTAATCTTGAGCGCCTTGCGAAAATGTTCGATGGCTTTATCGAGGTCACGCTTCTGCGCCATAATCAAACCCAGTGAGATATGCGCTGCTACGAGCTTCGGGTTTAACCGCAGCGCCTCTTCAAACTTGGGGATGGCCTCGTCGGCCCTGCCCTCCTGAAAAAGAGACAGGCCCATACGCAGCTGACCTTCGGCGCTATTTGGGTCCGCGGGTTGAATGTCCATTTTTTCTGGGACTGGTTTTTTCGTTCTTGTCTGCCCCATGAGCGCCTTTTCCAGGTTCGATCCTGCATCCTGAAAATCGGGCTTTATGCGGATCGCTTCGCGGAAATGAACAATGGCCTCATCGTTCCTCCCCAGTTGAGACAATGCTATGCCCATGTTGTTGTGGACTGCCGCAGAATCAGGCTGTGTCTGCAGGATCCCGGCATAGTGAGAGACGGCCTCTTCCATTTTGCCCTGCCTCGCCAGGGCATTGGCCAGATTGTAACGGGATTCAAAATCATCCGGCTTGATTTTCAAAGCCTCTTGGTAATGGGTAATGGCTTCCCCAAATTTACCCAGTTCCGCCAGAGATGCGCCCATATTGTTTTCGATTACAAAATTATTTTTTGTAACACTGAGGGCGCGTGCAAACAGGGTCATGCTGTTTTGCCAATAGCGGATTTGAAATAGCGATACCGTCATCAGAGCCGCAATCACACACACGGCAAGTGCGATAAGGGCAATACGATGAAAACGCCACCCGGCCAGCAAATCCGGTACTGTCCACGCAATTGCTATGAACAAGCCGATCATGGGCAAGTACGTGTACCGATCCGCCATGGACTGGTACCCGACCTGCACTAACCCGATGACAGGCACAAGAGTTCCCAGATACCACAACCACCCTGTTATCACATAGGCATAGCGTCTCCTCAAACGCATGGCAACTCCGGTAATCAGAACCAGCAACAAACTAGCGCCACCGACCTGCCATAGGGGGATAATCTCCGGATAGGGATAGAAAACTGCCAGGTCGTGAGGCCAGATCATTTTACCCACGTACGAAATATAGGAGACAAGGGCATTGCTGATCCGTGTAGAAAACTGCAGAGATATAATAGGGGCAATACCGGACCACTGCGCAAACAATGTAACGCAAATGGATGCGCCTGAGAGGATGAACAGGGGAATCTTTTCAATAATCAGTCCCATGGCTGATTTCTTCCCGTTCCCGTCTCCGACGGCTTTCATATCGTTTGGATCTATAATGAAGCCTGGCCCCTCCAAATGCAAACGACCAAGGGGCCAGAAATCAAGGAGAAGCAAGACAAAGGGCAGGGTCACCAGCATCGGTTTAGACATCAGCCCCAGGGCAAAGAATAAAAGAATCGCAAGATAACGATAAATGCCCGGACGCTCCACATAGCGGACATACGCCCATATGGTTAACATGAAGAACAATGTGCTTAACACGTCCTTGCGCTCTGCCACCCAGGCCACAGATTCAATGTGGAGGGGATGGATGGCAAACAGCGCGGCCACAAAGGCGCTCCGCCAGGGAAAATCCGTCATCCGCTTCAGGATAAAGAAAAGCAGAAGCGTGTTTATAATATGGAAGAATAAATTGGTGAGATGGTGACCGGCCGGATTTGCTGCGAAGATCCGGCAGTCCAGCATGTGCGAGAGCCATGTTAGGGGATGCCAGTTGTTGGCATAGACGCAAAGAAACGCCCATGCAATGCCGCCCCTTGTCAGTCCCGCTTTTACATGGTGATTCTCGGTGACATATTTGTCGTCATCATAACGGACGAAGTCAAAGCTGCTCACCTGCCAAAATACGGCAGCGGTAACCATGACAAGAAAAAAGCAAATAATAAGATCGCGATGAATGGCCTTTAGTTTATGCATAATCTGCACGATTCGGAACGAGTCCCGTGCAACCTTGCTTTTCCAACGTTTTAAGGTTTCTCCCGGAGTTTACCCTGAGTGAATGCGAAGGAACCTAAATAACAAATCGGTTCGTTCCTCACTGTTCATTTACCCATCTCAAGGCCAGTTATTGAACCATAATTTGGCCATTATTCGCTCTTAACTATATAAATATTATCTTCAAAAAAAGTTTTTGGAAACCATATTATGACCGAGAGTCCTTTTTGGAAGCATATTTTGTCCACAATTTTTTTTCTCATATAGATTTTTCAATTAACCTGCATATTGATCTGACTTCCTCGGCGTCATCCCAGGTGATGCCAGAGAAGTAACTCAAAAAAAGGTCATTTGAGAAGATATTACCATTAACCTAAAACCCCTGTCGGATACTCTGAATTTACTACGCTGATCTATGCAATGCGGGATTCAGTCCAGAATGTTTCTAAGATGATATATAGTATTTTTCGGGATATGTCGAATGATTCAAGGATATTTTTAAAAGAATACTGATAATCTTAAAAATATTCTGCAAATTTAACTATCGATGTGGATGTCGATTGTATAACCCCTTCTTCCTTGTTACAATGTATTTGCCCGTCTACCGTGGATTTCTCATGAAAATTGTGACAGCCACACGTACATCTCGTTATCCAATAGTATTGACATACAAGACTGCATCCCCTATACTTTTCATACTAAGAAAGATCTCATCCAACAAATAAACCATAAGATGTCTTGCTCGGGCAGAACCAGTTACACCCAGGTTTTAGGCGGATTGTGAAGACGCTCCGGATATGAAATACCCTTGGCAGATAGATTGGAAAGATTATTATCAGGTGTTGCAGATTATCCCCGAAGCGGAGTCTGAGGTTATAGACGGTGCTTATAAAAGACTTGTAACCAAATATCATCCCGATAATAAGAAAACGGGTGATGCAGACAAGTTCAGGTTAATTTATGAGGCTCACGAGATTCTGGCCGATCCCGCCAAGAAAAAGGAATATGACGCCGCATATCAAGACCTTCTCAAAGACAGGGATCAATACCAAATCATTCCAGAAAAATTTGGTGTGCAGGATTCAGTTTCCCAAAAGATATTTTGCAGTGATAGCTTCTGTAAGGGTGTTATAAACAAAAAAGGTTTTTGTACAATGTGCAAAAAAGCATATGTACAGGAAGCACAGAGAGAAATAAAAAAACAGCCTGAAATGCGAATTATTGACGAAGATATTTAGTGCAGCTTAAGGCGGTTTTGATCCCGCTCCTGTAAACCGACTTCGCGGGGCCCTTCACTCATCTCTTGGTTGGGTAGAGTCGAGGCGCGGACCGGACTTCGTATGATGCCGACGTTTCCTCGTCCCCCCCGCTCATTCCGTACGGCGGGTTTTCCCCGATACGGCTGGAAGGCTGGCTTTCAAGTGGGACCTTCCCTGACTGTTTCCAGCTTAAGTCTGCTCCCGACATACGCTCGTCCCGGCCTAGTTTGTCACCACCCTTAGTGTACCAATCAAGTCCGCCCTCTTCTCCTGCTCAGTGTCAGGTCGACGCCTTCTTGATACACCGCCTTGGAGGGTAATAAGCCCTCCGCCCCAGGGGTCCTCGCTCTGGTCCGGGTTATGCTGTCCCGGTCCGTCATCACTTAATCGACCCCATTCGCCCCTCTCGCAGGCACATCGCGTCTTCGCCACCTTTGTGACTTATGCTCGATGTCTTCGCTGTGCGGGGCGCCTAGGCGACCCGCGAGAGGTTCCGAGCTTTTGCTGTTCATTCCTTCCTAACATGCCATCCTCTTCAACCCCGGGGAGTTCAGTCATCGTTCTTGTCCAATATTTCGATGCCGACATGGGCCTTCGCCAAGCTGCAAACGGCTCGGCACTCCCGATATTCCCGCCATCCGTTTCACGCGGGGCCACATTTCGGGGCTTCTCTGGTTCGCTCTTGCTACGGCCTGCTAGGTTGCTCGTCCCCCTGGACGGATCAAACTAGGACTCTCCCAGCCTCCGGGGACTTTTACTTCCAGGCTTTCGATGAGTTGGTCACCCTTCTCATCGCTGGGTATAACTACGGCAGTCATTGGACCCCTCTGCCGGCGGGACTTTCACCCGCTGGAATAACAGCTAGCTTCGCTGCACTGCAGCCTCGTGGCGCACATACGGAATGAAAGCTGCTATTCCTCTGCAACTTATTCCCATTACATGCAGCTTACGGCGGCCTTCCTTGTCAAGCATCCGGTGATTTTGACAGACATACATCATTTCAAATTGTTATCAATGAAATTTGTCTCTTGACTTTTCAAAGGATTAGGAGCAGAAAGAGGAATATTCAAATAGGCATCGTCAAAAGGTTAACAACTAATTTGAACCCTTTTTATAAGGGTGGTGCCATGAAGAGATTATTGAAACCCCGTGTCTCAAAAGAGTTCGGGGTTTTGTTTATTGTTATTCGAGCATCCCTGAATAGGGGAGTAAATGCTTATGCGCAAGAATAATGTTCGAGAAGCGCCTATGTTTTGTGACCGCTTCAGATTTTGGCGAGTCATTTGAATCATCCTTGTATGAGTCAGCATAATGATGATTATGCTGAGTTGCATAAAACAATAGTCGGTTCACTAAGGAGAAGGGGATGAAAGAATCTCTTTCTCCCCGTAATTCACAACGTTTTATAGAAGAGTATATATAACACAAGATGGGGCCGACAATCTTTCCCAGGCTGAATATTTATAACTAGGAGAAAGTATGACTCTAAAAAGAAAACTCTCATTGGGTTTAGGATTTCTATTTCTGATTATTCTCACTCTTGCAGCTTTTTGCTCCTACTATGTTGGGAAATTAGGTCAGGAATCTGAAAATGTTTTGAAAGATAATTATTATTCTATTGTTTATTCCAAGAACATGCTTTCTGCTCTGGATGATATGAGTACTTCCATCAGCAGCACCATGTATAAAACAAGTCATACTGGAAGGATGTCAGACTATTACCTCAAGCGTTTCGAATCAGGAAAAAATATATTTGAGACTAATTTAAAAGCGGAGAATAATAACATAACAGAGATACAAGAGAAAGAATATGTCGAGACACTTAACCATGATTATGAGATGTATATGAAGCTCTGTCTTCAGATAAAGGGCGGAGCAGGCAGAACTTTGGTGTATCTTAATGACTTTCTGCCCGCCTGCGAAAAACTGAAGCAATCTATCAATGGCATTTATGACGTAAACATGCAGGCAATAGTAAGGAAAAATGAGCAAGCAAAACATGATTCCGCCAGGTTTACCATCTCCATGGCTGTGATAGGATCGCTCTGCATCCTGCTCGCTGTGGGATATTTTTGGTATTTTCCGGTCTATATTTCCACCACCCTTAGCTATCTTTCAGATAGAATGAAGTATTTGCTAAAGAATGTTGGCGTCACATTTGACATACAGACAAATGATGAGGCTTATAACATTTTGCATGCTATAAACTTACTTGAAACTAAATTGGGCGTGAAAAAAGAGGATAGGGGCGAGGACTAGAGCGGCATGCAACAATCATTTAGCAGTTGGCAGGTTGGACCGTGAAGTGGGACATCTCATTCATCGGCCGCCAAGTAGGCGTTGTCCACTATTAGGTCGTGGGATAGAGGTCGTCCATTGACATCGGACAGGCAGTAAAGAACCAGAAGCATTGCCGAATAAATAGTTCAAGAGGGATGTGGCATAGTACCCACTTTGCTGTGGCGTTATAATCTTTCAAAATGCAATTTTCACTTCAATAAGGAACGAACATGATGCTGCACAGCCGTAGATGATGGCAAGCTCCATTGCATTTCATTTTTTCATTAATTACGGTCGCGCAGTTCAAATACCTATTAAAACTGCGCGCCGTATTTCTATCCCAACCCCGACTCAATTGCCGGAAAAACTTCTAACTGCCGGAGACTGCCCTGAACCAGGAGATCATGTTTCTCTCGACAATATAGAAGAGATGCATATCAGGCGCGTCCTTGCTTCAGCGAAATCTTTGCACGAAGCCGCCGATATTCTCGGGCTTGAGCAAGCGACTCTCTGGCGGCATCGCATACGTTATAATATCTGAACAGGCACATCTCTCTCCACCATTCCCCCTTCAGAGACAACTTGCACTTTGCAAGGAATGTATTGCCGTCTTCTTGCTAAATGCAAAGCAAGCGGTCTCCATAAGTTTATAACTACCGATAATAGTTGCATTCATCTTTGGCATACCAGTTGCTATAGCAGCAACACAATGAGAGAAAATATGTTTGGTTTAAGACAGAAATTATGTCTGGGGTCATTCTCAGGGAGAATTATCAGAGCGTGATCGCCTGTCAAAAAATGAAATCAGGAGAAATTGCGATGAAAAGAGATATCTTCGTGAGACATGCCTTTTTAAGTGTGATTGTGACTTTGCTTTTACTGACAGTGTGTGTGGCCTCCGTCTTGGCTGAGGATCAGAAACCCGCAGAAGCAACTCCTGCAACAGAGGCTCTTGCTGCTGCGCCTGCGGAAGATAAACCCACCGGTTCGTTATCCGTTTCCGGTTTGTCAAAATATGTATGGCGGGGATACGAAAATACCAAGGACAGCATCGTTGTTCAGCCTTCTCTAACAGTTGGTTATAAAGGGTTTAGCGCCAATATATGGGGAAACATGGATACAAAGCCCTACTCGACAACAAACGCCAGTTATTCCAGCACCTGGACGGAAACGGATATTACTCTCTCTTATAGCAAAACTCTTGGTATTTTAAACGCCGGTGTTGGTTACATCTATTATGGCCTGGGAGCGCCAAATGCCGGTGCAGCAAAGCCCCTTGACTCAGAAGAAGTATTTATCACATTAGGTCTTAATACGCTTCTTACGCCGACTTTGATTGCCTATAAGGAAATTGATCATTATCACCAGTATTATTTCCTGTTGGGGATTTCCCACACTTTTGAATTTAACAAAACCATTTCTCTACAACTGGGTGCTTCCGCCAGTTATTTGCTGAGCGACGATGCCAATACATATCCGAAGTATAATGACAATTACCAACCGACAAGCGACAAGTTCAGCAATTTCCACGATGGCGTGCTCACAGCGAGCCTTCCTATAAATGTTGTGAAGTATCTAACCGTGGCCCCGACAGTATCCTACTCCTTCCCCCTATCGAGCGATGCTAAAAATGAGATTATGGCCCGCGGTAAGTTGGCCAACCCGGCCGATAACGACAGCAGTTTCTTTTATGGTGGTCTGACTGTTACCTTGAGCTTCTGACACGCCCACCTGGTGGGAAACCTGGCAGGCTCGGTCAACTACTTCTTCGAACAGATGAAGACCATGACAGGCCTGGACCTGGCCAAGTTGATAGAAGAACAAAGGTGCGGACAGAAAATGATTCACTATGAGGACAAAACTCTCAAAAATATAGGAAGCATAATTTGGCAACTAGACGCTTCTGAACATACTTTTTGTCAAAAAAGTGCTCTTGAAACTGTGAATCGGCATGCAATATTGACCTACCTATAGGCCGAATCGGCGTCCAATAATGACCCATATTTTGAACTGTGAACTCTTTGTTACTATTATAAAATAATGAATTTTCTGTGGGTCAATCTTGGAAGCCTATAATGGGTCATATTTTAACGCCGATTCACATCCTTACATAATAATGGATCAACAGATTCCCATTTTAACAGAAACAGGACAACTCTTGCGTTGAGAGAGGCATTTATAAAGACTTTGAAGCACAGAGGGTTAATTGCGTTTGTAGTAGATGAAGGCAATCACCTCATGAAAGTGCCGAGTGGGCGTCGGCTCAACGATCAAATGGATAACCTGAAATCTCTTGCAAATGAAGCCCAGATTATATTCATCCTGATGGGGACATATGAGATGTTGCCTCTTCGAAACTTGAGCGGCCAACTGGCTCGGCGGTCCATCGACATTCACTTTCCACGTTACAATATTGATGTAAATGAACATGTGGATCAATTCAAAAGTGCGGTAAAGAGTTTACAAGCCCACGTGCCTTGTCCAGTAGAACCTAAGCTCATTAATCACTGGGAGTTTCTGTATGAACAATCAATCGGCTGTATCGGAAACCTAAAGACATTATTGGTGCGATCACTTGAGCTTGCATTTGATGACAAAGCTGAAACTATAGAGCTAGAGCATCTTCAGGCAAGTACTTGGCAGCCGAGTCAGGTTGAACGTATGCTGGAGGAAGCTAGAAAAGGAGAGAGAGAATATGCATATGAAGGTGAGAAAAAGGATAAGTCACCACATAAGGTAACAAAAGGGAACCGCCAGGTTGGCACAAGAAATCCAACTCGAGATCCGGTAGGCGCTGGAAATCAGGCTTCTGCATCTAAGAGATCTGCGAAAATTAGCTGAAAGGCATGAAAAGAGGAAGAAGAGCTTTTATTTCTAAAATGGTCGACTATTCATGAAATTATTTCAGCTACAGCAAATTGAGACTGACATTGATAAATTCGAGATCGATCTGACTTTGGATTACCTAACAAAAGTTCCTGTCGCAAGTCTTGCCCTCCGATTAACCAATAGATTATTGCTATAGTGATTCACGCACAATTTGCTAACATAGCAGATTTCACCCAGTATTCCTTAGGCTCGATTAAATCAAAATTGAATTAGGCGGGACAATACTACACCTACTTATCAATAACTCACCATGACTAATTGTATCGCAGATTAACAAAGGAAATGTTCAACGTCTGCATCCACTCTACCTACATGTGTCTCATCAGCGCTTATCTTCCTAAGATGTAATCATTCATGTCTCGTCTGCGAGAACATATTAGCTCTTTCACGGCATTGCCGAATACTGATTTTTCCAGAGGCTTATGAGTACCTTCAATTATCTCGATTTCCGGATATTCCTTTTTTATAACTTCAATGTACTTTTTCATAAATGGACACAACGCTGTTATACAGTAAGAAAGATGCAGAGCATCAATTTTAAAATCTATCAGTGCTCTGACTCTTCTCAAAATCTTTTCCGGTGCGGCACTCGTTGGGCATCCAGCACAAGAGATCATTCCCATAAGCGTAACCTCCTGATCCTGGTAACGGTCAAAGAATCCCTTCTTCTTGCGCATGTCCCCAAGACACACTGCCGAAGCACAATTGAGTTCCTGCGTACAGTTGGAACAAGTTAAGATGCCAATTCTTGCCATGATGATGCCCTCCTTCTATTTTTTGGTATTTTTTTACTAAAATTCTGAGCTGTCCAAAATGACAAAGTGCCACCGAATTCTGCCATAATGCCCTTGAAAGCGTATGGTAGTTTTGCTACATTTGAATTAAAGAACAGCAAAAAAGGGAGCGGCACAATGGCGACGAAATCAACAATCAGGAACTCAGACTCGAGACATAAAAGAAATTACCTGCACACAGTCATGTTTGCCGTTCCCCCCATTATGGAACTCGACATCGTCGGTCCCATGTCAGTATTTGCAGCCGCCAATCGCATATGCGGCCACAATGATACAGGATACAAGATCGAAACTATTACCACCGATCCTGCTTGTGTGATCACGGGTTCACTTGGGCTATCGTTTTCTGCACATCGTTACTATCGTGAGATTTGTGGACAGGTGGATACCCTGCTGGTTATTGGCGGTGCCGGTGCGTTGACTATGCGCGAGCCATCGGTGCTGTCCTGGTTACGCCGTATGGCTGCAAAGGTTCGTCGCCTAGGATCAGTCTGCACAGGGGCATTTCTACTTGCAGAAGCTGGTCTGCTTAACGGAAAGCGAGCGACGACACATTGGGCCTGGACTCATAAGCTTGCTTCACGTTATCCCAATGTTGTAGTTGAACAAGATCCGATCTGGGTGCAAAACGGCAACGTTTACACTTCGGCGGGCGTGACGGCGGGAATGGACCTTGCTCTAGGGTTTGTCGAAGAAGACTATGGCAGTGAAGTGGCGCTCAAAGTGGCACGTGATCTTGTCTTATTTCTACGGCGACCAGGTGGCCAATCACAATTTAGCGTTTCTTTGGCCGCGCAGGCTTCACAAAGGAAAACCATTTTTGAGCTTCAGACTTGGATGGCGGAGAATCTGAGCAGAGAGCTTTCCGTTGAGACTCTCGCGCAACGCGCAGCCATGAGTCCGCGCAATTTTGCACGTGTTTTTGTCCGCGAACTGGGGGTAACTCCAGCCCGTTATGTTGAACGAATCCGCCTTGAAGCAGCCCGGCACCATTTGGAGCGGTCGGAAAGAAGTTTGGAGGAAATCGCATCGACATGCGGGTTTGGAAGCGCGGAGCTGATGCGGCGTGCGTTTAGTCGATCTCTGGGTATTACCCCGGGGCGTTATCGCGCTCACTTCGGCTCTTTTTAACCCTTCTGCCCGTCTCTCTTGTCTCCGAACTCTTGAGTTTGTAGTACAGCATATTTAATTAAGTAAAAGTTCATTGATTAGCGATCGAAAGCTCGCATATAGCCAGCGACTTTATTTCTATTGATAACAAGGAAGATAGACGGATTTCACCTGAACAGAAAATACGCCGTCAAGCGCTTCCACATTTCATCCCGTTGTGCTCATGACTGAGCAATGAAGGAATGAAATGCGCCGTTTATTGACACCAGTGGTGTTCTTGTAGACTACATATTATATTCTGAACGCAAATCCATCGGATCGATGTAGCGGATTACTTTACCTGAAAAGTCGATGTTTCTAATTTTCATATAAACTCTCTTCCCGCTTTCATCCTGATCAAAGTACATGTTCATGTTCTTGAGATCGTAAACTACGCGCCAACGGGCTTCCCATGCATCGCTAAGCGGCGATTTGGGATTCCTTTTTTCATCGAACGTAGGTACGAGTATGTTACAGATCGATTGTTCCATATAAACAACAGCTTGCGTTGCATCCTTAGGCTCAGGCATGTTCTCCATATTGAAGGATATGCGAACAAACCTGTTGGCAGCATTGGATCCGCCAGGTAGTTGTTCCACAGAGTATTGCTTCTTCTCGCTTTTAATTCTTGCAAGATTGGCCAACTGCTCAACATACGCTGGCTCATTTGTCATGACATTGTACTGCGGTCCGTGAAACACTTGCAGTTTGCCGCCGTTAAATTCAATCACCGCCGCGTCACCACTCGCGTCATGAACTGCGAAGTGCAGTGGATTGGTTATGTGTTGGCCTTGATATGTTCCTTCCATAGGCTTAATCTGATAATTTTGCAAACTTGCGATAACTTCATTTACATTTTTGTAATTGGCAAGTGCGTATTTAACCCAGGACATTGAATTCAAAGTGGGCTTATTGGCTACCAGTTTGGGCATAATGCTGTCGCTTTGTGTCAGAAGATGTGCAGTCAGACCTTTTTCGTTAATTCCTTCACCAGAATAGCAGTATACCTGATCATCTTCAATTGCTATCGTCCCGTATTTTACTGTCCAGTTCATGTTGTTGCCGATATCATGATCAGTAAAACCCCGTGGAATTATCGCTATTCTGCTTTGAACCGGACCCCACCATTCAAGCGTTCGCCCAACAAATGTTCCCTGGCTGTTAGTCTTCATCATGACCGAACACGCGCCCGCGAAATTTTCACTGCAAACGATAAGAGTGATAGACATCATTACTAACACAAAGATTAAGTTTTTCTTCATGGTCATTTTCTCCGAATGTTTTGTGTAAATATTTTGCGCTGATACTATCTGCAATTGATAATAAGGTCACTACTACTATTTCCGACTGAAATCTACACTAAAATGGAAAATTGGGCGCCTAACACTTACAGGAAGCTATACGTACTATAATCTGATTTTCTTATTGATGTTAATGTGTTGGACGTTGTTTAAGTTTTCATGTTTTTGTTCTTTCGTCAAGGATTATCTGGGTTGCAAGCCGTTCTTTGCATG
>JBEKOL010000033.1:0-37445 GCA_049521775.1 Syntrophales bacterium
CGATCTGTCTGCTGATAGGAGATTGATTTTAAAGATTGAGCTATACACATAAACTTTAAAAGAACAGAAGCTTCATTCGCCTATGAAAAATAAGAGACTTGCTTTTTTACATAGGAGGATTACCATTCGAATTGTAGCTTCTGATAGTGTTGAAAAATCTGTAATGCCGCACCATTTGCTACCCCCTGTCCGGTATATGATAACACATGCGGCCATACCCCTCGGGGCAGGAAAAGCCTTGGTTTTCTTGCAGAACGGATGAAGGAAGGGTAAACTATGTATCAGGGGACAGCAGCTATTTAAAGGGATTTCTGCGGCTTCATAATAGCCCGCTGTTCCTAATTATTATTGAATAACCTTGGTTGTTGTGACAAAGCAAGGAGCCGCCCCAGCAGCCACTTCCGCTTCTGCCGTCAATGCACCGGTGTCTTGGTCCGATGGTATATACCGAGATATTGTTGGAATACACATTGACGATGATGCTTGAGTTCATACCGGAATCAATAATATTATTTTTTTGGTAATTATGATATTAATAACAACAATTTGGATATTTGTCTCTATGAGACAGAGGAAAAATGCCTCAACCTAAATATCGGGAGAAACCGGCTTACACGACTCAAATCAAAATCAAATATTAAGATGTCTTACGGGTCATGCTGAAAAAAATATTTCTCATATTATTCATCGTTGTCCCCTTTTCTGTCATTTCTCAAGCAGCGGACAATAACAAGATATCTGACATCAGGAAAATCAATTTCTTCAGCCCGTTTAATGATTCACACAGAAACAGGTTTTCAACTATAACTAAAAGAACGAAAGGCAAATATGGTGATTATCGCAACAGTTATATAAAAGGACACCGCCATTCCGGTATTGATCTGGTTGGCAAGCCGGCAGAGTCAGTCTATGCAATCGGCAAAGGGGAAGTGGTGCGCATTTACTGGAATTTCCCGAACCAGACAGTGCTTTTGCGCCATAGGCTTGCAGATGACAAAATAATCTATTCTGCCTATACGCATCTGCGCGATATTCGCGTCAAGGAAGGCGATCAGGTTGATGAGAAAACAATTTTGGGTCGTATCTTCAACAAAAAGGAGATGGAAAAAGCATCTTTCTCCTCTTGCCATCTGCATCTGGAAATTCGCAAATCTATTGCCGATGACGGCAAGGCAAGTTATTCTGCAATGTCTACACAGCAACTCGATGAATATTTGACCGATCCCCTTGTTTTCTTCAAAAGTCAATTACATTAACAACTATTCCCCGCCGATCAGTAAAACACCATTGCTAATATAATTCCCCGATTCTGTCTGCAAATCATAAACCGCGCCTTCAATGCCAATCGGTGGATAATTTGATTCGGCAGCCTTCACAAACCGCCCCTGCAAATTAACAATATGATTGTCCGTCACTGCAAGTTCAGGCGCAATCAGCCTGCCCGGCAATTCTTTTAATATTGTCTGTTTCATGTATGAATTTAGAACCTTCACCGGTTTTGCTATGCCTTCCTTGTAACCAATAACCAAGTCGCCGGGCTTGATTGATTCAATTGCACGCTGTCCAGACGGTGTATCAATTAAAGACCCGGACCGCAGACACTTATTGTGAATAATAACATCGCCGGCAATATAGTTGCCTTTCGTTGTTTTAAGGTTATATACAACCGTATCTTCACGAACATCGCGAATAATTACAGCGACTTTTTCCGTCTCCATGCTATTAGAGGTGAGATTGAAAATCCGGATTTCATCGCCGGGCTTTAGTTCATTGACCATTTTCCACTCCTCGGTACTGGTCAATATCGGATGATTGCCCGTTATGAAAAGCTCATGCCCTTTCTGAGTTTTTAAATTGCAGATTAAAAACTTACTTTTTTCATGCTTTAATACTTTTTCAATTTCTGCTTCAGTCCTTGCCCTCTTGTCTTCATCATAGGCGATGATCCGTTCACCTTCATACATAGATTCAATAGGCGCCTTTATGCCATTGGCAAGAGTCACAAGGGTACCATGCGCTACACATCCCCCCAAGTCAACCGCTATGGGCAAATTAATGTAGATGGCAGGCTTCTCAATGCTCCTTATTTCTAGGACGCCGTTAAAATTGAAATCATCGTCTTCATCGCCGATCACCTTCAGTTTGAATTCTTTGTCTTTTACTTCAACCTGCAAGATTCCAGCATATTTGGTCTTGGCGTATTTGGGATCAATCGTAAATTTACAGGTCACCGCCTCGCTTTTCACGCCTTGCACATGCGCTGTAAAAGTCGCTTCTGACACCGGTAAATATATAGATTTAAGAATATCCTTGTTAGTATTACTGGTTACATAAATTGAATCTTTTTCCTTGCTGACAACATCAATATCAACACCGGCCTTAACGCTGATTCTCTGACTTAACGGCGATTCCCAGGGCAGATTGGCGGCGCCGGCATTAATTTCCATTGTTGCCGTTGCCGGATAAGTTCCCGGCGCATTAAAGTCATAATTGCGCTCCCACGCCATCGCTTTCTCCTTGCCGCCGTCCCACTTGTAATAGACATTAACATATGTATTTTTTCCGATGAGGATATCGAGAATTTGTTTCATGCGTTTTAAGCGCTGTTCTAATTTCTGATCTTTTGTTTCTAAGTAAGCGCTACTTGACACACTGCCTTTCTCAGGTAATTCCGCAGGAGTCGGTTTGTAGATGATGAGCAGTGGCGTTTCTTCTATTTGTTCTATCAAATCAACAAATTCATTTTGCAGCATTTGGCGTTTGGTTTTCCAAGCCGCCAGAATGATGGGATAGTTGTCCTTGTAAATGTCATTGGCAATCTTTTCGTCTACCTTGTCATTATCCACACCAAACATGCGCGCTGCAGCTAACCTAGCCTTAGCAAATACAACAGCCGACAGACGCTCCTCGTCCCGGATGTGCGCGACCAGATCGTCCAGCGAATAAGTCCTTGTGAAATCAGCTTCAACATTGCCGCCGGCAGTATAAATACCTTCCATCAGATCCCATGCATCCTGACGTCTCGCAGCCAAGTCGCAGCCGACATCGATCGATTTTTCCAGAGTCCAGGCCCCCACCTGTGCCAGCAGTCCGGCTGGTAAATTCACAATCCCCAGAGCGCCTATATATGCTGCGTTGTAAGCTTTGTAGAAATCTTCTTCCGCAGCATAATTTGTCGATTCTCTAAGTTGAATATAAATGGTGATTGCATTGAGTGTATGCTCAAGTGCCGCGCCGCCGGCTTCTGTAAGTATCTTCACCAATTTCCCTCTTCTCCCGATGTCGGCGATTGCTTCAGCCAAGATTTTTTTTCCGGACGCGGTTCCGATCCGGTCATACTGTCTCAAGAGCCCGCTTTCCATGCGCCCCCGGTTGGCAATCTCAATGATCTGGCCCTTCAATTCTGCAAGATTTGAGGGCTGTTCTTTCAGGGTTTTGGACAGTTCGCTTATCTCAGTGCGCCACCCCATATCCATATCTATTCCGGCTCGACTCTTGGCTGCTGCTAAATCCTTATTAAACCGGTCTAGATACTTGGCGACTTTATTGCCGTTCCCGTCCGCCAGTTCCACTTCCATGTGATCCAGCCACTGCCCTGCCGTATTGCTGAGCCCGGACACTGTAACTTTGCGAGCGGGAGTAACAAATGCTCTAACCTCGCCCGAACCAATGCTTCCGGGGTTTTTGCCTAACTCTTCCTCAAGAATTTCTCCGTAATGGGTCAGGTCCGTCATGCCGTGATAGACATTATTGCCGCTTTTGTAAAATAAGCGGCCGGCAGAACGCTCGTAATCGTCGGTCCACATCCGTGCCCCTTCTCCATATAGCCCTTCTGCATATTTGGCGGGTGTCTGGGGTGTAACAGCCCCATTGAAACCGAGATTGGGGACCATGTTCAGGTTGACATAACGCAGGCGGGCATCTCCGAGGTTCTCTACACCGATCATTAGTTGTGATGGTGGGTAAAGATTTACTTTAGCTAGAATTTTTGGGCCATCCTTCTCTCCAAACTCAGTCATGATTTTTTTTGTGATGTCAGACCTGACTGATTGCCAGTGTCCCAGAGCCTGCTTCTTGTTTACCTTGCCTTCAAGCAGGGGACGCAAATCAAAATCAGACTTGCCGTTCTTAAGCGGGTCATCAAAACCTTTACCGGAAATCCACGAGCCGATTCCAATAAGTTTAACGTTTTTTTCTTTTACTACAGAGTCAATAATTTTTTGCATGCGGACATTAGTTGGCAATACGTCTGCTAAACCAGTTGTCACAACTGCCAAAATGCTTAATAATGTTAAAAAGGAAGCGAAGATGATTAATTGTCGTGGATTAGGCTTATCTTTCATAGAAAAATCCCCCGCAAGTATTATTGGCGACATCGTAAAAAGTCAGAATTTGCAAAACTTGATCTGTAACATGTTGATACAAAAAATGGTGGCAGCAAAAATTTGAATTGGCCAGTTATCCTCTTTTCAAAATGACCCACTTATCGATGAATGGTGTATAATCCGGCTTCATCTGTATTATTACCAGTACCAAAAGTACCAACTATCCATAGTACTTTCACTCTCTCAAAGAAAACGAAACCTGTAAATGTCTGTTTCCAGTTATTCCGGGATGGGCGAGTTATTACAAACCCTATCCTATTCTTTGAATCAACGGTGCCAGAAATAGAAACGGCTTTGTCTGTCCCCGTGAGATCAGTAAAGGTTCCGATAAAACTGAAATCATGCTGCTCAATGTTGAGTCGAAAACGTCATGCGTCTTGATCGCCAAACCATGTGCCTGAAATGTCCGGCTGCGCATTAGAATAAGTGGGGATAAGAAGTATAATCGCCAGGACGAAAAATGTGACCTTTTTCATTTATGCCTTTCCCCGATGAGAATTGTCACACGAGCACGTTAGCGATTTCAATTTTCAAATGCATTTTAGTTATATTCAGTGACAGTGTCAACTTTTAATGGACTTTTTATGGACAAGAATGTTTATGAACAAGAATCTTTTAGGTGAATGGGCAAAGAGAGATTTTAACTATTACCAGTTGAAGTATTGCATATTTGCAGGAATTTTGGGATTCACGGCTTCAGGAAGAAGCAAATGCTGTATCCGCCTGCAAGTCAGTAGCTTTCCATTTCAAATTGAGGTGGGATTGCCGTTTGTTCGGCGCCCTGATCCAGGACGAACCGAAGCTGGACCAACGTTTCCAACCCGTGACGCGTGAAATTCGGAAAACCGTAGCAGAGATGCGATGATAATTCCGGTCAGGGATATTCGCTCAGGTGCCCGAAGCGGTAGCCCTTGGCGCGCAACTTGTCGATGAGCTGCTTGAGTTCACTCTCCTCCCAGCTTTTGCGGAACATCTCATCGTGGCACAGGATCACCAAGTGATTCTCCGTGACGGTGCGCTTTTCGCTGAAGTACCGTTCCGTGAGGTGGAACATATCATCCACGGTCTGGATAGGGACGCCGGATTTGGGATCGTGACTCCACTCCAGATCCCAGCCATAGACTTGGAATCCACTTGAGAAGAGCTTGTCCGCGGACGTGGAACCGCTACTTACATCGCCCCGCTTGCGATCCTTGAGACGCCACATATTGCGTCCGGGCAAACGCGCCAACTTGTTAGAGAGGTTCATCACCTTCTCGTTTTTCAGGAAGTCTTGAAGGACGGCATCGGCATTGGCGTAGTACGTTTGGTAGCCATCGTGCGCGTGGCTGTAACTGTGGTTGCCGATCTCGATCCAGGGATTCATCTCGTAGAGCTGGCAGTAGCCCTTCATCCGGGCGTTGGAAAGGGCGTGGGAACCCACCAGAAAAACGTTGATCTTGATCCTCTCCTGGCGCACCGCATCATCCACATCTTCGCTGCCTTCCAAGGGGCCGTCATCGAAGGTGAGATACACCGTCCGCGCAAGGGGGGCGGCCAAGGGCTCCTTGGGTTTATCTTGGGCCAGTGCAGATGTGTGCGTGAATCCCGTCAAGCAAAGGAAAAGGAGAATGGCGTTGATGGGACGCAGCATGGAACCTCCGGCATCATTTCGTTGTTCTTCAAAGGCCTACGGTGAAGTTGTCTCTGAAACGAACGCAAGCCTATGCAAGGATAACTCGCGAATTTAAATCCGGTCGTATAACGAATTGATAAGAACTTCTTTTCGTCGCAGAAATATAAGACAATTGGCCTTGCGTGTCAAAGAAATAGGTGCTGTTTACCATTTGTAATCTACAATGAAAATCGACTATGGCGTTTTGTGGACTTTAGGAAGCAAGTAACTGATGACAAAAGAGGCAGCTTAAATTCCCTTACTGGAGAAAGGATGATGTCCTGGAAGGGGTTGATTTGTATACTTTAGGAATATCTTGACTTCTGAATGTATGGTGGCATCCTAAAGGTGACTAAACAACCGGTAAGCGTGGGCATCCGAAACCGTGAGGTCAGGAACTTGTTGTGGGCTTTTTTTAAGGAGGGCAAAATGGGTAAACGCAGATTCTTCTTAAGGCTCTATTTTGTATTACTCGCCTGCTCACTGATATTGCCCTGTTCAAAGAATGCAAATGGTGAGAAGTGGAAATTTTACAGTCAAGGAGGAGGTTTTTACTGTTTTTATGATGCAGAAAGTATAAATTATCTACCAAACAATTCTATTCAAGTATTTGTTAAAGTGATGTCGGAGGATAAACAAAGTCGAACGAGGTGGATAACGGAAATGCGAAAAGATGACCCAACCTATCCGGACAACTGGTCGCACTTTACATCGTTAATGGAAGTTAATTGTAAAAACAGAACACAGACACTCCTTCAATTAAACAACTATAGCACAGCAAATGAATTAATAAGTTCAAGAAAGATAGAACATCCAAATCCTGACTACATTTCGCCCGACTCGACAGCTGAAGCATTATATAAAATTGTGTGTGCAAAGAAGGAATCAAAGAAGGAAGGACAGTGCGAAGGGATTTTATGTTGGTGACGATGCCCATCCTTCCACGCTTTACATCGTCACATTTCAAACAGTAGTCACGAACGTCCAATGGATGGAGAGGCTGAATCAGAAAAACAAGATGTCAGGAAGTTAGACACAGAGTTCGTCTGTTTAGTACTAACAAACAGTGGACACTTGCTAACTAAATTGCAGATTAACAAAAGAAAGGCGTATGGCTGTTCTCCATAAATGATCAAAGAACCAAATGACCAAATAACCTATTTGGCGTTACGCACGGGGAGGGCTCGATAGTAGTTATTCTCTGACTGGTTAAGCCATCCCCCAAAACCATCTTTGAAATTGAATTTGGCAGCCATACTACCACGTGTTTGCCACGCCCACGGGCAACAACAACTTATATGGATTAAATTAGTCAATTTTACCCAATCATATTGCGAACCACAATCTTGGGCATAACCCTTGTAGGATGCGTCATATAACTTGGCCAGCTCATCCTGTGTAGGCATTCGCCAATTGTTGTAGCCGCCACCACGATAGGTTTCGCAATAGCGATTGGCATCCTGCCAGTTAATAGAAGCCCCGTTATCCTTCGCCGCCCACATAAGGTTCGTCCGTTTATCCAAAACTGTCCCATCGCTATAAGCAATAAAAGGCCCGTCCTTACCAGTTTCGACTACTGTGGAAGTAACTGTTGGAGCGACCGCTTCAGTTTGCACTAACCCTACTGCCTTACCGACCTCCCCGGGGACAAAGAAGAAGTTACCCTCCAGCGCTGATTGTTCCCATGGTATCTGTCCCGTCTCATTACTCAGCTTGTGACGAACTTCCTTGAAAACATCTTCAACAGTCAGTCCTGGTTTATTCATGTATTGTAACAATGCTGCCGTATAAGGACTGTTACGCTCCTTGCCGTCAATGGCAACATAACCGGGGCCAGTTGAATAGGATATGATTGTCCCTGGTGGTACCTTGGAAATAACTGCAAGGCCTTTCGTCGCAGAGCGAAAACCTTGCAAATAAGGATTTTCACGGCAGGCATCGAGGATAACGATGTTGACCCGGCTTTTAGCATTATTCATCGTGGCAAGCACTCTCCACACAGCAATAGCTTCATGCTCCACATCTGTCTCCTCGCTGATTTTGGCTCCTACAGGAATTAAATAGTTGACTTGATTTACCTGTACGCCATGACCTGCATAGTAGAACAGGACAACGTCTACACCTTCAAGCCGCTTACCGAAATCTTCGACTGCTTCGCCCATGTCTATCTTGGTGGCGTTTGTCCTGAGGATTACCGTGAACCCCAGATTCTTCAATGACACCGCCATGTCCGTGGCATCATTTACTGGGTTGCGTAATGGTGAGGCTTCGTAGCTACTGTTCCCTATGACCAGGGCTATTCGTTGCTCCGTGGCTGCATGGAGAAAAGTAGTTAAAGATAGGAGAATGAAAATAAGGAAGATGGATAGAGTGCGGATATCCCTCATGACGTCACCCTCCTTTTGAATGACGTCAGTATTTTCTATAGGATATTTTATTATTAGTCAATTGTGAAAAAGCCTTTGAGTTGAGGGAATCGAAATATACCATAACGTTGATTATGCATTGAAGTACAGTATAACGGAAATATCTGTCCGGTAATTGAGTACAGGAAGTACTAAAAGAAAAATCCAATTGCTACTTTTTCAAGATCGCCCATAGGGCGGAATTGCATGCTACACCTACAAGTCCTGAATTCACGTGATGGGATTATACCGATGATTACGACTTGATATTCCCCCGATTTAGTGGACACCCAGTTAAGTTTCACATACCTGTAGCGTATCATTAGTCCGCCGCTCCATGTGCTAAATTTGTGCTAGACCGGACTGCAAACAACGAGAAAAGACGGAAATAGATAGAATGAGCGGCGGACTATAGAATTCAATTTTTTTATCAAATTTCAAACAGTTGCGGGAAATCGCCCCAGTTATCAAGGGTTTAATAAGTTACTGTTATTATAGACATTTTGGACTCAAAATCCCCCGACCGCAAGGTCATCCCGGTTCGATTCCTGGCTTGGCACCAAACCAAATAATGGAAGTCCCCCGACCTAAAAAGGTTGTAATTCACGAGAGAAAATCTTGTAAGGCAGAGATGACGCAGTGTGTCGGGCTAAGGGTCGTAGGACGCTAATTCGAATGGCGCTTAAATTATCGCTAACACCTACCTGCTCCTCAATATTTGTGATGAGATAATATCGATGATTACGAATTGAAATGGACAATTAAGAAAAAAAGCAGGGCCATTTCTGACCCTGCATCCTATAATTGTTTCAAAGGGCAATTAAAATCATTCGCTGGATAATTTTTATATCTACATTGCCAATCTTTCAAAGTTACGATCGTGCCCCGATATATCCTTCAAGCCTGGAACTCTCTCGCCTTTTCCACCTCAAAACGGCTCCCGATATAGATCGGACAACGCTGATGAAGTCCCTCTACCTTGATGGACATGAGATCTTGTTTACCGTCCGTAGCCATACCACCGGCCTGTTCAATGATGAATGCCATGGGTTGAAGCTCAAACAGAAGCCGCAATTTCCCTTGGGGATTCTTCTTTTTTAGTGCAGGGTATGCAAAGATGCCTCCTCTTTTTATCAGCACCTGATTGATATCCGGCACAAACCCGCCGCTATAACGGAGTTTATAACCTTCCTTCTCCAGAAATTCTATGTACTTAAGGTGTTTCGGGGTCCAGTCTTTTCTCAATCCTCCCAGGCTGTATATGTCTCCCCTTTCCTTTAAGGTTATGTTTTCCTCAGAGAGGACGTACTCCCCTTCTCTGTTCAATACAAATTCATGGGTTCCCTTTCCTGCAGAATAGACCATCGTAATCAACGGTCCATACATAATGTACATGGCTGCCGCCAATGTTTTTCTCCCCTCGGATAACATCGACTCTCTATGAATGCCTATTATCGTTCCTATGGACAGATTGGCATCCACTAAAGAAGAACCGGCCAAAGGGTCTGCAGTGACGAAATATTTTTCTTCTCCCTTGCCGATCTGAATCACTGAATCCTGTTCTTCTGAAGCATATTCTCTGACAAACCCTGAATCCCGGAGTTGATTCTTGAGAATCTCATCGGCACTTCTATCCAAAGTCAATTGCTCTTCACCGTAACGGAAAATGCGGGTGTCCCCAAAACCAGCCAGTTTCCGAGTCGATTCTTGAATTTTAGCAGAGATATACTTCCCTATAACGGCTATTTGCCATATTAATCTGCGCAATTCCATTTCCACACCTGATTTCCACATATGCCTGCGCAGGTCGATGATAAATTTTGTATAGTCCGAAATACCCTCTGCCATGGACGTTCACCCTTATAAAATATTTATCTTTTTATAACAATTAGTAATCATTTTAACAAGTGTATTTTAATTCTTCCGATAAGATACCCATCAATTATTAACGCATGAAATCCTGCATATCAATCGATGCCAACGATTTGTGTGGCAGGAAGCTGTTCTCAGGGTTGGTGCGACCATATTTTCAGATACACATAACATGTTCCCGAATGGACCGCTACCAGCGGAAGACTGACTCTTGCAGCTGATAATCATCATGACCAAATAATGCTCATTCCCCCTTTATCCTATATGGGAAAATAAAAAAGGAGAAACGGATTCTGAACCGGCACGAGCTACCTGGAAGGACTGAATTCAGGAATTTTCTTGAGATAGAACAGCAGACTGGAATAAATTATCCGAGCTTCCACTGTCACTTCAATGCGGTAAAAAATTTGATGATCAGGGGCAGGAATGACAAGTCATGCATTTATCATGAGTATCAGTGACAGTTCCTGTAAAGCTCACCAATTCTATACCCAGTGCGAGCGATAAATGTCACACATAATATCCCAAAGCCTCCAGCCCGGGAAGCCTGTCTCCAGTGATGAAGGCTAAAAAGGCGCCGCCTCCGGTAGAGATATAGGAAATCTTGTCTTCGAGGTTATTTTTGTAAATAACGCTGTTTGTTTCACCACCCCCGACGATAGAAAAAGAAGCCCTGTTTCTGCTGATGGCCTTTAGTATCTCCACGGTACCGGTGTTTCGCTCGTCTTCAAAATAGCCGATAGGCCCGTTAAAAAAGATTGTCTTGGCGGCAGCGATTTTTTCGTTGAATTCATGTATGGTTTCCGGACCGACATCATACACCTCTTCCTGAACACCCTTCTTGAAATACACAACATTATCGGTGGGCAGATGGATCTTCGAGTTATTAATGTCAATTTTGTCAATGTAGGGAAATACCTCTTGATTCGGCATAGTTCCGAACTTTATTTCGTTTTTTCTGCGGAGTATCGCGTGGGCGATTTTACCGCCCAAAAGGACATCACAGTCCGGCATATCCAGAAACTTTTTAATTACCCTGACCTTAGTTTCTATTTTTGCGCCGCCGATTATCGCCACGATGGGTTTTTTAGGATTTTTAAGGTGATACGAAATTGTTTGAACCTCATCCATGAGAAGGTTTCCCGCCATTACATTTTCCGGTTCGAAAAAATTAACAATTGCGGATACTGAGGCATGATTTCTGTGGCACACACCAAACGCATCATTAACGTAAAGTTCCGCATACTTTGCCAGACTTTTTGCAAATTCTGGGTCATTCTTTTTTTCTCCCGCATACCTGCGCAGGTTTTCCAATAACAGTATTTGACCCGGTTTCAGCTTTTCCACCTCGCGCTCTACAACCTCGCCAATACAATCATTGACAAAAATAACTTCCATATTAAGAAACTTTTTCAATGCCGGAATCACTGTCTTCAGGCTTATTTCTTCCTCGGTAAAGTGACTGCAGAGAATTACTTTGGCTTTGTTTTCTAAGAGGAAGTGTAAGGTTGGAGTGATTTGTTTAATTCTGAAGTCATCCTGCATTTTACCCTTTTCACCAAGAGGAACATTGAGATCGCCTCTTACCAAAACCCTTTTACCCGCTACATCTTTCTTTCTGACATCGTTCATGAGATCACCTCTTCCTTTGTTCCTTCCTTCATCCTCTCTTTATTGCTATTAATTATGATCTGCCAAAGGCAGTAACTCGCTGTGACAATACACTTTTTACTATACAGACTCAACATTTGTCTGCTGATCACTATCTCATAATATTGACCTCCGGCCGTTGTATCTTTCTCTGTCGTAATACTTGTTCACATCAACCAGCTTTAGTTTGTTGATGATCTCTTTTAGAGGAACACTGGTAATTTCGCCCTTAACCAGACTTACCATCCGCCCGAAATCCTCATTGATAATCATATCAACTGCGGCTATTCCAAACCACCTGGCCATCAAATGATCACGCGCAGATGGGGTTCCGCCTCGCTGTAAATGACTCAAGACGAGAGATCGTGATTCAAAACCTGTTCTTATTTCAATTTCATTTGCAACATAACTCGCTATACCCCCAAGGGTAGTATGGCCGAAGTCATCAACTTTATTGTCTCTGAGGAATTCCTGCTTTCCCGAGAGTTTTGCTCCTTCAGAAGCTACAATAATTGAATAGTGTATTTCCCGTCCATTTCGCTCACGAATAAGTTCACACACCTCATCCATATCAAAAGGGTATTCAGGTATCAAAATAATATAAGCACCGCTGCACTCACCTCCGTGAAGCGCAAGCCACCCCGCATGACGTCCCATCGTTTCAACGACAAAGATACGGTTGTGAGAACCAGCAGTAGTCCTCAACCGATCAATTTCCTCCGTGATCACGTTAACAGCCGTGTCGAAACCGAGCGAATATTCGGTGCCCGTGAGGTCATTGTCAATGGTCTTCGGGATGCCGACAGTCTTTACGCCTAACTTATGCAATTTATACGCGACACCGAGGGTATCTTCTCCGCCCAATACGGCAACAACATCAATTCCAAGTTTTTTAATGTTATCAATTAGTATTTCAGAACGGTCATTCTTCGGATTAAACGGGTTTGTCCGTGACGTCCCCAACTTGGTCCCGCCATAGCGGTCCCATGTGCGAACAATCTCCTCATCCAGATATTTGAGGTGTCTGTCACAGCTTTTCGGATCGCTGGGATCAACCTCAACCAATCCTTTCCATCCCTCGACAATACCTACAACCTCAAAGGAAACGGAGCGTCTCTCCACGAGCTTCGGATCAAGAGCAGTCTTTGTCACCCACTTGATTGCACCATTCAAGCCGGGGCAATCTCCTCCACCTGTTAAGATTGCTATTTTCGTTGTCATGCTCGTTTCTCACCTCTTATGTATTGAAAATTCATAATGCGGTTATTTTGAATTGTTATATGTGAATACTGTTTCCTATCTTCTTGTTTCTATTGTCTTGGTTCTTCTTTCATCTGTTTGCCAAAGTCGTACATGGACTTTCCCATGTTTAAGCTCCTATTTTTATCCTTCTTTCAACCGTTACAGAATATACTAAAAATGGAAAAGCGCTCCAAAATAGAATATCTTAATGGAGCGCCTTTTTCTTTACCCAAAGGTTAATTACCAGGGTTTCACGTTTTCTGCTGCAGGACCCTTTTTCCCCTGAACAACATCGAAGCTTACAGACTGGCCCTCAGTTAAAGTCTTGAAACCAGCGGATTGAATGGCACTGTGATGAACAAAAACATCCCCACCGTCATTCTTCTCGATAAATCCAAAACCTTTACTCTCGTTAAACCATTTTACTTTACCTTCTGACATAATTAGTATCCTCCTTTCTTAGAATTTACCAAAAGTCGAATTACCAATATGACAGAAATAAAAAAGCCACCAAGACTCTAAAGAGCATGGTGGCCGCCTTTGCACTTCAAATTGTTATAACTCAACTTTAACTGTACCATACTTACTTAAGACCATAGTGAGGTACAGGATATGCTGGAACGATACTTTACTATTTACGCAAAGTCAAGGCATATTTCATTGTATTTCAATAATTTATGCACTAACCGATAGAGCAGTCACCGGTCTGCAATGATGCGTAACCAATATAGTACCTTAGCTTGTTAAAATTTTTGTGGACATAGGCACAAGATGATGATTGCCACTTTTTATCAGCCCTAAAATCATATTGACATACAAGACTGCTTCTCCTATACTTCTCCCACCCAAAAGGAAATTCTATCAAAAAAGATTATCATAATTTATAGCAGTCAAAAAATACGAAAGAAAGCCTTCCTGAGACAGTAATGCCGGAAGGCTTTTTTAACTGTGATGGCTCGTAAAAAGGTCATATGCTGTGTAGCACTACATCTCTCGTCACTGCGGCGTACGCCTATGTACGCCCCATTCCTCCTGCTTGGTGCGCCTTGCCGCTGAAGCTTTTTACGAAGCCGGCCATTAAATATAGAATATGGAAAATATCCGCAACTTCAGCATTATCGCCCACATTGACCACGGGAAGTCGACCCTTGCAGATCGGCTTATCCAGTATACCGGTGTGAGCAACGAGCGAACCTTCAAAAACCAGATACTGGATAATATGGATATTGAACGTGAGCGGGGAATTACGATCAAGAGCCAGGCGATTTCCCTCCCGTATCAGTCCAGAGACGGTAAGGCGTACAGCCTCAATCTGATCGACACACCGGGCCACGTCGACTTCTCCTATGAAGTCTCCCGCGCCCTGGTCTCATGCGAAGGCGTTCTTCTCCTGATCGATGCCGCCCAGGGCGTGCAGGCCCAGACTTTAGCCAATCTCTATCTTGCCATGGAGCTCGGTCTGGAAGTCATTCCCATCATCAACAAGATTGACCTGCCTTCCGCGAATGTTGAAAAGGTCATCGAACAGATCGACTCGGAGCTGGGATTGGACCCTGACAGCCATCTGAAGTGCTCCGCAAAAGAAGGCACGGGTATTGAAGAGATTTTGGAAGCCATTGTGGAGAGGATTCCACCTCCGAAGGGCAGCTTGCAAGCGCCCCTTGCCGCCCTCATTTTTGATGCACAGTACGACCCTTTCCGCGGCACGGTCATTCACTGCCGCGTTTTTGACGGTGCAGTGAAAAGAGGAGACATCGTACGTCTTATGTTCAATAACGCAACTTACAAGGTTGAAGAAGTCGGCCATTTTCTCCTCACCCGCCAAGAGCGCGACAATCTCAGCGCAGGCGAGGTAGGTTATATCATAGCCGGCGTGAAGACGGTTTCAGATGTCCGTACCGGTGACACAATCACACTCCACAACCGGCCCTGCGAAAAACCGCTTCCCGGTTTCAAGGAGATCAAGCCCGTCGTCTTTGCCTCCATTTACCCGATTGCCTCGGATGACTATGAGGAACTGGCTGTCTCCCTTGAAAAATACAAACTCAACGATGCATCGTTCATCTATCAGAAAGATTCATCTGTGGCGCTCGGCCAGGGATTCAGGTGCGGTTTTCTCGGCCTTCTTCACCTGGAGATCGTTCAGGAACGGCTGGAGAGGGAATATGATCTTTCCATCATTTTGTCCGTTCCCAGTGTCCGTTATCGGTTTACCTTGAAAGACGGGACGGTGATAGACGTGGACAACCCGGCGCATTATCCCGATCCATCCACCATCATCAAATCCGAAGAACCGTATATCCGCGCAACCATGATGATGCCGGAGAAATACCTCGGCGCGGTAATGAAGCTTTGCATGGAAAAACGAGGGGTGAATTCAACCCTCAACTACACCGGTCCCGGACGGGCGGAGCTCATCTATGAAATACCCCTCGCCGAGGTTATCTATGATTATTATGACCGTTTCAAGTCCGTCACCCAGGGATATGGCTCCTTTGACTATGACGTGATCGATTCCCGGGAAGGAAGCCTTGTCCTCTTGGACATCCTGGTTAACGGGGAGAAAGTGGATGCCCTGTCGCAAATCGTGCACCGGGATCGCGCACGCGCGAGGGGGCTCTTGGCCTGCGAACGCCTCAAGGATGAAATACCCCGGCAAATGTTCAAAATCGCAATTCAGGGGGCAATCGGCGGGGAAATTATTGCCCGAACGACGATCTCGGCTTTCCGCAAAGACGTAACGGCGAAATGCTACGGCGGAGACATTACCCGGAAGCGAAAGCTTCTCGAAAAACAGAGGAAGGGAAAGAAACGCATGAAGATGATAGGTTCGGTCAGCATCCCGCAGAGCGCCTTTCTCGCCGTCCTGAAGTCCGGCACTGAATGAAGATGCACCACGATAAAATTGTTGATTCACCCTTCACGAAATCAATTTTCACTTTTTAAACCTCTTGATATGGAATCCAACATAGACATCTCAACAACAGATACAACTCCCGGCCTGTATATTCACATACCCTTCTGCAAAAGCAAATGTCCTTACTGTAACTTCTATTCGGTTACCTCTTTCACCATGATCGACGAATTCTTGCATGCACTCTTCAAGGAAATGGAAATGTACAGGAAGGTGTTCACCCGCTTTGATACTGTCTATATCGGCGGCGGCACTCCCTCTCTCCTTGCCATAGAGCACTTCGACAGCATTCTGTCGAATATTCGAAATACCTTCACCCTCTCACCAAACCCGGAAATCACCGTCGAGATCAATCCGGCAGATAGTCCAGAGGAATATCTTGAATCACTTTGCCACATGGGATTCAATCGCCTCAACATCGGCGTCCAGTCATTTGACGATAAGGTTCTGACATTCCTCAAGCGCAGGCACTCCGCCCGTGAGGCCCTGGATACTATAGAAGCTGTCGGGAACGCCGGATTTGAAAATATTGGAATCGATCTGATTTATGGCGTACCCGGACAGAATATGACGTCATGGCTGTACACTGTATCGCAGGCACTATTTCTTAACTTAGCACACCTTTCCTGTTATCAGTTGACCATCGAAGCTGGCACACCCCTTGGCCTCCGGCATCACCGGGGAGAAATTGTCTTGCAAGACGAAGAGCTGCAGCATGCATTCTTCATAAAAACTTCAGAAATCCTTGAGAATGCCGGATACGTCCACTATGAGGTATCCAACTTCGCAAGGGACATTTCCCTCGCATCAAAGCATAATCAGAAATACTGGAACCATACACCTTACCTCGGTCTGGGCCCGGCTGCGCATTCTTTTATGGGACATAAGCGCTGGTGGAATCATAGTTCTCTTGATGAATATATCAGGGATATCGAGGCGGGAAAGCCGCCTCTGGATTCCTCAGAAGTACTGACGAGAGAACAATTGCATCTCGAAGCATTGTTCCTCGGTCTCCGCACGAAGAGGGGCATCCACCTGCACAATTGTTCCTGCAGGTATGGTTATGATCTCATATCAGAAAAAGCTGATACCCTGGCAAGACTCGTTAAGGCAGGATTCATCGAAATAAATGAAGGTTATCTGCAGCCTACCCGTACCGGTCTTGCAGTAGCTGACAGCCTGGTGTCTATATTGGCATTTGAGTAAAAGGCAGAGAGAATGTGATTTGATAAGAACTTTCTTTTTGGCGGGCCGGGTATAAGGAATAAGGCCCGTTTGTGCAGCAGCCTTCAACCCGTACTGTGTGAGAGCAATGAATGAAAATTTTAGAGAGGTCGGTTATTGACTACACTACTACTGTTTAGTGGTGGGCAGTTGTCAAAATTGACGATTACCATTTGAATTGTTGTATCCGACATCGATAATGAGCCAAACATAACGATACTCGATGTTGTGGATGCTGGATAAATAGGCGCTGGTTACTCAGGTAATTCTGTTACTGGCGTCATGGCTGCTTTTTAATTCAAGATAATTAAGTGTCGTCCCTCGAATATTCGATGCGGGCCATTGCCATGATTATATGTCCGGGAACAGGCTCTTAATTTTATCGAACAGGTTTATTTCTCGGAATCCTGTAAGGAATCAGCATCGGCACCCGCGAGCTGTATTCAAGGTATTGGCTTCCGAATTCGCTATGAAGATCCCGATCCTCCAGATATGTGGCGATAACAATCCAGACAGTCCACATTATATCGAATATCAATCTATCGAGAGTGAGCACAGGACACGACCAGATTATAACTATCAAGAATAGATACAGCGGATGCCGCACCCACCGATATGGGCCCTTCGCCGTTATCTGTTGCGGTTTACCCAGTCTATTACTGATATAACGCATTAGTGGCTTTACGCCAACTGCATCGAACGAACCCAGTGATTTTGCCCCCCAGTAAAAGCCAATTATTGGAAGGAAGAATAAAACGCGAAGCATCCAGAAAATAATCCCATCGACGCGCGCTATTTGAGTGGGAGACTTCTGCCAGAAAACCAATACCAGGAGCAAGGCAATGCCTGAGGTTAGTCCATAGAAGGCATTATGATATACATCCGGCATGAATTCCCCAAGCCATTGCTTGAATCCTCTGCGAACCAAGATACTGTGTTGCAGGAAAAATATGATCGATAGAAAGGCGTCAATCAGCAATGCATCCCTAGTGCCCAGGCGGATATCAATTATGGTAAAAGAGCCCATGAAAAGGAAGATCATAAACATTATAAATGTTGGGGGAACAAACGCAAAGAGAAACCAGATCAGCATGACTGTACTGGTATGATTCTTGATGAGTTCAGGATTTAATGTTTTATTCAGAAAACCTATCATATGATGTCTTTATTATCGTTATTAATTATATAGGATTTATTTGTAGGACTGTTTCGTCGATGTCGCTTCTTCCTATGACTGCATCCACAAAATTAAACTGCTACCATTATCATTTTTTTCTGCTATATTTCTCAATCATTTCATTTTTTTCATTTGCAGGCAGAGACTTAAGATATGATTTCCATCCTGGACACCAGGTGATATGCCATTTCCAGATTTTGCTAATTATAGAATCCGGTTTTCTATCATAATATGATCTCATCCTGCAGTTAGAACATTTTTTTTCTTTCATGAAAAATCCTCCATAGCTTATTTATAAGTTTGGATCGCAACTGTGCACATTGGTATTTGAAGGGCAGATAAGACCGGTATGTTTTGATCGCAGATCATAAGAGACAGGCGATCTCTCATCCACCTACAAAGGTACACCCTGAGATATGTGTCCATCTCAATGATTACGGAAAGACAGAGAGTAGGCTACGGATCACCAGCGGCTGAAAGCTGTCCTATGCATACGTTTGCTGGGTTTTATTACATAATATTTTCAAGAATCTCAACCACGCTCTGAACACATGCTTTACATGTCTTATTCAAAAAGTCATTTTCTTTATACCGTTTTTGACCTTCTTCTGTTGTTAACTCACAACCATTCAACAATTTGCGGCAAATAAAGGTGCCATGTCTCTCGGCAAATTGGTCCATGAGTTCTCTTGTCTTTGCGTAAGTCTCCTCTCTGGCTGTTAGATCATCATTTCCCCCCCTACCATATTTAGCTCCAATTACAATTATCCCACCAGTTACAGCCCCGCAGACTTCCTCTTTCCTCCCCATGCCTGCACCAAATCCACAAGCTATTTTTAAGGCTTTATCCTTGTCAATCTTGAGATCATCACAAAAAGAGAAAAAAACTGACTGTGCACAGTTATAACCTTCCATAAATTTAGAAACTGCTTGTTCACTCTTGGTCATCATTCCTCCTTCACGGGGTAAGCCTCCCTGTATACTTGGCAAATGATTACGGCCCCCAGTTTCGGCCGATGCAGGGTTTTCGGATCATCCTTTACCTATTCCTTGCAGCTCATGTAACAAACTCCTGCCGGGGTTTCTACTGCATATGGAAAATACTTTCTACGGAAATATAGGGCGACATTCACGAGGCCGATGAGGACGGGAACTTCCATCAGAGGACCGATGACCGCAGCGAAGGCCTGCCCGGAATTGATTCCAAAAACGGCAATAGCGACAGCAATGGCGAGCTCGAAATCATTGGATGCAGAAGTAAATGCGAGTGTTGCTGTCGTGGAATAATCGGCCCCAATTTTTCGAAATAGATAAAAAGTCGCGAAGAACATCACGAGAAAATAAATACTTAATGGAATCGCAATACGGAATACATCAAGCGGGAGTTGCACGATGTACTCCCCCTTTAAAGAGAACATGACAACAATCGTGAAGAGCAATGCGATCAAGGTGATGGGACTGATTCTCGGAATGAACTTCTGTTCATACCATTCCCTCCCTTTTGAGCGGATCAATGCGAACCTGGAGATCATGCCGCCGAAGAAAGGAATGCCAAGATAAATAAGGACCGTCTTAACCACGTCAGACATGGCCACATTAACCGTCATTCCTTTGAGGCCCAGCCATCCGGGAAGGATGGTTATAAAAAAATAGGCGTACACGGCGTACAGAAGCATCTGGAAAATCGCATTGAAGGCAACCAGTCCCGCACAGTATTCCCGGTTTCCTTCGGCGAGTTCGTTCCAGACAATGACCATTGCAATACATCGTGCTAAACCTACAAGGATCAGGCCCACCATGTACTCCTGGTATGATGATAAAAAGATAACGGCCAGGATGAACATGAGGATGGGGCCCACTATCCAATTGAGGATAAGGGAGAGGCTCAGAATCCGAACATTCCGGAAGACCTTACCCAATTCCTCATACCGGACTCTGGCCAGAGGTGGATACATCATGAGAATCAGGCCTATGGCAATGGGAATATTTGTCGTACCAACCTGAAATGCATTGATCACCTCCCGGAGGCCGGGGTAAAAATAACCCCAGAGGACTCCGATCAGCATGGCAAGAAAAATCCAGAGAGTCAAAAAGCGATCCAGAAACGATAGCTCTTTCACTTTTCCGTCCGACATATATTTCTCCTTAAGGAAAATTTACTTTTGGGGATTTCCCGGACTTATTCTTGTTTTGACAGTTATTGTCATGGCATATCGTGATCAATATCTATTGCGGGTCGATAATTTCAGTCCATTCCCTTCGTCGCTTCATTCTGCCAGCCAATTCTTGATTTGTTGGTCAATCTGGTCACGTACGTCTCTGAACTTCTGTAATTTTTCTTCATCTGAACCTATAAATGCTGCCGGGTCTTCAAAAGACCAGTGAAGACGATGGCTGATGCCAGGGAACGTTGCCGGACATTTTTCTTCTGCATCAGAGCAAACTGTAATCAAATATCCAAAATTAAGTTTACCCATGTATTCTCTGACATGCTTTGAGTATTGGTGGCCAGCGATGCTTATGCCGATTTCCTGCATGACTTGCTTGGTATATTGGTTGACACCCTGCGGTTCAAGGCCAGCACTGTAAACATCATACTTATCCCCCGCATACTTTCTAAGAAGGGCCTCTGCCATTTGGCTGCGGGCAGAGTTCCCCGTACACAAAAACAATACTTTCGTCTTCTTCATTGCCGTTTATTCTTCTTGTCAGGGTGTTTCCATTTCCTGTCAGCAGCAGGTCGTCTTTTTATCGATAGAACAGGACTCCTTAGAATCACCGAGACAGCAACAGGAACGGCCATTCCTGCCCAGCATGGAATTGATGACCGCCGAGGCGCAACCGACACCGGCCTGGACGGAGATGGCATCGAAGGGACAATTCCGGCTGCAGGCGCCGCATTCCATGCAGGCATCGCGGTTTTGAATCGAGATGTGGGAAGCGTTCATTTCGAGCACTCTGTGCGGGCAGACTTCGAGGCACATTCCACAGCCGGTACATTTTTCTTCATCGAGTTTCAGGGTCACGACATTCTCTAGGTAAACGAAGTCTCTCATGTTGTCTCCTACATAAAAACGAGCGATATTACCCAAGCCAGGAATCCGCAACCGGCCATTCCTATTTCAAGGGGCAGGGCCCAGCGCATTTCTTTTCTCACTCCGGAAAGGGATGTGAACGTGGAGCATCCGGTAAAATTCATTGCCAGATATGCCGCTACAGCGGGAATGATCAGCAGCCATGAGAGCGCCTCCATCAGTTCAGGCCAGGTCTGCCAGTTGTAACTTCGCAGATAAAGAACAAGAAAAGCCGTCAGGGTTCCAATAAAAAATCCCTTTGTAGAAAATGCCTTTCCGGGAAGATAGGGAAGAAATAAAGAATTCAATACGGCTCCTGCAATCAGGGCACTTGAAAATGCCAGAACCGCAAAAAGTCCGTTATGGACGGCGTTAGCCCAAAATCCCGCATGACCGCCCAAACCGCCAAGCAGAAAAAGAACGGGCAGGACCAGAAGCGTCGGTTTCAATGCCTCGACGAGCTCTACCGGGATCAGGACGGCCCGCTCTGACAGCGTGAAAGTCTTGAGGCGCATGCCAGGCGTGGCCTTGAGCCCGGATTCGAGATAAGACGGCAGATCCTGTGCCCTGATGGGACCATATTGAACCGAGAATCCCGAACGCTGTTTGACCTTGTGGGCTGATACCCCCGGCCCGGCCAGCTGGGGCAGAATCAATTTTCGATGACGGATGAGTTTTTTCAAATCGGTTGTTTCGATTCGCCTTACCAGCTCGTCTTCGCCAAACGTCCCTTTACCGGCCGAGCACCAGACGTTAATCCCATCTGTATCGAGCACCAGGATCCACCCATCCCTTCCGGGCAGGGAGCGGCGTAATTCGTCAAAGCTCATTTTGTAATTTGCGGACACGAAAACAGCCGAGTCGCTCTCCGGATTACCCAATGCATAAAGACCGGGATCTACAGTATACTCCATCCGGCCAACCCCGAACCGGGCCTTTACTGTCCCCCAGTAATCCTGCAAGCGAAGCTTAGATGTGATTTGAGGCACGGCACCCAGAGGAGTTGTAACAGTTCCAACAATGAAATTCTGGCTTAAACCTGGCATTTTCAATTCGGTTTTTTCGGCTGCGCAACAGACGGGGTTTATCGTCGTGAACATCTTGCCTGGGCGAACCTCCCTGTTCATCGTTTGATCCTCATCCTGCTGTTAATGGCACAACGGCTCTCCCCGATGGCACCCCTTATCGCGCTCGAGAATATTTTGACGGATCCCAGCACCTCATTTAATTGAGCCTCCGGGATATTCTTGACAATGCGCTGGAGAAAACCTGTAAGGCAGGACCATACCTTCTTATGAATGGCCACCCCTTCATCAGTCAGGATTAGCTTTATAGCCCTTGAATCATGCTCCGCTTTACGGCGCCTCAGAAATCCTTTCTTGATTAACGGGTTTACAAGGCGAGTAGTCGTACTTTTCTCAACCGATAGTATTTCGTGAAGGTCTGACAGATAAATCTCCCTCCTTTTCACAATCGCATCCAGTATAATAAACTGATGAAAGGTGATACCAGCGCAAAAGGCCTCATCCTGACTGCAGCAACGGGTCTCCTGTGAAAGGTGAATGAGCATTTGAAGGACTTTTTTTTGATTTGCTAACCGACTCATAATTGTATGATACAATCATTTTATCGGAATGTCAATACCAGTTTTTTTGCCCCTTTCATTTCCTATTGTTCCAAGATTGACAAATGAAATGTTGAATCGAATGCAAAATGTCTGGAACTACAGGGTTAGACGTAAAACTCTTACCCCTCATTCGTGGTCAGCCTATGATTGTCGGCCTGTGCTCTAAGGTGCGCAATTGCGTATATGAGAAGAAGAACCGTCAATATTGCGGATATCAGACAGTAAATGCAGAATGCGCGGATGAAAGCAAAATCAAGGTACATGAAAGACATTGAAAAGAGCACGCCTATCACAGTGTAGAGAAGCACGACCAAGCGCAAGCGGCGTGAGGACGAGCCGAACGCGAGGAGTGACGCCAATGCGAACATGATCAAATAAAAGATCAGGCCTAAAGCCCCCAGCGGCACTCCGTAGATGCGCCCATACGGACTGTAGGCGACGATGTTGCATCCGTCGATGGGAGGGGGACACCACAGCAACTGATTGTTATATATCGCGTAGACATCATAAGATGCGATGGCCGTTCCGATGACCGCAAACACGAGCATGAGATACGGGGCAAAGATAGTTTTTTCTATTTTCATTTAGATACCTCCTTACTGGTCAAGCAATTATTATAAGTTATACGAACACACCTGATTCTGTGTTGCACAAAACGGTGTATGGTTATATTTCATTCTCAATTACCTGGGCAACAAAGCTCTACACTAAGTATCTTAGGTTTGATTGAGAATCTTTTTTTTCTCCTCATACTCTTCCGAGCTTATTTCACCGGAGGCATATCGTTTATCCAAAATATCTCTGGCCGATTCAGAGGCAGAATAATCTATGCCTTCAGCTTTTCGGAATAAAGGCAGACAGTACATCATGTTGCCTTTCAGGCGTTTCATCATGTACATCATGAAAAAGAAGCACAAGCCCATCATAACTATCATGACGAAAAAGCATGAGGCCCACCAGCCGTATGAGCACCAACTTTCATATCCAAACATTTTCATTGTCTCCTTTCTTTCTTAACAAATTGATATTCACTCATATTGCCTCTGAATATAATAATGTGAATACACATTCACATAAAGGGCAAAAAAATTTAGCAAACGAGCTGCATAAAATTGCTCCACAGTTTTCTCGCTTCCGCCTTGATGTCGAAAGATTCGCTGCCGATAGTCCAACGCAGCGCCGTAGATTGGATCAGCCCGAGAAAAGTCAGTACCGTCGCCCGTGCAGAATTATCTTTGAATTCAAAAGATTTGATTTCCCCCGTGAGAGGATCGAATTGAATCTGGTGAGAGTTGTTTTGAAACGGTCAGTTGGTGATTTCGACTACTGCTAGCCTGCCACATTGCATTATTTCTATGTAACTCGTGGCAACCAGCGCGTCTTTGGTTATTTCAAGTTTACATTGTGCCGGTATCCGGTAGTACAATCCTTCGACAGCAGTTTCTTGCTTGTCGTGGTCTTTCAGGGGCAAAGTGCAGTTACTTATTGTGAAAGACAATTTATTATCCTCCAGCCACGCTTGAAATTGTTTGCGAAATTCATCGTTGCTGATTGCGAACCATTTCGCAAAAGGAGCGCTTTCCAGAGGGATATCTCCAAAAATGTCGCATTTCCCTGATTCGACGATTAATAGCTTACTATATTGAATTGTTAGATGTTTGTTCAATTCAGCGAGACGCCCATTTATCTTCTCGATGATGTTTTCGATATCCTGTGTGCCCCCGGTATACCTTCTTTTCTCTCGGTTAGTTTAATCTCTGCGTCGTAAAGGTTGGCTTTTATCTTGCTTAGGTGAGAGAGGAGAATATTACGTTCATCCAGAGCGCCTTTCGTAGCCTCATTGCAGACACCTTTTCCCGCTTTGCCTTCCTGCGTGGATTTAGATATCTGAAATGATCTAATCAGCCGATCTTGGCTTAGAGATCGATTGCCAGGGAGAAGCAGCGATGCAATAGCACTGATCGGTAGTTTGCCAGGTAGCACAGTTGACGCCGCATCTGTGACCAAAGAAACTCCGCTCTTAATAATATCTGAGGTGCTGTCTTTTGCATCGTAGCTGATGCTGGTCAAGAATCCATTGCTGATGTCAAATTTGGCCACGGGGATCGTCTTGGATAAACCGCTCAACGATGATGTGTCGATCAGATATGTCCCGGCTCCTCTGTCAGGAACTGCCTTTAACTCAACTCCGGTATCAGTAATTTCTATTGTTCAGTGGCAATCTACGAGCCGGAAAATCATTACATAAGAAACCTCGGTAGCTGGCAGGTGGTAAGCAACTCCAACCGCGGGAACACTTGTACCCACCGGATGGGAAACAATTTTTGTGGTGCACGAAGAGATGATGCCGGCAAAAGCCAAGAGAAAAGAGCAAGCTAAAGATAACTTTATTATTTTCATCAAGCACCACAGGGATTTTTCAAAATACCTATTACGGTTTTTGGTGACCGCTGGCTATACTTTTCAATAGTGTTCGTTCATCTATCACAGATTTGAGAAAATTTCATTTCATTTAAGGAAAGATGTGCAAGAGCCAGTAATTGATTGAAAATCTTTTCCAAATTAGATATGTTTCTTAAACTAACCATAAGCAGAAGCAAAGAGAAGAACAACTACTCGCAGAATCTTCAGGAGAGCAGAACATGGATTCCTTAGCAAGGAAATGCATCATCGGCGCTATCATCTTTCTTGTCATAAATATTCAAAATGTTTTGGCCGCTGATGAGCAACGCCTCGCCCTCGTCATCGGTAATGCCGTTTACTCTTTTTCACCCCTGAAAAATCCAGTAAACGATGCGTCCGATATTGCTTCGTCCCTTCATAGGCTTGGCTTTAAGGTGACTCTCAAGAAAAACGTTAATCTTAAAGAAATGGAAGACGCAATACAGGATTTCGGAAATAGTCTTAAGCGAGGCGGTGTTGGACTTTTCTATTTTGCTGGACATGGCCTCCAGGTGAACGGCATTAATTATCTCATTCCCATTGGTGCCAAAATAAACAAGGAAGCAGATGCCAAGTATGAGGCTGTAGATGCTGGAAGGATTCTTGACGAAATGGCCAATGCAGCCAATGGCTTTAACATAGTGATCCTTGATGCTTGCCGTGACAATCCTTTTGGACGGAATTTCCGATCTATGAACCGGGGGCTTGCAATCGTAAGCAGTGCCCCAAAGGGGACGTATATATCTTATTCCACCAGTCCCGGCCAAGTAGCTCAGGATGGCGAGGAGCGCAACAGTCCTTTTGCATCTGCCCTTATTCAGTACATGAAAGAGCCCAGTCTATCTATAGAACAGGTCTTCAAAAATGTCCGTCATAGGCTCGGGCAAGAAACGAACGGCAAACAGGTGCCATGGGAATTGTCTTCTCTGGAAGGGGATTTCTATTTTGTTCCGTCAAATGCACGTCGGTCAGGTCAGGAAAGGGATCGGGCAGAGATTAAGAGCGGCGCTGAACCGGCAAGAAGTACAGTTGAAAGATCGGCTTTTGCTGCTTCCGCCTTCAAGGACCCAACCACCGGGATGGAATTCGTGCCAGTCGCCGGCGGATGCTTTCAGATGGGTGACGTGTTTGGTGACGGCCTTCCCCAGGAAAAGCCCGTTCATGAGGTCTGCGTAGGCAACTTTTACATCGGCAAATATGTGGTGACGCAAGGGCAGTGGAAAAAAATCATGGGCACAAATCCTTCCCATTTCAAGAACTGCGGGGATGACTGCCCTGTGGAAATGATAAGCTGGACGGACGTTCAGACATTTGTCGCCGAGCTGAATAATCTGAGCAAGCAGAAGTATCGTCTGCCTACAGAGGCTGAATGGGAGTATGCGGCACGAGAGGGCGGCAAAATGGTGAAATGGGCGGGAACCAGCAGCGAGAACAAGCTCAGTGAATATGCTTGGTACGAAGTAAACGCTGCCGAGAAGACCCATCCTGTCGGTCAGAAAAAACCTAATGCGCTGGGAATCTATGACATGACGGGAAATGTCTGGGAATGGACGAGCGATTTGTACGGGGAATCATTTTACCAGAAAAGCACACGGGACAACCCTCAGGGCCCAGATGAAGGGAACGAAAGGGTATTGAGGGGAGGTTGTTGGCTTGATCGAGCAGCCGACATCCGTACAGCCCAGCGCTTCTTCTTTGCTCCCAAGTCCAGTTTTAAGAGCATAGGGTTTCGTCTTGTCAGAGAAGGCGGCGGTTCAGACTGAAATCACCCAAAAGTATATTTTTTGCAGCGGAGACTTAGATTGACAGAATGAATCATTTATTCTTACCCGCTATTGCCCTGGTCGGTTCGCTAATCCACATCTTTTTTGATAAAGAGCCTCGATCGCCTCGAAGGATGCTGGAAATCGTCCTTGTATGGTTCCTGTCTGTCTTTTCCGGCATTTCCAACATAATAGCTTTCTTCGGACACGCATTTGCCGCCGATAAAATTGCTGCATATATCGGATGGGCACCGGGAAGTCCATTCCAGTTTGAAGTGGCCGTGGCCAATCTTGCTCTCGGTGTGCTCGGCATCGCGTGCATCTGGCTGCGCGGAAACTTCTGGGTAGCGACGGTTATGGTGGGAGCCGTCTTCGGATTCGGAGCGGCCTTCGGGCACATACGAGAAATAATTGTAAATCACAACTATGCCCCCGGTAATGCTGGCATCGTTTTATATCTGGACATCGCAGGTCCCACCCTGATGATCGTCCTCTTGGCTGGCTTCAAAATATTTGAGAAAAAAGAACTTGCTGTCCGGATTCAATGAATTGCACAGCGTCTAACGCGCGAAAGAAAAGGAGGTCGTTGCATGTACAAATGCAACTACCTCTTGTTATTTTACAGGCAGCCCTTACACTGTAACAACCAAAAGGGGTGAATTCTTATCAAATTTAATCTTTCATAGATCGTTCCACCTTTCTGATATCTTTTTATCTCTTTTCGTAATCCTATAATCTATATCTTGGCCTTCTTCTTGTCTATGGCGGCATTGAATTTTTCCGCATTTATGACAAATCTCTCGTGGGTCGCCTCGGATATCTTTTCCACGTCGTCGTATGCTTCCATGGAAAAAATCAGTTTGCGTCCTTCCATCTTTTCCAGTTTTCCTTTCACGGTGACTGTCATTCCCGCGGGAGTGGCCGCTGTATGAGTCATATTCATGCTGATACCAACGCTCTGTTCATTGGGCCAGTCAAGATGAGGATTGAGGGCCTTGATACAGGAAAACTCAAAGAGCGCCAAGAGAAAACCTGTCGCAAAGACCTTGGGCATGATATGCCCCTCACTGAATTCCGGATAAATAAAAGGTACGGTTTTATTTTCCGGAACCTTGTACTTGAACTCCACAGTCAGTCCGGGCTGCAAGGAATCTTTCATGGCAAACCTCCATTGAGTAAAATTAACGGCACCGCCCGCAATAAAGCGAAATTTTCCAAATAAGTCAAACACAAAAATAATCTCTTTCCCAAGGCCATTATGTGGTAATCTGCAGTGGCAAAGACGGGCCGGAACTGCTTTTAACAATTGAGTGTGCCAGATTGCCAATGGGGAACTCTATGGACGATCATACTGCCTTGAGTCAACTCGAGGGACTGGCATATATGCTCGGCATTACCGTACGCTATGAAAAAATCCCGGAGGAAGATGTGGCGAATGCAGGCGGTCTCTGCCGGTTGAAGGGAGAATGCGTCATAATTGTGAATTCAAAGGCAGTCGTGAAAGATAAAATCCAGACCCTGGCAAAGGCCCTGAAGAATTTTGACCTCCATGATGTCTACGTACGGCCCGCCGTAAGAGAGTTATTGGAAAGATAGATATTCACATGTTTCATGCCAGCGAAGCAGGTGATCTACCCCTTGTCCAGTTAGACAAGCCCTATCATTCTTTTTTTTAAATTCAGCTAACCAGTAATCAGTTACATGGCAGTCTTTGTAAGAATCCTGCAGGGCGCACGCCCATCATCTGCCCCTTACCCCGTTAAGGAATTTAGAATAGGAAAATCAGACAATGACCAATGGATGTTTGCAGGATCTTACGATAAAATAAGCACATATTCAGGTCAATTCTTAAATAGAGTGAGCCTGATCTAATAAGAGGGGCATTTTATAATAGACTATGCAAAGACATCTCCATAAAACTAAATACGCAGGCACAATGTTTGTTCCCCTTCGTGTGCTTTCACCTGAAATAGACATAGGCGGATTTAGTCATGCATCGATGGGGAGCTACCGTAAACCCGAAGTGTTCATCTGCCCAATCCCCAAGACCGGGCTTGATGCTAAAGTTAAATTACAGTTTATGCGGCTTTCGCCTTTTTCCTAACTTTTCTTCGAGAGGCGGAATCAAAGGGCCGTGCACGGCATAAGAGGAAAATAGATGGGCACACCCGCTTTAGTACAGCTCCAGAAAAAGAGGTAAAATCTTGGCTGACGATATGCCTGATATCCTGCTTGTAGACGACGACAGGTACAGTGTGGAGTTTATACTCGAGGCCATGAAGAAGCATGACCTCAGCAACAGGCTGAAGGTCTTTAGAGATGGTGGGGAAGTCCTATCATATCTCTTTCCGGCCGAGGGGAATAACCGTCGTGATTCATATGAACTGCCCAAGGTGATCATCCTGGATCTGAGACTGCCCAAGGTTAACGGGTTTGATGTTCTTCGGATAATCAGATCCAGTGAGAAAACGAAAATGATACCAGTCGTAGTTTTTACATCATCAACTGATGACAGCGAAAGGGTCGAGAGCTACAGGCTGGGAGCAAACAGCTACATCGTAAAACCTATTGACTATGAGAACTTCGTCAGTACAGCCGCTGAAATAGGCCTGTACTGGACATCGCAGAATATGCCCCCCTGATGAAAACGAATAATGTTGATCTGAGCCGTTTATCTTCCTCACGCCTTAAATACCTTCCTTGACCTGGGCAAACCTTGGTCCAATGCCGATCTCATAACCCATCTCCTCTGTCGGGTATGGCTTCAAAATGGAGAGCAGCATGGCTCTATCTTCCGTCCTGTCGCTGATCCAGATATGCTCCTGTTTTTTTGGCACGATTACGGGCATACGGTCATGAATTGGCGCTATCAATTCATTTGCTTCCGTCGTGATGATTGTGCAGGATTTAAGCTCCTTTTTATCTGGTGATGTCCACGTTTCATACAGACCGGCAAGACCGAAAGGCTCTTTCGATCTCATGTGGAAATATAGCGGGTTCTTTGTGCCTTCTTTCTTCCATTCATAAAAACCGTCTGCAATAATGAGGCAGCGTCTTTTTGAAAAAGCACTCCTGAAGCTCGGTTTTGTGTCGATGGTTTCGGCCCTCGCATTGATAAGTCTATGTTCCATGGAGAGACCTTTAGCCCATGGCGGGATGAGTCCCCAGAGAAAGGACGCCAGAGAGTTTCGGCCGTCCTGGTGGATAACGGCGGGGATATACTGGCCCGGAGTTACATTCCAGTTCGGCTTGAAATCATAAGAGCCGTCGCGAACGGCAAATTTTTCCGAGATGGCCGCTGCGTCGGAAACCAAAGCAAACCTGCCACACATATTCAACTTCTCCAAACGAAAAGAGTATAACAAATAACAATTTCGATGGATACGCAAATTTTCCTTGACAATAGAACGATTGTTCTATATACGAGGATTATGGAGAAAAAAATAAACGTCAAGGCAGTCGAAAAAGAAATCCAGTCCTTCTTTCACGAGGAGAGGAGAATGCCCACATATAAAGAGATGCCCGACCTTCTCGAAATCCGGCCGAAGAGCGTCGTCCACTATTGGATGGAGAGGCTTTACGCCCAGGGCGCCCTCGTAAGAGATGCAAAGGGATTTCTTAAGCCCATAAGGATGGCTCCGGGTATCACCATGGCCGGAGCAGTAGCTGCCGGGTATCCGTCACCTGCTGAGGAAGAGCTTCGGGACATTATTTCCATCGATGAGTATCTTATTACGCGGCCGGAATCTTCCTTTCTTGTGAAAGTAAGCGGGGACTCGATGATCGGCGGTGGCATCATGGACGGCGACATGGTAATTGTGGAGAAGGGGAGAGAACCGAAGAATGGGAACATCGTCCTTGCGGAAGTGGACGGAGAGTGGACCATGAAGTATTTCATAAGGAAGGGAAAAGAGATTGTCCTTGAGGCGGCAAACCCGAAATACCCAACCATCAGGCCTAAGAATGAACTGCGGCTGGGCGGCATCATCACGGCCGTCATAAGAAAGTATCACCTTTAGCGGGAACTAATCAGAATGAACGCAAGCTGGAATTATAAAAGACAGGCAAACGCAGATTTTCCAGCGCATATGCAGCGAATGAGGAATGCAATATCCGTTTCACCGCCCGCGGGACTCATGAGGCGGTTCAGATGTTTCGTAGTGGATACCAACTGGGATCAGGATATTTGGGGATTGGAGAAATGGATAGACCTTTTTTCTTGGACTGTTATCGCCTTTTCTCTCCTGCTTCTTATCCCTGTAACCCTGTCTGCATTCGGGAAGTGAAAGAGGCGAAGTCTCTTGGGTGCTGCTCAGATGAAGGCATCACAGCTTATCGTGGCTGATAATCTGTATGCCTCTTTCGGTCATGTGCTGTACCGCTTTCTTGATATTGTCCGCGGGGGAATCGATGCCTCTTGTTGCATCGATGATAAAATATACATCGAAGCCGAGGTTCTTGGCGTCTACCGCGCTGAAATAAACACAGTAATCGGTGGCAAGGCCGCAAAGATAGAGTTTCTCTATCTCTAATCCCTGCAAATAATAATGGAGGCCTGTCACGGTCTTTTTATCGTTTTCAAAAAAGGCGGAATAAGAATCTATCTCCGGGTTGCTCCCCTTCCGGATTATCAAGTCAACGGGTCGTGTATCGAGGTTCTTGTGGAATTTCGCACCCCACGTGCCGGGGACGCAGTGCACCGGCCAGAGCACCTGTTCTATCTGCTTAAGCTGAATGACTTCATATTCTTTCAGCATGTGCCGCGCGGCAAAGGATATGTGATTCTCCGGATGCCAGTCCTGAGTGGCTACTACCTTGTCGAAGCGGGCAGATATCCTGTTTACGATGGGAATTATGGCATCCCCGTCCGGAACGGCGAGGGCCCCGCCGGGGCAAAAATCGTTCTGCACGTCGATAATGAGTAGCGCATTTTTTTGCATACCTCGTAACCTCCTTACCAGCGGCCTTCTACCGGTGCGGCGCAGAACTCACATTTCCCTTCCTTCACGTGGGATTCCTTGACAGTAAAATAGGTACGCTTTGCAATGAGGGCATGACAGTTATAGCAGTATGTATCCGATTCTTCATTGACGTTTCCCATGTAGACGTAACGGAGCCCGTGTTTTTCACCTATTGCCTTCGCCTTTCTGAGAACTTTCAGAGAGGTGGGCTCATGGGCATCGAACTTGTAATCCGGATGAAACCTGCTGATGTGCCAGGGGATCTCTTTTCCGGTCTCGGCAATGAAGGCGGCAATGGCATTGAGCTCCTCCTCCGAGTCGTTCTCACCGGGGATGATGAGCGTTGTAACCTCAACCCAGATGCCAAGTCTTTTCATGAGTCTTATGGAGTCGAGGATAGGCTGGAGACCTCCGGAGCAGACCTTCTTGTAAAAATCATCGCGGAAACTTTTCAAATCGCAATTGGCGGCGTCGAGGTAGGGGTGAATTGTTTCCAGAGCATCTTTGGTCATGAAGCCGTTGGTGACAAAGACGTTATACAAGTCTTCCTTTTTTGCGAGCCTGGAGATGTCATAGGCATATTCAAAAAAAATTGTCGGCTCCGTGTATGTATAGGATATGGATTTGCAGCCATTTTTGAGCGCCCCTCTTACGATATCCTCCGGCTTCGTTTCAGCGCCCGCGAAATCGCCATTCTTTATGGAAAGCTGTGATATCTGCCAGTTCTGGCAGAAACCGCACCTGAAATTGCAGCCTATGGTCGCGATGGAGAAGGATCGTGATCCGGGGAGAAAATGATAAAGAGGCTTTTTCTCAATGGGATCTATATGGGAGGCGATGATATTGCCGTAAGCATAAGTATAGAGTTTCCCCTGCTCATGCCTGCGTACCCCGCAGAAACCGAATTTGCCTTCGGAAATCTTGCAGTGGTGGTTGCAGAGAAAACAATGAAGGACCCCTTCTTTATATTCTTCATAAAACATTGCTTCTTTCTTCATGTTCCACTTCCTGACTTTTTCCGATTTGCGGAAACGTTCTCGGAGATGTACCTAATTCCTTCGCGGGGCTCCGGACAGGCATCAGCGCTTGACAAGAAGCTCCTGTAGGGCGAGTTAAGTATATAAATTTATACTCTTCTATGTCAAGAATAAAGGGTCGTGTACGCTGGTTTCGCCCTCTCACATTAGTGGCAGGGAACGGTCTTTAGTATGAGCTTTTACCTACCATTAAACCATCATTTAACCGTCATTGCCTTCTGCTGTCAACTAAACTAATTTTTCAATCACAAGAAAACTCCGTTTCCTCCTTGCAAAATAACATGTTTCGGCGGCGTTGGTTTCTTGCAGGACGGGGATCATGAAGCATCTCATCGGGAGTGTCGCCGAAAAGGTACTAAGGGGGACCAAGTTTCACTGCCTGCTCGTCAAGGCCTGACAGGCAGCCGGATAGGAAGAGGCTGATTAGTAGGGTTCCAAAGAGGTATGTTCCTGCCTCTTTGGCCTTACACAAATTTTGCACCAAATAGAAGAATATTAATTAAAGGGAGGTAGTCATGAGCAAGAAAGTTATTGATTTATTGAACGCCGCGAGATCAAGAGAGATTACCGCTATTACTCAGTATATGGCACAGCACTATGAATTGGAAGACAAAGATTTCGGCAAGCTGGCCAAGAAGATGAAAGAGATTGCCATCCAGGAAATGAAGCATGCGGAAGCCCTGGCGGAAAGGATTCTGTTCCTGAAGGGCGTGCCCACTACCAAGCCGGATTCGGAAATCCAGAAAGGCCAGGATATTGAGGCAATGCTGGCCACGAACATCAAGCTGGAAAGCTACGCCGTCAAGATGTACAACGAAGCCGCCCTCGTCTGCGCCACCGAGAAAGATCAGATCTCCAAACAGCTCTTCGAGAAGCTTCTCGGTGAAGAAGAGGACCACCTCAACTTCTTCGAGAATACCGAAGACCACGTGGAAAAGCTCGGCGCTGCCTACATGGTGACTTTGGCTGATTAGTTCTGAAGTTTCATCGCAATTTCTTACAAAAAATATGTATGGATAATATTCCCTGCATGAGTCCATGGAGTATATCCGGTTGCGCCTCTTTATCTTAGGCAGATCAAGTGCGGACGGTTCTATCGTCCGCATTCTTGCTCGTATCTGGGGATGAGAAAGGCACAAAATCTATTTTCCTTTCCAAGGGAGGAATTCATGGAATTCAACGTCGTCATCGGCGGGGAGGCGGGGCAGGGCCTTTTCTCCGTCGAAATCGGGCTGACGGAAATTCTGTCACGGCTCAACTATTATTTTTTCGCCACCAAGAACTATATGTCCAGGATCCGCGGCGGCCACAACTTCCATATGATACGCATCTCCGAGAATCCCGTTCATGCCTTAAGCGGCCGAAAATGGGATATGGTCATCGCCCTAGACGAAGAAACGGACATCCGGCACAGGCCGGACCTCAGCGGCGACGGCATCTATCTTTCCCGGGGATTGACAAGAGAGATCGAAAAGGAAGCCAGGGAAAAGTTCCAAGACGTCAAGTACGCAAATGCGATGCTCGTCGGGTGTGTGCTTGCCGTAATCGGTGTTAGTCTTGAAAAAGTGACGGAGGCTGCTCAAGATGAAACGGCAATATACTTAAGGACGGGTTTCGATTATGCCCTCCGCTCTAACCTTGCAGGGAAATATCCCCTCCAGCCGATGGCGGCTAATCACTGCAAATTCGACGGGAATCAGGCCATAGCCCTAGGGGCGATCCTGGGCGGCTGCCAGTTCATGGCCGGGTACCCCATGACGCCGGCCACATCCATCATGCACTATTTTTCCACGGCTGCACTTACGATGCCTGTCCATTTTGAACAGGCCGAAGATGAGATCTCCGCCATCAACATGGCCCTGGGCGCATCCTACGCGGGTGTGCGATCAATGGTGGCCACTTCCGGTGGAGGCTTCGCCTTGATGCAGGAAGGGGTTTCACTCTCAGGCATGACGGAAACGCCTGTTGTCATCGTTCTTGGCCAGCGGCCCGGCCCGGCCACAGGCCTTCCCACGCGGACCGAACAGGGGGAGCTAAACCTTGTCCTTCATGCGGGCCACGGAGAATTTCCCCGCATTATTTTTGCGCCGGGTTCAATCGACGAAGCCATAGCCGTTGCCCGAAAGAGCTTCGCATTGGCGGATCGCTACCAGATACCCGTTTTTATCCTGGCTGATCAGTACTTCGCTGATTCCATCCAAATCATGCAAGATGAAATACCGAAGGAATGCCTGAGCCGTGAGTACCCGGTATTCGACGCTGCCTACAAAAGATACGCGCTTACGGAAAACGGCATCTCCCCATTAACCTACCCCGGCCTTTCCGATGCCAAGGTCAAGCTTGATTCCGATGAACACGATGAGGAAGGAAAAATCACGGAAGACCTTGGTCTGAGGGTCCGTATGGTGGATAAGCGCCTAAAGAAATTCGCAATGATTGCGAGTGATTTTATGACGCCCACATTTTACGGTGACAGGAACTCTGCTTCCGTAATCATCTGCTGGGGTTCCAACAAACTCATCGTTAAAGAGGCCCTGGAAAAAATCATAGAGGACGGACAGAGCGCCTCTGCGTTGCATTTTGGGCAGGTCTATCCCCTGACGGCGGCAATGGTTGCGCCTCACGGCCTGGAAGCGAAGAGGCTCATCTGTGTGGAAAATAACGCGAGGGGCCAGTTCGCAGGACTTCTGAAACGTGAATTGGGGCTTAATGTTGCCCACGCCGTGCTGAAATACAATGGTGAGTGTTTCACTGTTTTAGAGCTCTATTATGAACTGAAAAAATTGTTAACGTGAGGAATCGCGATGCTTAAGAGAACAGATATGGCGTGGTGCCCCGGCTGCGGTGATTTTCCCATCCGGGACGTTCTGGAAAAAGCCCTCCAGGAGCTTTCCGTCCCCATGAAGGACATCGTCTTCACATCGGGGATCGGGCAGGCCGCCAAGATGCCCCATTACCTGGACGTCAATTACTTCAACGGCCTCCATGGCAGAGCTCTGCCCCTTGCCGTGGGGATCAAACTCGCCAGACCTGACCTTACCGTCATCGCCTACTCCGGTGACGGCTGCAATTACGGCGAAGGAGGGAATCACTTCATCCATACTATCAGAAGACGGCTGGATATTACGATACTGACATCGAATAACCAGGTATACGGCCTGACCAAAGGGCAGAGTTCCCCTACGACAGACCTGTCCGTGAAAAATGACCTATCCCCCCAAGGGAATGAGAACATTCCCTTAAACCCAATAGCCCTGGCTATCACCATGGGAGCGCCGTTCGTAGCACGCAGTTTCGCTGGCGACAGTGACCACGTGAAAGATATTATTAAAGAGGCCATACCTTTCAAAGGGACAGCACTTGTGGATATCCTCCAGCCCTGCGTCACCTTCAACAAGATAAATACCTACCAATGGTTGAGGGAGAGGGTCTTCAAGATCGAGAAGCCCATAGAGGATCGTTATGAGGCCTTGAAGATGGCGGAACTCTGGGGAGACAAGATTCCGATCGGCGTCATATACAGAAACGACGCGGTTGTGTGCAGGGAAATTAAGAAAATCTTCCGCGAGCGGATAAGGGAAGAAGATATTGAAAACCAGCTTGACACGCGGTGCGTTATGATGAGATGACATTGCATCGCGGGGCGAACAGCTATATTGTAAAGCCCACGCAAGCGATGGTATTCTTACGTATTGTTGCCGAGCTCGGAGCATACTGGGTATCGATAAATATGACGCCCTATGCGGATGCATAGCCGCATGGCGAAGGCTGATTTGCTGATTGCAAAAGGTGCCCTGCATGAATGTTATGACTCAGTTCAATTACGGAAAGACCTTCCATAAGTGTCGGAGAATTTGGAGGCTTAAGCCATGTCCGAGAAATTGAAAGTACTAATCCTTGAAGATGTCCCGACTGACGCGGAGTTGATGATAGAGGAGCTTGCGGAGGCGGGCATGACGTTTGTTTCAAAGCGTGTTGCCACAAAGGCGTCCTTTGCAAGCGCGATTGCGGATTTTTC
>JBEKOL010000034.1:0-37343 GCA_049521775.1 Syntrophales bacterium
TATCAAGCGGCCGGGCGGAAGTTATGAAGTCAGGGTTAATGACAGAAGTGAAGGTGCCTTTCTTGCTCTTTTTCATCCCCCCGACAATATCATATTCACGGGAATCTTGCGGGGCCTGCTGCTGCGGTGCCGGGGTTGGCGCTAAGGCCAGCGGCGGGGCAAAGGACTGGGGGACTGTGCCGAGGATGTTGTTGTCTATATTACGGGCAAAGTCATTGATCTTCACTATGACCTCGTCCATGCCCTGGCTCTGAGTAAAAAGGCTTACCGTTGACTTGTTCGCAGCTATATCGATAAGCTTCCCATCTATGCTTATGCTGTTGCCAAACTTTGTGATGCTTCCATATACGACAAAATCGGCATTCATCTTCTTCCCGAGGCCGTAAATATCTTGAATGGCCAGATCTTTCCCTTCCGTTCCCTTCATGGCCTGAAGGACGGAATCCTTGCTGATGACCTCTATCTTGTCGGTGACAGCGATTCGGGAAGAAAGCATGTCCCAAATGCCCTGTTTGACATAGTCAATGCTTTCTGCGCTATGTACGGAAAATGGCAGCACAGCCACGGTCTTTTCACCTTTTGCTGCGAGTGCGCCGGATGCCGTAAGTAAAAGAACAAGACATAGCGACAATTTTAGACTGTATTTCATATTTGCATCTCCTGTTATGTGAGCTCCGGTTGTGTTAGAAAGCTTCAATGATTCGCGCTTTCTAACATTTAAGCGCCATAAATTCAAGATTCGTTTTTGAGGCAGTATCAGATCCAGTTTCTCATCCAAAACCATAAGATACCAAGATATTCATGGATGGCATGCTCCGCCTTGAAAAGCCCCATGGAGGATGGATAAAAATCTCCAGGAGACTTCATTTGTCTTTCTGTGACGAAGTAGTTGGTCGGAGCAGGGATGGGCCTGAGTCCCGCTTTATTAAAAATGGCCATGGACCTGGGCATGTGATAAGCCGAGGTCACCAAAATGAAGCGGTCTTGACCCACAATAGACCGTATATTCTCTGCCTGCTCCTCCGTATCTCTGGAGATATCATCCAGTACAATGTCCCGAGCACTGACATTGAGAATTGCTGCGACCTTTGCAAACGTTCCTGCCTCAGATGATGAGTCATAGACTGCGCCCCCCGAAAGGACAATTTTGCTACCCGCAATTAGGCGGTGAATGCGGACACATTCCACAAGGCGAACGAGGGATTCATTCGATATCTGGCTTGTGACGGGAATTTCTGGATCGGCTATATGGCCTCCACCCAGAAGGACAATCCACTTTAGGGAATGCATGGAGTCAGAAGAAGATAGGCCGCCGCCGGCGTTCTCCATCATGAGTGGAGGATATTGCCGTTCAAGGGGGACGAGCAGCATGTTGGAGAAAGAACCATAAGCAAGAAGGGTAAGCATGATCACACCAAACGTCATGACGGCTTTTCCCGTTTTCTGTCTTCTCGTAAACCAAAGGAGAACCAGACCGATGATAAAAAGCGCAAGGATCAGTATCACTGGTGAGAACAGGGGGGCGATGATTTTCTTAAACAGAAACATGTTTTTCTTTACCTCTGCATTTTGGTGTATTCCGGGCGTTATCAGATCATTTCCATATGTCCCGGGGCGAAGGCGAAATGCTTGTCCCGGAATTGCCTAAAACGAGAAAAACGTCTCCTCAGATGCAAGAGATCGTAGCGGCAAATAGATAAAATAATCATTGGATGAAAGTTGAGGTTATGCAATGTTTTATTCGGGCGTGAAATTTCCTTCCATCACGATTTCCGATAACTTCTTTCTTTGTGAAGGCATTTCTCTTTCCTGGAGGTTTTCCGGGATATTCTCCTTTTTCCCCGGCTTTCCAACGGCAATCATTGCCTCGACCTGAAAGACATCGGGAATATTGAGACTAGTCCTTGCCTTATCATAATCAAAGCCCTGCATGCCGTGGACAACCAACGCCTTCAATGAACCTTGAAGCGCGAGATTTTCCCAGGCCGCACCGGTATCGTATGAGTGAGTGCGTGCAGACTTTTCATTGTAGTCGAAGGTTTTCTTAGAAATAACGACGATCAAAACGGCTGCGTTCTTTGCCCAAACCTTATTTTGTTCCGTCAGGAGATCGAAAAATATGGGCCAGTAATCTGTGTTTCTTTGCGCATAAAGAAATCGCCAAGGCTGGTTGTTATTTGATGAGGGGGCCCACCGGGCCGCCTCAAAAAGAGAGAATAATACGTCTCGGCTGATCTCATCGCCCGACATGCTTCGAGGCGACCACCGGTTCAAAAAAATCCGATCTATATCGAAATCCCGTCTTCTAAAATCAGAAATACCCATTTTCACGCTCCTTGCAAAGATTCATGCACGAATTCAGTATATGTATTACGAAGCTATACTAAAGCCTTCCATAGTGAAGGCAGAATCCTGCGTGATGATCCATCGCCGTGATACCATTGGAGTCCATGATCTCTACGGTCAATCTTCACGAGATTTATTATACGCTAGATGGCGCAATATAGACAGCTTTTTTGATTTCTTTTTCAGCCAATTTGTTCTATATTTCAGGAGCAATGCGACTGATTCAATAAGAACATTAAAGAAATCAGGAGGAGAAGATTGATCCCGAGATATTCGAGAGACAAGATGAATGCCGTATGGCGCACTGAAAACAGGTATCAGACATGGCTCGACATAGAAATATTTGCATGTGAGGCCATGGCTAAAAGGGGGGATATTCCCGAAGGATCTCTCAAGAATATTAAGGAGAGAGCCGGGTTTGACATAGCAAGGATTGAGGAGATAGAAAAGACCACTAAACATGACGTGATCGCTTTTCTGACTTCTTTAGCGGAAAAGGTGGGGGAAGACGGCAGGTTTATTCATATGGGACTTACCTCATCGGACGTCTTGGACACATCACTTGCCGTTCTTCTCAGAGAGGCATCACAAATACTCATCGATGATGTGAACCTGCTCCTACCCGTTTTGAAGAGCAAAGCGACAGAGCACAGACATACGGTAATGATAGGGAGGTCTCACGGGATTCATGCTGAACCCATAACGTTCGGCTTGAAGATGGCTCTATGGTACCAGGAAATGGAGAGGAATTTGATGCGTCTGGTCCGGGCGCAAGATGCAATCAGCTACGGTAAGATATCCGGGGCCGTCGGGACTTTCTCTTTTGTTGACCCTTCAATCGAAGAATACGTATGTCAAAAACTGGGGCTGAAACCTGCGCCAATATCGTCGCAGATTGTTCAGCGGGACAGGCAGGCCGAATTCTTTACCACTCTGGCTATAGTTGCGTCTTCCATCGATAAATTTTCCCAGGAGATTAGATTACTTCAGAGAACGGAAGTGAGAGAGGTGGAAGAATATTTCGCGCCTGGCCAGAAAGGCTCATCGGCTATGCCTCACAAGCGGAACCCCGTCTTGTCGGAAAACCTCTCCGGACTGGCTCGCCTGATGCGGTCATACGCACTGGCTTCGCTGGAGGACGTCGCCCTGTGGCATGAGCGGGACATCAGTCATTCGTCAGTAGAGAGGGTCATTGCTCCGGACGCTACGATTCTCCTGGATTTCATGCTCCACAGGTTTACTGAGTTGGTGCGAAATCTTGTCATATATCCGGAGAGGATGCTTGCAAATCTGGGCATGACTAAAGGGGTCATTTTTTCCCAGACGGTCCTCTTGAAGCTCATTGAGCAAGGGATGTCCAGAGATGATGCCTATAGAGTCGTACAGAGAAATGCCATGAGGTCATGGAATGAGGGAATTGATTTTCAGCAATTGCTTTTGGAAGATAACGAAGTGATGTCGCACATGAATGCAAAAGATATAGAAGATGCATGCAGAATCGAGAATTTCCTGAAGCATATTGATTTTATATTTAAGAGGGTGTTTGGCTGATATCACATAGATCCCATAACCAGCGTCAAAAAATAGGTGCTCACGGCATTTCATTACTTGTTGGTTGGTCTTTGGAAATAACTGTATCTTTCAACCATAGCCTATCGTCCTTTTCGGGATAATCTATATTGTAGTGGAGCCCCCTGCTTTCTTTTCTTATCCGGGCGCATTGAATAATTATTTTTGCAACCGTTGCAATGTTACGGAGTTCAACTAGGTCGCTCGTGACGATGAAATTTCTATAGTATTCATCTATTTCGCGGCTGATGAGGTCAATTCGTCGGTGAGCACGTTCAAGCCTCTTATTTGACCTAACAATACCCACGTAATTCCCCATAGATCTTCTGACTTCATCCCAATTGTGGGCTACGACAATCGATTCATCGCTTTCCGTGGCCCCCCTTGGATCCCAGGGCGGGATAGGTATCGGCTCATCTTTCGTGGTAGGAAACTTCTCTGCTATTCTGACAAATGACCGATGGGCGAATACTACTGCTTCCAAGAGAGAATTGCTTGCCAGACGGTTTGCCCCATGAAGCCCGGTGCATGCGACCTCACCGCAGGCAAAGAGCCGCTCTATACTAGTTTCTCCGTAATTGTCTGTCGACACGCCACCGCACTGGTAGTGGGCAGCGGGGACGACAGGGATCGGATCTCTTGTGATATCTATGCCGAAAGCAAGACACCTATTGTAGATATTGGGAAATCTGCTTATTATAAAATCTCTGTCTCTGTGTCTTATGTCCAGCAAGACGTATTCATCACCGGATTTTTTCAACTCCGTATCGATGGCCTTCGCGACAATATCCCTGGGTGCAAGGCTCTTCATGGGATGGTATTTCTCCATGAAAGTGGATCCGTCTTTTAATCTCAAGAGACCGCCTTCACCCCTTAGGGCTTCGCTGATGAGATAGGATTTCGCTTCGGGATGGTATAGACAGGTGGGATGAAACTGGATGAACTCCATATTGGCTATGAAGGCGCCCGCTCTGTAGGCCATGGCGATACCGTCTCCTGTGGCAATATCGGGATTTGTTGTAATAAGGTATACTTTCCCGGAACCGCCCGTAGCCAGAATGATGAATTTCGCCTTAAAAGTATGAATTTGATTGCGGTCCGTATCCAGTATATAAGCGCCGAGACATTTCTGCCGGTGGCCCTTCTCTTTGCTCGGAATGGCTGATTCCAATATAAGATCAATGCCGATGTGGTTTTCGAAAATTTCTATATTTCTCTTTAGGCTGGCTTTTTCGTGGAGGGCACGCTCTATTTCCTGACCCGTGAGATCCCGCGCGTGCAGAACACGCCTCATGGAGTGTCCGCCTTCTCGGCCCAGGTCATAATGACCGGCATCGTTATCTCCCGCCCTTGTGAATTCCACCCCCCACTCCAGAAGTTCCTTGATCCTTTCCGGGCCGTCCACTACGACGAATCTGACAACTTGTTCTTTACAAAGACCTGCCCCGGCGGCAATAGTATCGTTGATGTGATATTCAAAGCGGTCCTCTTTGTCATAAACCGCTGCTATCCCGCCTTGAGCCAGATTCGTGTTTGATTCGGATTTTTCTTTTTTCGTTACTATGGCGACAGTGCCGAGATCTGCTGCCTTGATGGCAAAGCTCAATCCTGCAATGCCGCTACCTAAGACTAAAAAGTCAGTAGTAATTTCCACGGCGCTTAATTCCTCACAACTTTGCGCGATCTTGAAAAGTTATTTACAAAGGCTGTTCACTTCTATATATAATTCGGGACTATTTTAAAAGGGAAATTAGCCTGGGGAGGAGCAAATGTATATTTTGGGAATAGAGACATCCTGCGACGAAACAGCCGCTGCCGTCCTCCAGGATGGGAAATCACTTCGTTCCAATGTCATTGCTTCCCAGGTTGACCTGCACAAGATATATGGCGGTATCGTACCGGAGATCGCATCCCGTAAACACATGGAAATGATCGTACCGGTCATATGTGAAGCACTTAACGGCGCCTCCGTAACGTTAAACGATATCGAAGGAATAGCGGTAACCAGGGGACCCGGGCTGGTTGGGTCACTGCTTGTTGGCCTGTCGGCGGCTAAGGCTATTGCGTTTGCTCTAAAGATACCGTTTGTGGGAGTGAACCACCTCGCTGGTCATGTTGCATCCATCTTTCTCAGTTCCGACCGTCCCGAGTTTCCTCTTATAGCCCTGGTAGTGTCCGGGGGGCATACGAACATTTACCTGATGAAAGATTTTCAGGATTTTACCGTTCTGGGACAGACGCGGGATGATGCCGCTGGTGAGGCGTTTGACAAGGCTGCCAAACTATTGAATATCGGCTATCCGGGGGGCGTCGTCATCGACAGGCTGGCAAGAAAAGGAAACCGAAAGCGGATTGAATTCCCCAGGGCCATGAGAGATAGTCTGGATTTTAGTTTCAGCGGCCTGAAAACATCCCTTCTGGTGCACATAAAGAAGAGAGCATGTCCCTTCAGCGAGGATGAGCTGCCGGATGTGGCCGCCAGTTACCAGGAAGCAATCATTGATGTCCTTGTGGAAAAAACTCTTAAGGCCGCGGATATTCACTCTATACCAAGAATTGTCGTATGCGGCGGGGTTGCTGCAAACAGTCGGCTCAGAGAAAGATTTGCAGAGGAATCGAGGCTCAAGGGTCCTCATGTATATATTCCCCCCCCTATCTTTTGCACCGATAATGCGGCTATGATTGCCGTCGTAGGTGAGCATCTATTGACAAGGGGGCTAAAGGATTCTTTGAATCTAAACGCAGTTTCCAGATGGCCCCTGGATTTTTTATTAAAGTATGATTCATAGTGCCGCTTCTCGGAAGCGCCTGAATAAGGAATTATGACGACAGTAAGAGAAATCCTCGCAGATCATAGGCTCCGGCCGCTCAAACGCTTGGGCCAGTCTTTTCTCGAGGATAGAAATGCCATAAACAAAATTATCAGAATATCAAATATCCATGAAGATGATATCATAGTCGAAATAGGTGCGGGCGTGGGCCTCATGACGGAGTCAATCGCAAAACAGGCAAAGAAGGTGATTGCGCTCGACATAGATCCAAGAATGGTCGGTATCTTGAAAAAAAGGATGGCGCCTTACCGTAATGTGGACATTATCCAGGCAGATGTGCTTGAATATGATTTTTCCTCTGCAATCGGCGAATTGCCATTGCGGAAGCTCAAGGTCATCGGAAATATCCCCTATAACATTTCCTCACAGATACTATTCCGATTGTTGGCTTACCGGGACCATATATCGACCATGATTCTCATGTTTCAAAAGGAACTGGCAGACAGGCTTACTGCGGCACCCGGGACGAAGGCTTACGGCGTGCCGACGGTTTTGGTTTCCATGTATCTGTTATGCTCTCGTGAAATGGCAATCCCATGCAGCTGCTTCTATCCGAAACCCACGGTAATGTCCACTGTAGTGAAAATGGTAATCCGGGAAAAGCCTCAACTGGATTTGGCAGACCATGATTTTTTCTGCAAGATTGCGAAAACAGTTTTTGCCAAAAGACGGAAAACGTTGTTGAATAATCTTAGGGGCCTCAATCTGTTGGGTTATTCGGATATGGATATGGCAAACGCACTCAAGAATTCAGGCATCGATGGCGCGAGAAGGGGTGAGACACTTACAGCTGAAGAAATCGGAAAATTATCTAACACCCTCTATTCAATAAAAAAACCTTGACACGATCCTGTTATTTTGTTAATGACCCTCCGCCGCTTGGATCCGTTTGCGGACTGAGACGGGAGGTAAAACGAAGGCATACTGCACGGGTTATATGTGAAGCCTCGCGTCTCTGACGTGGAGGCTTTTTTTATGGATGCGGGGTTGAGTTGAGATGAAGACTATCAGTTCCATCAGAGAAATGCAGGTATTTTCCGAATCCGCTAGGAATTCGGGACAGAAAATATCATTTGTTCCTACAATGGGTTATTTTCACGATGGCCATTTGAGTTTGATGAGAGAAGGAAGGCAGCGGGCGGACTGCCTTGCTATCAGCATCTACGTGAACCCCACGCAATTCGGTCCGAGTGAAGATTTTGAGAAGTATCCGAGAGATTTTGAGAGAGATAGAGGCTTGGCGGGCGATGTAGGCGTTGATGTGATCTTCTATCCGGAAGATAAAGAGATGTACCCTGAACATTATCAGACCTATGTCAATGTTGAGAACGTTACGCAGAACCTCTGTGGAATGTCCCGGCCTGATCATTTCCGTGGCGTCACAACAGTGTGCGCAAAACTTTTCAATATTGTCAAACCGCACTATGCGATATTCGGCGAGAAGGACTTCCAGCAACTTGTAGCCGTTAAGAGAATGGTTATGGACCTCAATATGGACCTCGATATTATCGGCATGCCGATAGTGAGGGAACCTGATGGCCTTGCTATGAGCTCGCGGAATGTGTACTTGAAACCAGATGAGAGGGAAGCGGCTTTGAGTCTAAGCCGTTCCCTCAATTTAGCCGAAAAAATGTATGCCGGAGGAGAAAGGGATGCCGCTGCTATCCTGGCTGAGGTGAGGAAGCACATAGAACGTCATCACCATACAAATATCGATTACGCTAGAATATGCGATACAACGACCCTTAAGGATATCGGCAATTTTGAAGGAGAGTCCGTTTTGGCCCTTGCCGTCAAGATTAATAAGACGAGACTGATAGACAATTACGTATTCGGAAGTTGGCTTGACGTACGATGATTACTTAGAATGTTGAAGATTGGCTTTTCTGGAGGTGGGAAGATACAACATGCAAAGGTTCATGCTCAAATCAAAATTGCACAGTGCAACAGTAACTGATGCCAACCTCCACTATGAAGGTAGCATCACAATCGATAAGGGGCTAATGAATGCCGCAGATATACTGCCCTATGAGAGAGTCGACATATACAATGTTTCCAACGGGGAGAGATTTTCCACTTACGTGATTGAGGGAGAACAGGATTCCGGCGTAATATGTCTCAATGGTGCTGCAGCCTGGAAAGCCTCCAAGGGCGACATTGTTATTGTTGCGAGCTATGCTATGCTTGACGATCTCGCGCCAGAGAAGTGGCGTCCTAAATGCATTTTTTTGGACGATAAGAATAGGGTCAAGAAGGATAAGTAGTCTTCCCAGGAGCTGTACCGAATAAGCAACAATTCGGGATCTGAATCCTACAAGGGGTTTTGGTGCAGTTGCACCTAACCCCTTTTTAAATAGCAGTTGAAAACAGCTTAACTTTTTGTTAAGTAAGCATAATTTGAAAATATCATGAAGGTCATCGACCATTGAAGAAGAAACTGAAGCAGATTTTTTTGACGGGTCTTGCTGTTACTGTCCCGATAGGATTGACGCTTTATATCCTTTTCTTTCTCATAGATATGATGGATAGTCTCCTTAAGATTATCCCTTTTAAATATCATCCTGACACGTTGCTGGGTGTCCATATTCCGGGCCTGGGAACTATTGTAACCGTAATCTTGATTTTCATCTGTGGCCTCATCACAGCGAGTTATGTCGGCAATAAAATAGTCCAATCCGGAGAAGACCTTCTTTATAGGATACCTTTTGTAAGGAATATTTATCAGGCTATCAAACGATTCTCCGATACCATGGTCATGGACAGGAGAAGCAGTTTCAAGCGGGTTGTGCTGGTAGAATTTCCCAGGAAAGGTTTATACACGATTGGCTTTGTGACAGGCAAGCCAAATTGGGAGATCAAGAGGGAGACAGGGGATAACCTGATCAGCGTTTTCCTGCCGACAACCCCCAACCCGACATCGGGCTATCTCATTATAGTGCCGGAAGATGAATTGGTTGAAGTAGGTATGTCAGTGGAAGAAGCCTTAACATACATTATCTCTGTCGGTATCGTAACTCCGTCGGAGCGCGCGAGAAGGAAGGACAAATTTTACGGCGCGAAAGATGATGAATTGAAGTAGATTTAGTAACAAGAAGAATTAGTCTAAAAATAAGAGGTCAGAGCATATGCTAATAACATCTGAAAGCGTTAAGGTTGGACATCCGGATATTGTATGCGATTCGATAGCAGCGAATATCATCGCCGCGATTCTCGATGAGGAACATAGAATCGGGGTTACTGTAGATACGATGCCGCATTGCGGCATTGAGATATTTCTCGGCAAGGGCCTCTGTATAGTGGGCGGAGAAGTTGCCACTCGGGTTTATGTGGATGTGGAGAAAATTGTTCGCGATACCGTTCTTTCAATAGGCTACGGTGATTATCGTCTTGGTCTCAACGGAAATTCAATGGGCATACTCAATACAATTATAGAACAATCTCCGGACATCAATATTGGCACCCGTGCAGATATGGGCAAACACAAGGAAATCGGTGCAGGGGATCAGGGCATCATATATGGATTTGCGTGCGATGAGACACCTGAGTTGCTTCCGCTTCCCTATGTATTGTCCACCAGGATGATGAGGGTATTTGAGAATTGCGGGAATCCGATATTTGCTCCGGACGGCAAAGGACAGATAACGGTGGAATACAATGACAAGGGAGTTCCGCAACGAGTAGCGACGGTTCTCATGTCTAATGCAATAGACTACCGTGAAGTGGCTGACAATGCGAGAGCCAGTGTAGAACCTCAGGCAAAACGTCTTGCTATGGAATGCCTCAAAGATTGGGTCGATGAAAAAACGGAATTTCTTTTCAATCCGACCGGGGAATGGCAGGCGATCAATTCCTGCAGTGCAGCAGATTCAGGAGTGACAGGACGGAAACTTGTCGTTCAGCTCTATGGAGGTTATCCGGGCGCTCAAATTGGTGGCGGTTCCATTGTCAATAAATCGCCGGAAAAGGTAGATTGCTCGGCGGTACTGGGAGCTCGCTATGTTGCAAAGAATATTGTTGCCGCGGGGCTCGCAAAAAAATGCGCCATACAAGTGGCATATGCCATCGGCATGGCCAGGCCACTTTCCGTCTACGTAAATACTTTTGGAACGGGAATTATTTCCGATGCTAAAATCAATATGCTAATTAAAGAATATTTCGACTTGTCTCCCAGAGGCATGATTGAAAAATTTGAACTTCTGGACGGTAAAATTTACCGAAAACTTCCCAAGACATTTTTCCTGGATGACTATATCTGGGAAAAGGCCGACATGGTTGAAGCCTTGAGACAGGCTGCGTCAATATAGACGTGATGGGATTGAGCCCTAATATCAGGAGTGGAGGACCTTATGACATATGTGAAACTTGTCAAGAATTTACCATATAAAATATCAGACATCGGTCTTGCCGGATGGGGGCGAAAAGAGATCGCACTTGCCGAAAATGAAATGCCCGGACTTATGGCCGTGAGGGCTAAATATGGTCCTAAGAAGCCGCTTAAGGGCTTAAAGATCGCGGGTAGCCTGCATATGACTATTCAGACGGCCATGCTTATAGAGACGCTTAAAGAACTTGGCGGGGACATCAGATGGGCATCGTGCAATATTTTCTCGACGCAGGATCATGCGGCCGCGGCAATAGCGAAGGCAGGAACTGCAGCCGTTTTCGCTTGGAAAGGTGAAACGCTTGAAGAATACTGGTGGTGTACAGAACAGGCGCTGACATGGCCTGACGGTTCCGGACCCGATCTGATTGTCGATGACGGAGGCGACGCAACACTATATATTCATCATGGCGTTAAATATGAGAAGGATCCTTTGCTGCTCGAGCGGAAATACGATCATAGAGAATTACAGATTATTGTGGATCGCATGAGGCACTCGTTGCAACGGAATCCGAAACATTGGCAAAAGGTCGCTTCGGGAATTCTTGGCGTGTCTGAAGAGACCACAACGGGTGTTCACAGACTTTACCAAATGGCGCAAGCGGGGGAGCTTCTCTTTCCGGCCATCAATGTCAATGACTCGGTGACCAAGTCAAAATTTGATAATCTGTACGGTTGCCGGGAATCGCTCGCTGATGGGATTAAGAGGGCAACTGACGTGATGGTCGCCGGCAAGATGGTTGTCATCTGCGGATATGGCGACGTTGGTAAGGGATGTGCGCAATCAATGAGGGGCTTTGGAGCCCGGGTGGTCATCACCGAGATCGATCCGATTAGCGCTCTTCAGGCGGCCATGGAGGGCTATGACGTGAAGACGCTGGATGATGTCGTCTCAAAGGGCGATATTTTTATTACGGCTACGGGATGCTGCAAGGTCATCACCGGTAGGCATATGAACAGTATGAAGAATGAGGCAATTGTATGCAATATAGGCCACTTCGACAGCGAGATAGACATGCAATATTTGGAAAAAAGCAAAGGTTGCAAAAGGGAAAACGTCAAACCGCAGGTCGATAAATGGACTCTCAAGTCCGGGCATTCAATTATCGTCCTTGCTGAAGGAAGGCTAGTAAACCTCGGTTGTGCTACCGGTCATCCAAGCTTTGTCATGAGTACGAGCTTTACCAATCAGTGTCTTGCTCAAATTGAGCTTGCATCAGGGAAGTATGAAATTGGTGTTCACACCCTACCAAAAAAGATAGATGAAGAGGTAGCAAGACTGCATCTAAGAAGACTGGGCGCCAAACTGTCGAGATTAACCAAAGAGCAGGCCGATTATCTTGGTATTCAGATAGCGGGGCCCTTCAAGCCGGATTATTACCGTTACTAGAGGAGCAGGAATCGGAGACCGGATTCAAGTCTTGACTCTTAAGAACATGATAACCGATGCGAATCCGAAGAGAATATTTGCAAACCATGCGGAGAGAATAGGCGGTATTGAACCGGAGCGGCCCAAGGACATGGAGAAGGCATGGACAATCCAATAAGAGAATCCAATGATAATGCCAACACCGATGCTCTGCATGACGCCGCCGCTTCGCTCTGTCCTTATGAGTGAAAAGGAGATACCAATAGTAATGAGAATGATGATGACGAGGGTAAATGCAACCTTGCCGTGCATATCAACTAAATATCGTGTCGCATCGTACCCCTCAGCCTGAAGCTTCGTGATGTAGTTCCTTAGCTCAACAAACCCCATTTTTTCTGCTTCTTTTTGAACGAGGTTGAAGTCTGCGGGTGTTTCCGGGAGGTCTATCACTTTCGAGGAAACCCAATCGAGTGAGGGGAATTCTCCTCCAAAGCGCGTTATCAAGAGGTTGTAGAATACCCATTTGTTATCTTTCCATTCCGCTTTTTCCGCGTCGATACGCGCCGTCAGCGTAAAGTTCTTATCCAAATAATTTATCGTAATTCCCTGTATAACATTTGTTTTAGGATCAAAAAACCGGAAATTGTATATGCCGCTTTGTCCTCTGTACCAGAGTTGATTTTGTTTGAATGTTCCCAGGGGTTCTCGCTTTTGCACTTCCACGTATACAATGTTGTCCGCCTTCTGGTTACTGTATGGTGTAACCAATTCATTATTGAGAAAGGCAAATATACAGATCAGCAACGATGCAATGAACACCGGGAGAGACGTCCTGTAGAGGCTGATGCCATTTGCCTTCATGGCCAGCACTTCGGAATTTCTGGCAAGGGTGCTAAAAGTTAAGAGAGCTGCGAGTAGTGCCGTAGCGGGAAGAGTCTGTGAAATCATCGTGGGGATCATGAAAAGGAAGTATGATAGGATCTGTGTGAGGGAAGCATTGTTGCTCAAGAACATTCTTATGCGTTCAAAAAATTCAACAATCATGAAGAGTGACGTGAACAACGCTAGGACGAGGACAAACAACCTGGTAAACTCTTTAGTTACATATCGATCTAATATAGTCATGAATTAATTCTCTTTGCGCACTTGCTCATCAACTGTTTCAAGTAGGCTCCGATGGGTATTTCTATGCGAAGGGGCCTGTCATTTGCCGCCCTGATCAAAAGATAAAATCCAACAATACAGAATATGATATTGGGAGACCATGTTCCGATGAGTGGTGAGAGTCTTCCTGTTTCTACGAGGGCCTCGCCTCCAAGACGTATGATGTAATAAATGAATACTATGACAAGGCCGAGAGTAAACCCCCTCGATCGAACAGCCCTGTGCGCCCTGATACTCAAAGGAATTCCCAGAATGCCGAATACTATACATGAAAGAGGAGTTGTGATAGTTTTATAAAATTCAATGGCCATTTCCCGGAAAACGGCATCTTCCAAACTACCCGTCTTAAGCTTCTTAGACAGTTCCCAGACCGTCATCTCAGTGCTGTCCTTTGCGCTAATTTTTTTTGCTTCGGCAATAGACGACTCAATATCGAGATTTACGTCATATGAACTGAAATCCATTTTTCGATAGTTTTTCAGCGTTTTGTCGACCGTATGCGTACTGCCGTTTTCCAATCGCAGGGTTACCGTCATCAATGAAGGGTCTGATACAAGAAAAGCTTTCTCCGCTATAATGGTGTTGGGTTCCTTGCTTATCCTTGTGTCTGAGATGATGACTCCTTTCATGTAATCGCCGTGAACGGGAATACTTTCTGCGTAAAGAAGAATTCCTTTGAAATCGTCGTTGAACACTTTTTCTTTGATGCCGACGCTTGCCTTTTTCTTTGCGACGTTAAAGAGCAAATTCTTTGTTGCGTATTTACTGTGGGGAACTAAAAAAAGACTGGTGACAGCCGTTATGATAAAGGCTATTAATGAAGCAATAGCAACGGGGCCTAGGAGTTTGTATAGACTCATGCCGGACGCCTTTAGAATGGTTAATTCGTTGTCACCGGAGAGCCTCCCTAATCCAATCAATATCGATATCAGTAGCGATATGGGAATGGTCAAAATCAGAAATGATGGTGTTAGCAGTAAAAAAAGCTTTGTTATATCGATGAAACTAACGCCCTTATTGACCATGAGGTCCATGAGCTGTATAATTTTACCCATAAGAAGTACAAATGTCAGAACAAAGAGAATAAGGAAAAATGGGTAGGCGATTTCCTTGAGGATGTATCGATCTATAATCTTGAACATAAGCGTAGACAGGGAATTAATTCTTTAATTGATTGCTGAGACTAACATGGATTTGAAGATGTTTGTCAAGAAAAAGATTGAATATTGTGTCAGCGGGTGGATAGCGCATGAGGAGGAAGCAAGTATGAGTCTCTCGTTTCAATCCCCATCCGATGGAATCAGCGTCATCTCATCTCTAAAGAATAATCCATATCGTTTGTTGACCGCATCTCACAAATTTGCTAGTTAACATGTCTCCGCTTAGCAAATGAAATGGTCGCTATTGCAACATACCAGTGAGGTAACACGCAGTGATAGACCTGCATACGCATTCAATTTTTAGTGACGGTGATCTGATTCCGTCGGAACTGGCGAGGAGGGCGAAGGTAACGGGATACAGTGTCCTTGCCATAACGGATCATGCCGATCATTCCAATTTTGACTTTATTATACCCCGACTTGTGAAAGTCTGTCAGAAATTGACGGATGCCCTTGCCATACAGGTGATCCCGGGTATAGAGCTGACCCACGTTCCCCCCGAATACATTTATGATCTTGCCGTTGAGGCCAGACATACAGGAGCGAAGATTATTGTAGTTCACGGCGAAACGATTGTTGAACCGGTTGTGACAGGCACTAATGTTGCCGCGTTGCGATCTCCCATTGATATACTTGCACATCCCGGCCTGATTACGGAAGAAGAAGCTATGGAGGCGGCAAGAAATTCAATATATCTCGAAATTACGACCAGGAAGGGACATAGTTTGACAAATGGACATGTCGCAAGGATGGCCCGCCAAGCAAAAGCCCCTCTCATTCTAAATAGCGACAGCCATGCCCCCCATGATCTTGTGCATGAGGAGATGGCGCGGAAAATCGCACTGGGTGCAGGTTTGACCGATGCCGAAACAGAAGCTATGCTTCGCAATTCGCAAGTCCTGGTTAAGAAGGCATTAAAAAAATAGGGATGCTGGATTTGGCGTGATATATGTGAGGCACGTCTCGGCGGAAAGAATTTTACTGCAGACGTGCTGACTATAGGTCTTTCCTGCATATTCCTGATTAGCTCAATTAGAAGCTATTCCCAGGTATCTGGGAGTTTCCGTTGAGTGCGGTTTTTCCTCGGCTTGCCCCACCAGTGTGCAAAATCATGATACTTCAATCGTCACAGAGAAATTCTCGAGAGACGGCTGACTTTGGATGCCTAGGAGATGCTGTGACCCCCTTGACCCGCCTCAATTTATGGCAGTCAGCTTGTTTGAGGACGATAATTTGAGAACCCGAAGCCTTATTGTCGCAGTATTACGTGTATTTGACGAGTCAGTAACGCAGGGAACGAAATAGAAAAAAACCTTTTTTTTGTCTTGATTATATCAATATATAGTAGTATAAGTAACTTCTACCCCAACATATTGGGTAGGGTGATTGCACTGAGACTAGACTTTCATTGCGGAGCCAAGGAGGGGGCATCTTATGCATGAAAAGATAAGAAAGAGGGATGGCCGGTTAGTAAAATTCAATGCAGACAAGATAACCAATGCTATTGAAAACGCCGGGGCAGCAACGGGTGAGTTTGATGGGGCCATAGCGAGAAAACTCACAATAAAAGTTCTTAATTTAGCGGAGAAACTCTTTGACGACAGGGTAATGACAGTGGAAGAGTTTCAGGACATCGTGGAAGAAGTCCTTTTATCCTCTCCTTATCGTCGAACCGCTAAGGCCTACATTATATATAGGGATCAGCACGCCAGATTAAGAGAAATTACCAATAAGATGGAGGTTGATCTGGTCGATCAGTATCTTAAGAAGAAGGACTGGAAGATTAATGAGAACAGCAATATGGATTACTCTTTACAAGGTTTGAACAACTATATATCTTCCGAAGTCAGTAAGGTCTACTGGTTGAATGAGATTTATTCGCCGGAAATCAGAAAAGCCCACACAGAGGGCGATTTTCATATCCATGATTTGAGTCTTCTTTCCGTATATTGTGTTGGGTGGGATCTGTATGATCTTCTTCTGCAGGGCTTCAGGGGAGTGTCCGGTAAAGTTGAGAGCAAGCCGGCCAAGCACCTTCGCAGTGCCTTGGGTCAGGTCGTTAATTTCTTTTATACCCTTCAGGGGGAAGCGGCCGGCGCTCAGGCTTTCTCCAATTTTGATACGCTCCTGGCGCCTTTCATAAGGTACGATCGTTTGAGTTATAGTGAAATAAGGCAGGCTCTGCAGGAATTTATTTTTAATATTAACGTTCCGACGAGGGTAGGTTTCCAGACCCCGTTTACGAACGTTACCCTGGATGTGACGGTGCCGAAGTATTACGCTGAGCAAAATGTAATTATTGGGGGCAAACCGCAGAAAGAGACGTACAAGGATTTTCAGGAGGAGATGAATCTCTTTAATAAGGCCTTCCTTCGAGTGATGGCTGACGGAGATGCCAAGGGCAGGGTTTTTACATTTCCCATACCAACATATAACATAACTAAGGAATTCAAATGGGAGGATCGTAATCTTGACGACTTATGGGAAATGACAGCCAAGTATGGAGTGCCCTATTTTTCGAATTTCATAAACTCGGATATGAACCCGGAAGATGCGAGAAGCATGTGCTGCAGGCTTCGTATTGATAACAGGGAATTGGGGAAAAGGGGAGGTGGTTTATTCGGATCAAATCCATTAACTGGTTCTATTGGCGTGATTACGATGAATATGCCGAGGATCGGCTATCTGTCTAAGACAGAAGACGAGTTTATGGAACGTCTGGAAAAACTCATGGTTATTGCCAAAAAGAGTTTGGAAACCAAGAGAAAAGTACTGGAAAAATTTGCGGAGGGAAACCTCTATCCATACACAAAATATTATCTGAGAGATGTGAAGAAACGCTTTGGCGAATATTGGAAGAATCACTTTTCAACAATCGGGCTTGTTGGCATGAATGAGGCCTGTCTCAATTTTTTAGGCAAGAATATAGCCTCTGAGGAAGGGCAGAAATTCACTTTGAAGATATTGGATTTCATGAGAAAAATGCTTATAGAATTCCAAAAGGAAACGGGGAACAACTATAATCTCGAATCGACTCCAGCGGAAGGCACTTCATACCGCCTTGCGAAGATCGACAAGGCAAAATATGCAGACATCATCTGCGCGAATCAGGATGTATATGCAGAGAACAACGCTGAACCCTTTTACACAAACTCTACGCAGCTGCCTGTGAACTTTACGGACGATATATTTGAGGCCCTGGATCTGCAGGATGAAATCCAAGCGAGGTACACGGGAGGAACCGTTTTTCACACATATGCAGGAGAAAGAATTAATGATTCATCAGCTGTAAAGGCATTTGTGCGTAAGGTATGCACCGAGTATCACTTACCCTACGTTACGTTTACACCCACCTTTAGTGTCTGTCCCTCGCATGGTTATTTGAGTGGCGAGAAAGAGACGTGCCCCATTTGCATGGAAGCCTGTGAGATATATTCACGTGTAGTCGGTTATCTGCGACCTGTTAAACAATGGAATTTGGGGAAACAGGAAGAATATAGAGGGAGGAAGGTTTTCAGTTTCTAGAAGATGAAGATCGGCGGGTTGCAGAAGGTATCATTGATCGAATATCCCGGGAAAATAGGTGCGATTGCATTTACGCAGGGCTGTAACTTCAGGTGTCCCTACTGTTATAATCCGGAATTAGTCGATCCGGATCTGTATCGAGAATGTCTGCCGGAGGAAGGCGTGCTTTCTTTCTTAGAAAGACGTAAGGGAAAGCTTGATGCCTTGACGATTACGGGGGGCGAACCGACAATGCATCATGACTTGATCGATTTTATAAAGTGTGTTAGAAAAATCGGATACTTGATCAAGTTAGATACAAACGGTTCATGTCCTGAGGTGTTGGAACAACTCATCAGTGGCCGGCTTGTCGACTATGTTGCCATGGATATTAAGGGACCACTCCGCAAGTACAAAACAGTGACAAGGTCAAAGATCGATGAGGATAAAATCAGACAAAGTATAGAAGTGATTATGAAATCAGGTATGCCTTATGAATTTCGCACAACCGTCCCCAAGAAGCTGCTTCATGAAGATGATCTTTTGGAGATGGGGAAGCTACTGAGAAATGCCAGCTGCTACATATTACAGCAGTTTATTCCCACAAGGACTCTTGATAAACAATTTCTGAAATATGAGGCGTATTCGCAGGACGAGATGGAATGCTTCCGAGAGAAACTAAAGAAAGATATACCTGCTGTCCGCTTGAGATAGATGATGCAATAAGATGAATACCATAAGAAGACTTAGGGCAAATTACGCCTGTGTCGCGTTTTATCCTTCCCTCCCCGGGCTCATATCAAACCATGCAGAGTATTTTTTATGCGTCATTTCCCGATCAGTCTATCCTGAAATTGTAGAGATGCGCACTTCGAATATTATATTTATTTAAGCATACATTTTACACGACGATTTGAATTTCCTCGAGGGTGTCATATGGACAAGGATAAGAAGGTGAAGCCTGTTTCTGAAAACGACCAGGTCAATATGTTATTGAGCAAGCTGACACCGGAAGTTAAAGGATTCATGGAAAAACAGCTTGATCAGATCAGGCGGTTAAATCAGATAGGGACGGCTTTATCTGCGGAAAAGAACCTGGACAGGCTCTTGGAGATGATTGTTGATGAGGCGAGAGAGTTCACAAATGCCGATGGCGGCACCCTGTATATCATGTCTGACGATGAAGAGGAACTCAACTTCGCTATTGTGCAGAACACTTCTTTAAATGTCCGTATGGGGGGAACTGGCGGAAAGATTACCTGGTCGTCTGTAAGATTAAAGAATCTCGATGGGAAGCCTAATCACGCCAATGTTTCTGCATATGCCGCCATTACAGGTCAGGTAGTCAACATTTCTGATGTCTATCATGCGGAGGGCTTCAATTTTGAGGGCACCAGGAGATTCGATGCAGAAACGGGATACCGCTCCAAGTCCATGCTCGTAGTTCCCATGCGAAATCATGAAAACGATATCATTGGCGTCTTGCAGTTATTGAATGCCCAAATCGCAAGAACGACGGAAGTTATATCATTCTCGACAGAAAATCAGAAAATGACGGAGTCATTAGCATCTCAGGCTGCTGTTGCCATTTCGAATAATCGCCTGATACATGACCTTGAAAATCTGTTGGAATCTTTCATCAGAACGATTGCTACGGCGATTGATGAGAAATCTCCTTACACGGGCGGTCATGTTCGACGCGTTTCAGAGTTAACTATGACCATTGCCGAAAAGATAAATAAAAGCGTGGACGGGCCATATGCGAGCATTTACTTTGATGAAGATAAATTGAAGGAACTCCGCATCTCTGCTTGGCTTCACGATGTCGGCAAGATAACGACGCCGGAATACATAGTTGATAAGGGGAAAAAACTTGAAACAATATATAACAGGATGGAAGCCTTAAAAGAGCGGTTTGAGATTCTGAAACGGGACTACACAATTGAAGCGATGAAAAATGGGAACAAACAAAGAGAAGGATATAGTGTGGAAAAGATAGTTTACGACGTTGAGAAAGACGAAAGGGACTTGGACGCGGATTATGACTTTCTTGCAGATATTAATTCTGGAACAAAATTTATGGATGAAAAGATGCTTGACCGACTGAAGAATATAGGGGAAAGGAAATGGAATTTGGGCGGAGATCTGCGATGTTTGCTTAACGATGATGAAGTATACAATCTGAGCATTCCCTTAGGTACTCTTACAGACAAGGAGAAAGAGATCGTCAAGAATCACGTTACTGTTACCCATAAGATGCTCTGTCAGCTCCCGTTTCCGAAGAAGTTGAAGAATGTTTCTTATTATGCTTCCTCCCATCATGAGAGGATCGATGGCGCCGGTTATCCCTTTGGTCTAAAAGGCAACGAGATTCCCCTCCAGGCTCGAATCATTGCGCTTGCGGACGTATTCGACGCATTAACTGCAAAGGACAGACCGTACAAGAAGGAAAAAACTTTATCGGAAGCGATCAAAATAATGGAAAATATGGTGAAGGACAACCATATTGATGGAGACCTCTTTGAACTATTTATGAAGGAACGGATTCATATCGACTATGCAATGCAGGAACTGACGCCAAACCAGATCGACATGTCCTGAATAAGTATTCTCCAGAACCTTACCGTTTTATTGACTTTATTTCCTTTTCAATATCCTGAGATCTCCCACCTTGTGCGGGGAAATACTTCAGGGCTTCCTTGAAATGAAACAGGGCGCTCTCCATCTTCTTTTTCTTTTTGAAATAGAGGCCGAAATAGTAGTGGGAATCGCCAGGATTGTTTGTCTTCCCGTATGCCATGGCGATACTGTAGTATATGTCTGCATCAATTATATTTTTCTTTTCGATTTTTTTGTAAAGACTCAAGGCTGCTGTATAATCACCCTGCAATTCGTAAGACCTGCCAAGGTAGAGCAAAGTATCGAGATCGTCTTCTTTAATGCTCAATGCCTTGCTGAGGAAGACAAGTGCCTCTGCCACCCGACCGAGCTTAAAGTAAAGAACCCCGAGATCCCTGTTTATGTCCTGATCATCGGGAGACAGGCTTAGGGCTTTACGGAAATAGATCACGGATTCGTCAGTTCGTCCGAGTTTTTCTTCAGTTACTGCCATCCCATAGAGGGAATCGACGTCGTTCGAGTTTTTTTGCAGATCATTTTGAAAATAGTGAAGACTCGAATCGAGGTTCTTCTCTCCAAACATGAGGATTGTTTGTATCCTTTTTATATTCCCGATTATAGTATCGCGTCCCTTTTGGGTATAGGTAGTCTGAAGAAGAGCGTCTATATAGCTAATCCTTTCATCGGTACCCGGATGGGTGAGGAAATATGATGGTATATTGCTGGAGTAAAACTCATATCTTCTCATTAACTTCATAAAATCCAACATGGCTTTGCCGTCATATCCGGCACTGACCAAGTAGGACATACCCATCCTATCAGCCTCTTCTTCGTGTTCGCGGCTGTATTTTAGACTTAGGGTTGTGGCCGTCGCCAAAGAAAAGCTGGCGACAGCTGCGGAGAGATCTCCCCCGCCTCCAAGAAATGCACCGGCAAGAACTGCGGCGAGCGTGGCTATACCAATCTTCTGCGATTTTTCTATGATACTCGCCACATGCCTTTTATTTATATGCCCTATTTCATGTGCAAGCACGGAGGCCAGTTCACTCTCCGTTTCAACCAAGGTGATTAAGCCTCTATTGACATACACATAGCCACCCGGAGTGGCAAAGGCATTGATTGCCGAACTCTTGATTACTGAGAATCGAAAATCAAAAGGAGCCTTCTCACTTTGGGCGACTAGTTTATTTCCCAACTGATTGATGTACGTGTCTATTCTCTGGTCATGGATCAAGACATCACTTTTGTCGAGCCTCTCATAAAATTCCTTTCCGAGTCTTCTTTCATCTTCAATAGTAAAAGAAGCATGCGCTAATCCAGCAACCTGAAAGATCAGAAATATAATAATGGCAGGGATGATCTCCCTGCCGTTTCTTTGGAAGATGTGGAATTGATTCAATGGGTGGACCTCTCCAATTAAGAAATTGCCTTTCTCTATTAGCTCTTTTGGCACTCATAATCAAGTCATCGTTTATGTAACGCCATCGGAGATGTGAAGACGATCACAGATGGTATGCGTTACCATTTAATATTGTTAAGGGTTAAGCAATATGCTATAGCGCTTGTGTACGAGATTATGTCGCGCTGGCTGCGGTCGTCTTCAACAGATTGCGAAAGGTGTTTCCGAAGGCATTTGACCATGAAAAAAAAATACGTTGTTACCATTGACGGCCCTGCCGGTGCGGGTAAGAGCACAGTCAGCAAGGCCCTTGCAAGAAAACTATCATATCTTTATCTGGATACGGGCGCTCTCTACAGGGCGTTTGCCTACAAAGTTATCCAGGAAGGGATTTTGCCGGACGACGAAAATGGACTTGCCGCCTTATGTGCTCGCTTAGAGCTGTATCTCGACAACATTGATGGCAGCTTCAATGTCTTTATCGATGGTGTAAATGTAACAAAAATGATTAGGAGCGAGGAGGTAGGTCTTATCGCGTCAACGGTTTCGGCAGTCTCTGCAGTCAGGGAAAGACTACTGTCAATTCAGCGCAATGCAGGTGAACGGGGAGGCATAGTGGCCGAAGGCAGAGACATGGGAACAGTGGTGTTCCCGATGGCCGATTACAAATTTTATTTAGACGCGGGCGTGGAGGAAAGGGTTAGAAGGCGTCACAATGAGCTGCTCGAGCAGGGCGGCAGTTCGCACTATAAGACAGTTGCAGAGGACTTGGTTATCAGGGATAGGCAAGATCAGGAGAGAAGAATAGCCCCCTTGAAGGCTTCCGAAGATGCAATTATTGTGGACTCCACATGCATGAGCGTCGCAGAAGTTGTTGAGAAGATGATTTCGATAATTAAGGGTGCATACGCTTTAAATAGAGAGCGTAAATAGCTGATGAAGCGTGATTTTTTGACTGCGCTGAATTCATGGGATTTTATACACAGATTAACCTGGAGCGACAAATTTTGAATTATCTTGATATTTCACAACCAGTATGCTAGTGATTTTGCCTTATGAAGGTTTTTTATAAAATTCAGGGGGTAACGGTTTAATGGTTAACAGCAATAACTCAATCTCTAAAGAACAAAGTAATGGTGAGAAGGTTAACGAAAAAGCGCCAGCCGAAAAAGCAGTTCCTCAAAAGGCCGCCCGTAAAGAGGAGGATGTAGGGTTTAGAGAGTTATATGAACAGAGTTTGCAAAGCGTCCAACTTGGCCAGATCGTGACAGGTAAGGTTGTTCAGATAAATAGTGACGTCCTTATGGTAGATGTAGGCTGGAAAACGGAAGGTTATATTCCGGCAAGGGAATTGAAGGATGAGGAAGGGAATATTTCATTTGCCGTTGGTGATGAACTGGAAGTCTTGGTTGACAGAAGGGATACGGACGGCAATCTGGTCCTGTCTAGGGATAAGGCTGTAAAGATCAAAGTGTGGGATGATGTTAAAAATGCGTGTGAACATAATATACCTGTAAAGGGTACGGTCGTAGAGAGAGTTAAAGGTGGACTCTCTGTGGATATCGGGATTTCGGCCTTTCTTCCCGGCTCTCAGGTAGATGTCCGTCCGGTGAGAGACCTCGACAAATACGTTGGACAGACATTGATGTTCAATGTTCTTAAGTATGACAGAAAGAGAAACAATGTCGTGCTCTCCAGAAGATCTATATTGGAGCAGGAAAGGGTTGCGGCAAAGAGGGAGACCCTTGAAGGTATCGAAGAAGGAAATATTATGGAAGGGGTTATAAAGAATATAACCGATTACGGACTCTTTATTGATTTAGGCGGGATTGACGGTCTTCTCCATGTTACCGACATATCATGGGGAAGAATCACGCGACCTTCGGATAATTTTTCCAAAGGCGATAAGATAAAAGTGAAAGTCCTTTCTTTTGATAGAGAAAAGGAGAGGGTTTCCTTGGGTCTCAAGCAACTGATGGAGAATCCTTGGGAGATGATTGAGAGAAAATATGCCGTAGGATCTGTGATTGAGGGCAAAGTAGTAAACCTCACGGATTATGGCGTATTTGTAGAAATGGAGCCCGGTGTGGAGGGTCTTGTACATATAACAGAGATGTTCTGGACAAGAGAGATTAAACATCCGTCTAAAGTTTTATCTGTAGGTGAAATTGTAAAAGTCATGGTTCTTGATGTCAATCCGGAGGTAAAGCGTATCTCACTGGGATTAAAACAGACAACCGAAAATCCATGGGAGGCGCTTAAACAGAAATACCCGGAGGGAAGTATCGTCAAGGGTGTTATACGAAATATCACAAACTTCGGTTTTTTCGTCGGTATTGAGGAAGGTATAGATGGCCTTGTCCATGTATCTGATATTTCCTGGAAACAGAATGTAAAGCATCCTTCGGAATTGTATAAGAAGGGCCAGGAAGTCGAGGCAATGGTCTTGAATATTGACGTGGCAAATGAAAAATTCTCTCTGGGAATAAAGCAGGTGGACAAGAATCCGTGGGACGAGAAGAATTTTATTTATGCTACAGGCTCGGTCATTAACGGAAAGGTGACTAACGTAACCGACTTCGGTATTTTTGTAGAACTTGAAGAAGGTGTCGAAGGCCTGGTTCACATATCTGAATTGAGCCATAAAAGGGTGAAATCCGCATCAGAGATATATGCTGTGGGCGATGCGGTATCGGCAATTGTTAAGAGTGTGGATTTGCAGAATAGAAGAATCAGGCTGAGCATAAAGGACTATGAATCGCCACCTGAAGGATCTTCTTCAGTCACGCAATACTTAAACAACAAAGAAAATGTCGGTTCGAATCTTGGCAAGGTCTTGGCCGATGTAAAAATGGCAGAAAATGACAATGGATAGTGTCAAGCCGTGAGAAAACACCCCGTTATATTCGGCATATTCCTTTTATTTCTGATTGTAATAGTTTTTTTTCTGTTAGTCTATGTTTTGGGATCGTCGACGGAACACAGCCGTTCATTTGCCCTTGATAAGAAGGTAGGCGTCGTAAAAGTTGAAGGGTTCATTGGCGATACACGTGAAGTTCTTGAACAGCTGAATCAATTTGGGAAAGACGATACCATCAAGGCAGTTATTCTGAGAATTGATTCGCCAGGGGGAGGGGTTGCTTCCTCACAGGAGATCTATGAGGCTGTAATTGACCTGAAGAAAAAGAAGAAAGTTGTAACCTCCATGGGGTCCGTTGCAGCATCAGGAGGTTATATGATTGCCTGTGCCACGGACAAAATTGTTGCCAATCCCGGAACTATGACGGGCAGTATTTCCGCTGTCATGCACTTTGCCAATGCGGAGGAACTCTTAAAAAAGATCGGACTTAAAGCATCAGTTGTTAAGAGTGGCAAGTTCAAAGACATAGGCTCACCCGTGAGAGAGATGACCTCTGAAGAAAGAGCGCTGATTCAAGAACTGGTTGATGATATATACGATCAGTTTCTTGATATGGTGTCTCGGGACAGGAAAATCCCGAAAGAGAACCTGCGAAAAATCGCTGATGGGAGGATTTTTACAGGAAGACAAGCTCAGAAATTGGGTCTTGTCGACTATTTGGGTGATATGGGGTATGCCGTAACGCTTGCCGGTGAACTCTCTGGGATAGAAGGGAAGCCTGAAGTTATATATCCAAAGAAGAAAGGATCAAGATTCTGGGATTATATTTTTCGGGAGATGTTTACAGCCCTTGAGTTTCAGATGCGGGGAAAAGCAGAGCAATTCAACGGCATTCTGTATCTCTCGCCCATTGCGGATTACAATTGAGGCGCTATCTTATGACGAAAAGAGAGCTTGTTAAAAGGGTTCAGGAAAAAATTAAGGATTATCCTCCTAAAGATATAGCCTACGTGGTTCATCTTATTTTCGAAGCAATGAGTGCCGCCCTGAAGAGAGATGAACGGATAGAAATCAGGGGCTTCGGAAATTTCACAGTCAGAAACCGGCGTCAAATCCAGGGCAGAAATCCGAAAACCTCTGTTGTGATAAACCTTCCCGCGAGAAAAGTTCCCTTCTTTAAGGTCGGTAAAGATCTCAATGATATGGTAAATCGGTACAGGTAAACTGCGAGCTTATATAAAATCCCAATCACTGTCCGGTGACGCGAAATCTTTCAGTTGTTCTCTTCTTTTCTTATGCTGTAGCTTCTTGAGAGCTTTGGCCTCTATTTGCCTTATTCTCTCTCTGGTTACACCCATCATCTCACCGACTTCTTCAAGTGTAAAGGGCCCATAATTGCAGGCAACCCAAGTGCAGTTTAAAAAAACCTCATTTTTAAGCCGCCATTCGCAGGTTGTATCCTGGCAGGCTTCTGATATTAAATGCCCTTTTTTCTTACACCTGTAGGTGTTTATCAATTTACTCAATCTTACACCCCACAACGCATTGCTCTTTGAGACTGCCTAGGTTACAGAACATGTCTTCGAGCACTACGGCAAAAATTTGTCCATAATTTAAGCGCTTGTCATTTATTTGTCAACAATAATTGATTAAAAATATGCGGAATTTCGGAGTATTATTGTTTTATTCATCATCAAGGCATCCTGCACGACTCTTGAGGCGCCTGAGACGGTATGCCAATGCATCCCTTTCTAAAGCAGCTTGAGGATGGGAAAGGCTGAGAGCTTCGTTTATTATATCGATAGCTTTCTTAAAATCACGCCGCCTGTGCTCGAGATACTTAGCCATCTCTTCCACGGCAAAGAAGTTACCGGGATTGCTGAGAAGCATTGCTTCCCAAGTCAGGATGGCGTCTTTCCAGCGACCATGGCGTTTGTGGATTAGGGAAAGGCTCTTCCTTGCTTCAAAGGCCGCATGAGGGTTATCTTCCTTTATTAGTGCTTCCAGGATAGTCCGGGCGCCAGACGAGTCCCCACGGTCAACGAGGAGGCGCGACGCTGCCAGAAGGTCAGCATGTTCGTTCTTTAGGACATCGGCTTTAGAGCCCAGCATTTCGGTAAGGTGAAGCGAAAGGGCCGCCATGGAAATAACATCAAGGCGGTTGTGTTCAAAGATCTCGGCAAGGTGGCGGGGATCGCAATATCTCAGCCAATCGAAGTAGCGCTGAGGAATTTCACTTCCCGGTATGTCGCCATAACGATGAAATCCGATGACATCTTTTTCCATGGTGGACAGACGATTATTTTGCAGCCGATGCCCGAAGAGGCGACGGGCAGGGTGAAGGAGATCGAGATTGGGCATGGCGGTCAGACTGTCAGGCAGACGGTTCAGGATAAAACGCGTCGATAAGAGGCCGACATCGAAGGTCTTACCGTTGTAGGTTACAAGAAAGCTCTTTCCTCGAGCCATTTCGAGAAGAAAGTGAAGAGAGGCCTTTTCTTCGGAAAAATCGCGGGCAAATAGCTGTTGCGTAAGGAATGTGTCATCTTCGAACCAGCCGAGACCGATGAGAAAAGCAAACGTGCCTGTGCCGCCTGCCAGACCGGTGGTTTCAGTGTCAAGAAACAAGGCGTCTTTGCATGCGAACGAGGCGATATCGGCGTTATTAGCGAGAATCGCCGCGGCCCTCATATCAAAAGCCGACATTTCTCTAATACTGCGGCTGCCGTGCTTCGAAGAACCCGCATGTTGCCCATGGACGATGAAGAATTTTCCGAAGGCGTTGGCAACTTCTTCACCTCGTATTACATCCTCAAGAGGGAAGCGGTTTTCATACAGCCTGGTAGCATGCTTCTGCGCTGCCGTGGGCTGCCGCGACGTGATGGCTTCGATGCGCCTCCGAAGTTCGCTGATCTCATCAGCCCTTGGGGATTTCTTTTGCTTGGGCGAATCCTCACCTGTCAGGCGTTGCAGCCGTTTGATTGTGCTCATGTCTTTTCGATAATCAAATCAAGGATGGCAAGTACTGTTTCTTTGGCAGCAGGACCTACCTCAAGGGTGGGTCCCACGCAACTGGGACAGCCATGTCTGCAGGGACAGCTCCGAATGAGACTCAGTGCTGAGGACAACAGGCGGTCATGCTCGTGATACAGGAGGTCCGAAAAACCGATCCCGCCTGGATAGGCATCAAAGATAAACACAGTCGGGTCAAAGGCGTCCGCCATCACGCCCGTTGCATCCCTGGCGTTTTGAGGCGAAGTTGTAATGAAACGCGATCCGGCTCCATGTCGGACAAACCATTCACCGCTCTTGTCGCCGATGCATCTGTCAATATCGTGCGCGTCGGACATGAGGAGCATCGTTGCAAGATGATGCAAGCTGTAAGCGAGGCCGGACAGTCCGTCAATGATTTCGGACTGGGTGCGGGAAAGCCCGTTGAGCATGTCCCTGGGAATGGTGAACCAGTAGCTCGTTGTGTGCATATCTTTTTCCGGGAGAGTCACATCCCCGTAACCGAGATTCTCCGAAGTGTAAAATTTAATCTTTTTATATCCTACAATCTTCCGCACCACCTGTACCTCGCCGTGTTCCACAATGATTTTGTGCCTATACTTCTGGGCAAAGCTGTCGATAACCCGAACATTTGTATAGGTCATGGCATCGGTGTAATAATCCACATCGACTTTGTGGACAAATGCCGTCTTTCGTTCGAGATCGAGCTTGTCCACATAGTATTGTTGCGATTCGACCATGTAGATGGCATCGTCATGTACCATGGAAAAGGCGCTGTCCCAGTCTATCTCGGCGATTACTTTATGCGCCCCTGCTTCCGTGGCGTCAACGACCACTACATTTTCAGGATTGATGCTCCGGAGGCTCACTTCATCAGCGGGATAGCTTTCCGCCGTCCAGTGCCAGCGGTCATCGACCCTGTGCAGGACACCTTTTTCCTCAAGATAGTTGAGGAGTTCCTCAAGGTCCTCGCTCCCGAAACGTTCTCCTTTCTCGAAGGGAAGTTCAAAGGCAGCGCTCTTCAAGTGGTGAAGGAGTATGAGCAGATTTTCGGGATTGACGCGGCAGTGCTCCGGTGACCGGGAAAAGAAGTAATCCGGGTTCTCCACGATGAACTGATCCATTGGGTTACTGCGGGCTATGAGTATGGCCAGGCTGTGACCCATTCGTCTTCCGGCCCTTCCAGCCTGTTGCCACGTGCTCGCGATAGAGCCAGGATACCCTACCATGATGCATGATTCCAGGTCGCCGATGTCGATTCCCAGCTCCAGGGCATTAGTGCAGACCACGCCCATTACCTCGTGGTCGCGGAGTCCCTGCTCTATCTCCCTGCGGAGATTCGGCAGGTAACCGCCACGGTAGCCCGTGACAAAGTGTGAATCGATGGCCTTCCCCTTGGCAAATTGATCTTTGAGGTACTTCGTGAGTATCTCGACAGTCAGACGGCTCGTGGTAAATACGATGGTCTGGATTTCATTTGTGATAAGTTCTGCTGCCAGTTTCCTCGCGGGTGTCATTGCAGATTGACGGATTCCGAGTTCGCGATTGACGATAGGCGGGTTGTACATGATAAAAGTCTTCGAAGCCCTCGGAGCGCCGCTCCTATCGATCAATTCCACAGGCCGCTCAAGAAGACGCTCAGCATGATCTTTCGGGTTCGCGACTGTTGCCGAACAGCAAATGAAGACAGGTTCCCGGCCGTAAAAACGGCAAATCCTGACAAGGCGTCTGATAACGTTTGTAAAATGAGAGCCGAACACTCCTCTATACACATGAAGTTCGTCGATCACTATATATTTGAGATTTGCAAAAAGTTTTTGCCATTTCGTATGATGCGGGAGTATTCCCGCATGGAGCATATCCGGATTTGTCACCACGACATGTCCCTGTTTGCGGATGGCTTGGCGGGCATCGTCGGGCGTGTCGCCGTCGTATGTATATGTCTTTATGTCTGCGCGCAAGGCGGTAATCAGACTGTGCACTTCGTGCATTTGGTCCTGGGCGAGGGCCTTGGTAGGAAATATATAGATGGCGCGCGTTTCTGGCTCTTCAATGATTTTATTCAGGACGGGAATATTATAACAGAGCGTCTTCCCGCTCGCCGTCGGAGTGATGAGAACGACATCGCGGCCTTTTCCGACGAGCTGCACCGCCTCGGCCTGGTGGCTGTAAAGTTGATATATCCCTCTTGCCTTGAGGATAGATTGAATGCTCGGGTGAACCCAATCGGGGAAGGGGGCAAATTTGCCCTCAAAAGCGGGCAGCCTTTTCATCGCCCGGACATTTTCCATGAAGCGCCGGTCGTTCTCCTTCCGGGCAAGCAGTTCTTTGATCGTCAAGCTGGGCATAGAAGCTCCGTGTTACTTGTCACTCATTGGCTTGTTCTAAGGTAGACACTGTGAAAAATATCAATAATTTCGACCGAAGGGGTAAATCTTGTCTTTTTTCTTTCCAGCCCCTCGTCTATTTACCCCCTTTCTCATTCTTCTACAACATGTTTTTATAGATGTGAAATCCCGGTTAGATTTGTGCCGCTATTTGCATTTTACTCTTTAATATTATTCACTATTGACAAACAGATAAATTCTCTTTAACAGTGATTTACAAGATCGGTTCATCAACTGGGAATATCGGATTCGGGCTCTAACAGCATGGAGAATACGTGTGAAAATGAACCGTTGTGCGTGGGCTAATACTGCAACGCTTATAGATTATCATGATCTTGAATGGGGTGTGCCGATGCATGATGATCGAGCCCTGTTTGAGTTTCTCATCTTGGAGGGTATGCAGGCAGGCTTGAGCTGGGAAACTGTCTTGAGAAAGCGCAGAAGTTACCGTGCCGCCTTCGATAACTTTGACGCCTGCGCCATAGCAGTTTATAGGCAAAGCAAAGTCAGGCAGCTCGTTGCGAATCAGAATATCATACGAAATCGCCTGAAGATTGAGGCTGCCATCGGGAATGCAAAATCGTTCCTTGCTCTGCAGAAGGAGTTCGGCAGTTTCGACGAATATGTTTGGAGATTCGTTGGTGGCCGACCGAGGCAGAATAAATGTCAATCGCCGGATGATGTGCCGGCGCAGACGGCAGAATCCAAGGCCATGAGTGAGAATCTGCGGCGATACGGGTTTAGATTCGTAGGTCCAACGATCTGTTATGCTTTCATGCAGGCAGTGGGCATGGTCAATGATCATCTCGTAGATTGTTTCCGGTATGAAGAGGTCGTTTCGTTGGGCTGATGTCTCCGGCAGTCCACGTCGAAATGCATCTGCCGATGGAGGTGTTGATTTTGACGCCACGGGCTTTGGCGACGCGCGCAATACTGTGCGTGTATAGCTAGTGCACGCAGCGGCCGCGAGAGATCACTGGGAATGATATAGGTGAAACGGTACAGGTGCAGCCTGTCATGACAGATGCGGCAAGGTCTGCTTGTTTGCCGCAGACGCCGGCCTTGGTACATGCCTCACCCTTCGCGGTTTGTTCACATTGGTAGCAAAACATAATCGGTCTCCTTTAACGCTTTAGTCATCCGGTTCAGAGAAAGAACCGAAATATTGTGAAGTATGGCACAACGATGTGCAACGGTCATTTACTTATGTCAATGGACCTTGATATTTCTCTCGCAAGTTGCTTCCTTTCGCATGGGTGGGGCACCCACGTTATTTGAAAAGATCATCAAGCTTCTTTCGGATCGAGTCTTTATCGCCCTTTGTCACTCCTTCCGATGCACTATCTTTGAACTTAAAATAATCACAGAAGTTGGCTCGATCCTTATCAATGACCCTCTCCGCCTGAGACTCACGGCACTGATTGTAATAATTCGGATCGTAGTGGCGGCAGTTGAGGCAGCAGCGAAGATCCGCCTGGCACAGAGGGCAGATGTCTTTGCGTCCCACTATCTTCGGAACAATTATCTCGTTTTCACATTTGTGGCATAGCGTCATGAGCAAGGACTTGTTCTAACGGCTTTCTGTATCGTAAACCGCAACGTGCGGAAGATATGATCAGGATGCGGAACTGGCGGAGTAAAAAAACATTCTACATTAATGCGCTCACCTACGCTCTTGGCAAAAAGTTCGAACTCGCTACGATGCATCTCTTTGCAGGACAACTCCGGCAGTCCCTTTGCTACCCTTGCTTCCTGTATTACACAGTGAGGAGCGGAAATAATAACCTCATCAGCTTGTTCATCGATTTCATATCCGATGATCATTGCCCAAGTGAAAAGTCGCTGTGGCTCCACAAAACCGCGCAATCCTTCCTCCGTAATCTGCAAACGCTTCACTTGATCCTTCGGCGCCATGCCTGCTACTTTTTCCCAGACCCTCTCATTAAGCCTTTCGGCGGTATAGAGATCGATCTCGTCCGATGCGAAGAGAAACCAGAAAGCATCGATTATCGGGTAATGCCAGAGCAAAAAATCGAGGTAGCTCCTTTTCTCGAAAGTATTCATTCCTTTTATGGGGGAAAGGTCAATAGGATTTGTTTTCTTCATATATGCAGTAATCCTCTCTTCACTGTTTCCTTTTCCCTGCTGTCGGCTAAGATTATAAATGTCACCTGATTAAAACCCCCCAAACTTACGCTCTACTTGTGCGGACGGCTTAGGTCAATTATATGGTTTACAATCGTTTGAATTGTCTTAGTAACAAAGTTTAAATGAAATTTGTAAAGGATTCAATAACTTTTAGAGGCGATAAATCATGAATGGCGATGGATTCAGTGCAGAGTCTTTACCGCAGAGTGGCGATGCCAGCCCGCTCCCTTTTCCGGGAATCACCGAAGGAAAATTTCTATTGATATTGAATTTCTTTAGTGGTAGTAGACCAACCAGTGGCAACATGAACCGTGTTATGGTGCCGATGAGAGCCTCAATCTGTGAAGTTCAGGAAGGGGAAGAAGGCTTCCCATCCCAGTCACGGGAAGTCAATTGCGGAGGGAGACTGCTGGGGGATCGTTCAATGGTAGGACAACGGACTCTGACTCCGTATATCCAGGTTCGAATCCTGGTCTCCCAGCCAAATAATATCAAGGGGTTACAGATTGCAGCTGAGATCGGTAACCCAAATTTTGCCATAAATTTGCCATAAATGCCTCAAAATCTAGGTAAACAAGAATAACTATAGTGAAATATCGGTGGAAGGGAAAATGTTTAATTGTTTGAAATATTAACATTTTTTCTTAACTATCGTTAATTATTGTTACCAGTGTTATAAGGCTTAAACGAACTGATTATTGAAACCTCGTTTCTCATAAAGAGTGCGGGGTTTTTTTATTATCTGGATCGCATGACATGAGAGCTTTTGTTGGTATAACAGATTATGACTGGTTCAAAACCTTATCCACCATACGCAATATTGATGAGGTAAACTTCTGGCAACCCGGCGAATATATTATGATGCCCCGTAAATATATGTTGTAATTATTACAACGATTGTTGTATTATTTACAACAAAAGGTAGGCTAATATGCTGGTTAAATTATTCGCATCAAAATTGAGAGTAGAACTTCTATCGCTTTTCTTTTCATGGCCGGAAGAATCCTTTTACTTTGGTGATATTGTAAAGCGCACCGGAGAGGATCGTGGAAACATCAGCCGAGAACTCCGAGCATTGGAGAGTATCGGATTGCTCACGAGTAGAAAAGAAGGAAATTTAAAGTACTACTCGTTAAACAGGAGGTTCTTGCTTTACGACGAACTGAGATCGATTATTCTAAAAACTAGGGGCGCTGTGGGTACGCTCAAAGAAACGTTGTCAAAAGTGAAGGGTATTGATTATGCTTTTATCTATGGATCAATCGCATCGGGCACTGAAACGGCCAGGAGTGACATCGATCTGATGGTTGTCGGAGAGATCCGTTTGGAGTCGCTTCTGAAGCTATTAAAAGGCGCCGAACGGAGCCTCGGAAGGCAGATCAATCCCTCATTATATGGGATGAAGGAGTATAAGCGGAGAAAGAAAAAGAAGGATCCATTTATTGTCAATGTGATAAATGAGCCGAAGCTTATGCTGATAGGTGAAGAGGATGAGTTATAGGGAACTTGAGGCTAAAGGTCTCATAAAACCATTCAAAGCCAAGAGGAAACAGATCAAAAAACAGATGGAACTGGCAAGCCGAGATCTGAAGACCGCTAATGCGATCCTTGGGGTAAACAACGACTGGACGTACAATATTGCATATAATGCGATTCTTCAAGCCGTTCGGGCTTTGATGTACGTGGAAGGGTTCAGGCCCATAGGAGAGGGACAGCATAAAACGGCCATACTTTTTGCTGAATTGACCCTGGGTGAGAAGTTTGATGATGAGGTAAATTTTTTCGACAAAATGCGAACGAAACGGAACCAGGCAGTTTATGATACCGCAGGCATTGTTTCCGAGGAGGAGGCAAAACAATCCCTGATCTTTGCCAAGAAGTTTATCGGCAGGATACAGGAAGTACTGAATGAGAGGAGCTAGCAGAAATTTTCACCGCAGCACATGCGCTATATTTTCCTGAAAAAGGGTATTTTAAAGATATCGTCAATTGTCTTAAAAATAATACCTATACCTGAAAGAATTGTGGCATTATTTGTTGCTAACCAAAGCATTATGGATGAATGCTCATAAGGTTGATTATTATCGTTTGAAATGCGTCAGCGAACCACCTATGTCGCTGTCCGAATCTACTGCGCCATCCGTGTCAATTGTTCATCTACGAAATAAACGCGCTGTCCCGCGGTACGATCCACTGCTGTTCAATCGTGTGGCAGTATATTGCATCGTGATCTCATTCCCCGTAGCGGTAACAGTCATCTGGTAGGACCGGGTAGCCGTCCATCCTTGCAGTTCTACGGTGTTCCCGTTGATCCGTCTTCCCGAGACTGGGACCTCATTGGTCCAGACGCCGCTTATATTTCCGTTCTGATCCTCCTTGAGAACCAGTGAATCATCGCCACTCTCCCCAAGGTTATTTGACCATCGTCCATACCATTGCCCGGCAAAAGGCACCCAGTCATTGAAGGCTCCCGGTGCCTTGGCCTGGGACGGGGCTAAGCGTTTATCCTCTTCGCTCCTTAATTTTTGCTCCAACTCGGCCTTTTCAGCTTCCAGACGACGTTGTTCTTCTTTCAACTTCCGATTCTCTTCATCCAGTTTATCCGTGGCCGTTGACTTTGAATCAACTGATCCGGGAATAAAATAGAAGTTCCCCTCCAATGAAGATAACTCCCAGGGTATTTGCCCTGACTCCTTTTTTACCCTGCTTCGCACCTTCATGAAAACATCATTTATCGATAATTCCGGCCTGTCTATATTCTCTAAAAGGGCCTTAGTGTAAGGGCTATTTCTCCCCTCTCCATCTCTGGCGACCTGGTTTGCTCCTGTAGAATAGGAAATAAAAGTCCCTGAAGGGGCATTACTGATAATAGCCAGCCCACGGGTAGCATCACGAAAACTTCTCGAAAAAGGATTATCTCGGCAAGCGTCAAGAATGACTATATTCAAACCATTATTGGCATTGGCCATCTCATCGAGAATTCTACCTGCATCAAAAGTTTTATATTTCACATCAGATTCTTTATTGATCTTGGCTCCTATAGGCACAAGATAATTCACTCCACCAACCTGTAGACCATGGCCAGCATAATAAAAAAGACCTACTCCTCCTCGTTTAAGACGATTTCCAAAATCTTCAATAGCTCCTTCCATCTCCTCAAGGTTGGCATTCTTTTTAAGAATTACAGTAAAACCAAGTTTCTTCAACATGGCTGCCATATCCGTTGCGTCATTAACGGGATTCTTTAAGGGTCCCGATTGGTAAGAACTGTTGCCAATGACCAAAGCCAGCCGGGATTCTTTGGCTGCCTTGGATTGGGCGGGGAAAAGGAGAACCAGACATAGAGAAAAAATACATATCTTTAAAAGTGTGGATTTCATCGAAATGGCCTCCTTTTGAAACAGGTAATACTTTATACCCCAATCCTCAAAAAACAACAAGATTACCGATTACCATTTGAACTCTTTGGCTTTGCCGAAAATGAGAATCTGAGGAGTAGGAAGTACTACGCGAAACAGGTATTTTTAAGAAAATATATTTAAGAGTCTACGCATTCTCTTAAAAGTGCCCTTTTCAGACTTTAAATAATGGCTTCTTCCTGAAATGTTGTTTTCCTAATATTGCTATTTTATGTTACATTACAGTCGGTAATAGTTGAAAAATTGCAAAGTAAAAACAGCTGATCGCTACGCTCCGGCTGGTTTCTACGTTGAGCCTGTAGAAAAAGTCGGCAAGCAGCACTTGAAGGAGTGCACACATGAAACAATTGAAAATTAGCAAAGCCTTCACGTTGATGGAATCGGGGCCCGTTGTGCTTGTTACAACGAATGACGGAAAGAAGGACAACATCATGACGATTTCATGGACAATGGTTTTGGATTTCACACCGGTCTTTGCCATAACCACTGGAGAATGGAATTATTCTTTTACGGCTCTTCAGAAAACAAAGGAGTGTGTTATCTCAATCCCCACGTTTGATATGCTTGATAAAGTCGTTGGAATAGGAACATGCTCTGGTGCCGATACAGACAAATTTACCAAATTCAAACTCACTCCCGTAAAAGGTAGAATAGTAAAAGCGCCATTGATAAAAGAATGCCTCGCTAATATCGAGTGTAAAGTCGTCGACATTGTCAAAAAACATAACATTGTCGTTCTCGAAGCCGTTGCGGCATACTTTGACATCTCGCGCAAACAGAAACGAATTCTTCACGCCGTCGGTGACGGTACATTTATCGTAGATGGGCGCAAACTATCTCGGAAAAAAATGATGGCATCCAAAATTCCAAATGGTATATAACCCTCTATATTGAAGGGCTTGAAAAAATTGATGATCGCTCGACTTTTATTGGAAGGATAACGATTTAAAGTTATCATGTGAAAAGTTATTTCATGCGTGAGATTATAATTAATTCCTATCTCTCGCAGCAGTATTCATGGTCTCAGTCTCCAATGGGCCGAGGCAATTCGGTATGACTCCTTTTTTACACTTTAATCATACTCACATGGAAAAGGCGCTCACCATGACAAGAATGCAGAATCACGGACGGATAAAGGCCCTAACTTTTGCCGCCCTCGCGGCATGTCTTCTCAT
>JBEKOL010000035.1:0-36832 GCA_049521775.1 Syntrophales bacterium
CCTGGCGGGCTCGGTCAACTCCTTCTTCGAACAGATGAAGACCATGACGGGCCTTGACCTGGCCAGGTTGATAGAAGAACACTACCAGGCGTCAGCTAAATAAAGAAATATACCACTGTAACATGCCTCACCGTTCCTGAGAAAATTCCCCTCCCCTCGCGGGAGGGGAATAACGGAAGATATCGATGAAACGTATTTTCGCGCATCTCAACCATCTCCCGTGATGAATTGCGGCTGCAAAACTCCGCAGCATAGTATATGTAACACCTTCCATTTTGTTTCTTTTTTTCCTCTGTTCTCCTGCGGCGGGGCGGGGGGCTTACGATAGGCTCCTTTTTATTGCCCCCCTCCCGCTTCCCACTGATTTGAAAAACTGGGTTTGATATTTACGAGGGAATATTGTAAACCCTTATGCATGAAAGGGAAGGACGCAGAGTGCGCAAAGGTTTATCGGGGGGTGGCGCTGATTGCCGATCCTATATACCAGTATGCCTCTTTTACTGTGCCGACAACTGATTTCCCGGACGAGAAGACGGAAAAGGATCTGATAGATTCTCCCTGGGTTCAAAGACTGCGGAGGATTTATCAACTCCAGAGCGCACGCTGGGTATATCCCGCCGCTGAGCACAGTCGATTCCAGCACTCCCTCGGAACCATGCACGTGGCGGGCGAATTCGGAAGGTATCTCTATCCAAGTCTGAAAGAAGTGTGCAGGGATGCTCCTTCGTTAAACTATGTTGAAGAACTCCTCCGTGTTGCGGGACTGTTGCACGATGTGGGACATGGCCCTTACGGGCATTTTTTTGATGAGCACTTTCTTAGCCAGTATGAAATTACCCATGAAGACTTGGGAAAAGCGATTATCAGGAAAAGGTTGGGGAAGATCATCCGTCAAATACGGAGAAGCCCTAATGGTCCCTTTGCTCACGGAGAGCGCCTCGATCCAAATCATGTGGCATTTCTGATTAAAATACCGGAGGGGGATGACACCAAGCTGCCGCGGTGGCTGCAGTTGCTGAGGCAGCTCTTTTCAGGCATTTACACTGTGGATAATCTCGACTATATCCAGAGAGACGCATATATGACGGGATTCTCCCTCGATATTGTGGATATTACGAGACTTCGCTTTTATACTTTTTTTACGAAAGACGGCCTCACGCTTCATCAGGCAGGCGTTTCTGCCCTGAGTCGCTTCATAAATGCAAGATTGAATCTCTATACGAATGTCTATTTTCATAGAACGACGAGAGCTCTTGACCTGCATCTGCAGGAGATATTCAGTGACACGATGCATATAATCTTTCCGTGGAATCCATTGGAGGCGCTCGACGAGTATCTGGATTGCGATGAATGGCATTTGTACCATACAGTCTTGGGCTGGCTCGATGCAAAGGATCGGAAAAGAATAAGACTGAGTCAGGAATGGGTAAAGCTTTACAGCAGAGAAGTGAAATGGAAGATGTCTTTTTCAACAGAGATATCCATCGACCAGATTCAGAGGGGGACGAGATTCGCCCATGCCATTGATTATGAAAGGCAACTCAGGGGCTATCTTCCTGAAAAAATGAAAGGCATCTCATTTCGCGTCGATTTGGCAACGCAGGACCCACGCCCCATAAACCCCATGGCAGAGACGGAAAAGAGGGTTAATATCTTCAACCCGACCACGGGTATGACATCCCCGGAGCCATTAAAAGATATCTACCGCTTTATACCGGCGCGGGTCGTCCATCTGCGGGTCTTTGCTCTTTCACACGCTAATGATGCAGAAATCTCAAAGGCCGCTGAAAAGATGCTCAGCGACCTGGAGGGAACTGAAAAGACTAATATATGACCAGATCATCAATATTTCTTGTCCATAGTATTGAAAGCATAATATCTCTTAGACCCCTTCGCATTGCTCCGGCTAAACTCCGACAAAAATTGTGATGAATCATTCGTTTGGGTTTCTCACTGTCCCCGCGAAGGCGGGGATCGAAATGACGACTTTGAGGTAATCGCGGATGGCAAATGACGAGACTACAGATATAACCCTGTTCGTGAAGACATCCGGCGAGGATATTGCCAGATGGAACCGGCAGAAAATTGTTGATGCCCTGATCCGTGAAACGAACGTCGACGTAGATACGGCAGAAGCAATCAGCAGAGAAGTTGAAAAACAGATCATTTCATCCGGTATCGGTGTGCTGACCACGCCCCTCATAAGGGAACTGGTGGATGCAAAACTCATCGAGAGAGGCCTTGAACAGGCAAGGAAGATGCACGCCCTCCTGGGATTCCCCCTTTATGATGTACGGCAGTTGATCCTTCTCCAGAATAAGGAGAATGCCAATATACCTCACGGTCCGGAAGGCACGAATTTGATACTTGCGGAAGGGATAAAGAAGGAATACTCACTTTATGAGGTCTTCTCTCCGGAAGTCGGGGATGCGCATGTGATGGGCGATATCCATCTTCACTCTCTGGGGTACATAGACAGGCCTTACAGTTCATTTCAGTCTCTTGAATACATAAAGAAATTTGGTTTGAACCTTCCCCATTCTCTTACGGTTGCCAAACCAGCCAAGCATGCGGAGGTACTCCTTGCCCATATGGTCAGGTTTAGCGCCATTCTGCAGGGGCATTTTGCCGGTGTTATCGGCTGGGATGCCGTCAATTTTTCCTTTGCACCCTATCTGACAGACATGAGTGAAAAGGAAGTGCGGCAATTTGCCCAGATGCTCATTTATGAATTCTCCCAGCTGACATCGGCCAGGGGCGGTCAGGCCATGTTTACAGATATTCACCTCTACTGGGATGTTCCGGAGCATCTTCGGAATGTTCCGATTATAGGCCCGGGAGGGGAATTGACGGGTAGTAATTACGAAGGTTTCGTAGCTGATGCAAGGAGATTTGCCTGGGCCATTTTAGAAGTCTTTATGAAGGGGGACGGTACGGGCAAACCTTTCATATTTCCCCGGCCCCTTGTTCATATTACCGGGACTTTTTTTCAGACACCGGGTCATGAAGACTTTCTAAATCTTATCTGCGCCGTTGCAGTTGACAAGGGGAACACCTGCTTCCTTTTCGATCGCGAAGAGGTGATAAAGGCTTACTCGTGCTGTCTTCCGGCTGCCGCGAAAAAAGGTAATCTGTCTCAAGAGGCGAAGATGCCATGGCGGATGAGATGTCCGGCTTTACAGAACGTGACACTGAACCTACCCAGGCTGGGTTACAAAGCCCTGGGGGATGAAAACAGATTATTGTCTATGCTCTCCGATCTTATGGAAGTGGCAGCAAAAGCCCATATGCAGAAGAAGGATTTTATCGAGAAGCTACTCTCATACGGTGATGAAGGACCGCTGTCCATGCTAGCCATGAAAAGAGATGGCTACCCATATTTGAGGATGGATCAGGCATGTTTTCTCATCGGCATCGTGGGGCTCAATGAGCTTGTCCGAATTTGCAAGGGAAGCCAGTTGCATGAATCTGATGAGGCCCTGATATTTGGTTTGAAACTGATTGCCCATATGAAAAATGAGACCGAAAAACTCAGCCAGAAATATGGCTTGAATTTTATTCTGGAACAAACCCCTGCGGAAACTACAGCCTACCGTTTTGCACGGCTCGATCTGCGATACTATTCTCCGAAGGCGGGTCATTTTGTGCGGGGTGATATTTCGAAAGGAGAGGTCTATTATACAAATTCAACCCATCTGAGCACATCGGCCTCCGTGGACCCGATAGAACGCACGAAACGGGAAGGTCGCTTTCATCCTTTGATTAAGGGGGGAGGCGTGACCCAGGTGTGGCTCGGCGATGTTCGGCCTTCGAGTAAGGAACTCGTCAGATTTATCACCAAGGCATTTAGGGATACTGAGAATGACCAAGTTATGTTCTGTCCTGAATTTACCACCTGTAGAGAATGCGGCCGGACATTCAGATGCCTTAAAGAAGAGTGTCAATTCTGCGGCTCCAAGGATGTAGAGGGGATAGCGAGGATCACCCAGTACTTCAGCAGGATATCAGGCTGGAATAGAGGTAAACTGGCAGAACTCAGAGACAGGAAGAGATACGATGGAATCAGTTGACTCCGCATGCGTCTAAGTATGCCTCATACCATATGATTTGCGCGTCTTAAGACTTGCGTTTGTTACGCAGCCGTCTGTTTATCAATCCTATATATGACTTTTTTTGGAATATCATTGAGGCCCTGCCCTTGACATGGGATAGACCGATAAATATATTATTGCAAAAATTTGAGCGTTTTAATCGCAAGACCGCATAGTTGACATGGAAGATCATATAGTAAAAATATTTAAGGAAAGCAGTAATCTGACGGATGTCTTCGTTGGAGAAAATCTTGACGGTATTGTCAGTGTCATTGAGGCAATTACGGCGGCATTGAAAGCAGGAAACAAAATACTGCTGTTTGGAAATGGCGGTTCTGCCGCGGATGCCCAGCATCTGGCAGCGGAATTTGTGAACCGCTTCGTTATAGAACGTCCACCGCTTCCGGCAATTGCCTTAAGTACTGACACGTCCGTAATTACGAGCATCGCTAATGATTATGACTTTTCTGAGATATTCAGCAAGCAGATTAGGGCGATAGGCCAGGCAGGCGACGTGGCATGGGGCATAAGCACCAGCGGCTCCTCTCCAAACATCATGAAAGCCATCGAAGTGGCGAAGAAGCTAGGAATGATCACAATAGGTATGACGGGGAAGGATGGGGGCGAGATAGCTAAGATGGTAGACTATTCCCTCAATGTTTCCTCTAACAGCACGCCGCGCGTGCAGGAGGTCCACATTACAGTTGGGCACGTGATATGCGAGATGATTGACTATAAGCTCTTTCAGAGGCCGGATGCGAAATAAAGGCGTATGCGCTGCCTTAAGCATGAGATGATTTAGAATGATGAATCGACAACATATGGGCCATAAAACGAAAAAGGAAGTTACGAAAGAAACACCGGATGTTTTGAAAAAGGAAGAGGAAGAACAAAAGATATCCGGTGATGAGGATATAATGTTAAAGCTTCAGGAAAAGGAAAAGGAGGCAGCCGACAACTACGACAAATATGTTCGTGCGGTTGCGGAACTTGAAAATTACAGAAAACGCGCAGCCAGGGAGAAGGCTGATTCGATAAAATATGGCAATGAAAATATTATTAAGGATATCCTACCCCTGGTAGACAGCATGGACAGGGCATTACAGCATGCCGACAGCTATGGCTATTCCGATTCGTTTATAAAGGGATTGAAGCTCCTCCAGGATCAGCTCCTGGGTTGCCTCGGAAAACACGGCGTCCAGCAAATTGAGTGTGTTGATAAAACATTTGATCCTAATATCCATGAAGCCGTATTTCAGGTTGATACTGGCGCCCACGAGGATAACAAGGTCGTCGAGGAACTGGAAAAGGGGTATCGTCTGCATGAGAGGCTGTTGAGACCGGCCAAAGTGTCTATTTTTAAACGACCGAAGAAAGAAGATGGCAGCGAATAAGAAAAGGGGAAACTAGATATTAAGGAGGATTGTTAGACATGGGAAAGATTATAGGGATTGATTTAGGGACGACAAATTCATGTGTCGCTATTATGGAAGGAGGAGATCCCGTTGTAATAGCAAATCAGGAAGGAAGCAGGACCACGCCTTCTATGGTGGCGTTTACGGATAGCGGTGAGAGGCTGGTCGGTCAGGTTGCCAAGCGGCAGGCTGTAACCAATCCGGAAAATACCGTTTATGCCATAAAGAGGCTCATCGGGAGAAAGTTTTCCTCTAAAGAGGTTCAGTATGACAAAAAGGTATGTCCTTACAGGATTACGGAGGCGCCCAATGCTGATGCCCAGGTAACCATAAAGGGACGGAACTACAGCCCAGCGGAAATATCAGCTTTTGTTCTTATGAAGATGAAACAGACGGCGGAGGATCACCTTGGAGAGAAAGTAACCGATGCGGTTATTACGGTTCCCGCATACTTCAATGACTCTCAGAGGCAGGCTACGAAAGATGCAGGAAGAGTTGCCGGATTGAATGTGCTCAGAATCATCAATGAACCGACGGCGGCAGCCCTTGCATACGGTCTTGATAAGAAAAAAGATGAAAAGATTGCTGTATTCGACCTCGGCGGTGGGACATTTGATATTTCCATCCTCGAGCTGGGAGACGGTGTTTTTGAAGTCAAATCAACGAACGGAGATACCCATTTAGGTGGTGAAGACTTTGACCAGCGACTGATGGAATATATTGCCACGGAATTCAAGAATGATTACGGTATTGATCTGCGTAGTGACAGGATGGCTCTCCAGAGGATTAAGGAAGCGGCAGAGAAGGCGAAGATGGAACTTTCCACCGTTATGGAAACAGATTTAAACCTTCCCTTTATAACTGCTGATGCGTCAGGGCCTAAACATTTGACAATGAAATTGACGAGGGCCAAGCTGGAATCTCTGGTTGAGGACCTGATTGAAAAAACAGTCGAACCCTGCAGAACCGCGCTTAAGGACGCAAATCTGACACCAAAAGACATCGATGAGGTTATTCTCGTTGGCGGTATGACCCGTATGCCCAGGGTTCAGCAGAAGGTTAAAGAGTTGTTTGGGAAGGAACCCCACAAGGGGGTGAACCCTGATGAAGTAGTTGCAGTTGGCGCTGCTATCCAGGCGGGTGTTCTGGCCGGTGATGTTAAAGATGTTCTCCTCTTGGATGTGACACCTCTGTCTCTCGGAATTGAGACGCTCGGTGGCGTGATGACGAGGCTGATCGAGAAGAATACCACCATTCCTACCCGGAAGAGCCAGATATTTTCGACAGCAGCGGATAATCAGCCTGCGGTCAGCATTCACGTCCTGCAGGGTGAGAGGTCTATGGCGGCTGACAACAGAACCCTGGGAAGATTTGAACTCGTAGGAATACCGCCCGCGCCGAGAGGTATGCCGCAAATTGAGGTGACCTTTGATATCGACGCCAATGGCATAGTTCATGTATCGGCTAAAGACCTTGGGACAGGTAAAGAGCAGAGCATCAAGATTACAGCATCGAGTGGTTTGACTGAAGCAGAGATACAGAAACTGGTCAGAGAAGCGGAGGCTCATGGAGAGGAAGATAAGAAGAAGAAGGAGCTTATAGAGGCCAGGAATCAGGCAGATTCCATGGCATACAGCGCAGAGAAGAATGTCAAAGAATTCGGGGACAAGGTAGATGCCGCAGAAAAGGCACGCATAGAAGATGCCATTGCCAGAGTAAGGAAGGTCATTGAAGGGGATGACATTAATGCCATCAAGAGCGCCCAGGAGGAACTGACCAATGCATCACATAAACTTGCTGAGGCCATGTATGCGAAGGCTTCGGCCTCACAGGCAGGGGCAGGGGCAGGGGCAGGCGCAGGGGCACACGGAGGCCCATCCGGGGAACAGCCGGGTGCCGGCAAGAAGGATGAGGATGTGGTCGACGCTGACTTTGAAGACGTGAAATAATTCGCTGTGGTTCTCCATGCCCGGGATTCATCACCATGGATTCCTGGGCATTTTTTTGTCGACGGACGATCTCCTTTCATATAAAATGTGCTAAGCTATCGAATCCTCGAATTCTCGTGGTACATATATGGGAGAAAAAAAACATTTTAAAAGATGGTTGATATCGTCTCTCGTCCTGATGCTCTTTCTATGGGATACCGGCGCGGTATTTCCCGCAGGGGGAGGAGCTAAAGGTTCCGTTGTTTCCAAACCGGTTGACCGTTACGCGATCGGCTGTGTCCTGCCGCTATCGGGGCGAAACGCCGCCGCCGGGAACAGGGCTCTGGATGCCATTATTCTGGCCTCGGGTCTATTCGATCACGTAGTCAAAACGCCGATCAAGCTTATCATAGAAGATTCGCAAAGCCAGCCGGAAACAGCGAGGGCGGCTGTGGCAAAATTGGCTACCCAGGACGGCGTGATTTGCATTCTCGGCCCCCTTGGCGCCGATGAGTCCCTGTACGCTGCCAGAGAGGCTCAGCGGTTGAAGGTTCCTATAATAACCCTTACCGAGAGAGAAGGGATTACGGATACGGGAAATTACGTCTTCCGTTCTTATCCGACCAATCGCGTGCAGATCGTGTCACTGGTCAAATATGTCATCCAAGAAATGGGCTTGGGCAGATTTGCCATTCTATACCCGGAAGATGATTATGGCCGCGAGATGGAAAAGCTGTTCCGGGAAGAGGTTCTGCGAAGGAAAGGAGAAATCCTGAAAGTCAGGTCATACCAAACGACTAAAACGGATTTTGCAGAAGAGATCAAATCAATAAGCGATTTAAAACAGTACCCGCCGGCGGGTAAAGAAGGCGCAAGTCCCGGAGACGAGGACAAGCCCGGCATCGGCTTTGACGCCCTTTTTATTCCGGATTCCTCTGCGAGGATAAGCATGATAGTTCCCCAATTGGCCTTCCATGACGTCAGAGGTGTCAAACTGCTTGGTACAAGCGACTGGGATGCGCCGGATATTTTGAAGGCAGGCAGTGAATTACTGGAAGATGCCATTTTCGTAGACGCTTTTTCTCCAAGTAGCTTTTATCCCGAGGTCAATGACTTTACTGACGTCTACTATACGAACTACAGCCGGGAACCGGACCCTATGGAGGCACTCGCATACGATGCGGCGGGCATCATTGTAAAGATTATCAGGGAAGACGGCGTCAAGAAGAGGGATCAATTCAGAGAAAGCCTTCTGAACGTGAGGGATTACCGGGGCGTGACGGGAAAAACGTCATTTTCAGGTATGCGAGACGCCCGGAAGGATGTCTTCGTCTTGACGATAAAGGATGGTAAAATCATCCAGATTAAATAGGTATGGGAGAAGTTATATGAGGTTTCTTCTTACAAATGACGACGGCATATATGCAAGGGGACTGGGCGCCCTGTATCAGGAACTTTCCAAGGACGCAGATTGCCTGATCGTAGCGCCAGAGGTTGAACAGAGCGCGGTGGGACACGCAATCACGCTTTTCCGACCCCTCATGGTACGGGCCGTAAAAAAAGAAGGAAGCTTTGTCGGATACGCCGTGAAAGGGACACCATCTGATTGCGTCAAGATCGGGATCAAGGAATTATCAGACAAACCGGTTGACCTGGTCGTGTCGGGGATCAATTTGGGCGCCAACGTGGGGACCAACGTGATCTATTCGGGAACCGTTTCGGCGGCGACCGAGGGGATCATCATGGGAATTCCGTCCATGGCTATTTCTTTGGACACTCACAGAAACGCCGATTTTTCATTCGCAGCCCGATTTGCCCGAAAGATGGCGGCATTCATGATAGAAGACAATCCCATAAAAAACTTCGCCCTCAATATAAATATCCCGGCCGTTCCCGAAGAGGAGATAAAGGGGGTTGTTGTGACAAAGCAGGGCAGAGCGCGCCTAATAGAGAGTTTTGAGAAAAGGGTGGATCCAAGGGAAAACATCTATTACTGGCTTGCCGGAGAAACTAAACTCTCCGACGCGGAGGAAGTGGATTCGGACGCCTGCGCTCTTCGCCATCGCATGATTTCCATAACACCCATCTATTATGATTTGACCCGGCATGACGTCCTTGAGGCGTTGAGCGAAAATATCAAAAAAAAGTTTTGATCGTAAGAATGCATGTGAGGCGCATTAGCGTCAGCGTAAAAAAATTTCCGGTTATCGCGTAAGTAGAACCGGGATTGTGCTCTTGCGGATGACAGATGAAGTGGTGCTGCCGAGAATCAGTTCCCTCAGTCTGTTGTGGCCGTAGGCCCCCATGACCATTAATTCGACAGAACCTTCCCTGATGAACTTGATTAACTCACGGTCTTCCCTTCCCCGGAGAATGACGATGGCGCTGTCGATCTTCACGGGCTCGAGAAAGTCCTCTATCTTCTTTGTAAGGCTTGCGCCCAAGTCATGATTATCCGTGATGATAATGGCAGTGAGAGGCCAGGATGTCTGCTCGGATAATTCTGCCGCAAGCTTCAAGGCCTTGTCAGCCGGTGCGCTACCGTCGTAGGCCATGCCCATGCTCTCGATCTCCTGGAAGGTCGCCGGTGTCACCATGACCGGCTTTCCTGAATTCCGCACGACTGATTCCGCAACAGAGCCCAGTATGCTGCCTCCGCCTGAGTGGAAATGTTCACCTCTCTGGGCTAAGATGATCCAGTCAGCATTACTGCCCTCTTCAATAATCATTTGATCGATGACGCCGACGGCTTTCTTTATCTCAGGATGCAATCCTGCCTGTTCGCACATTGTTTTGAAGGCCTGTAAAACAGTCTCTGCCCTTTCACCAAAACCGCCTTGCAATACCGGGAGAAACTCCTGGTAAGGCGGCAGGCCGACAGAACCTGAAATATCGGTAAATACCGGCCCCTGCATCAATCTGATATCAACAACATGGAGACCCATCAATTGCGCTTTAAGGCGCTTGGCTATATATATGCCGTATTCAATGGCGGTCTTTCCGTAATCGGAACCATCTGTCGGGATCAGGATTTTTTCTGCGATCATTTACCCTTCTGCTCCTTCTCGAAGTTTGCCATGTTTCTGAAGAGATCATCGACCATTTTTTCCTTCTCTCTCAAATTGTCCTCATCCGCGAATGCAGATGGTTCTTCTTCCTGGCCGTTTTCCCGATTTCCCGGATCATCCATGTCGAAAGACAGAAACTTTCCTTCGAGCTTTCCATTCCTGAATGTTGCCTTTTCCCTGATTCTTCCGTTTTTATAATAGGCAATGTATTCTCCGTCCCGTTTATCATTTACAAAGCGCCCCTTCTCCTTGACCTGAGCGTTCTTGTAATAACATATGTAATCGCCGTCAAGCTTGCCCGCTTTAAAATTTTCTATTTCTCTTATCTGGCCTGTTGTAAAGAAAAGTGTATATCTCCCGTCTAATTTGCCATCTTTATAGTTTTCCTTCTCTCTTATCTGGCCGTTTTCATGATAAGAGACATATTCTCCATACGGCTTGTCATTTTTGAATGTGCATTTTTCTCTGATCCGACCATCCCTGTAATAGGAAACGGCATCCCCATCTCTCCCGCCGTTACGGAAGTTAAGATGGGCCATGACCTTCCCGTTGCCATAATAGGATGTGTACTCACCCTCCAATTTTCCCTTGAGGGTGAACTTCTTCTCCCTTATCTGGCCTTTTTCATCGGTGGATACTTCTTCTTTAATTTCTTCCTTGGAAGACAACATACGGAGCCCTTCTGTGAGAGAATCGTTATTTTCGTTTGCAGTTTTTATGCTGTTATGTTGTTACCTTAATGTCTTAAAGGCCTTTCTGTCAAGCACGCTTATGTCTGCGTCCCCGCGTTTTCCTCTGGCGTCAGATCTTTTTGAGCTTTCTCCCTTTTGTGGCGATGTCCTCCAGAGTTGCTCGATCCAGTATCCGCATACGTAAACCTTCCGATTTAATTATTCCCTGCCTACCCATTTTACCGAAGATTCGTGACAGCGTTTCCGGGATCGTGCCTAAGATAGAGGCCAACTGTCCCTTGGAGATATCGAGATCGAATTCGTTTTTGTTGGAAGCTCTCTTGCTCGCGTAGAGAAGATAAGCTGCCAGGCGTCCGGGTACCTCCTTCAGGGAAAGATCTTCAATCATCGCCGCGAATCTTCGGAGACGCCACGACAGCAGAGCCAGCATGTTCAGAGACAGCGACGGGTCTTGTCTAATGAGCTCGATAAATGAGTTTTTGGGTAAGAATAGGAGCGAAGAATTGATATGGGCCACCGCGTTTGCCGGATATTCCTGGCCAGTGAAAACAGGCACCTCTCCAAATATCTCTCCGGCTCCCATCATGTGGAGGATCTGTTCTTTCCCTTCGGGTGAAAGTTTAAATATCTTCACTCGCCCGGAGATGATCGCATAGAAGCCAACGCCCTCATCACCTTCCGAGAAGATAGTCTGGCCTTTCTTATAAGAACGGCTTACAGAGATTCTGGCCAAAGCTTCATGCTGTCCACGCAATAGACCTTTGAAAAGAGGGATGGCGACAATATGATCGAGCAGATTCACGGGAATCCTCCTTACGAACCTATCGGCCCTTTTGACTTGCGACTTTTAGGTCTAGGTTTATTATAATGCAATAAATTGTTGCTCAAAAGGAAATAATGTAAATTAAAGTTAAAAAATTGACTTTTGTCAATGCGTAAACAGTCGATCATGAATACGTTAAAGGAAATTTCGCGAGGACTGAAAATGGCGTTCAGCCCAATTTTGAGGATAGAGGGGGAATCTATGAAAAAGAAGAGAAAGATCATCCAGATTGACGAGAACAAATGTGACGGCTGCGGTTTATGCGTTCCTACCTGCGCAGAGGGCGCTATCCAGGTAAGGGACGGCAAGGCTAAATTGGTGGCGGAGATATATTGTGATGGTCTGGGGGCCTGTCTGGGCGAGTGTCCCAGGGGCGCCCTTAAAATTATTGAACGTGAGGCGGATGAATTTGACGAGGCGGCCGTCGAAGGGCACATAAAATCTCAAGAAACAGGGCCGGTTCCGGAAGAGCCGACCATGGCCTGTGGGTGTCCATCTTCACAGATCGTGAGTTTTGCATCTTTACAGCCAAGCCGAGGTGGAAGCAAACCCGTTGCGCAGATAGGTATCGCTTCGGCCCTGTCCCACTGGCCGATTCAGATCCGGCTCGTACCGCCGACTGCCCCATTTCTGAAGAATGCAGACCTTCTGGTTGTGGCGGATTGTACGCCTGTTGCCTATCCGCGTCTGCACGATGATTTTATGAAAGGCAGAGTAGTTCTGATAGGCTGCCCGAAATTCGATGAAACAGATATGTACGTGCATAGATTTGCGCAGATATTCAAGGAGGCAGATATCAGGAGCATAACTGTGCTCGTCATGGAAGTGCCATGCTGTCAGGGGCTTCCAGTAATTATCCGGGATGGCATGAATATGGCCGGCAAGAATATCCCCCTGGAAAAAGTGGTCATCGGAAGAACTGGCCAGGTCTTGAAAAGAGAATTTCTCAAAGGGTGAGACGTTTTATCGCTTTTTCTCCTTTGAGTCCTGTAATGTCTTACATGCAAAGACCTTCTCAAGGAAATCTTTTCTCAGGACGGGGTCGCCAAGCTGGCCATCATCTATTACGGGTATCATAGAAAAGTGTTTGATGAAGGCTCCTCCGAATATGCCGGGTCCCCCACCGTACTCGTCGCCGGATGGCGATATAATTCTAACGCCTCGTATCGCCGAGCTGGGAGAATTGCTCTTGAAAATAAATCCGCAGAGACCTTCTTTTTCGAGTTGCACAAGTTTCTTTTCTGCCCACTTCATCATTCGATCGGTGTGGTCGATACCCGCGGAAATCGTTACAATGCGCGGCTTTGCCGGGTCACCAACTAATTGCATGGGTTCTCTCGGTATTCCGAGTCCGCATTCAACCTCCGGACAGACAGGTATCCATCCAAAATACTTTCCGAGGATATCTGTTATATAGCGATTGTGCCGATGCCCCCCATCGTATCTCACTTTTTCTCCCAGGAGGCAGGGGCTTATTCCCACACATGGCTTTTTCATAGTCAATAACAAGGCGCTCATTGAAAAATGATCGGGGTAACTCGGCATTTGCCTTTCATGGCGGATTTTTAATTGGTCAATTATCAAAGAGTGACTGCACCATGTCAACATGAAAATCATCGTAACCCTCATCGATGTTGACAAAGAGATTACCTTTTTTGTAAGATATGTCGTACGTATTTGAATTCAGTAGCTAGAGAACGCCGAAAGATACTGTTCTATAAGAATCGAAGATGCTCCGCAGCTTGCTGCGGAAAGCTTCAATTAGGAGGCGCAGCAATGTTGATTAAAAGAGCCATCGGGATTATTTCACTGATCACCGCCCTTGCCTTTATCCTGGGATGTGCAAGCTACGAATCGAAAGTAGTGCCTTTCAAAATGCCTGCCGCTTATCCTAATGCAAAGGAGGTTGCAGGAGCGACTGTCGCTGCTCAATCATACGGAGACAAGAAAGAAGCAGAGGACGCTTTCGGATTTGACATAATTGGTGCAGGATTGTTTCCTGTCAGGGTCATTTTTGATAACAAGGGGAAGCACCCGATTGATATTGTAGCCAACCAAACGTTCCTGGTTGATGAAGAAAACAACCTCTGGCCGGTGCTCGAGGAAAGGATGGCCTACGATCGCATACAGAAGAAAACGGAGTTCGGAAAGGTAGCTCCGGAAGCAGGTAAGTACGGAGTGCTTGGCGGTATTGCCGGCGGCGTCATAGGCGCTGCAATAGGCATTGTATCTGGCCATAATGTTGCTGATGCGGCAATGAAAGGGGCGGCTTTGGGTGCGGCAGGAGGGATCACGGGGGGCGGTTTAAAGGGAATGACAGATACCGACGTCCAGGCACAAATCAGATCGGATCTGGAAAAGAGGTCTCTCGAACGTCGCTCCGTCATGCCTGGAGAAATCGCGCAGGGGTTCATATTCTTCCCGGGCGAGTCGAAAAAGGCCGTTGAGCTGAGATTGCAGATCAAAGAGGCCGATACAGGGGAAAGCTATCCGCTCATCATGAAATTTTAGACTATTCAATGGTGTGTTCATGATAATCCTCCCCTCTATTCGGGGGGAAATGGGAGAATGCTTTTCGAGGTAGGAGACGATTACATCTCTTAAAGCCGTTCCGTACACGATATTGTTCCCTTCTTTAAAGGGCGAAAATGCGTCTCCGCCTGCGGCAAGGAAATCGATTGTCGTTACCGTATAAGTCTTTTCAGTATCTAAAACTCGTCTTCCTATATATACTTCGCGAACCCTGGAGCCAGCCGGTTCAGATAGATCGTACCTTATTTCCATACCCGACACCTGTAAGATGTCATGCTCCAGTTTCGCGTTCTGCTCCAGGATTTCCAGGATCTGTTTCCCTGTGAGTTTCATGGTGACAAGGATGTTATCGAACGGCAGAAGGGTGAAGACCTGCTCCAGGGTAATTCTCCCTTTGGGGATATTGTTCCTGATAGCGCCACTGTTGATGAAGGCCATATCCGTGCCTGTCTTTTTTTGCATGGTGTCACATATGAAATTTCCTATGTTTGATTCGCGCTGGTGATACCTTACCAGAGGAACGGAAGACTCACCGACGACTTTGCTGTATTCCTTTTCTATCCGGCCGTAGTAAGCGTGAATGATCCTTGCCAACTCCTTATCATATGGCCTGTCCTTGCCGGCCATAACTTTTTCAAGCTCTTTCTCTTCCGTATGACGGATGATCTTGCCGGTAGCGGGATCTATTTTGAGTTTTAAGACGCCTAGATATAATCCATAGGCGCCTGCCTGGACGATTATTGTGTTTCCTGCCACCACGGGATTCTCCAATGCCGTGTGGCTGTGTCCTCCAACAATAACGTGGATGCCGGGAATACGCTGAGCCAGGTCTTTATCGGCGTCTAATCCTAGGTGGGAAAGAACGATGATGATTACGGCCCCTTCGTCCTTTGCCTTTTTTATCAACCGGGGAAGAACGTCCTCGGGCCTGTCTACGGTCATGTGCTTAAAGCGGCCAGGTGTTGTAATGCGGGGAACTTCAGGCGTGGTCATGCCTATAATTGCAATTTTCACTTTTTTTTCTCGACGATGATATATGGCTTAACACCCGGGAGATATCTGCCTCTTTCATCTCTTATATTTGCGGAAAGATAAGGAAATACGGAAGACGCAACAAGATGCCAAAGAACATCCATTCCCCAATCGAATTCGTGATTCCCGATGGCCATCGCATCGAACTTCATATAGTTCATCACATCTGTCACGGACCGGCCTTTGAAGAGATTGGAGACGGGCGTTCCCTGGAACATATCACCGGCGGAAAGCAGCAAGGTGCCGTTGGGATTTTTTGACCGTTCTTCTTGGATCATATGGGCCAGATAAGCGGCGCCTCCGACCATCTGTCTTTCACCTGAGTTTGCCTCAATGTAAGGCAGAATGCGGCCATGCGTATCGTTGACATGGAGGATCGTTAAATCAACGGGCACAGTTTCTTTTGCGAGAAGGGCAGGTGGAAAGGAAAAGACGAGAAGGGAAAGAAGAATAATTATCCTGGACATCCTTTTCATAAATACGCCTCTGAAATTTTGGGGTCCGGCTTCACCCGTATCGTCTTTAGAGTCTTATCCAAGAAAATAAAAGAATAGTTTCCAACATACCCGGCCCGCCATGACGTCGCAAGCCCTAAAGTAACGCCTTTTTATGAAGTCACCATTAATGTAATATTGAGAGTACGGCAGTAATAATAAGTAATAATTTGTAATTTTTGATCTTGCAATCTCTTAATCTCTATGTATAATTTAGTCTCAAAACGATATCAAAACCTATATAGAAGATCGCATTCATTCTGCGAGGAAAAACACAAAGTCTTCAGTAATAAGTCCGGGAAGCTGCCCCCTCCGCGCTCTTTTTCATAACGCAAGATAGATTAATAAAACCTTATTCGTTCTGTCATCAAGTTGTAATACTCTGAGTGTATGCTGACCGTAAAAGATAAATGATCGTACCATAAATCATGCTCGGGAAGATCATTTAAATAAAGGAAAGGAGGAAAAAATGAGAAAGGGTTTGATAGGGTTAGTATCAATTGGGCTGATCATGGCATTCGCCTTGCCTGTATCTGCGGTGGATGTCAAGTTCAGCGGGTCGTATGTGGCCCAGGGCTACTATGACAACAACCGCGCGCTGGTGGCGAATGGCGGTGCATCTGTATCTGATATATGGCAGAGATTCAGATTGCAGACGGACTTCAAGGTTCAGGACGGCCTTATGCTGACTACCAGGTTCGATGCATTGGAAAAGATATGGGGTGCTTCCGCGACATTGAATACTGCACCCTCAAATAACTTGAGCGGGAACGATATCGACTCCCAAAACATCAAGTTTACGCATGCATTTGTGACCTTAAATGTCCCCGGCGATGTTGGCACTTTAATGATAGGATACATGACGCAGGGCACATGGGGTACGGCATTCGGCGACACGGGCGAACAGGACTACGGAACGAGGATCAAGTGGGATTGGATAACCGGTTCTTACTTCTGGGGCGCAAGGTGGGATAAGACGGAGGGAAAGAAGTACTATAGCAGTCTCGGTCCAGCGGGAACAGGGGCCACCTACGAGGTGGACCACGACTCGGAAAAGTATTCTGTTCTTGGCGGGTACAAGTGGAGCAAGGGTGATGGCGGTCTGCAAATCACATATTATCTCGATACCAGCAATGACGATAATCCTACCACCGGGTATAAGGCAGAGTACTGGCTGTTCCAACCGTATGCAAGGGCAGCGTTCGGTATTGTTTATGTCGAGACCGAATTCGGTTTCCTCACGGGTAAATATCAAGATTTCAATGTTCAAAACGGCACAACCCGCCAGAATTCAAATTATACAGGTTGGCGCGGTTATATCATGGCCAGCGTTGACCTTGCACCGGCCTATGTAGGTGCCATGACCTTCTATGCAACGGGTAATGATATAGGTACAACCGACTATGAAGGTGGAGCCAAGATTGGTACCGACTTTACCCCCTGCCTGATTCTCTTCAACTACGATCTCGGCAGGTGGAACGGCGTATTGGGGGGTCAAAATGGCGTAAGCCTGACTTACAATACGGACAACGTATTTGCATGGCAGATCTTCGCCGGCATCAAGCCCTTACCAAAACTGGATGTAAAGGCGAGCTTCACCAGCGCCAGTCTGGACAAGGCTGTAGTTGTCAATCAGATCTCGAAGAATATCGGTGACGAATTTGATCTCAGCGCAACCTACAAGATATATGACAATCTGTCATATATGGTCGGCTTTGCCTACCTCTGGGCGGGCGATGCCTTTATGGGCAGCAATTACAGTGCCCAGCTCAGTAACGACTATCTCTTGACGCACAAGCTGACACTAAGTTTCTAATCTGGCTGCAATAAGTTCTATTATACTGAAAAGAGCCCCGGGTGGACTAACGGGGCTTTTTGTCTGTTAGCTAAAGGCCCTTGACCTCCGCGGATGGTTCAATTAATATTCTATATGATGTTCAATTTTTTCATCAAGGGGGAGTTATGTCAGAAGGCGTGATGAACACAAAGGAGGTGGCCCGGTACCTAGATATTCATGAAAAACAGGTATATAACCTGATCAAATCCGGAAGGATTCCTGCAACCAAGGTCACGGGGAAGTGGATCTTCCCTAAAACATTAATTGATGAATGGATTGAAACGAATGCGAAACAAGGGGTCAAAGAGGCAAGACAGAAGAGCAGGCGGATAGAAGGGGGACTCCTTGCATCTGGAAGCAACGATCCCATTCTCGACATGCTGCAAACTTACGTAAAGAAGCGTCACCCCAATTTTTATATCTTTTCTGCAAATACAGGCAGTACAGAAGGACTCAAGGCCCTTGATATGGGTCTTACCGATATCGCTTGGTCCCACTTGCTTGACGCGAAAAGCGGCCAGTACAATATTCCTTATCTGCCTGCCTACCTGCCCAATATAAAAGCTGTAGTAGTAAATCTCTTCCACAGGGAATTAGGATTGATCGTGGCTCATGGCAACCCGTTGCATATTGGCGGATTCGCGGATCTGGCGAAAAAAGGGGTGAAGATTGTGAACCGGCAGAAGGGCTCCGGAACACGGGTTCTTATTGATTACCATATGGATAAGTTAGGTATTTCGGCTTGTGATATCTCCGGCTACGATACTGAGGTCTTTACGCATTTCGAAGTGGGTCTTGCTGTTCTGTCAAAAGAAGCCGACATAGGCATAGCCACGGCTGCAGTGGCTAAACTCCTGGGTCTTTCTTTTGTTCACATTACCTGTGAGAACTTCGATATGATCCTTGATCAATCAACTTTTTTCACCAAAGGGGTCCAGTCCCTCATTGAAGTTCTCAAGTCACGGGATTTTCGGAAGCGCGTTGACAAACTTGGCGGGTACGACTTTAAGGACTCGGGAAAAGTTCTGTATTCAACGACATGATTGAAAGAGACATACCTGTGGAAAAAGAAATTCAATGCAGAAAGTGGTTGTGGGGTTTTTTATTCTGCCTGACCATTGTCTTCTCGGAATCGTCCCTGGCGCAGAACGGGAAATTTATCCTGATGGCCAGCACGATCGGGCCTATTGATGCGGGAATTGTAAATGTGCTGGAAGATCAATTCGAGAAAGAAACGGGAATCCGTGTGCGGCATGTGGGTGCAGGGACAGGGGCAGCCCTGAAGATCGCAGAGAAAGGGAATGTCGACTTGGTTATGGTGCATGCAAAATCCCTAGAAGAGAAATTCACCAGTGATGGTTTCGGAACCGAGAGAATTCCCCTGATGTACAACGATTTTGTCATCGTCGGTCCTGCGAAGGACCCGGCAGGTATTAAGGGTTTAAATAAGGCAACGGAGGCCCTCAGAAAAATTTCTGCGGCAGGCGCTGCATTCATAAGCCGTGGAGACGGATCGGGTACCCATGTGGCGGAAATGGAGCTCTGGGCGAAAGCAGGGATCAAACCCTCCGGCGCCTGGTATAAGATCTATGAGAAGGGAGCTGAGGGAAATGTCCCGACTCTCCGCTACACTGACCAGCAGCAGTATTATACAGTGATAGATAGGGCAACCTATCTCTCCATGAGGACTCAAATCAAACTTGTCATACTCGTCGAAAAGGATGAGGCATTGCTGAATCATATATCCCTCATACCGGTTAATGCGAGGAAATTTCCGAAAGTGAATAAGAAGGACGTCCAAACCTTTGTTGCATGGCTTACCTCGCCGGAGAAAGGTCAAAAGATCATCCGTGATTTCGGCAAAGACAAGTTCGGAGCCCCTTTGTTTTTCCCAAATTCAAAAGAGTGGATGAAAGCACAAGGGATGAAGTAGCTGCAGAGTTTGCACTAAGATAATGTCGTTTATCAGGAGGTAAAATGATGAAAATACTTGATCGCACCGTCTCGATTGCACTGATAATGTTCGTCATGTTCGTCGTATTCTGCGTGTTACCTGCAATTGCCACGCAGCCCCAGCAGAAAAATATTATTCTTGCAACAACCACCAGCACCCAGGACTCTGGTCTTCTGGACGTCCTCTTGCCTATTTTTGAAAAGACAACGGGCTATTTTGTCAAGACTATCGCCGTGGGTTCCGGCCAAGCCATGGCCATGGGTCAGAAGGGAGAGGCGGACGTGCTCTTGGTCCATTCGCCTGAGGCGGAGAAGAAGTTCGTGGCGGAGGGTTATGGCGTCAACAGAAGGCTCGTCATGCATAATGATTTTGTTATTGCAGGACCGAATACAGACCCGGCGGGGATCAAGGGATCAAGGTCTTCTATCGAGGCCTTCAGGAAGATTGCTGCGGCGAATGCCGTCTTTATGTCACGTGGAGACAATTCGGGAACCCATGCCGAAGAAAAGACCATCTGGAAAGCTGCCGGGATAAATCCAGAAGGACAAAAGTGGTACCAGCAGACAGGCCTCGGGATGGGGCAGACACTGAGCGTCGCCGCCGAGAAAAAAACGTATACCCTTGCCGACCGGGGAACGTATCTGGCTTTGAAGAAAAACCTTGGCCTCGATATTCTGGCGGAAGGTGATGCCGCCCTTCTCAATATCTACCATGTCATCGAGGTTAACCCTGCTAAATGGCCCAAGGTGAATAGTGCCGGCGCGAAGGCGTTTGCCGATTTTGTGGTGTCCAGGCAGGCTCAGAACGTTATCGGAAAATTCGGCGTGGAGAAATACGGTTCGCCTTTGTTCTTCCCCGATGCGGGTAAGAAGGATAACGCGCTGGGCAAATGATATCGAATTCTTGTTTTATGTTGTATCATAATAAAAGTATTTGCCCGGCGGCGGCTCAAGCAAAGAGGGGTCATATCTAGCAGCGCGAGATATCTTTGTAGCGACCGAAAAGATTCCTCACATTCGTTCGGAATGACAGTTTGCGCTTTTCCAACACGGTATCCCGGGCGAACGACAACTTTTGATGGAATAATTTAAGGGGTAACCGATACGTGGACATAATTATAGAAGGAATAAAGCAGGCGTTTATTCTCCTGTTTACCCTCGATCCTGAAGTTATAGGGATTACTTGGCTTTCCCTTAAGGTGTCCGGGATAGCGACCTTCATCAGCCTGCTCATCGGGATATCAGTTGGGACCATGATAGCTCTTACCCAGTTTCCTGGAAAGAGGATCGTCATAAGCCTGATCAATACCGGCATGGGACTTCCTCCCGTTGTGGTAGGTCTCTTTGTTACTATTTTCCTCTGGCGAAACGGGCCCCTGGGTTTTCTGGATATCCTCTACACTCCTACAGCCATTATCGTCGCACAGACCGTCATCGCCACACCTATTGTCATGGGCATCAGCCTGGCCGCCATACAGCATCTTCCCGCAAATCTCAGATTGCAGATTCTCGCTCTCGGTGCAACCCGCCTTCAGATGGTGTGGATTCTCGTCAAGGAGGCGAGGCTACCGCTCCTCGCCGCTATCATGGCAGGGTTCGGCGGTGTCATATCTGAAGTTGGAGCTTCGATCATGGTCGGTGGAAATATCAAGGGATACACGCGCGTACTGACGACGGCAACGGTGATGGAAACAAGCAAAGGCAATTTTGATATCGCCATGGCCCTCAGCATTATCCTGCTGCTCCTTGCCTTTTTCATCAATGCCGTCCTGACACATGTCCAGCAGAGAGAAAGGCCGCGATGAACTCAGAGAAATCTATACTCGAGGCGAACAATCTCCAGGTCAAAAGAGGCGGGGTACCTGTTCTGAATATTTCTTATCTCGGAATTCCCGAAGGCAAAGTCCTTTGCTTTATAGGTCCGAACGGCGCGGGAAAGTCGTCGTTGCTTTTGGCGTTATCGTGTCTCTTAAAATTATTTCGAGGTGAGATTATCTTCAGAGGGAAAAGGGTAGGCTCAAATTATACTATATTCGATTATCGGAGAAATCTTTCCATGGTATTTCAGGAACCCCTTCTCTTTGATACAACCGTCTTTGAAAATGTGGCAGCGGGTTTGAGAATTCGCGGTGTGAAGCAGGACGAAGTGAAACGCGTTGTGGAGGAATACCTCGAGCGTTTCGGTATCTGCCATCTTGCCAACCGTTCCGCCCGGAGGCTCTCAGGCGGTGAAGCGCAGCGGACGAGCCTTGCGCGTGCCTTTGCCATAAGGCCTGAAATTATTTTCCTTGACGAGCCCTTTTCGTCCCTCGACCCGCCGACCCGAGAATCCCTGATGGGAGACCTAGAGTTGATTCTTCGCGCGACAAAAACGACAGGCATTATGGCAACCCATGACCAGATGGAGGCCCTGAGGCTGTCGGATCAGATTGCCGTGATGAATGAGGGAAAGATTATACAGATAGGGTCTCCCACGGAAGTGATGAACCATCCGGTGAATGAATTCGTTGCTTCTTTTGTCGGGACGGAGACGATTCTGACGGGGAAAGTTATAAAAAGGGATACAGGAACGTTTTCAGTGTCCGTTGCAGGTAGGGATATTGAAGCTGTGGGCGATGCAAGCCCCGGGGAATCCGTGATTCTCTGCATCCGCCCGGAGAATGTGACTATATCGACGGGTTCCTCAAAGGAAATTACCAGCGCCCGAAATGTATTCTCAAGTGTAGTAAAAAGGATTATCCCTTCCGGCACCTTCTATAAAGTAGAACTTGATTGTGGTTTTCCCCTGGTTACGTACGTGACAAATAATGCCCGTGAAGACCTGTCTATGCACGAGGGCATGGATGTTACGGCGTCCTTCAAGGCGACAGCCATTCACGTCATAAGAAAAAAATTATTGTCAAGCTCTGGCGATTAATGTGGGATGTAAGCCATATGTGCGAAAGGAGGTTATCATGGAATTCCAGGAACTCTTGAAGAATAGAAGATCCATTCGTGATTTTCAGGAGAAAGAGGTTTCACTGGATACAGTCACGGACATCATCAGGGAATCCTGTCTTGCCCCGAGTTCGGGCAATGGTCAGCCCTGGCAGTTTGTGGTTATTAACCGGAAGGAGACGATTAAAAGGCTTTCCGATGAGAGTAAGAAAAATCTTCTTTCCGATATTGCCCAGAATCCTGACTCTCCTGCCAAGAAGTACGAAAATATTCTGCGGAACGAAGAATTCAACGTGTTCTACAATGCCCCCTGCTTGGTTTACGTGATTGGTCCCCAGGACTACCGGTTGCTAGATGTGGATTGTTCCCTTTTTGCCTGCTACCTCATGCTTGCTGCCGCAGAGTGTGGATTGGGAACCTGTTGGATAGGCTTGGGAACAAACGTGAGAAATCCAGAGCTCATGCGGGAAATAGGCATACCCGATGATTGCAGGATAGTGGCCCCTATCATAATCGGCTACCCTAAAAGCATACCGGAGCCTTCCGACAGAAATGCACCCCGGATACTGAAAGTCGTTTCCTGACGTGTTCACTGGCAGCCGGAAACATGAAGAGATCGTCGTGCTTGAAGGCCGCTCCCAGGTCTATCCTTAAACAAGAAATGTGCGCGCCTCAGCACACGCTCTCCCGGAATTATTCTTTTGTCTTGACCTTGATAAGGATGCTTCTGCAGCATTCAGCGTTCTTGATCTCGAAGCGGTCAGGTTTTTCCACAATCTGATACTGGCCGTTCGATTCAATCTCCAGGCTGTCCTTTGTCAAGCCACCTTCCTTGGGAATAAACATCGTTCGCCCTATGGGAACAACACCTTCCTTCAATAGTGCCATAATAAACTCCTGAATTAAGATTCTAAATTAAAGTTCAAACTCTGATTCAAAGAACTGCGCTTTCTGCACCAGCTAGTTCAGTCATTCCCTGGACAACAGGTTATCTCAGGGTTTATAGTGCATCTTTAACATTAAAGCTGTTCCGCTGAGTCTCCTCCTGTCGAGTGTCCAAAGCGGCGTTTCGCTCAAAACGGCAGAAGCAAGAACATGTATATCAATATGACCCAAGCCTTTTCCTATCAGGCTTGTTGGCTTCCATAAAACACATTGCTTCATCATGCGTCACTGACTGTACCCGCGGTAGGGTATTCAGCAATGACAAGACTTCAGCTCTGTTCTTGAGATTGCCGCAAGCGAGTTCACCAATCATAAAAGGATGGCACGCAACTTCCCCCTCATTCAACAGTTTTTCAAGATCAGTATTCCCTGTCCTTAAATGGGACACCCATATGGATGTGTCAACCAAGATCATTTGTTCTTGCCTTAAATCCTGCGCCGAGGAATCACCTTCAGTTTCTTCTCGCTTGCCTCGAGTTTTGCCAGTCTCCTGCTGCTCTTCCTTGAAATCAAGGCCTCGAGCTCAAGATTGACTAACGATGTTTTTTCCTTAATTCCTGTCAACTGACACGCCTTATTGATGAGGTCATCGCCGACCTTCACCATTTCCTCAACGACGTCAAACAAGGGTACCTGCCTCGGGTCTTTCGCTAGATTAAGCCACACGCATGTGTCGATAAGCATTTTGTACATGTTGAATCACTATCCTTGCCCAGCGACAATATGCCAACTTCATTTTGACAAAGAACTTATCAGGTATTAACTTATTTCAACAAAAATTGAAAAGCAAATAATAATGGAAATCAATATGGTATGAGCATTATGCTTCTGGTATATTGTGATAACAAGAATAAAAAAGCAAGTCGGTAATACAAGTATAAACTTTCCATGGCTCATTTCTAAAAATAATGTTCGTTTCCATTGAACGCACTTTATAAATGACGAATTATTGTTTGACATCGGGGTCTTTTTTTACCTATAATCGCCGTTCCGGATCGGCTGGCATCGCACAACACCCGTCAATTCCTAGGGGACAGGGGAAGTTTTGTAATAAAGAAGTCATAGCGGCTCGATCGCTAAGTATAAGAAGATAAGGCTCAAAGAGCATCCATCATGAGGACAAAAAATTTAGATACGGGCAGGATAGGAATTATCGGGCCGGGGAGGCTCGGAACATCCCTTGCGTATAAGTTCGGCAGAGATAATAAGAGGGCAACCCTCTATTATCATGACACTGACGTATGCCGGGCAATCAATAGAGATCACCTTAATCCCAAACATCTGACCAAGGAATTAGCGCGTAGACTCGGCGGCATGGATAATGTGCCCAGATTATCTCCCACGGTCTATGCAACGAACGACTTGGAGCGTGTCGTTGATGACAACGATTTCGTTTTTCTGACAATTACGATGAACAGGCTTCCGGAGTTTCTGGATTACCTGAAGCCGATGCTTGAGAAGAAAGCGGGAGACACATGCCTGGTTACGCCAATCAAGGGTCTCATTTCCGATGAGATCACAAAGGAACTGATCACGCCGTCGCAATTGATTAATAATAATCTTTTCAACTTGAAGGAAAAGTATGAGGTGGTGTGTATCGGTGGCCCCTTCTTTGATATGGATATCATGCTGGGGCATCCCGTGTGCGTCACCGTGGCAGGAAAGAAGAGCATCGCGAAAATAATAAGAGATGAGATCATCAGGTTCAACCGCAGAGAATTCACTTCTTTCTATAATTTTGATATTGTCGGGGTAGAGGCGTGTGGCGCTCTTAAAAACATTGTGGCAAACATCATGGGAGTCCTGCATTCTTTGGATCTTGGCGATTCAATCCCAGGCACCATATTTGCCAGGTCTGGCGTGGAAATACGATCGCTGGCGAAATTGCTGGGCGGGGGTTTCCAGGCGTTTCACAGCCAGGCGGGTGTTGGGGATATGTATATAACCCTGTCGTCCGTTGCGAGCAAGAATTACCGGTACGGAAAATTTTATTACGAATTATATACAGGAAATCCCATTGAAACTAATATCAAGGTACTTGAAAAGATCGATGGTACACCGGAAGGGCCGAATACCATAAGAAACGTTAATAAATATCTGGAAAAGAAAAATATGTACAGCCCGCTTTTTCACTGCGCCTATAAGATATTTAATGAAGTGGGGCATAAGAAGGACATTAAGGAACAAATCATCCAGGCGTGCCAGTTCGACAGAAGAACAAGAGAGTATATCGGGCCCGCATCGAGGGTGCTATACAAAATCTTTCCCAACTTATGGTATCGAAGGCATAAAGGGTTGCTGTCGAACCTCGAAGTATAAGCGGGAGTGCCGCTGACATTGATACGAAATAATAACAAGAGCAGGGCTTGGCAAAGCTCTCAATAAATACCAAAGGAGAACATGATATGGAACAGGTCAAGGTAGTATTAAACGACAACGAAATACCGAAGCAATGGTACAACATCCAGGCCGACATGCCGACTCCCATGAAGCCCCCCCTTCATCCGGGGACGGGGAAACCTGTTGGGCCTGACGACCTATCGCCTGTCTTTCCCATGAATCTCATAGAACAGGAAGTCAGCCAACAACGCTGGATCGATATTCCCGATGCTGTTCTGGAGAAATACCTCCTGTGGCGGCCTACGCCACTATACCGGGCCTTTAATTTTGAGAAACTTCTCGGCGCTCCTGTTAAGATATACTACAAGAATGAAGGCGTCAGCCCTGCCGGTTCCCATAAGCCGAATACGGCCATTGCCCAAGCCTATTATAATAAGATTTTTGGAATTAAGCGGCTCGCCACCGAAACCGGGGCCGGGCAATGGGGAAGCGCGCTGGCCATGGCATGCAAAATATTCGATCTTGAATGCAGGGTGTACATGGTGAGGGTCAGCTACGAGCAGAAGCCTTACCGGCGCATGATGATGAATACCTGGGGAGCAGAATGCATCCCCAGTCCGAGTACCATGACAAACGCGGGAAAGCAGGTGCTGGCGGAGCACCCGGACTCGCCTGGCAGCCTTGGCATTGCCATCAGCGAAGCTGTTGAAGATGCCGTCACCCATAAAAACTCGCGCTATTCCCTCGGGAGCGTATTGAATCACGTCCTCTTGCACCAGACCATCATAGGCCTGGAGGCGCAGAAGCAGATGGAAAAGATAGGCGTGTATCCCGATGTCGTGATAGGCTGTGCAGGTGGAGGAAGCAATTTTGCTGGTATAGCCCTTCCGTACGCAAGGGATAAGATTCATGGCAAGAAAGTCCAGATCATAGCCGCGGAACCGACATCCTGCCCGACCATGACCAAAGGACCATTTGCCTATGACTTCGGTGACCTTGCCAAAATGACGCCGCTCCTTCCCATGCATACGTTAGGGCATGATTTTGTGCCGGCGCCCATTCATGCGGGAGGATTGCGCTATCACGGCATGGCCCCCATCGTAAGCCACCTCGTCAATGAAAAGCTGGTTGAGGCGAGGGCGTATAATCAGATGGAGACCTTTGATGCGGGCGTGAAGTGGGCCCGGACCGAATGTTTTATACCAGCACCGGAAACGAATCACGCCATCGCCGCTGTGGTGGACGTGGCCATGAAGGCGAAAGAAGAAGGTAAGGAGAAGGTCATCCTCTTCGATTGGAGCGGCCACGGCCTTGTTGATCTTGCCGCTTATGACGCATATTTCTCGGGAAAGCTTGAAGCCTATGAGTTGCCGGATGAAGAGATCCGGAGGGCATTGAAGGCCATTGAGGGACTGCCTAAGCCATAAATAAATCAGCTTTCCATAAACCCTTAAGCCGTCAGGGGAAAAACAAGATTCCCCTTGACGGCTTATTTGTTTTTAGACATGTTATGAGACATGCTTGAAATGGCATTATTAATGCAGCGAGCTGATATCGTGGATAAGTATGACCAATTAGAGATCAGGTGTTCACGGCTTGGTGGTGAAGTCAAATTCTCGTACTGCCGGAAGGAGGCCGGGGATCGGCCGTGCCTACGCGTCATCAATTGCTGGTATCCTTTTTTCCCCATTGAACAGTATCTGAGAGAAACAATGACCGAAGATTCATGGAATGCCTTTATCGGTCACATGCCTAAAGACAAAATCACAACGCTTATCGAACTCGTCGAGGCGGCGAAAAAGCGTGTTCAAATCAAAGATGAGTGATTATTATGGACCTCTTTGATCAGAAGAATACCGATATCGATCTCAGTCCCCTGGCAGATAAGATGCGTCCCCGGGCTCTTGACGAATTTGTAGGGCAGTCACACCTCTTGGGCCCAGGCAGTTTGCTTCGGCTCGCTATTGAAGAAGACAGGCTTTTCTCTATGATCTTCTGGGGACCGCCCGGCTCCGGCAAGACCACACTGGCCCGCGTCATTGCCCATGAAACAAAATCCCATTTTGTGAGTTTCTCTGCCGTTCTATCGGGCGTTAAAGAGATCAGGGCTGTTGTTGACGAGGCGCAATCTCAATGGCGTTACCACCGCAAAAAGACGATCCTCTTTGTAGATGAAATCCACAGATTCAACAAGGCACAGCAAGACGCTTTCTTGCCACATGTTGAAAAAGGCCTTATTACGCTGATTGGTGCGACCACAGAGAATCCCTCTTTTGAAGTAATTTCACCGCTCCTGTCCAGGACGCGGGTCATGCTGCTGAAGCCTTATTCCAATAGCGAACTGGCGGTTATTATTCACCGGGCCATGCATGACAAAGAAAAAGGCATGGGAGACCTTAGCCTTGAGATAGAGCCGGACGCAATTGAGCATATCATTTGGTCCGCCGATGGAGACGCCCGCATGGCCTTAAACAGCCTCGAGGCGGCAGCGTCTCTCCTGCGGAATGAGGAGATAAGCGCAAGAAAAATTACTCGCGTAGTGGTGGAGGAAGCCCTCCAGAAGAAGGCCTTACAGTATGACAAGGGAGGTGAGGAGCACTACAATCTCATCTCGGCGTTTCATAAGAGCCTTCGCGGCAGCGACCCTGACGCCGCCCTTTACTGGTTGGGCCGCATGCTTGCAGCCGGCGAAGACCCTCTTTACATAGCCAGGCGTATGGTGAGATTCGCTTCCGAGGATATTGGCAACGCCGATCCCGCGGCCCTGGGAATCACGGTTTCGGCCATGCAGGCATTTCATTTTATCGGTCTTCCTGAAGGAGAACTTGCCCTGGCCCAGGCCGCTGTTTACCTTGCGACTGCTCCCAAGAGCAATTCGCTTTATGTCGCTTATGGCATGGTTAAAGAAAGGGTAAGTGAAACCGGCACCCTAGCCGTACCGCTCCATATAAGGAATGCCCCGACACGTTTAATGAAAGATATTGGTTATGGCAAGGGCTATCAGTATGCCCATGACTTTGAGGATGCCTATACTCCCCAGGACTATCTGCCAGACGAGCTAATGGGAGAGGTTTATTACAGACCTACTGCGAGGGGATACGAGAAGGTCATCAAAGATAGAATTGAGAAGTGGCGAAAGCTGCGGGAACCGATGCATGAACAAAGCAAAAAAAAAGGGGAGACTTGATGTCTCCCCAAGGTCAGGAGGAGTGAAGGTGTTTACCTTCTTAGTTTTGGAGTTTACTACCGGCCAATCATGCCCGTTTATTAACCGATAATTAACTTTTGTTATGCTTTCAGAATGCATATGTCATGCCACGATCCGGTCAATATGTGTAAGCTATTTATATTACAGCGCTAATAGAAGTATATTCGAGGCAAACGGCATGTCCAGCGGAGGAAAGAGAAGGGCAATAAATGTCGATGCAGGATGATGACAAATATTTATAGTGCTTGGAAAAACAAGTAGTTAAGAGACGAACGTCAATTGTTTTTGGAATCGACATAATTGTCGGATTTTTTCACTCGATACTGCAATTCTTCATAGGGGAAAGAATTCGTTGACTTTTCATGCTGATGAAATATGATGGCATGCATTGTAAGGGACAGCAGAAATACCGCATCCCTTCTGTAAAAATGAAATGGGGGATTTCGAGATAAAGAAAAATATAAACAATGAGTTGCATGAGTATTAGTTAATGAAAACGCAGAATAAAGTTATATGGCAGCACCGCTCTCCCGACTACGGCCGGCGTTTTCTGCAACCCATCGCCGTTACGATTGTCTGCACAGTTTTCATCTGTCTTATTCTGATCATGGGGATCATGGACATCCGACGAAGTGATAGGAGCCTCATGGGTTTCATGGAAAGCCAGGGCCTGGCCATAATCGGGGTCGTTGAGAGGCTCGCCCAGGAAAACCTGAATGCCCTGATTCAGGCATATCAGAGGGATAGCGGCGGCACCTTTGCTCCCCCTGTTGATGAGGCCTTATTGCCGCAGAAATCACTAACAGCTGCCCTTGTGGATATGGGACGCGAAATTGACAATCAATGGAAGGCGGATCACCTGAGCGACGAATATCTAAGAGAATTTGCTGAAGAGAAGGGATTATGGTTTGTGGCCGTCTTAGATAGAAGAGGAAAGGTCGTCTACCAGAACAGGGTTTTACATGCGGACCTCATCGGTGGAGATGCTGATAGAGTATTGGGAAGGGACGCAATCACCATTGATCTTTTCTCAAGGCTGGGCAAGGATAAGAAGATCGGGTTTGTAGCATTACGGCGCACGGATGGGAGCGGAACAGTCATCATCGCTCTGGATCGCGACGGGCAGCGATATTGGGGCATTAAAGTATCCGTAGAGAAGGCCCTGGAAAGATTGGGACAGGGACAGGGTTTGGTCTATATCAAGATCATGGATCAGCGAGACATGATCCTGGGCAGTTCGGGGCAGGTGCCTGATAAAGAGGAACAAGGTAAGATGCGTATTGATGAAATCCTTGCCGGCACAAAAAAATTTGAAAGCCGGAAGATTGTATCGCACGGCAAAAAAATTCTGGAGATGGCTGCACCCATATACCTATTCGGCAAGGTGGCAGGGGTCGCGCGGCTTGGTCTTGATCGCGAGGGTACAGATGAAATCCTTGCTGAGAACAAGCGTAACATGATCTTTTTTATGTCCTCTGTAATCTTGATTACGCTCTTGGCGATGTGGATACTCTACCACAATCAGAACAGGCATCTGGCAGGAATTGTCGAGATGGAAAGGCAGCTCGAAAAGGCCGAGAGGCTGTCTGCCCTTGGGCAGCTCGCCGCGGGTGTTGCTCACGAGATTCGTAATCCTCTTAATGCCATAAGTATGGCCAGTCAGAGACTGAAGAGGGAGTTTATGCCGGCTGATGACGACAAGATCAAGGAGTTCCAAACACTGGCCGGTGTTATTCGTGATGAAATTAGACGGTTGGATGGAATTATCGAAGAGTTTCTGACATTTTCAAAGAGCCGACGTTTGGAATTGCATGAATACCCTATCGCCGAGGTTCTTCAGAAAATTGTCAATGTCATTCAGGAAGAGGCGAAATTAAAGGGAATCACTTTGGAAACCGGGTTCAAAGATGACCATTCAATCATTCCTATGGACGTGGATAAACTGCAGCAGGCCATTTTTAACTTCGTAAAGAATGCCATGGAATCCCTTTCTGGTGAGGGCACCGTCCGTATACTTGTTGATTCGAGCGGAAAGGACCGCGTAATTATAAAGATTTCCGATAATGGGTGCGGTATGAACCCTGAAGAGATAGAGCGCATTTTCAATCCTGAATATACAACGAAGGAAAAGGGTTTGGGTCTCGGACTACCCCTGGCGCATGAGATTATCCGAGGCCATGGGGGAGAAATTCGTGTTTTGAGCAGGCCGGGTTCGGGAACGACCTTCGAGATTTTATTGCCTGCAGGAAGGGCGGGAGAAAAGAATGGCACCGTCTAAAGGAATTAAGGCATGAAGAAGTTAAACATACTCGTGGTCGAGGATGGCCAGTCTCAGCGAGAGATGCTCCGGGATTTTCTCGTGACAGAAGGACATACAGTAACGGAGGCTGAAAATGGGGATACTGCCATTCAGTCTATTTTGAAGGGTCATTTTGATATGATCCTCCTGGATTATAAGATGCCAGGCATGGATGGCATGCAGGTACTCAAAGAGGTGAAGAAAATCAATCCGGAAATCGACGTAATTATCATTACTGCATACGGAACGATAGAAACGGCAGTGGAGGCCATGAAGGCAGGTGCCATAGATTATATTACCAAGCCTGTTGAATTTGATGAGCTCCTTATCCATGTGGATAGAGTATCAGAGCGGCGCACCCTGATCCGGGAAAATGAGATTCTCCGTCAGGAACTTTCGGAGAAGGGCGTCACCATGGACAAGATCGTTTATGAGAGCCATAAAATGGATATCCTGATCAATATGGCAAGCAGGATAGCAGTGAGCCGAGCCACTGTTCTTATCAAGGGAGAAAGTGGAACGGGCAAGGAATTGCTGGCCAGGTTGATCCACAATCTCAGCCCCCGCTCAGCAAAATTGATCAGTGTGGTAAACTGCAGTGCACTCCCGGAAAGCCTCCTGGAAAGCGAGTTGTTCGGTCATGAAAAAGGATCCTTCACCGGTGCAACGGCAAGAAGAATTGGCAGATTTGAGGAGGCTGACGGCGGGACCCTGTTCCTGGACGAGATTGGCGATATTTCCGCCTCTGTCCAGGTAAAACTACTGCGCTTCCTGCAGGAGCGCGAGTTCCAGCGGGTGGGCGGCAATCAGACCATCCACTCTGATGTGAGGATTATCAGTGCAACCAATCGCGACCTGGAATCCAAGGTCAAAGAGGGGACATTCAGGGAAGACCTTTTCTACAGGTTAAACGTGGTTGTCATGGAGATGCCCCCTCTCAGGGAGAGAAAGGAAGACGTGCCACTGCTCATAGATCACTTCCTGAAACGCTTTGCTGCAGAGAATGGCAAAAACGTAACGAGCATAACCAGTGAGGCTAGGGACCTGCTTCTAAAATATGATTATCCGGGCAATGTCAGAGAATTGGAAAATATCATCGAGCGCGCTGTCGTGATATCCCGAAATTCGGTCATCTCCGTAGAGGATCTTCCATTCGACGAAGAAAGGATCTATCCGGAAGATGCAGGGAAAAAAGGAGAGGGCTTGTTGCGGGGATCGATTGAAGAAATGGAACGCAAATTAATTCTCGAGGCCATGGAGAAGTCAGGTGATCATCAGACGAAGGCCGCTGAAATCCTCGGTATCAGCGAACGCATGCTGCGATACAAACTTAAAAAATACGGCCTGAAGGAATGATGATCTTTAAAAAGGCTTCGCATCGTTATTGCGAGGCACGAAGAATCGCGGCAATCTTCCTAATACTGTAATGTGGAGATTGCTTGGCGGCATTTATCCTCAACATACGCGCAATATCCGTATTTACCTTTTCTTGAGTTCTCAGGAAATCCTCAAAGAGTATATTTCACCAGAGCTTGTCTTAGACCGCGTTTAATGTGGGCGTATGTCCTGCGATCTTTCTTAGCCAGTGACATTGCGAGCTCCATTGCCTTGTCATAAAGCGTTTCCTCGGGGAACACAGCCGAGACAAGCTTCATCATCAGCGCCTCCTTACCCCCTATGCGCTTCCCCGTGAGCACGAGTTCATTCAGAGCGTAGTGGTCTGGCAGCAATCGAAGGATTTCATACATGATCGGGCTGAAGAGAATCTTGATGTCCACTTCAGGAAAGCAAAAGAAGCCCCTGTCTTCCCTCATCAGGCGGAAATCCAGCGTCGTGGCGAGAATGGCGCCGCCTGCATAGACGTGTCCGGTTAGACACCCGACCGTAGGCATGGGGAGCAGGGATAATCTTAGAAATAATTCATCAAGAATCTCTATGAATTTCGGAAAATAATCGTGCGGCTGCTTAAGGAGCCAATCCAGATTGATACCATTACACCAGAATTTCGGATCGCTACTCGTCAAAATCAGGGCAGAGTTTTCTGCGGAGGCTTCGAGTTCATCCAATATGTCATGATACTCGTCGACCACACCCTCGGTGAGGGTATTAGCATTGGCACCGTTCGTCAGAGTCAGAACATAAACGGCTCCTTCTTTTGTTAGTTCCATAGTGGGCATACATCAGCTCCTTTGTGAGTGTTCATGACTGCCATTTCCCGTGTCCATTATCTAAACCTGCCGCTCCTTATGATATCTTGCTGTCTATTTCGCTTGCTTAGTATGTGTATTCACGGACAAATGTCTTCGTTTCTGCGTGCAGGGGGATAGCGGTAAAGTATAGTGAGAAACAGGTTAAAAATAAAATGATATTTTTTACTTAAGTAAGGCACCAGGAAATAAAGCCTTTCTTGCAATTCATTGGACAGACCTCGGCAAAAACAGTTCTTGTATTTTGAGAATTTATTTATCTGTCAAAACCACTAACATAGTCAGTACTGGGGGTGGGGGCGGGGGCCCCACACCTTAAGTGAACCAACAATGTTGGTGAACAATGTTTTAGAGTAGTCGTTTCAATCCTTATCAGGCAAGGCGAAGGACATTGTCCGTAGGCTTGGCGCAATTTCAAGGCCACCGACAAGGTCGGTGTTAGTTTACTTCTTGTCATCCTTGCACCTCGGCCGAAGTCATTTCCGATGAAAAAATCTGTTTGAAATGTAAGTTTTAGGGCAGTTGTTTCTTGAGGGAAGGATTATAAGACGGGCTAAGTTTGTAAGTCAAGAAGAAGGATCAGAATGAACGCACGGGGCAAATTAATTGCCAAAAGAGTAGATTTGAGCAGTACGCGCCGGCTCGTCTTTGTCGGCAGTCGATACCTTATTGCGCCCCGCGCGCTTTGCAGCGTAAAGAGCGGCATCTGCAGCCAGGAGAACGGCCTCTCCCGTTGATCCATGCTCCGGAAAGCTGGCGACTCCCAAGGAAAGCGTGATGCTGTCAAGCGGCTTGCCGTTATAGTAAATTTCCAAATCCCGCACGAGATTTCTTAATGTTTCGGCGCGTTTTTCGGTGATATCCATAGGTGCCCCCGGTAATATCAGGGTAAATTCCTCCCCGCCATACCGGCAGGCAACGTCTTCTTTGCGAATATTGCTTTGCAGGAATTTCCCCAGATCACGCAGCACTAAGTCACCCGCCTCATGGCCGAAAGTATTATTGAATCTTCGGAAGTGATCCAGGTCAATCATAATAATTCCGAGAGGAGTTTCGTAACGCTTGGCTCGACTTATTTCCCGGATCAGGGTTTCCTCCATGTAGCGGCGATTGAAAAGACCCGTAAGGGGATCATGAATGGCCTGTTGTTTCAACGTATCTCTAAGCTTTATGTTTGAGAGCGCCAGAGCAAGATAGTCAACTACCGTGACAGCCAGTTGCTGCACATCTTCGTTAAATCCCTCTGAAAGTTCTTCAAATTCCGGGTTGACGGAAGTTGACGGAGAAATCCTTTGCTGCAAATGAAGCATTCCCAGGGTCTCACCCTGTGCTGATAGGGGAACGCATAAACCGCTTTTTCTACCGCCGCCTAAGATATGCCGGCAGCACGAATCAGAGCTGAAATCGGCCGTTGTATGGATATTTCCTTTTTGAAGAGCGAAACAGTCTTCGGAAGTGAAAGTTTTTTCCCCGGACAACGCCCGGCCCCAAGATGTGACGGCCTCAACTGAATTTCGGGGAGAGTTGAGTATGAAGAGGGAGCCAGCAGCGAGAGGAAATAAATTCTGAGCGAATTGGCTTATGATGGGGTACGTTTCTTCAAGGGAGATGCAGCCCTGGAGTCGCTCCGACATTTGATTGAATAGGTTGAGCCTCTGTTGACGCAGTCCGTATTCGTAAACCATGGAGTGAAGTTTATAATTGGTCTGCTCTAACACGCATTCCATCTTTTCGCGCTCGGCGACTTCATGTTGCAATTCGTTATTGATTCTACTAAGGTCTGCCGTGCGCCGGAAAACGGTTTCTTCCAGGTGAGATTTGTGTCTTTTCAACTCCTCTTCAGCGCGCTCCCGATCCATGATTTCCTGCTGGAGTTGAATATTCTTCTCTTCCAGTTGTCTTTGCAAACGGCGCAAAGAAATATGAGTTTCAATTCTGGCCAAGACCTCCGGCAAATGAAAAGGTTTGGTGATGTAGTCAATGCCGCCTACGTGGAAGCCCTTTACGATATCGATGCTCTCATCAAGGCTGCTTATGAAGATTACGGGCATACCATAGCCCTGTCCGTCGGATTTTAGATGATGGCATACCTCGTAACCGTCTATATCCGGCATTTTTATGTCCAACAGGATCAAGTCCGGCACTTCTGCTGCCACTGAATTCAGCGCCTCGGAGCCACTCGCAGCTGAGCGAACGCGATAGCCCTGTCTGATTAGGGTGTCTGTAAGCAGTTCAATAATGTCCGGGGAATCATCCACAACCAGAATTTGAGGGAGATTCCCATTCGGCAGTTCCCCAGTCTGTTTTTCTGTCGCGTGTACCGCCTGCAATTTATTGTCCCGCTGATCCATCTTGCCCCAACTCGGCTATAGTTGCGATCCTATATTTCCTCTGGCAGGAGAATGTCCTGATCTCATGCCGCTCCTGCCGTGAATGAATTATCAACGCAACGAATATTTTTTTGTTGTCTCAAAATGATCAACTTCTTTAAAACACAAAATATCGCCGCATTACTGGAGAGTCCGAAAATATTTAAGCATTTTCTTATCGCAATAAGCCCAAAAAAGATTGATAGTTCCTTGGAGGGGTTATCGGTGTTTTTGATCATATACTTTAGAAAAAATGGACAGTATTACACATCTTTGACCATACTCTGACCATTTGCATTCTTGCAGAGATACCGGCAATTTTCAGCCGGCTGTGCGGCTTTCTTTGAGATATTATTATGATGTCCAGAGCAGGAGAGACCGTCCCGCCTGTCAATGTAAGCTGTATATAATATTGTAAATACTACCGAACAGCGTACACTATCGTGGAAGCCGCTGAATTTTACCGTTCCATAAACAATGCACTTGTAATCTCCTGTAAAAACATTTAAAAATACAGGCCGTTTTATATCGCCATATCATTAGTGTCCGGGTGTTTCATCGAATAAATTTAGTTGGTTACTGAATATAGTATTTTCTGGTCTGTGAGTGTAATTTGTAAGTAGCTGAATAAGTGGCGTTCTTTCGAATACCGTCACACTCAA
>JBEKOL010000036.1:0-34093 GCA_049521775.1 Syntrophales bacterium
ATGGACAAGAAGAAATTACCTCGACGTATGATGAAAAAGGTATGAAAATACCTGATGGAGGTAGAGGTATGAGATATATCCTCAACAAAAAATTAAGGGTGACAACAGGTTCGCATAAATTATTCTTGGGAGTTACAGAAGATGAATATGCACGAGAGTTTGTCATATTTGTGAAAGACGGAGTCTCAATCCTAGAATTTAACCCGCTATACAGACGGGAGCGTGGAAGGACATCCCCGAGTTTTCTTAATGGGATATATTCCTTTGAATTATTTTGTAATGGGTCTCTTATAAAATGACCTCTATCTCGATATCCGGTAAGGTTGCCTATCTTATCAGTTTTTCTCTGATAGGAATCTACAACAAGAAATATCGAAAGTCGGAAGGAGATTTTGAAAGGGCGATGGCCGCCATTTCTGGTCTTTTTTCACCATCACTAAAAGGTCTCCGTGGGGGAAAGGTCATCAACCGGAAGACGACGCGGATTCTTCGATGAGAGAAACCCAACAATTGTCTACTCACTCCAGGAGCCCGGTGTTCGCCGTCCTGATCATTTCGGCCCTCATCGGCGGCTTTTCACGCGGGAGCCTATTAAGGTGCTGATCACAGGGTGGCTGCTCGGCCTTGTCTCAAGCACATTTGGGATTGTCGCCTCGGGTAAAGGGGATTTGCCTGTAGCTCCCGTCATCGTGGTTTCACTGAGCGTAATCTTTTTCTTTGTACTATTGTTTGTTGCCTTAGGCCGGAGAACACAGTGATCAGCATGGCAAACGTGAACAGCGGTATCGAGATTCATGTGCGGGGAAATTTGGGAAAGGAAGGCTATGGCAGTTATTACCAGCCGCGACAAAAAGTGTCATATCGAAGGAACGGAGTGACTCCGAAATCCCTGCCGCAGCCTCCATACCATGGCAAAAATTTTTGGTTTCGCACAGAATGACAATAAAGGAAATGATGATACAATCCGAAGGGAAGAAGTCATCTTCCCTATTGTTTCAGCACATGGGTCATATAATCAATTATGGCCTTAGTATCTTCAGGCTTGAGATTTATGGCCGGCATCACGCCCTTACCATTCTTGATAACTTGTTCGATTTTTTGCCCATCGAGTCCCTTCCATGAATCGGGGTCGGTGAAATCCTTCGGCCTGTATTGGCGATAGTAGGCGGAGGGGTAATTATTATCACCCTTGAGATTGTGGCAGAACTGACAGTTTTTCTTAAAAAGCGTTTGCCCTGCGCTGTAATCGTCACCGCCGGCATTTCCGGCTAGAAAAACTAGCATTCCCCCTAATGCCAATGCTATAGAGCAGATGAGAATCTTTTTCATAGTATATAACCTCAGATTATTCTCGCATCACTATCCCAACTTACTTTATATTTTTAGTGTTAAATTGTAGTATGTCAAGACTTTAATAACTTACGACAGAAATAGTAACCTGCCCAATCTGATTAGCTAGCCTGATCTTGGGATTTGATTTTGCCTGTACGGAGGCGCTTAAAGATTAACCCTTTGATAAAATATCTTTTTTGCGAGTTCCGCGGACAGGATATAAAGCATCACAATGAGACCCATCATTATGAGAAACGATACAGGGAGAGGCATAAACCCGAAGACCTTTCCCACAGGTGTTGAAGGTAAGATAAGCGTGGCAAGAACAACGACAAGAGTAGCGCCAGAGAGCAGCCTCCCGGGTACGCTCTTGTAGAAAGGCCTGCGGCTGCGGATTACCAGCACAATGATGGATGCGGAAATAACAGACTCCATGAACCACCCCGTTCTAAATTGATCGGGTGTGGCATGGAGGATGAATAATAAGACCCCGAAGGTAAGATAGTCGAAGACAGAACTGACGAGGCCGAAGGTGAACATGAATTTCCGGATAAAGGCAATATTCCACCTCCTGGGTTGATCCACCATTTCCCGGTCTACATGGTCCGTGGCAATCGTCATTTCCGGGAAATCTGTCATCAGATTAGTGAGCAGGATCTGCTTGGGCAACAAGGGAAGAAACGTGAGAAACAGAGAAGCGCCGGCCATGCTGAACATGTTTCCGAAATTGGCGCTCGTGGCCATGAAGACATACTTCAAGGTGTTGGCAAAGGTTGTTCTTCCTTCACGCACGCCCTGCACAAGAACGGCCAGATTTTTTTCCATAAGGACGATATCCGCGGATTCTTTGGCTACGTCCACCGCGGTGTCCACCGAAATGCCGACGTCCGCTGCATGGAGGGCGGAAGCGTCATTGATTCCGTCTCCCATATATCCCACAACATGCCCGGCCTTCCTGAGTGCAAGGATAATCCGTTCCTTCTGGTTAGGCTCTACCTCTGCGAAAATATCCGTCTCTGCTACCTTTGATAAAAGAGCTTCATTGCTTGTTTCACGGAGCTCACTTCCTGTAACAATTCTTGCATCCGCCATTCCCACGTCCTGACTCACCTTGGCGGCGACCAGGCGATTGTCCCCAGAAATAATTTTCAGAGAAACGCCAAGTTGCCTGAGGTGGTCAATCGTTTCGGCGATCCCTGCTTTTGGCGGGTCGAAGAAGACGAGATATCCGAGGAATGTCAGATCCTTCTCACAATCCTTATCGATGCGAGGCTCTGCCCCCATATCCCGATAAGCAATCCCCAAGAGGCGAAAACCCTGATTGCTGAACGTCTCAAATTTCTGATGGATCTCCTGTTTTACCGAGGCTATATCCACCTTATCGCCCGACGGAGCCTCTGCCGTCGAACAGATGTCAATTACAATGGGAAGAGGGCCCTTGGTGACCATCAAAGAACTGCCATCCTTTACGACCAGGATACTCAAGCGCTTCCTGATGAAGTCGTAAGGCACCTCATCTGCCTTCTCGTACGTGGATACATCCGGCTGTTTGTAAGAGCGAATCGCTTCATCGATAGGATTTGAGAAGCCTTTTTCAAAGAAGGCGTTCAGATAGGCGTGAAAAAAGACCCGCTCACTGGAATTGCCTGCGATATCTAATGCCGAATGGAGATGTACTGTTCCCTCGGTTAGGGTTCCCGTCTTATCGGAGCAGAGGACATCCATGCTCCCAAAATTCTCTATGGCGGCGAGCCGCTTCACAATGACCTTTTGCTGTGCCATCTTCTTGGCGCCATGAGCCAGATTGATACTGATAATAGCGGGCAGTAGTTGAGGCGTCAGCCCCACCGCAAGAGCAAGAGAAAAAAGAAACGATTCTAGGACGGGCCGGTGGAAATAGACATTGACGGCAAAAATCACGAAAACCAGGGCCAGCGTTACTTCGAGCAACAAATACCCGAATTGCCGGACGCCATGCTCAAATTCAGTTTCCTGGGGTCTCAGTTTCAGCCTTTCCGATATTTTGCCGAACACCGCTTCCTTCCCTGTGAAAACAACAACGGCTTTGGCCGTGCCGCTGATGACGTGGGTTCCCATAAAAAGGCAGTTGGCGCGCCCGCTGAGAGGTGTTTCCGCCGGCAATTGACTGGCGTCTTTCTCGAGGGGGTACGTTTCGCCCGTCAGGGTTGCCTCATCCACAAAGAGATCTTTTGATTCCAGAATCAGGCAGTCTGCGGGGATAGCATCCCCGGCATTTAGGATAACGATGTCCCCGGGGACGACATCTTCTATGGGAATGTCATTGGGGCTGCCATCACGTAGAACGGTCGCCTTGATCGTGACGATTGCTAGGAGCTTTTCGACAGCGTCAGCGGCGCCTCGTTCCTGCCAAAATCCCAGAAGGCCGCTCACGAGGACGATAAAAAGAATAATAGTGGCATCCACGTGATCCTGGAGGAAGAAAGATAATCCGGCCGCAAAAATAAGAGTGAGGATAATGGGGCTCTTGAATTGGGAAATCAGCAGCGCGACCGCGTCGGATCGCTTTGGCGGCTTCAGGAGATTTGCTCCGTATCTGATCAGCCGCCTCCTCGCCTCGCCGCTCTCCAAGCCTTCCTGCCGGGTATCAAGCCCCTCCAGCACATCGGCCTGTGGGATGCTCCAAAAATCAGACGGCTGTTGGATCATTTAGCTTACCTGTAGCGATGACTGACCAATGGTTTGTCCACAATTATCAACTTGATCTATACTGCATGCAATATAGGGGAAGGCAGTTCCCCTGTCAAGTACAGTAAGTGTTAAGGCAGAAAATAGCTGCAAAATAGGAGTAAATAACTATGGGGGCGGCGCGGGGAGGCCCTGAAGGCAAAATTCGTAGAAGGTGCGTTACGGGGAGTTCTTTAATTCGGTAGCGAGCGCATTCCCCGCAGCTTGCTGCGGAAAGCTTCTAATACCCTTCTATCCGTTTCAGCAGCTAATAGCAGGCAGGCTTGGTTTGTTTCTGCCGCATCACCTTGAGAAAGGCCAACGCCCATCGTATCAAAACTCGGCTATTGTTCTTATCTTGCTGTCTTCCGGGTATCGTAAGAAGGTGCTGAGCAGGAATCCGGCGAAGGGAAGGATCATGATGGATTTCAGGGCGGCAGGCACACCGAAATGATCGGCAATGACTCCGAGCAGCGTCACGCAGATGCCGCCTGCTCCGATAGCAAAACCTACCATGAGGCCGGAGGCAACGCCGAGATTTTTCGGCAGTAACTGCTGTGCCATGACAACGGTAACAGAAAAGGTTGAAATCAAGGTCGTGCCGAGAAATCCAAGCACAACAAATAGCATGTAGCCATCAACGATGAATATCAGGGGCAGAATAAGGGTGCTAAGAAACATGGACAGCATCAGATAGCGTTTATGACCCCACCTGTCAGCTAAAGGCGCCCCACCCAGGGTGCCGACGACTCCACCGAGAAGAAGAACAAATACGAGTTTACCTGCATAAAGTGGATCGCCCTTGAGATGGTTTATGTAGTAAAACGGGATGTAACTCATGAGGCCCATCTGCGTCCATGACCTCATGATCACAATTGCGATCACTATTGATAGAGATATGTAAGCGCCCTTTCGCCGCCCGTGTGCAACCTCTCCGTCCGCTGCCTTATCTCGTTTGATTTCGGTAATGGATATGTCCCGCCAATAGAAGATTATAATCGCAACAAAAACCACCGATGGGACAATAATAATAGGCAGTGAAGAAAATCCCATGTACTTGATTATGTAGATGGAGATTATCGGGCCTAAGGCAAATCCCAGATTTCCGCCAACCGCAAATATGGCCATTCCGGTAACACGTTTCTCGCCCGTAAAGAAATGTGCGGTCTTGTATCCTTCGGGATGGTATGACGCAATGCCGAATCCGCTCACAATAACAAGCATGAGAATAAGTGCATAACTTGAAGGGAAGGACAATAAAGAGAAGCCAGCGCCTGCGCATAGGCATCCGAGAGGCAGAAGAAAGGCCTTTTCCTGTTTGTCCGAGAGGAAACCGAAAAGAGGCTGGATCAGAGAGGATGTGAAGTTGGCGGCCATCAGGATGACACCGGCCATGGTGTACGAGAGGGAAAGATTTTCTTTCAGAAAGGGGAGTATGGTGGGAAGCGCACTCTGGTATATATCTGTTACAAGGTGTCCTAGTGATAGGACAAGGAGGATTTTCAGATTGAATTTGCTCATTGTCAGCGCCCGGCAATAAGAAGTAGGATTCGAGGCTTATAAAAGGAATCGGCCTGCATGTCAATGGGATAAAACCGTGTGTTTTCTAATATGACCATGCAAATAAATTCTCATGCAGTCCTTGATTGTCTATTCAATCGGTCAGGCGCTTGGTTTTACCTCTGGAAATCTCAGACTGTGGGGAGAAAGGGCGAGAAGTCGTTTTACGCACTATGTGATTTGAGGTATCAATGTTTCATCAAGGCATCATTAAGCAGTACTCGGTTATTCTCTATCGGTTATCATCAGGGAGGCGCGTTTTGCAATGCCCAATAGGAACCTATTTCGCTGACAGTTTCAACAAATCTGTCATACCCTATGGGCTTTATGATGAAGCTGTTTGCTCCCAGCCTGTAGCTGTCTATTCTGTCCTGGTCACTGGTTGAAGATGAGAAAACCACTACAGGGATCATCTTTGTCGTCTCATTGGTTCTGATCATCCGCAGAAGCTCAAGCCCGTCCACCTTTGGCAAGCCCAGGTCCAGCAGGATCAGACGCGGTTGTTGAAAAGAGCAACGGTCTCTATACTCCCCGGCTGCAAAGAGATACTTCAGGGCTTCCCCGCCGTCACGAAATACTTTGACCCTATGAGCTAGGTTGTGCTTATTCAGGGCTTCGAGTATAAACTCCACGTTGTATTTATTGTCTTCTACAAGCAGGATATCAGACATATCTTCCATCAGTAATTTGCCCCTTTTCCCGGTACTGCAAAATGATAGACCCGACTCGTTTCTTCTCACACCGCCTTCGCAGCACCTCGCCCGATCTACGTCCTCAGCGTAGTATAGCTTACGCGCGAATAAATGCAATGCGTCAATGACTGATTTCAAGGCGCTATATGCCTTAATATGATACGGGTAATCGATGAGGAGTTTATAAGAATTGTTTTCCAAGACAGGTGAATTAGGTAGCGGGCGCAAACACCTTCGCTTGCTGCGGGGTAAGCAAGCGAATGACGAACAGTACTGTTCCTTAAGAACCGAAGATCCCCCGCGGTTTGCTGCGGAGAGCTTCAATACCTTGGACTGTCCGGGCTATTGCCGGTTATAAATTATTTTTCTCCCGCAAAGTAAAAACACGGCCCCTTCGCCTATTTTGCCTTCCGCTCTTAAGAAGTATTGACTCGCTTGTAAGCAACGCATAAAATAAGAACGTAAATACTTTTAGCCGGAGGCGATTGTGAAAAGAGCCCATGCACGAGTCTCAGTAATCCGCTTTGTCATTTTGATCCTTGCAGCGGTTTTGATTTCCCTGTTGCCTGCGGCCTGGGCATCGGCTGAGGAAAGAACAGGGGATGTAGATATACTAAGAGCCACTCTGGAGAATGGATTGCGAGTCGTTATTGTCCGAAACACCCAGGCCCCCGTCGTCACGACGATAGTCAATTACCTTGTTGGCTCAAACGAGGCGCCGGCAGGGTTTCCCGGCATGGCCCACGCCCAGGAGCACATGATGTTCAGGGGCAGTCCGGATCTTTCAGCGGACCAGCTTGCAGACATCATCGCCTTAATGGGCGGAGATTTCAATGCGGACACGCAACAGACGGTCACGCAATATTCCTTTACCTGTGCGGAGGAAGATCTCGACATAGCCCTGCAAATAGAATCAATCCGGATGAAGGGCGTACTCGACAGTGAGGAATCATGGCAGGAGGAAAGGGGGGCTATCGAACAGGAGGTAGCCCAGGACCTGTCCGATCCGGACTATATGTTTTATGCAAGGCTTGTTGAAATTATGTTCAAGGATACGCCGTATGCGCACACACCTCTGGGAACGGATCCTTCCTTTGAGAAGACAACAGGGGCCATGCTAAAAAAATTTCACGACGCCTGGTACGCACCCAACAATACAATTTTAGTGATTGTAGGCCATGTGGAACCCCGGAAGGCGCTGAAGGAGGTCGAGAAATATTTTGCTCCCATACCGCGCAAGAATATTCCGAAACATCCTGACGTACGGCTTGGACCCCTGGAACCGGAATCCTTCACGATGAGGACGGACCAGTCGCACGGGCTCGCGGCTATTTCTTTCCGCATGCCCGGTTACGGAAGCGGCGATTACGCGGCAAGCGAAGTGCTTGCAGACGTATTGAGCAGCCAGCGAGGAAGTCTGTTCGAATTGGTGGTTGATGGAAGAGCCATCGACGTCGACTTCAGTCTGCTCACCTTCCCTGCGGCCGGCCTGGCCTACGCAGCAGCTTCCTTCCCAAAGGGAACCGATCCGCAACCTCTGATTAAGGAGATCAGGAGGATCCTTACGGACGATGTGAAAAAAGGATTCTCCGCTGACCTTGTTGAGGCAGCCAAACGCAGCAGGCTGACGAGGGCCGAACTCCAGAAAAATTCAGTCCCGGGTCTTGCCATGGCCTGGTCTCAGGCTCTGGCAGTGGAAGGAAGGCAATCACCGGACGACACCTTAAGCGCCATCCAAAAGGTTTCTGTAGCCGATGTCAACAGGGTGGCCACGAAGTACCTGCAACTTGATCAATCTGTAGAAGCCATTCTCGTCCCGCAAGCCGCAGGTAAGCCTGTCTCTGCGAGACCGCGCGGAGTAATGGAGTCCTTCGCGCCGAAAGAGACAAAGAGCGTTGAACTTCCCGGTTGGGCGGACAAGGCGTTGAATAGGCTCTACGTGCCGGCTTCCACGGTGAATCCGGAGATCACAGTTCTTCCCAATGGACTCAAACTTATCATTCAGTATGCTTCTGTCAGCGACACGGCAAGCGTATACGGCCATGTGAAAAATAATCCTCACCTTGAGGTGCCGGAAGGAAAGGAAGGGTTGGATCGTGTGCTGGGACCGCTATTTTCTTTCGGCACTGCTTCACTGGACAGGCTGGCCTTCCAAAAAGCTCTGGACGATATAGGGACGGACATATCTGTGGACACCGATTTCTCTCTCCAGGTGCTCGCCAAACACTTTGATCGCGGCGTCGAGCTTCTTGCGGACAATCTGCTTCACCCTGCTTTGCCCGAAGAGGCCTTCAAAACGTTGCGGAAACAGGTGGCGGATGAAGTGGCTGGCGAACTTGAAAGCTCCGACTACCTGACAAAGCGAACATTGAGAACTTCCCTCTTCCCCGGGAATGATGCCGTCCTCCGTGAGGCCACGCCATCGACCCTTTCTTCTCTGACTTTGGATGATGTGAAATCATATTATCAGAAAGTCTTCCGCCCGGATCTGACGACGATCGTCTTTATCGGCAAGGTGGTGCCCGGAGAGGTCAGGAAGGTAATCGGGAAATACTTCGGATCATGGAAGGCGAAAGGACCAAAGCCCGATACATTACTGTCTTCGGTTCCGCCAAATAAGGCGTCCGCCGCCGCCGTGCCGGACCTCAGCCGGACACAGACGAAGGTGGTTCTCGCCGAGACACTCGGTTTGACCAGATCTCATCCGGATTACTATGCTTTGGAATTAGGCAACCATGTGCTCGGCGGCGCGTTCTATTCAACCTGGCTTTACCGTGATCTCAGAGAAAAGACGGGGCTTGTTTATCATGTTTCTTCATCCTTGAATGTTGGGAAAACGCGATCCCTTTATGAAGTAAGGTATTCCTGCGACCCTGACAATGTATCTAAAGCGCGAGCCATCATCGAACATGATCTGAAAAAGATGCAGGAGGAACCCGTCACACCCGAGGAACTCAGGAAAGCTCAATCTCTCACACTTCGAGAGATCCAACTTGTGGATGCCTCCGCCGACAGCATAGCGCTGGGACTTATTTACAGGGCGACTAGTGACTTGCCCCTCGACGAGCCTGCCATCGCTGCAGGAAAATACTTGAAGATAACCCCTCAAGATGTACAGGCTGCTTTTTCAAAGTGGCTTCGTGTCGGTGATATGGTTCAGGTTACTCAAGGGCCCTTTCCCAAGTAACGGCAATTTTAATATTGCCGCAAAAGGAGGGGTTTTTGAGCCGACACATTTCCCGTCTTTTTGGATTTGACTCATCTAAGACATTTTGAAACAATAAATGAATCTCTTATAGAACTATTCTGCATATTTAATCTTTATGGGTTTAATTCCCCAGATGCAGACGGCACAGAGCCGGCCAGGATTTGACGGGGAGGGGGCTGGACCGGCCCTCGCTTCTATCCATTCCAATAAGAAACAAGGTTCAAGTCCCGGAGGGGAAAGAGAGCAAGTCCCTTTCCAGTTCGGATCATCGCACTTTCTTGAAGTCGATGAATCCCGACTCCACGTCCGTATGAATAAGCTGCACACGAATTCTGTGGCCTATATCGAGGCCATGAAAACCATCCACGAGCTTTCCTTCAACAGGCGGATGGGCAAGGCGCACCCATGTGCCTTTCGGGGAGGCGCCGGTAACGATAGCATTGAACTCTTCTCCGATTCTTGACTCGAGCAGAATTGCTGCCGCCGACTTGAATACCTGTCGTTCCACCTTGTCGGCCACATGCTCTTTCTCCGTGCAGTCTATGGCCAGGCCTTGAAGTTCATCACTGCTGTATGGCACAGGCGTACCTCCCACGGCCGCCTTCAATAGACGCTGCATGACAAGGTCCACGTAGCGGCGATTGGGAGCCGTGGAATGAGTGTAGGCGGCGGCAGCGAGACCAAAGTGTCCAGGGGCATCAGTGTCTCCCGGAGTATCTGCAATATATTCACCCGGTCCTATGAGTTTAATGATGGAGAGGGAGAGATCGGGGAACCTCTGCGGATCGGTTCCTTTTTCCTTCACAAGGAACTCTTCCAGCGTTACTGGATCCGGCTTTTGCGGAAGCTCAAACCCGTGTTCCCGTGCGATCTCGACTATCCTTTCCCACCTCTTCGGAGTGCGGACCGCGCGTCGGAGAGAAGGGGATTTTTTTGACGATAGATAGCGGGCCGCGACAATATTTGCGGCTATCATAAACTCTTCAATAATAGTTCTGGCGCGGTTCTTCTTCTCGACTTCGAGGTCGCGGATCTGGTCGCCGAGAAATACGGGTCTTGCCTCGACGGTTTCGAGACTTAGCGCTCCCTGACGGCGGCGATAATTCTTCATAATTTGTGCTGTGCTGTCTTGCATGCGCAAATTCTCATCGAGTCCATTTACAGAATGGAGAGCTTCAGGCGCGTTTCCGATTCCTTCCAGCCACGCCGCCACGCTGTTATAGGCGAGCTTCGCGCGATTGCATACATGGGCCCGGTAAATATCGGAGGCCAGCAAGGACCCATCCCGGTCTATCACCACTTCGACGACAATTGCCAGCCTGTCCTCGCTAAAGCTCAATGACGTGAGATCGGTGGAAAGCTTTTCGGGAAGCATCGGGAATGTTTCGGCGGCGGTATATACGGAGGTGGTGTTGCGGCGGGCATGATCGTCGATAGCTGAACCGTTCCTGACTATAGCGTCCACATCGGCGACTGCGACAAGAATCTTTACGGCATCTCCGGGCATCGCCTGTGCGGCTGTGAGCTGATCAATGTCGAGGGTGTCATCATTGTCAATGGAAGCCCATAGAATATTTCTGAGGTCACGAACATTTTCAACATCGGTTATTGCGGGCATTTTAATGCCGGCAAGCTCGGCTATTGCTTCATGGGAAAAGTCAGGAAGCAATCCTTTGTCAATCATTGCCCGCCTTGCTATTGCCCGGAGGATGGATCGATGTCCATAATCGGTGAGACTCATATTATTTATAATTCCTTTCTCGCCTCCTACATGTATACAATAGAAATAGATTATTGGGAAGGCAAAGATCAGAGAGAGACACACATTGTCATTTGGCAGCCAAAAAAATGGGGCATAGTTTCGTAAGTGAATCTAAGCCCCATTCATTTATCGACAATCTATTTAGGTATGAACAACTCTGCGATGCGCAAGAACACGCGTTGAAGGCAGAGCAATCTTCTGACTAATGAATTTCTGTTGACACCTAACTCTTTGGAACTATCGCAGCCGCCGGCGGAAGATATGGTTTCTTCGCACCAGCTTTTTTCCTCGCATCCTTGATGGCATCTATGGTTATGCCGCTGCGGGGAATCTTCAGTTTCTGGCCGGGGTAGATCAGATTTGCTTTCTTGATCTTTCCCTTGTTAGCCTCATAAATGACTGGCCAGAGGAAGGGATCATTGTAAATTTTCTTCTTCTTAGCTATCGCCCACAGGCAGTCGCCCTTTTTGACAACGTAAGTCTCCAGTTTGCAGGCTTTTGCCTTGCCCTTCGCCTGTGCCTTACTTTCACCTGTCATGGCTCCACTCTCAGGCGCGACTTTTTGGCCCTGTGACATAGATTTCTGACCTTCGGCGCCCTGAACGCCGGCTGCTGAATCCTTCTGAGCAGATGTCTGCTGCTCGGCTCCGACGTCCTTCACAGTCGCCGACTTCGTGCATGCGCCGGTAAAAATCAGCATGAGGCCCATAATAAATACCATTAGCCCATAAAGTGCGTTTCGTTTCTTCATACGAAATACTCCTTTCTATGATTTTACTCAATAATAGCCTTTTTTAATTATTTTTTAGAAGAAAGTCAATTGTTTTTTATAAAAATAATTTGTATAGTAACGATCAGCACAGAAATTATACGCGATTTATCAGTGAGGAGTATGAACGTGCGAAAAAAGCAGAAGGCTATTTCTGACATTTTTGATAATCTGAGAAGGGTTTACCAGGTCATTAACGAGCAGTCCAAGAAGGCGAAGAAACAGACGGGCATTACGGGTCCGCAGCTCTGGGCCATCAAGATGATTGCCGAATCCTCCCCCGTTCAGGTATCTGAGCTGGCCCATAAGATGTATCTCCATCCGGCAACCGTTGTGGGCATACTGAACCGTCTGGAAGAGAAAGGTCTTGTCTCACGGGTACGGACGCGCGAAGACCGGCGGATAGTCGATGTCAATCTTACGCCGGAGGGAAAAGCGCTGGTTGCGAGGGCACCTGAGGTGGCTCAGGGTCTTCTGGCTGCCGGTCTGGAAGTGCTGCCTACTCACAGGCTCATGGATATAGCCTCCGCACTGGATGAACTTGTTCAGATCCTCGGAGCGCAGGAAGTCCCACCCCATTTGATCTTATCGCCTGAAGTAAATGTGCCGAGAAAACCCAAAGATAATTTGGAATAAAAAGAAAGAAACAGGATGCAAGTCCAAACGGCTCTCAGGCGTTAACACCGAGAAAAGCGCGCATGGCATAGCCGATCAGGAAACTGAGCGCGGCTACAACAAAACTCAGTCCCGCCATCTCGAAAAAATGCCTTTTGAAAGGTATTTCCTTCGTGACCGAAATGTAGCAGGTAAAAAGCGCTATGATCAAGACGGCTCCGACGAGTGCGCACATCAAACAGAGATAATAGTTCTCAAAGACCAGATAGGGTGTGATCAGAAGCACGATGGTGACCAAATAAGCGCCAATGGTATAGAACGATGCTCGCAACGGGTTCTTGAGGGTCTTTTCAGTCTTCGTGGCGAGGTACTCCGAGGCTCCCATAGAGAGGGCCGCTGCAGTGCCTGTGATCGAACCAGTCAGGGCTATCAGCCTCGTGTCCTGCAAGGCTAAGGTGAGACCGGCGAGCACACCCGTCATCTCCATGAGTGCATCGTTCAAACCCAACACCATGGATCCCGTATAGCGCAGCCTCTCTTCATCGAGAAGTCCTAATAGGACAGTCTCGTGCTCGCTCTCATTTTGCGCGATGGCGTCGGCTTCCGGAATTGTCTCCCGAAGATGGCCGTAATTGTCCTGCGCGCGCTTTTCGCCTTTCTCCATCAGTTTCAGGCCAAATGTGAATCCGAAGACACGGCTGATTAAATAATATTTCCAGATTTTTAATCTGTCAGGTTCCACATCATGCTGTGTATATTCCTGCCACTTTCGATAATGCCGCAGTTCGTCATCGGCTATGTTTTCCAGTATCTCCCGGTTTTCAGGTGATTTGATCTTTTCGGCGAGTTTACTATAGATATGATGCTCGGTGATTTCATTCCTCTGAAAGCCGAGCAGTTTCTTGCGCATCGCCTCGGTGATATTCATCCTTCAGCGCACCTTTTGCATTCTATCTTCGTTCGAACTGCCTCTTGGGACCAACCTTATCTGCTAACATTTCCGCCCTTCGGCAGGCTTCTTTAGCCCCCAGCTTGCAGGCGGTTACAAAATCTGCTTGGGCCAGGCGGGGTTTTTGCATTCTTAAATAAACTTCCCCTCTGATACGATACAACCTGGGACCGTTAGGTTTGATATGAATTGCTTTATTGATAAGACCCAACGCGACATCAACCTGATCTGGTCGGTCCTTTAAAATCAGCGCCTTAGTGCCGAGACTTCTCGCGGATAGAGGATCTATCTCTAATCCCATATCCACTGCCGTAAGGGCTTCCCCCGGCCTTCTTAGCATATAGAGTGCAAAGGACTTCCCCGCATCGGCATCGACAAGGTCGGCATTAAGTATAATGGCCTGATTGAATGCGTCGAGGGCATCTTCCCAGCGCTGAGTGGCGAGGGCTCCATTACCTTTCTCCACATATTCCAGCGCCGACATTCTCTTGACAATATTCTCGTGCTTTTCCTTAATCTCCGTCGTGGGAGGTTCTTTAGCCCCTGCCGCAGCTTCCTTCTGCCTTTGTGCCTTCAATTCCGAAAGCTCCTTCAGCAAAGTCGCCAACTGGCCTTGAATCTCCTTATAATTCTCCGTGTTCTCGCCTTCCTGCATCTTTGATATCTTGTCTTTGAGGTTGGAAGTGTCGATAGTTGCCCGGATCTGGATAGTGACCACCATGTTTTCTCCTGACATCTTGCAGTCTTCCTTCAGAACTTCCACGGACATGATACCGGAGGCCAGAGTATTTATCTGATCTTTGGACAACTGGAAATTTTTTACTTCAGTGGAGCTGGCGATATAAGTGCCGGCCTGCTCGAGCGCCAGTCTTTTTGCTTCTATGAGGGCAAGGGCCTTGGCGTCCTTCTTGGAGTCGAGGTCGCCCATCACATATTTGCCCTCGGAAACAACTACGGTTGGTTCCGCAAAAGCCTCTTGACCAAACCATACAAAGGCACATAATAATATGACAAGTAGCTGCATCAATCTTCTCATCTTGCTCTCCTTGAGAATTTCGCCATGTATGAATTGTTACGAAAAAATACCCTTGTCCTTGCCGAAGATCATTTTCCTTTGTGAGCGCTACTTTGAAAATGGAATATATTTATACATCAGATACCAACAAACTACAAGAGGCGTCATCGGTTCATGCCGGGAACACCATGCAGGGGAGAGCATTCCAGAATTGCCCTTCGTGCAGTAACGGTCTGATTTTCCTTCGGTGCAATGTCTAAGCCTTCCTATGGCAGAGACTATCTCCTGCACATGAAAAATGCTCAGATGCAAAAACAAGATATTAGCAGAGGAGAGGGCGCAGGCAGGAAAGACGGATCGGGGTGGACAATCTCCTTGAATGTAACTTCAACTTGAGGTACCTTCCACAGTACATTTCGTGGAACAGAAGGCCGGCAGACTGTTCAATTATCGGTTCTGTTAAGCATCAAACAACATTCATTCATGATCTACTGGGAGAATTGCCATGGCATTACGCATCATGGGTAGTATGGAAGGACGGGAGTTAAGATACAGCCTATCGATCATAGAATTCCTAATTTTTGCCCTGCCTTTCATGGTCCTTTTATTTATCATTTATCAAAGTGACATCTCGCTGAATTTTGTACACGTTATTATAATCGCCGTGATCCTCGTCGTTGTATGTGCCGGATTGATAATCCTCCGTCAGGTTTTCAACAGGTTCTTCGACGTTGCTATGTCCATGAAAAAGGCCGCGTCTGGTGATGCAGTTTCCATGGAGATAAGAAACGATGTGGCGGAATTGAGGGATATATCCGTCGCCTTCAACAGATTGATGGAGAAGTTTGAGCATACGACGGAAGAGCTCAGCCAGAAGACTTTTGAACTGGTTTCAATTAAGGAACTTACAGAAATTGCGAGCAAGATATTGGATATCGACGAGATGCTGGGCCTGCTTTTGGACAAGTCCGTGGCGTTGACGGGGGCTCAAATAGGTTCTGTTTATATAGTTGATGCGGCGTCGCAGCAGTTCCGCATTGTGGGAATGAAAGGCCTGGGTAAAGATCTCAAAAATTATCGCATTAATATAGCGGACTCCCCGGCAAAGTATGTCCTGACAGAGAAAAGGGCTCTTCTTGTGAAGGATGCCGAGAACGATCCGAGAGTGATCCGGAAAGACTATCCGGAGTACGGATCGCCGTCATTTTTGAGCATGCCGATTTTTATCAGAGATGAGGTTGCGGCTGTATTGAACCTTGCCTCCAGAGAAACTAATAAGCCTTTTGATACAAACGATGAGCAAATACTATCCATCATGATCAGAGAAATAGGCTTTGCCCTGGAAAATGCCCAGCTCCACTCGAGGATCAAGCTGCATATGGAAGATCTGAAAAAACACGCAACGACCCTGGAAAAAGAGATCATGGAACGCAAGCGGGCGGAACAGGCTCTTGGGGAGTCCGAAGAGCGCTACCGTTCATTCCTGCAGAAGTTCCGTGGCATTGCCTTTCGGCGGACGATCGATTTTGTGCCCATCTTCTTTCACGGCGCCGTTGAGGAGATAACGGGTTATACGGCGGAAGAGTTTGTTGCCGAGAATCCGGCATGGGACCAGATCATTCACCCCGAAGACTTCCTGAAGATCCACGAAAGCAAGGAGAATATCCGATCAATTCCGAGCTATTCGACAGAGAGAGAATACCGCATCGTATGCAAAGATGGTCAATCGCGCTGGGTTCACGAGCTGATCCAGAATGTTCGTGACGATGCCGGCAAGTCTATTTATATTCATGGTTCGCTGTTCGACATCAGCGATCGCAAGCACATGGAAGAAGAGATAATGGCCCTCTCCATGACGGATCAACTTACGGGATTGCACAACAGAAGGGGCTTCTTGACCCTTGCCGAACACCAGTCAAAATTATCAAACAGGACGAAAAAAGGAATGCAGCTCTTTTTTGCCGATCTGGATGGAATGAAATGGATCAATGATAAAATGGGCCATAAAGAAGGGGATAACGCACTGATTGAAGTGGCTACCGTACTCAAAGACGCCTTCAGATCGTCAGACATCATCGCGCGCATGGGAGGGGATGAATTCGCCGTACTCGCTATTGACACAAGTAAATTAAATCCTGAAATCCTTACAAACCGGTTGCACAACCAGCTTGAAGCGCTCAACAACAAGGAAAACCGGAAATTCAGGATTTCAGTCAGTGTCGGCTGCGCATACTATGATCCCGAGAAGCCCACGTCGATAGACGAGCTTATTGCGCATGCGGACAAATTGATGTACGAAGAGAAGAAAAAAAAGAAATCCTGATATGTACAAGGCAGCTAAACCGGAAATGTTGCAGCTTTTATATATCTTCTATCTTTCCGTCTGCAGTGAAAAATAGAAGCACGCACCATAGTCCACCTTGCCTTCCGCCCATACTCTGCCGCCATGCCTGTGTATGATGCGCTGGACAGTTGCCAGGCCGACGCCGGTGCCCTCGAAATCTTCGGAGCTGTGAAGACGCTGAAAAACGCCGAAGAGTTTATCGTAATAAGCCATGTCGAAGCCAACGCCATTATCTCTAACAAAGTACACGTTCTCGTCTCCGTCTGTACGACCACCGACTTCAATGTGGGCATCATCCCTGTGTTTTGTGAATTTGACGGCGTTGGAGAGAAGGTTGATACAAACCTGTTTGATGAGAGCCCTGTCCCCGTAGCCCGCGGGAGTATTCTTGACTGTAAGACGCATGCTCCTGTCCGGGTTGATGACCTGCAGTTCTTTCCATGCATCCCTGACAATGGCATTTATGTCCAGCTTGGTAATAGACATATGTTGTCTTCCCAGGCGTGAGAAGGCCAAGAGATCATCAATGAGCTGGCCCATCATCTGAGTGCTGTTTCTTATTACATTAAATTTGCTCAGCGTATCTTTGTCGAATTTATTACCCTGTTTTTTGAGGATCATACGCGCATATCCGTCGATGGCGCGGAGTGGCGCCCGCAGGTCATGTGAAACGGAATAACTGAAACTCTCCAGTTCTTTGTTTAGTTCTTCAAGCTGTGCTGTGCGTCTTTTCAGCTCCTCTTCGGCCTGCTTGCGCTCGGTGATGTCACGAATAGACTCGATAGCACCGGTGATATTTCCCTCATTATCGTGCAGAAGGCTCGCTTTCCCCCAGAGCACTCGAATTGATCCCCTTGGTTTTGCGTCAGCCTCGGCTATCAGAATGTTCTCTTTCTTTTTGACAAAATGGTATTTATTCTTGATTTCATCTTCAGAACTGAATGCGAGGTCAATTAGCATGGGTCGCCGCTCTCCATAAAGCGGCAGAGAATATTCGTAATTGCCCTTTCCCAATATATCAGAGGATTGAACCCCAGTCATCTCTTCAATAGCCCGGTTCCATGCGATGACCTCTCCTTCTTTGTTGATGGCAAATGTTGCGTCAGGCGCGAAATCAATGATTTGGGATAATCGTTGCTCTGATTCGCGAAGTGCGTCTTCCGCCCGGACGCGGAGCTGCTCATGGTCAAGGGTATCAAGGGCGTACGAAATATCGGCGCTAAGCGATTCAAGCAAGCCTACCTGCTCTGTATCGAAGACACCTGGCTCAAGGGCGTAAAGGGTGAGTGAGGCGGTGGCTCTCCCCTGGCGGCGCAAAGGGAAGGCAGCGGAGGCGCGGAACCCGTAACGACCGGCCGGTTCGCGCCAGGGCGACGCGGCAGGATTGGTCTCAAAGTCATCGTTAATCACCGCCCGGTTCTCCCGGATGCTGGTGCCCGTCGGGCCCTGGCCTAGCTCACCTTTGGTTTCCACTTTGATCTTTTTCACATAGTCGCTGGCCGGTCCATACCAGGCCATCGGAACAACCTGCTCTCTACTCACTTGCCCGATCCAGACCAGCGGGAAAGCACCCTCTTCAGACACAATCCGGCAAACCTCATGGTACAGTGACTCCACATCCCGGGCCCGGATGATTGTCTCGTTGACACGGCTGAGCGCGGCATAGAGGCGGGTCAGCTTGGCGATCCTCTCCTCTGTCCGCTTGCGCTCCGTTACATTTCTAAAATACCCGATCAGACCATTGATCTTGCCTTCAGTGTTGAATGTTGGAATATAAGACCCATCGAAAAATTGTTGCTTCCCTTCCAGGGAAATTAAGGGCATCTCCAGGCGCACAGAGCTACCAGTCTCCAACACATGCTTTTTGATTTTTGTGAGCTTGTCTGCATCATCTTTTGATAAAATATCATAGTCAGTTTTTCCGATCATATCCTGTTCCGTCAGTCCCAGTTGGGGATTTACCACTAATGAATACCGCAGTTCACGGTCTTGTACAAGAAGATGGTCAGGAGTACTCGATGTGATAACCTTGAATCTTTCCTCGCTCTCTCGCAACTTCTCGTCCACCAGCCTGCGCTCGGTAACGTCACGAATGATGGTCTGGATGGCGCGCTTTCCCTGGTAGTATACCGTACCCCCGACGGCTTCGACCGGAACTACCTGTCCATCTAGGCGCACCAATCGGGTTTCCGTGAGCGGCAGACTATGTCCATCCTGTCCCTGTTTCATGCTCATGGCGATAGCTGCACGGTCATCCGGATGAATCATGTCAAGGACGGTCTTCTTCTGGAGTTGTTCGATGGATTCCGCCCCGCATAATTTCAGCGCCGCGGGATTGACAAAGAGGAATCGTCCGTTACGTTGCACGACCACGGCGTCCGGCGAAGATTCGACGAGTTCGCGGTAGCGTTGCTCACTCTCCCGCAGGGACTCCTCCATTTTTTTCCGCTCCGCTATTTCTGCTTGCAGTTCGGCAGTCCTCTTTTCAACCTGCTTTTCCAGAGTTCGGTGGGCTTGATGGAGGTGCTCTTCCGCCTGCTTGCGCGCCTTGTGTTCTTCCGCTTCCGCGAGAGCTCTCTGAACGGCTGGCACAAGACGGTGAAGCCGGCTCTTCATGACGTAATCTTTTGCCCCATGGGTTAGGATTTCAATTGCCCGGTCTTCACCGATGGCGCCGGTCACCAAGATAAAAGGGATGTCGGGACATTTTGATTTCGCCTCGGCAAGGGCCAAGAAACCGGTATACTGAGGAAGGTCGTAATCGGAAAGGATGAGGTCGGGACAAAATTCTTTGAGTTCCCGCAGAAAAGCATCTTCCGTCATGACCCGTTTTGAGATAAAGGTGAATCCTGCCTCTTTGAGCTCAAATTCCATCAGCTCGGCGTCGCTCGGCCTGTCTTCCAAGATCAGTATGCGGAGGGGTTTGTGCATGATCTCAGTCCTTGCAGACAAAATTACTTCTTGATTTGCACACGGGATTTTTGCATAAAATGCGCTGTCGCGTCCACAAGCTGTTTATTCTCACACAAATCAATGCAGCTTCCAGACCATTGCCCCTTGGAATCCTGAAGATGCTAGCAACTTTCTCGGGGGTGATCGTCACATTATTCTCTTGCCTTATAATTTTTAAACGCGCTTTTCATACAATTTAGGATGATGAAATTATATAGGACATTCTCTTATTTTTGGCTTCAAAAAACCTTAGGCGATTTTAAGGAAATCCTTTATAAAGAAAAGATCAAGGATAATCGGAAGTTGTTAACCGCAATCCCCAAGGCTGTTGATAATGCTGTTGATAACTATGTTGACAATTCTTGCGGTTGCTTATCTGATCTGTATTCCTACCGGATTGCACAAAATATGGGCAACGATGATTATAATAACTTCAACTGGTTATAATATAATCGCTGATTCTTGTGTCTCTTAGAGGCTCCCGCACAAATTATGCCATGTACGGCCGCAAGAAGTAGAATTTTTTGACGGGACAAATGAAAAGAGAACCACCTTCTATTATACAGATCATGCTTATTTATTTCCGATGGGAGATGCTACACGGGTGTGCTGAGTAAAGAAGTCATGCCTCGAGGAAGAAGTGGATTATTTGCTTCACCGACGAAAAGTAAAGATGAAGTATTTGCGGTAGTGACGATTTCGAATTCAGGTCTACAGCAATTATCTTAATCTGCCTACTATTTGTACCAGCCAAAAGATAATGTCTCTTGCAGAATGACTGTGTCAAAAACTTTGGAAACCATTTTGGAAGTTGGTAATATGCACAAGCGCCGCCCGCTGATAATACTATCCAGACGATGAGCTTCGGGGTGTCCCATCGACACTCTTCACGTTCACCGCGAAGAGAGGAACTGAAGTCACCTTGAAGCCAGTACTTAAGACATTCAATGAAATCGTCAATATCTTCGAAGATTACTTTAAAGAGAATTGCCGCTGTGAATAAGCCAAATAAGCATCCGGGTAAATTTCCCAATCAATTCTTAGTTAGTATATAGCACAAAAAAGAAGAATCGAAAGAAGCAAATTTCAGGATGAGAAAGATCCATGCTGCGTGCTCGAGAAAACAGATTCAGGGCTTGTCCTGGGGTTCATGTCATAGATTTGCCACTTGTGTTTTTTTGAAAAACTGTCTAAAAAAGGCTATACATATGTACGATGCATCTTAAACGAAGGAGGATCACGATGAAAGTAGTAGCGTTGAACGGAAGCGCCCGCAAAGACGGCAATACGGCAATTATAATCAACTTGGTTTTCGATGAGTTGAAAAAAGAAGGGATTGAGACGGAATTGATACAGCTTGCAGGAAACCCGATTCAGGGGTGTATTGCCTGCTATAAGTGTTTCAAGAATAAGAACCGCCGGTGCTCTGTTGACAAGGATATGCTTAATGACATTATCGAGAAGATGCTGCAGGCGGACGGAATCATCCTGGGGTCGCCGACCTATTTCGCCGATGTCACGTCCGGCACGAGGGCGTTTATCGAAAGGTGCGGTTTTGTTGCACGTGCAAATGACTACATGTTCAAATATAAGGTCGGGGCCGGCGTCGTTGCCGTCCGCAGAGCAGGCGCAATCCCCGCATTTAACTCCATCATGCTGTTTTTGCATTATATGCAGATGATAATCCCGGGTTCGAGCTATTGGAATATAGCCATAGGAAGGGATCCTGGCGAAGTCTTGAAGGATGAAGAAGGTATTCAGACCATGAAGAGTCTTGGGCAGAACATGGCATGGCTACTCAAAAAAGTTCGGGCATGAAATGCCACTGAGCCATTTAGTCAACCCACTTGACGTATTCGCTTATATCCGCCCTTTTCCTTTCAAAGTTATTGAGGGGATAGTTTTCATCCGGATATCCCATGGCTACCCCCATGACGATTTTTCGATCTGCCGGAATGGATAGAATTTTGCGCAAGAGGCCCGGGTTGCGGATAGACATGGCCATGATGCAGGTTCCAATACCCTTGTCATAGGCAAGAAGGCATATGGTCTGCAGAATGAGGCCTACGTCAAGCATAGCGTATTCAACAAGGATATCTCTGGGAATACAGGCGACAATCAGGCATGGCGCACCGAATAGCAGAGTCATATCTTCATACAGCCTGTTTCGGGCATCCTTGTCATCACGTTTGACATTCATGGCTGTCAGCATTATTTTCCCAATTTCCGCATATCTTTCTTTCAGGCGCTCAGGCCAGACTTCGTGCATGGGAACATCGAGAGGGAATGTCTGACCATCGATGAATGATCGGTGATTTGCCTCTCTGAATTCGTCAAGCCTTTTTCCCGTCAGCACATAAAATTCCCACAGCTGCGTGTTGCCCCAGGACGGAGCCCAGCGTGCCGTTTCCAGTATGTCGCGGATTGTCTTCCCGGGAATCTCTTTTACTTTGAATTTTCTTATGCTCCGCCTTCCTTCTATTGCAGCTCTTAATTCCATTTCATATCCCTTCTGAGATTATTTGATTTATTACTTCCCTCGTATCTGTCATACGACGATTCTCATTTAAATTATAGCATGGGTCCCCGGGAAAGGAGGGGAAACATGGGACCCTTAACCCGATAAGGCGAAAAGGAGAGGATGACAACTCACGACTTCGGGTTTTTTCTAAGATATCCATAGACTATCTGATATACCCTCTCAGTAAATCACCCTGCTTGTAAGGCGTGGCATTCTGTCAATTTTAGTTTATCAAAACCCGCTCAGTACGGCGAGCCCCGACAATGAATATATTAATTCTTCTCATCAGATCTCTTTTCCGATTGTGAAAGCCTGTCCCAGATGTTTTCCGACGCCATAGTAGGATTGTATCTCCGGGCCAAACAGTATCGGCCTTACTTTTAGGATATCCGGCAGACCGTTTTCCCCAAGGACGGAATCTTCGGCTTTTACATCCATGATCTCGCCTATGAAATGCGTGTGGATGCCGATTTCACTGGCGTTCAACAGCTTACACTCCATGATCAAGGGAAATTCCTGTATATAAGGAGCGTCCACTTTGTCACCCTTTACGGCCGTAAGCTCTGCGGCGGCAAATTTATCCACCGTTCTCCCCGAAACCATTCCGAGATAATCGGCTATCTTGGCCTGTTCAGAAGAAGGCACGTTCACCGTGAATGCCTTGCGTTCCAAAATATTGCCATGGGTATACGTCGCTTTTCTTATTGAAACAGCGATGAATGGCGGGCTAGAACTGCAAACCCCTCCCCAGGCTATGGTCATGGCATTGGTCTTCCCTGCCTTATCGTACGTCCCTATGACCCATACAGGCGTCGGATATATTAATGTTTTTGCGCCGAATGACTTTTTCATAGATGCCCCTTTCTTCATATGATATTTATATCTCTTTTAATGGATGAGGCACAAGATACAATGGTAGTTAAAGGGTCGTAAAATAGCAGGTTGAAACTTATATTCATATTTCGGTAATTTTACTTTTTCCTTGTTTTTACGTAAGATAAAGCTATACGATGTTTCGAAAGGTTGTATGCAATTGCACAACAGGTAAGAATCCCGATGACATAAGCCGGGTTCCGACGAAATAGGGCTGCATTATACTTAACTGTAAATATAATCTTTTTCATAAGGGGGAAAAGTATGGACATTTTCACTGCCATAAAGGAAAGGCGAAGCTGCCGGGATTTCATGTCTGATCCGGTAAGTGATGACGTGCTTGAGAAGATTCTGGAGGCGGGCACGTGGGCGCCGTCCGCAGCGAATAATCAGCCATGGGAATTTATCGTTGTTACGAATGATGAGATCAAGAAGAACATATTCACTGAATCTGAAAAATGCCGAAAAATTCTGTTTGAAAAAAGCGGGTGGAAGTGGGTTGACCGCTATAAGATCGGCTTTATCGATGAGGCGCCGGTCATCATAGCCGTCATCGGGGATCCGCAGAAGACCGGGGCGGACATGTTTCTGGAAGGAGGAGGGCTTGCTTACCAGCACGGATGTGCGGCTGCAATCCAGAACATGCTTCTTGCGGCCCATGCCATGGGACTGGGGGCCCTCTGGTTTACCCTCTTTGAGAAAGCATCTATAAGGGAGATTTTGAAAATCGATCAGGCAAAGGAACCCCTTGCACTTATATGCCTCGGCAAACCTGTCAATGTTTCTTCGCCGACGCCCCGAAAGGGCGTAAAGGATAAAACGGCTTACGTACGCTGATTCCTAATCATTCGGGTAAGAAATATTATGGAAGACGAAGTTCTCTGTGGAGTCTGCGTAAAGGCAAGAGTTTTTGCACAGTGCCCGGGTTGCTCTGTATCTCTGTGTGAAAAGTGCGCCTGCTTCGAATTGATAGGTTCCGGTTGCGGATGTGTCTGGCCCGCTTATTACTGCTTTGCGTGCGCTCACGATCCTTTGATAAATCCGAATGCTGCATTTAGAGAGTCAGACAAATAAATAACTTCAGACTACCTTCTGAAATCGGAATACAAAGCAGGCGTCTCATCTTTCTAATAGGAGAGGGTATGGAATTTCTTATAAAGATATTAATTAGCGTTGTCATAATCGTTGTCTGTACACAGATCGGCAGGAGCTTTCCCTCGCTCAGCGGCCTCATCGCAACGATGCCCATTGTCAGCGTCATCATTCTGGTCTGGATCTATTCAGACAATCTGGGAAATTTCAAACTGATGGAAGATTTTACCAGGGCTGCCCTATGGGGAATAATACCGAGCATTCTATTTTTTGTAGCCGCCTATATCTCGTTTATGAAACACTATCCCATCGGTGTTGTGCTGTGCGTAAGCTTCGGTACATGGCTGGTGGGAGCACTCGTTCACCAATGGTTGCTTAGAGGTTGAGATAATGAGTCTCTCCGACAAATATAAAAGCATCGTTTTTTTTACCGGTGCGGGGATGTCCGCGGAAAGCGGTGTCCCCACTTATCGCGGCAGAGGCGGTATCTGGAGCCAGTACAACTGGGAGGAATATGCCTGCCAGGAGGCATTTGACAGGGACCCGCGGAAGGTTCTTAAGTTTCATGAATTGAGGAGACAATCCGTATTGGCGTGCCAGCCGCATTTAGGGCACTATGTTATAGCAGAGCTGGAAAAGACGTATCCCCAGGTGAGGGTCGTAACCCAAAATATCGACGGAATGCACCAGCGGGCGGGAAACCGAAACGTCACAGAGTTGCACGGCAGTCTCTGGCGCGTGCGCTGCCCCTCTCATGGAATATTCGAGGATATCGGAGAAACATTCAAGAGCTGCAAGTGTGACCAATGCAGTACTTGGCTCCGCCCCGATATTGTGTGGTTTGGCGACATGCTGAATCAGGATGTCATCAGCGAAGCCAGTTTAATGGTCAGACGATGTGACCTTTTTATCAGCGTCGGCACGTCCGGTGTGGTCTGGCCTGCAGCGGGTTTCCCAAAAATTGCGAAGGAGAGCGGGGCCTACTGCATAGAGATCAACCCTGAATCTAATGAAATGTCATTTTTGTATGACAAAACTATCCGGGAGAATGCCGGAAGAGCTTTACCGATTCTTTTTGAAAAAGATAAATAATGCCATACAAAAGCCGCTAACAGCTGTTCCCCCCACCCGGAATTCCCGGACACAACTGCCGGAGATGAGCGCCGGGATTCTCCACTCCTTTTGCACAATTCATTCAATACTGTTTAATATTTCTTTAAATAATCCTCCTGTTTCAAGCTTCTAAAGACCAGCTGTGAATTCTTCTCAAGGAGCAAGAGCATCGTATAATCAAGGTGTTATAGTTTTTTATGCAGAAACATATGAAGTTGGCACGGATATTTCATTTGTATAAGGCAAAACAAATTAGAAACAAAGGAGGAAACAGATCATGAAAAAGACAGTTAAGACATTAGGCCTAGCGGTATTTGTGGTGCTGATGACGGCAACATTCGGTTTCGCCGAGTATGCGACAGCCAGTGTGAGCGAGTTCCCGTATTTTCAGCTTGGATGTCTGATTGTTGGCGGGATGACAATCATCTCTCTGAAACAAAAGTATCAGAAGATATATACGGGCGAACTGATGGGAGTGTTCACGATGTATACCGTTCTTATCGCCCTGTTCACGGCGCCGGTTTTCAATGCCATAAAGACTTTGGTAAGCTAAGGAAATTAACGAACCCGGCGTTTAGGGCAGTATGGTTATCGATCTAGAGGGAAAGGAGGTTAAGGCCATGTTAATGACGCACAAGACACACCAAGAACGCAAGATGTACAGCGCGATTTTCATGCTGAGTTCCTGGGGGTTTGTCATCGTGATTGCCTCATTCCTCTTCCTCTATGTGGGACACAAGCTGGACGAGCTTCTAGGCACGTCTCCCAACTTCATGTTAGGCTTGTTCTTCCTGGCCATATTCGCCTGTATCGGCAGGTTATATCAGGATGCCTGGTTGAAGCGAAAGGATGTCTGAGATCATCCTCCCTATGCGGAAAACATAAAAGATCTTTTCACGATCTGTGATCCTCGCCCAAGCCCCTCTGCTACCGGATAGAGGGGCTTAATTTTTTTGTCCTGGATCAGGAACATCTCCTCTATCCCGCCTCCGCTCTCGCGTCTCCGCAAAAATTGTCTTTCATTGCCCGTACTGACTCTGGTATATTTAACTCATCAGACCTGTCTTTTTCCAGACGGTTTACTCTTTCAAGAAAATGATTGAAACAGACTAAATCCGCACCTGGGGCAATATCACATACAATCAGGGGGAATGGTTACATGGCCAAATCATATCTGGCGAGTATCAGCCGGGGACAAATGGACCAGTGTCCGGGAGCGACGAGATGACAGTATCCAATAGTTGTCCGGTCCCGACACTTGCCGCAGGAGCTCTGCTTTATGGATTCCGTGTCCTTCGCGTTCTAGAGATCCCGGAAATACGGATAACCGCGTATGAACTGGAGCATTCAATAACGGGCGCGAAAGTTCTTCACCTTCACTGCGATGACCGCGAGAATCTTTATGCCGTGGGTTTTCGCACACCGCCGGAAAATTCAACGGGCGTGCCACATATTCTTGAACACTCTGTGCTTGCCGGTTCACAGCGATATCCGCTGAGGGATGTTTTCAATGAACTCCACAGGGGAACGCTACAGACTTTCATCAATGCCTTCACATATCCGGATAAGACCATCTATCCCGTAGCGAGCCAGGTGAGGGCCGATTTCTTCAATCTTGCCCGCGTATATACGGATCTGGTGCTAAGACCCCGTCTATTGAGGGAGACATTCTGTCAGGAGGGGCACCACCTGGAATTTTACAATGCGGAAGACGCAACAAGCGAACTTGTCATCTCGGGGATAGTCTTCAATGAAATGAAGGGCGCTTATTCCTCTCCTGAGGCCCTGATGTACAAGGCTATCCAGCAGCATCTCTATCCCGATACACCTTATTCCTTCGATTCAGGAGGAGACCCCGATGAGATACCGCTTCTCACATATGAGCAATTCAAGGCATTCCATCGCGCCTACTACTCGCCGACAAATGCACGCTTCCTCCTCTATGGCGACATTTCAACGGCAGACCATCTCGCTTTTCTGGAAGAGATGCTTGCAGGCTTTGATCGTGTGGAGGTAGACTCGACCATCACGAGTCAATCAAGATGGCAAGAGCCGGCGTCCATCCACGGCTCCTATCCTATCGCTAAAGAAGACGACCCAAGAAGGAAAACGGCCGTCAACATTGCATGGATGATGGCGGAAAACATCGAGTATGAAACAGCACTTCTCCTTCAGATAATTTCGGGCATGCTGGTTGGAAGCGCTGCCGGTCCTCTGCGCAAGGCCCTCATCGATTCAGGGCTCGGTGAAGACCTGTCCCCCCTCACGGGAATAGAGCCCGATCTCAAGCAGATTGCATTTATCGTAGGGCTGCGAGGCACAGATCCGGATAAAACGCAGCGCATCGAGGCATTGATCATCGATACGCTGAAAGATATTGCCAAGTCCGGCTTTGATCGTACCCTCATCGAAGGCACTCTCCACCAGGTTGAATTCAACGGTAAGGAGATTGTGCGCAGCGCACATCCTTACGGGATCATACTCATGGGAAGGGTCTACCACACCTGGCTGTATGACGGTGATCCTCTGGCAGGATTGAATTTTCCCCGCGCCATCGAAAACATTCGCAAGAAATGGGATGCGACCCCGGAGCTTTTTCAGGAGATTATCCGCAAATGGTTTCTTGACAATCCTCACCGCTTGCTCTCCGTCATGGAACCGAGTAAGACTTACCAGGCGGAGCAGGAGGAGGCCTTCAAAAAAAAGATGGCTCTGCTTAAGGCATCACTTTCCGGCGACGAATTGGAGAATATCCGGAGGGATGCCCACGCCTTGAAAAAATTCCAGGCTGAGCCGGACTCTCCTGCGGCTGCGGAGGCGCTGCCGAGACTCAGCATCAGAGACATATCGCGTTCGATTGAAACGATTCCCACGACAAAGTCGGAAATTGAAAATGTCCCGGTCATGATGCATGACCTCTTTGCGAATGGCATCGCCTACCTCGATCTGGCTTTTGATGTGTCCGATGTACCGGAAGACCTTCAATCCTATCTTCCCCTCCTGGCAAAATTGATTGCCAATATGGGCGCAGCAGGCCTGGACTATGAAGAAATGGCAAAGCGCATTGTATTGAAGACGGGGGGAATCGGTTATCATCTGTCTGCGGGCATGACAATGGATGGTAGGAATAACTGGCAAAGGCTGATTTTTCGGGTCAAGGCCCTTCACAGAAATATCGCAGACACAGTCGGCATAATCTCCGACATACTCATAGCAGGGGATATGTCGAATGAAACCCGGATGCGTGAACTGATTGCAGAAAGGAAGAATGATCTTCATGCTTCTGTTATTCCTTCGGGCCATACTTTTGCACGGAGGTCAGCAGGCCAAGCTATATCCATAGCGGCATACAGGGACGAACAGTGGCACGGTAGAACACAGCTTAAGTTTGTCAACCTCATCGCCGATAAATTCAACGAAAGAAAAAAGGAACTTCTCGACAAGCTGACTTTTCTGCAGCATATGATTTTCAGAAAAGGAAGGCTGCACATTAATTTAACTGCAGACGCAGAAGGGCTTTCTCTTTTGAGAGAAAGTGTGGCCGATTTCGTCAGGCGTTTATCCGGAGACGGCAGTACAGGAAAACCGAGTATCCCGTGTTCCTTTATGGTTCATACGGGCATTGCCATTCTCGCTCAGGTATCGTATGTGGCAAAGGTCTTTTCGGCGCCTGCATACACCGATCCCCTTTCCGCCCCCATGTTTGTTTTGGCCCGGCAATTGTCGAGTGGGTATCTGTACAAGCATATCAGGGTTCAGGGGGGGGCCTATGGAGGCATGTCGCTATATGATCCGATGAGCGGCACCTTCGCCTTGCTCTCATACAGGGACCCCAACATAATCAATACCCTGAATGTTTACCGCAAGGCAGAGGAATTCATCTCGCAAAACAAGATTTCCAGGGAGGAGATGGAGAAGACCATTATCGGAACGATAGGTTCTCTCGACAAACCCATGGATCCTTCGAGCAAAGGATACATCGCAATGATCCGCGACTTCACGGGTCTCACAGATAGCGACCGCCTGAAATTCAGGCAAATGATACTTGACATTACACCGGAACTGCTGCTGGAAGCCGCTTCCCGTTATTTCGCGAGGGTAGCGGATACAGCGGTCATTGCCGTATATTCTTCGTTTGAAAACCTTCAAAGGGCCAATGAAATCCTGGAGCCGAAGCTGGAATTGGAGAAGTTGGTTTAATCTTCCCTGGAGTGCTATGGTGGAGACACAGATTAGGGATCATCAATGACATTAATGCCGTCGGCAAATACAGTCGAAGGCAGGATCCGCTGGAATCTTCGCGAGTATGAGCGGCAGTGCTCTCAAGCAAAGTAAAAAGCGATGAAAAGGAAACGTGACTTCCTTAGAGATCTGAGCAGTATCACTCACAGGCCATGCACATATTTTCCAGAAATCACGGCCCCTGTGGAAGAGGCCTTTTTGTGGAATGCAAATCTTTCTCCCCGGCAGACCGATGAATTTCTCGCGCGGGGCTGGCGCCATGTCTCGTCGTATTTCTATCGCAACAGCTGCAGCGATTGCCGGCGCTGTCTTCCCATCCGCGTGCCTGTGGGAATGTTCAAACCTTCAAAGAGTCAGCGTCGCCTCCTTAGAATAAACACAGATACCGAATTCAAGATGTTCGAGCCTGCGGAGTTTGCAGTTAAGTATATCAAGAAAAGCGTTTCACTCTACAACAGATTTCTGCGTATCCGCTATCATAAACCTCCCTGTGATTTGGACGGATACTTCAACGAGTTTTTTGTGTCTCCGACACGGCTTCTCGTCTCTGCATTGTTTATAGACGGCAAGCTTGCGGGGAACGGATTCCTTGATCTGGGAGAAGAATCCCTCTCAACGATCTACTTCTCTTTTGAACCACGGTTCAGTTCCTTCTCTCCCGGAACTTTTTCCATCATGAAGGAGATTGAGTGGGCCCGCGAGAGAGGTCTTAAGTATTACTACCTGGGGTATTGCATAAATGAGATCAGCGCCATGCGTTACAAGGGGTTGTTCCGGCCCGCAGAACTCCTGGATTTTGATACGGGGAAATGGAAAGAACCTGATACCGGAAAAGTTTAAGTGAGGAATAAAAGACCTAAAGTTAAAAAATGGACGGATTAAGAGATTGTCATGGATCAATTTGCATCATCTTCGGGAGCGCTGTTAGCATCTTCATGATTCAAGGGGTCAGGGATTCAAGCGAAACGCTATGAGCAGCAGAGAATTAAAGATCTGGCAAGAATCATATCGATAGCATCCATCCAGCTCATGCGTACTTTTGAGTTGATAATCTGTTGATTGAGCTTTGACTGACTTACACAAAGTGTGGGGTTGTTTTTTTCTGAGGTATTATTGATTTAAACTTGAAAGAGTGTCCATTTTTTTGGGTAAAGATCAGAATGAAATAATCTATTCCGTTCAACGTATATGATTCATTAAAAAAAGGGTGGATGGTAAAAGGAGGGAAGAAGGAACCATCCACCCGCTCGCTATATAGACTGAAAGGGATCAAGAATGCTGACCCCCCTCTCAGAATCTCTGGAAAGGGGGTCGATGGATGGCAAAGGAGGGAAGGGAAACCATCCATCGATCTCAAAAATTTACAAGCAGAGCTACGTCTCGTCCACAAAAAAATCAGGAAGAAAAAATGTTGCGCTTTGATCGCCGAACCTTAATTCGCTTTCTTTCTTCCCCTGGGGTTGTTCTCTCGCTGTCATCTTTTCTGTACCGTTGCTTTTTTCCGATATGAAAAACTCATATACGAACCCAAATTCTGACTCCATCAACTCTTCCTGATGACACTTCTCCGAGTTAGGTTCTTTACCCTCCTTTACCATTTTTTTCTTCTATAAAAGTATTATAAATACGGAGAAACCCCTGAGACTTACCTTTCATTAATCTTATAGATTACTCCTAAAGGTTTCTTCCAGTCTGCAGAGGTTTCTTCACTCTGGATTAACTGTTTTGCAAAACGAATGCCAACCTGAGGCCGACAGTCTGTAAAGGCTTTATCAGAGAATTGCAATGTATAGAATTATCTATAAGTACAATTAATTACAAATATTTTTAATGCGAATTCCATTGATTAATATTACAGCAGAATAATGAATCAGTGCCATCCGTAATTCTAAAATCGTGCGATTGTCACACGATCAAAAGTCTCAAATGTGATATGGATACACCAGAATCATAGGTTCCAGCATATGTGCATATATAGCACGCGATGTGCGCCATACGCACACATATGCACCTGTTGTATGCTGGGCGAAAATAGATGGGAACGTTCCAAACTTCGAGAAAATCAAACCATTCTATAATGGAATGAATGTTCTACTTGTCAAGAAGAATCTGATCTGTGGTTATTTCGATTTGAAAGCGAGTGTTCGTACCGCACTCCGCTGATTGTTTCTTACAAGCGAAGATGCTCATATTGGGCCATAACGCATGCTCAGCAAAAAACAAGAGTACCATCTTGTAGGGAACAGGGCTTCGCCCTGTACCCGGGAAAAGAAAATGATCAAAGAACCAAATGACCTATTTGCCAGAACGCACCGGGAGCGCCCGCATACTGCCGTAAGCATACTGGGGAGGCCAGTGCGGCTCGCCACGGACGAAATTGAAGGCGTAGGCGTTGGAGTCGCGTGTTTCTGTAGCCCAGGTCAAACAACACGTAAGATGTGTGCTGTTGATTTACAATTGGAAGATTGCACAGATGAATAAGTTTAAGAAATTAACAGTACGGTAAATTAGTTACGGAGGTTTACTGTTTCATTCACCTAAAAAGCAGTAAGGTTATGAATGAAACATCTTGAAGATTTACAAAACAAATGTTAGATTTAGACAAGTATCTAATGTTACAGAATTAAATCAATGGCAAACTCCCTTATTCTTAATAAATTTATATCCCTCGCATTCCCCTAATTCACAAGCTTTCTGATAGTCGCTGCATCCGAGACAACTATTCCCCTGCATCAAATAAGCAAACCCTCGGTTGTTGTAAACATCGGCATCATCCGGTTTCAGGCGGATGGCCTCGTTGTAGTCCTCGATGGCCCGCTGATACTGGCCGAGATTCTTATAAGCAAACCCCCGGTTGTTGTAAACATCGGCATCATCCGGTTTCAGGCGGATGGCCTCGTTGTAGTCCTCGATAGCCCGCTGATACTGGCCGAGATCGTAATAAGCAATCCCCCGGTTGTTGTAAGCAGCGGCATAATCCGGTTTCAGGCGGATGGCCTCGTTGTAGTCCTCGATGGCTCGCTGATACTGGCCGAGATTGCCGTAAGCATTCCCTCTAAAGAAATATGTAATGGCATGATCCGGTTTCAGGCGGATGGCCTCGTTGTAGTCCTCGATAGCCCGCTGATACTGGCCGAAATTCATATAAGCAAACCACCGGTTGTTATAAGCAGCGGCATAATCCGGTTTCAGGCGGATGGCCTCGTTGTAGTCCTCGATGGCCCGCTGATACTGGCCGAGATTGTCATAAGCAATCCCCCGGTTGTTGTAAGCAGCGGCATCAGCCGGTTCCAGGCGAATCGCCTCGTTCATATACTGAATAGCCTTCTTGGGATCGGTCATCTTTTTCCCATCCCATAATGCGTATGTTTTATAAAACCACTCCACTGCTGTCAGTCCTTGGGAGGCCTGCTGGAATTGTTTCTCCAATTTTTTTGTGCTTTGCTTTTCTGCTGTCAGTTTCCGGTTTTCCTCTTCGAGTTGGGCAACTCTTTGGAGCAGTTCTTTTTCTCTCTTTTGAGTATCCTTGAGTTGTGTCAGATGGGTTCTGTCTTGTAAAAGTTTCTTGACTCTCTCTTCCAGAATGGACATATCCACAACCACCTTGACAACGACTTCAATGCCAAAGGCATCTTTTGTGTGATAATTCTCCTGGGAGACAACCTCCGCCTTCAAGACACCAGCAGCCAAGGCAAGAATTTCGTCTTTATCGACTTGGCTATTTTTCACCACAGTGAGGCTCTCAATATAGGTCCCCGCCATTTCGAGAGCCTCCCGTTTCGCCTTGGCTACAGCAGCAATCCGAGCGTCATCAGGCGACTGACTGCCGCCGAATGGTTGTTTAACGGTATGGGTGATTGTCTGAATTTCCCCAATGGCTAAAACGGGAAAGAGTAACAAAACAGTCAAAAAAGTGGCGAGGATAGTTTTCACAAAAACCTCCTGCGATTTACCTGTCTCAAAAATTAAGGTAAAACTCTTTGAATGTCAACAAGATTCTGGTCACATAATAAGCATTATTGATTGTAACTTTGTGTCTTTTTCAGGGATGGCATTTTGAATGTTACAAGGAAGGCAGCCGGATTCTATACGAACAAAAAATAAGCTGTTGATATCTTGCATATTCATAAAAATACTTCAATTGAATAAACAAGAAAGATATCCTTCCAGTGACCGTAATTCCATCCCGATGTGCCGACGCAAATACAGGGAATCATTTTCTTGTTAGCAACAAATAGATTTGTCCGGTTTTGTAGCAAATGAATTGTCCGCTTTTCTGTCTTGGGAGAATTGGTGTTAGCAGAGCACGAAGCATTTCACACGAGACAGAAGACGAGCGGCGGACTTA
>JBEKOL010000037.1:0-31925 GCA_049521775.1 Syntrophales bacterium
CTACGTGGCAGACTACCAATTGAAGGACATAGACAATGACGGGCAGAAGGAGATCGTGCTTGCCCTCGTACTGTCTGTGGGCGCATCTATGTCCGATCAAAGCGTGATCGTGTCCTATAAGATGAGCACACAAGAGAAAACTCAATAGTGGTTGACAAAAAAGATATTCTTCGTACGAAATGGACATGTCATATGAGAAAAAATCTATGTCATCTACTCCCTCTCTTAACCGTTTTGGCCTTAATAAGCTGTGAGCCGTCGTATCGAACGAAATCTCCCTCCGATTCATCTCAAAAAACATACACCATCGCCAATGCAACTTATGACATGTCTTTGATCTCCGTGGAAAAGTCCATTGGGGCTAAAAAGATATATGGAGAGCAAAGAATTGAAGCAGTAACTGAGGAGGGAATTTCAAGATTTTATGTTGAAGATGAGATGCTGAGAATTAAATGGTTTCCGACGCCTTATGACATTGTTTTTATTCTCAATAATAAAGCGAATGGACCAGTAAGTATCGTTTGGGATGAAGCGAGATTTATTGATGAAAAGGGCGTAAGCCACAGATTGATACATTCCGGCATTGGCTATGAAGATAGAAACAATTCACATCCTCCCACGTTCGTTGCCGCGAAAGGCACTCTTGAAGATTTCGTACATCCGGCAGATCATTTCCGGCGGGAAGAAGACTACGGCGGAAGATCAAATAAACAACAAGGTTATTGGAAGAGGACGTCGTTCCTGCCAGCTCAGATCAAAGGAACCGCGGAAGAATTAAGGGTGAAGTCTGAACCCTTCGTAGGTAAAACCTTTCAGGTGATCCTTGCTTTGCAAATCGACGATGTGCGAAATTATTATGTTTGCACTTTTAAAATCAATAAAGTGGATGTAACTGAGGAGAAACGTGAACAGGAAAAAGGCTCAGACAACAACGAAAAAGGGAAAAGAGCCGGAAGAGGGACGCGGTTTTGATCACGGCCGGGGGTTATAATTCGTTTGGCGCTTGAGTCCTTTTAGACAGGTCAGCACGTAAACCTATGACGAAAATACTCTTCAAGATATTTATCTCGGGTGTTGCAAGCATTTTCGGCATCTGAATCCTTTAAAGCTCATACTCTATCTGTGAAATATGATTGATCATGGAGTAACCTAAGCTAGAATACGGAACACGAAAGAAGATTGGATGCTGCGGATTGCACACTTAGAAACTTCGATCAACATGGGTGGTCAGGAGCTGCGCATTTTGGATCAAATCCAGTGGCTGTTGAGTAAAGGCCATTCGGCATGGCTTCTCGCCCGCGAGGATTCCGCAATCTATGAGGAAGCGACTCAACGAGGCCTCCCGTCCCATCCCGTCCCATTCAGGGGGTCGCTAAATCCGCAGGCAATTTCTGAGCTGGTCAGGTTTGCCAAGAGCGAAAAAGTCCATCTCCTCGACTGTCATAGCTCCACTGCCATAAGTACGGCTGTCACGGTTCGGCTGCTCGGGATATCCGTTGTGCGCACGCTTCATGTGCAGACCTTTAAGATGGACCTCATTCATAAGTATTTATGGCGCTGTGGAATCGATCACGTCATTGTTGTCTCGCAGGGGATAGCCGATAAACTCGTCGGGTTGGGTTTTGTAGATCGAGATAAGGTTTTTGTGATACCGACCGGAATCGACCTGAATCGTTTCGCGCCGAACGTCGACGGGAACTCTCTTCGCAGGGAATTCGACATACCGGAGAGCACCAAGGTGATCAGCGAAATCGCCATGATCCGTCCTGATAAGGGGCAGAAGTACTTGATACGTGCTGTCGATCGCGTTGCCAGCGCCTGGCCGGATGTTCGTTTTCTTATTGTGGGTTCTGCCACGAAACCGGAATTTTTCGAAAAAATCAAAGAGGAAATCGCAGCACTTCGTCACCCGGATAAGGTTATTCTGACCGGTTTTCGGAAAGACGTTGAAAAAGTGATTGCGGCAAGTGATGTGATTGTAAATTCCTCTCCCTGGGAACCTCGGTCCCAAGTCATCCATCAGGCCTTTGCCATGAAGACGCTTGTTGTGGCGAGCAATAAAGGTGGCGATGTGGAAAGCATATCGGATGGTGAAACCGGCTTTCTATTCTACTCCGAGGATGCCGGAAGTCTCTCTGAGATGATCCTTAGCGTATTGAACAATCACACAGGGCCGATAAAAGAGAAAGCTTATCTATACGCCCACTCGGTGTTCGGTATCGATAAAATGATGGAGAAGACGTTAAGTGTCTATCGTATGACCTCAACAGCGACGTAATTGCTTCCGGGTTATTTGAGATTATTGGGTCTCAGGTAAAGCATGATTCGCGGTCAGGAAGCAGTTGGTCATGCAACGTTTCTATCATTAATCATCGATGCTCAGCATAGATTCAGAGTTAATATGAGCAAGTGTTGTCTTGATTTAATGTTTGACCCTTCAAAAGAATTTTTTGCTGCTCCGTCGCGACGCTGGGAGTTTCGGCTCACCGAAATGACAAGAAAGGTCAGAGAGAAGAGATTGCGGAGGAAAGGCCCTCTTGCAGAGTCGTCAAGTCTTCTTCGCTTGTAGAGATGAAGGAGAGGAGAGTGGCGTCGGTGATTTGCGCGAACCGCAGGAGAAATATGGGACAGACGCCAAGAATCATGGCGATGGCAACCTTCTTTTCCAACACATCGCCAGTCAGGATTGGAGGGAGGCCTCCTCCAAAAAGGCATTGTCTTTGGGAAACGTCTGTCGTCTGAGGAGGATTGTCAGAGATGATTTTATCTATAGCATTTAGGTATTCCAGCATTGTACCGCCTTCAGAGAGTTTCTCTGCAACGGCGGCGGGATCAAGGCCATAGTGCAGGCAGGCCCGTAATACCGGCAGGATATTCTTTCCCACCTTTTCGGCAAGAGCTGCATACCCCGTATGATCCAGAAGCAACAGACCCTCCTTGGAATTTTGCATTTCCTTCTTTCTTGGATCATGCCAAGAGTATCTTACATGAGTCATGCAGGGAGAAGGGCAGTGATAGCAGGCCATGTCCTTTTCTCCGCTTGCCTTTAGAAATTTGCCAGCTTCTTCCCCGCCTTCCAATTTTTTCAGGACGGAGTAGAATCCCCTGTGTTTGAAATTCTTATCCGTGGAGATTATTTTTTCGAGTTCCTTCCCCTGTTGCGGATTATCCCTGTTGAAGGGAAGGCCTTCCGTGCCGCCTAGCATTATCCCCTTGAGGTTCTTCGCGGCCATCAGGGAAGCGAGACCCGCTTTGTCGAGACTGCCATTTGTGCCGATCGAGACGGACGCGAAGGGAATACCGCGGTCAGCCGCCGGTCCTGTTATAATGACAGACTGAAAAAGAGGAGACGCTTTTTTCAATTCTCTGATCGCTTCGGGAATGTGCATATGCTGAAGATTCCCGGCGGGGAGTGTCCGAATCTTTCCGTGATTTACATGGAGAATGGATCGTTCCGGCGCAGTTCCTTTCACCACGAGATAATCAATGCCGGAAAATTTCATATCCGGTCCGGTGCGGAGCATAAATGGAACGTGGCAGATGCTGTTGAAAACGAGAGACGCAAACGAGGCGATCATAAGAGACGAGGCGGGGGCGAAACTTCCCGTCAAAGGGCCGGTACCGAAAACCAGAGCGTCATCCTGATATCCTTCGAGGATAGCGCTATTCATGGCCGCCCCGCCAATATGCCTGCTCACCTGCTTCTGAACTAAGGGAATGACCTCAGCCTTTGAGGCAGAAAGATCGACAACGCCGATCTTCCTATTGTAAAATGGCTGGAAGGAATTCATGTCCTGCCTTCTCCCGGCGCCGCCTTCTGCCAGCGAAAGCGGATCTTCGCCGCATCATAGGGGCATCGATCAATGCACCTCATACACATGATACACTCAGTCATGGGAATTTTCGGTGATAACCCTTCCCGCAATTTGTCCGCGTCGATAATCCCTACGGGACAAACTTCTGCACACTGAATACAGGAGAATTTCTTGCATTTCTTTGCCCCGATGATTATTTTTATCATACGCAATAATGCCGTAAGCCCGAGTACAGCCCCTACAGGGCAGAAATATCTGCACCATGATCTTCTCTGTGCGATCTCAAGGCTTGCCAGGGCGGGCACGATGGCGAGTTCGGCGCTCTTGAAAAAGGACTGCACCCCGTAGGAACGGCAGAGTGTCCCGATGGGGCAGACGGTGCAGAAGACCTGGAAACCGAGGGCATAGCTCCCTCCGACGGCGCCGGTCAATACACCGTACTTTGTCATCCGGCTCTTGAGAAACGATGGCCAGCCGATTTTTTTGGGAGTGACCTTGTCGACGAGATCGAGGACAAAACCGAAGGGGCAGACCCATCCGCAGAAAAGTCTTCCCGCAAGAACTGTGAGAATGAGGAGGGCCAGGGTCGATGAAACACCGACAAGCACAATAGTTCCCGACGAAGCGATATTCTGAAGGGTCCCCGTAGGACAGGCGAAACTAATGCTTCCCGTTCTGAAGTAGCAGAACGTGCCGATGAAGACCACGACCAAGAGCAGAAAAGATATGAACTGAGAAGTCCAGCGCAGTCCCTTTATCCAGCGGAGAGCCTTTCCTCGGGTGAAAGTGAGCGCATTCTCAGGGCAGTGTTTGACGCAGAGAGGATCGCCTTCGCAGAGGTCGCATTTGTGTATTTCCTGACTGCACGGGTCTTTGATGGGAGCCGCCGCCGGGCATGCCATGGCACAGATTCCGCACTGGGTGCAGAAGAGTTTGTCTATACGCACGATGCCGTCATCGCCCTTTTCGATGGCCCTTGTGGGACAGGCGGGGAGACAGAGGGGCTTACGGCAATGCTGGCAGAGTATGGAGAAGTTCTTGCCCTCCTTTTCGTCTCTGATGACCTTCACGCTGGCGGAGACAGGGGCGACTTTTCCTGTGTTTCTCGTGGAGCAGATCATCTCGCAGGCGCCGCAGCCCGTGCACTTGTCTGGATGAAAAATAATAAAGGAATGGCGCGGCGGCATGAAGTACTCGGAAAGATGCTTCTTCTCTGCGGGGCGGGGTCGCAGGTCCTCAAGGTTGAGAGAAAAATCCTGCTCAGTCATTGGCTTCTCTGCAGTTTGTTGCTTTGTCATTTACGCATTTCTCAGAAGGTAAATCTCCCGCCGGCATGGCGGACATATATCAAGCACCCCAAACACATTCGCGGGTTCATCCTTTAACTTGGCGAAGACGAATTCTTCCACGGGAATCGCCACAAAAACCCTGCCGCAACATTTGCAGGTCTTCGCATTTTCCAGGAGGTTCTCATCTACCGCTGCCTCCCTGAGTTTTTTGATCAGATCCCTGCAGCTAACTTTCTGCGGGCACGTATCAGTACCGGCATTGCACTCCGTGCAATACCAGATGTGTTTGTCCTCAACTACAGGGTCGCCCACGAGCGTTTTTTTTATGATGCCCCGCGGCGACATCTCGATGGAAAAATTCGCATACATCTCGGCCATGGGACAAGCCGCAACGCAACGCCCGCACTCAACGCAGGAATCGGCGCCGGATACGCGCTTAGCCTCGGCGATCTTATCTTTCCTGTTTTTCATGCGGTTCCTTTTCTATCTTTGCAGCACACGCCTTGAACTCCGGTATCTTGGAGATGGGGTCGATAACGGGGTTCGTGAGGATGTTGGCACGCGCTTCCGTAAAGTGAAAGGGAGCAAAAACAGAGCCCCTCGCAACCCTCTCCGTAATTCTGGCCGCAGTGACAATACTGCCCCGCCTGCTGGTTATCCTGATCCTGTCTCCTTCTCTGATATCTTCTTTCATTGCATCTTCGGGGTGTATCTCCACATAAGGCCCTGCCATCTCCCTGTTGAGAAACGGGGACCGGCGCGTCATCGTGCCGGTGTGATAGTGGGAAAACATCCTTCCGGTATTGAGCCAGTAGGAATACTCCTCGTCTGGCTTTTCAAAGGGCGGCGTGTATGCCGGGACGATGAAGAGCCCCCTGCCCCGTGTAAATTGGCCCTCGTGAAGAAATCTTGTTCCTTCATGTTTCGGATCCGGACATGGCCACTGCAAGCCTGCCTTCTCCAGCCTGTCAAAGCGAATGCCGCCATAGTCGGGCACAAGTTGGGTGATTTCCTCCATGACCTCACCCGGATGCTTGTATGGGAAATCGAGCCCAAGGGCGTTGGCAAGAAGACAGATAATCTCGAAGTCTCCCTTTGCCTCGCCGGGAGGTTCTACCGCCTTCCTCAATAGCTGGAATCTTCTTTCCGTGTTCGTATACGTCCCCGTCTTTTCGGCAAAGCAAACCGCCGGCAAAACCAGGTGGGCGAATTTCGCAGTCTCTGTAAAAAAGATATCCTGGACGATCAAGAAGTCCAGCTTCGTGAGAGCTTCCAGCACGTGGTTGACATCGGGATCACTCAGCGCGGGGTTCTCCGCCATGATGTAAAGCGCACGGATATCTTTCCCGGCACAGCTGATCATCTCCGTTACGGTCAGGCCGGGTTTGCCGGACAGCTCCCTTCCCCAGGCCTTCTCAAATTTTTCTTTGACGGCCGGTGCGCTGACGCTCTGGTATCCCGGGTAGACATTCGGCAGCGCCCCCATGTCGCAAGCGCCCTGAACATTGTTCTGCCCGCGGAGCGGATAGACGCCAGAAAATGTTTTGCCGATCTGGCCGCAGAGCATGGCAAGGTCACAGACGGCATGGACATTCGCAGTTCCGCAGGCGTGCTGTGTAATTCCCATGCAGTAGACGATGGCCGCATCCTTTGCCTTCGCGTACATCTCCGCAATTCTTCTAATCTCTCCTTCATCTATGCCGCATTCTTTCGCGGCCCGCTCCACCGGCCAGGACTCGAGGAATTCCTTTAATTCGTAGAAACCTTCCATCCTATCGTTGATGAATTTCTCGTTATGAAGTCCCGCATCGATAATGCACCTCATCATGCCGGTAAGGAGGGGAATATCCGTACCCGGATTGATCCTCAGATGGATCCGCGCGTTCTCGGCAACCGCCGTCTTCCGGGGGTCTACGACGATCACCGCTGCGCCGTGGTCCACAGCCTTATATATTTCACCCATGATGATCGGGTGGCTCTCCGCCGCATTGGAACCGATAATCAGGATGCACTCTGCCCCTGCCAGATCGGAGATGGAATTTGTCATGGCGCCGCTCCCCGTCGTCTGGCCCATACCCACAGCCGTGGGAGCGTGGCACAGACGCGCGCAGTGATCCACATTATCCGTCTTGAAGGCCATGCGGATCATCTTCTGAAAAAGGTAATTCTCCTCATTAGTGCACTTGGCGGAAGACAGCCCACCTACGGCATCACCGCCGTATCTCTCGGCTGCCGCTTTTAGTTTCTCCGCCGCCAGCGCTATAGCATCATCCCATGAGATTTCCTCAAACGCGGCTCCCTTTCTTACGAGAGGCTTTTTCAACCGCTCCCGGTGATGAATGAATTCATGCGCAGACCAGCCCTTGATGCAAAGGGTACCGCGGCTGACAGGGTGCTCCCTGTCTGGGTACGTACCGACAACTTTGCCGTCCTCGACCTTCAGAACCAAGCCGCAGCCGACTCCGCAATAGGGACATATTGTTTTGATAAAATTAGGACTCATCGTCTTTTCTCAAGCTGTTCACCCAGTCCGGCAGCTCCTGCCCCGCTGCAGGCTCCTTGCATAGATCGTACAGGATCGGAGATTTCCTTTCCGGATCAAGCCCGGCCTCGTAGCCATAGGTCTCACGAAGCATCTCCCGCATGGATAGCTGCAGGGCAAGAAGCGGAATATTTACCGGACAGGCCTCCTGACACGCCCCACAGGCCACACAGGTGTCCGACAGATGAAACGCCCGGATCAGGTGGTATGACAGCACCTCCGCAGGTATGACGCCGGTCTCGACCCAGACCTGGTCTTCCAGTTTGCAGGGTATGCAGACACAGATGGGGCACGAATTCCTGCATCCGTAACACTTGATGCATCTCTTAAGAATGTTCGCCCATTTTTCCATTCTCGCCGGGCCGTCACCGGCAAGCAGTTCCTTTACACTCTCAACCGTAAACGGGTCGACACCGGCTACAGCATCACCGCAATCGAGCTTTTGCGGGTATGGGCGGTCGCAGATGCAGGCTGACGCCTGCTCTTCCGTGCAGGCTATGCCGATGGTGAGGAGCTGTTCCTTTTCAATCTGGTTTCTCTTTACAAGTTCTGTCAGCGCCCTTTCATCGCAGCCCCGCACAACGACCGCTAGGCTGTATCCTTCCCTTGAAGACCGCAAGACAGCCATCGCCATCTTTGCGAGCAGCCATTTGGGTTCGATGACAAGGGCATCCACCTCTCCCGGACTTTCGAAGATGTGGGGCTGGACAATATCCCATTCGCCCTTTATCAGACCGAGGATTCCGTCTGCCTGCTTTTCCGTTAAGATGGTCCTCGCTATGTCTTTTACTTTTTTGGGCATCGTCTCGTCACATCGCCCCCTTCACGAAACGGGAGATAAATAAAAACATCTTTCTCGATATTTCCCCCTTTACAAAAGGGGGTGAAAAAATATCTTTCTCTTTGTGCCTCCCCCTTTATAAGAGAGGGATACGGAGGGATTTTAAATAACCGAATAAATCCCCAAACCCCCTTTGAAAAAGGGGGTGTACATAATAAGAGGATCAGTTTGCCTTTTTTTCAATCCTCTCAACTCGTCCATGAGGCTGTGGACGGCATCTCCCCTAATTCTTCAAAGAATGTCTTGACGACCTCTGAGTACTGGTAATCCTCATGGGCGGTTCCAAAGCTTATCAACAGTCTATTGCCATCGATCCCGGTTGCGTCCAACAGTGTCTTCAAGAGCTCCAGCCTTTTGATGGCCGCATGGTTCGCATCGTTAAACCGGCACCCTCCCAAATGGCATCCCAAGACCGCCACCCCCGTTATTCCGGATGCAAACGCCCTGATTACTGCATCAGGCTCGACGAGCGCGGCGCACTCCACCGGAATCACCCTGAACTGCGACGGAAGTTGTATCTTCTTCTTACCCGCGCCATCGGCGCCGATGAGACCGCACCACTTGCATGCAAAAATTAGGATTTTCATAAAAACATCTCTTCGCCGAAGGCCTTCTTAATCATCGCTGCCACGGCCCGGTAATCGCGCTCCGGCAATTGGACTGTCCCGTTGGGGCAGACGGATACGCAGTTGCCGCAGGCCTTACACCGGAGCTTATTGACCCTGCTGATTGATTTCCTCCCCATCTTTTGAAGACGGCACGCAGCAAAGGGACAGACAGCTACACAGTTGCCGCAGCCTGTGCAATTATCGGCATTCACAGATGCATGGCCGAATTTCTCTCCGGGAACACGGCTCAGGGACAGGGCAGAGACTGCTTTGCTTCCCAAAAGCGCAGAGGCCTTAGCGGCGGCCCCCTCTCCCTGTACTATTGCATTATCCGATGACACGGGCCACCTAGCAGAGCCGCAGATGAAAACGCCGTCCATCCTTGTTTCCAGGGGATGCAGAGGGTAGATTTCCGAGAAGAAGCCGTAGCGGTCAATTTGCAGACCGAGCATTCCGGCAAGCTTTATGTTATCGTCATTGGGAATAAGGGGCGTACTCAAGACGACAAAATCGCAATCGAGTCTCCTCTTCATCCCACTGATGCTATCGAACACCTCCACGCCCTCCACATGTTCCGTTCCCATCATTTCGGGAGGGTTCGTCTCTTCGAAGCGGATAAACTGCACCCCCTTGGCAAGGGCATTTCTGTAATAGGCCTCTAGGACGTTCCCGGGCGTCATGATATCGCGATGGAGAATGAACACCCTTGCATTGGGATTTTCTTCCCTAATTCTCACTGCGTTTTTCAGGCTTGACGGACAGCACATAGTCGCGCAATAAGGACGCTCATGATTCCTGGCACCGACGCACTGAATAAAGACAGCCGCTTTGATCTCACGCGGACCCTTGATGAATTGCCTTTCCAGCTCCATCTGGGTGATCACGTTTTTGAGTTTCCCGTAACGGTAAAGACCGTGGGGAAGCCACACCCTCGCGCCGCTTGCCAGAATCACGGCCCCTACCCGGAGCCTCTGTTCGCCTGCGGAGGAAGAGACCCTCACCTTGAAATCACCGGCAAAGCCCGTGATGGAATTTATTTTGGCCTTCGGATAGAAATTGATGAGGGGATTTCTTTCCGCTTCATCAATGAACACTTTTAGTTTTTCGGGCGCCTTCTCATCGGACGGATATACATGGGAGATCAGGTTGAGCATGCCTCCGGGGTTTGATCCCCTCTCGATAAGATGCACCTTGAAACCCAAGCGCGCAAGGGAACAGGCGGCGGAAAGTCCCGCCGGACCGGCGCCGACAATCATGACTTCCGGACACACACTCACCGTGACATCATCCGATTCGCGCCGGTAATGAAGAGCGGCGATTTCCATCCGGATCAGGTCCAATGCCTTTTCCGTTGCTCTTTCCGGATCATCTGCGTGAATCCATGCACACGCCTCCCTCAGGTCAACGAGGCCGATAGCGAAGCGCTTTATTCCCCGCCGGACGAGACCGTCAATAATCGCGCCGCCCCTACCCAGATGCGAACAGCCGCCGATCACAATTTTTTCTGCACCGGATTCCCTTATACAGAATGCCGCTTTCTCAATGTCACCCGCGAGACAGAGGGATTCGGCTACCAGGGAAGAAACGACGGAAGGATCTTTCTGCATTTTCTTTTGCGAGGAATCGAGATCAATCACGCGACTGATTTCTCCGAAACATTTGCAAAGAAAAACTGCGATTCCTGACACTTTTTATTTATTCCTTTTTGCAAGAATAGCTTTTAAGGCGGCAGATGATGCTTGGATGACAGACTCTGCCACATCCGCCGGTTCCGCACTGAAGCCGCAGGAAAAACGGGAAATTTCATCGGATTCCGGATTGACAAAGCCATCACCTGAAACATCAGGTGAAAAATGTTTTTCCTGATCTCTCCTTCTCAGGGAAGACCCGATATTGCCGTTAAGGACCACCATATCGAATTTCCATATCTCCCTTTTCTGGGTCATGGTGTTTTCGAACTTTACCGCGATGCCTTCCCTTCCCGGCAGTGGATAGATCAGAGACGGTCTTCCCCTTATCAGTCTTACGCGGCTCCCGCTAATGTCCCGCAGCGAGTACTCGTAATAGTCGCGTCCTACCGTACGAAGATCGGTATAGAAGACGACGCACTGAATCTCCGGATTCCGCCTTATTGCCCACTGAGCCTGCTTGAGGGCATGCATGCAGCAGACAGCGGAACAGTATGAGAGCAGCCGCTGATCCCTTGCGCCTGCACACTGTATGAAGGCGAGGTTGCGGGGGATCGACGGTTTTGATTTTTTTATGATTGCCCCTTTGTTGGCTCCCGACTCTGCCGTCCATTCCTCAAACTCCATCGCTGTCATGATGTCCGGATCTTTTCCCAGCCCGAATTCCGGAAGCTGTGTCAGATCAACTTCCGTAAAACCGGACGCCCATATGACATCGTCAAACATAAGTTCAGACGGCTCTTCTGTCCTTTGAAAATCGATGGCCCCCGTGGGGCATGTCTTCACGCACCTTTCACACTTGTTACATAGTTCCTCTCTAACCCAGTAAGAGGGCGGATAAAAATGGTCACTCAAAGTCTGAATGGCAGCTTCGGGACAAACACCTGCGCACTTCCCGCAGAAAACGCATACAATTTCATCGATGACGGGAGGTTTTCTCACCATGACCGCATGAAGGAGTCCATCGACTCTCTTAAGTTCTCTCACTTCTGTAGATGTATGGACGGTAATCAAGGGATGTTCCCGCAGCTTTTTGATATCCGTCCAGAGCGGACAAAAGGCGCAGTGATCCGTAGGATAGAGTTTGTCGAGCTTTGCAACCTGGCCGCCGAGGATGCGTCTCTTCTCCACCAGATGAACGGCATGGCCGCAACCGGCCATGTCGAGAGCCGCGCCAATCCCGGCAACGCCGCCGCCAATTATCAGAACAGGAAATGCATTGGTGCTATTCATTTACTCGTCTTCCTCTTCTTTAATGATGCCGTAGGACTTGCCGAGCTTCCTGATCCTTTCCACAAACCAATCTTTGAAATCCTCTTCACCGTGTTTCTTGCCTGATTCATCGGGAAGACGCAATGAGATCCCCTTTTTAGGCGGCAGGAATCTTTTTACCTTGTCGTAATATACGACGATGGATTTCGGATTCGTCGGGCACTTTCTCTCACATGCCCCGCAACCCGTACAGGGATCTTCAAGAACTACCGGGTAAATCTTTTTATCCAATTTGATCGCGTCATACCGGCAGGCATTATAGCAGATGTCGCACTTGCTCTGTCCCGACCAGGTCAGACATGTGTCATGGTTGATTACAGCATTGCCGATATCGATATCGTCCCTGGAGATTCTCTTTATGGCCCCCGTCGGGCACGTCCTGATGCAGTTCATGCAGAAGATGCACTTCTTCCAGTCCAGAACCGGTGTTCCAAAATTGGGAATACCACCGGAAATGCCTGCCGGATGAAGGGCGTCGGCAGGACACACATCTATGCACTGGTAACACCGTGTGCAGTACTTGAGGAATTCTGGCTCGATGAGTGCACCGGGCGGGCGGGGTAATGCTTTAGCACCACTGACTTTAAAAGATGTAAAAATAAGGGTGGAAACTGCGCCGCTAACGAGGATATGGATCGCATCCCTTCTTGAAAAACTCATGAGAAACGATTACCTATATTACTCCTAAGAATAACAATTCATCCCGATACACAGGTCTGGTCACAACCCTCATCCCCCTTTTATAAAGGGGGATATCCAGGTTAAAATTTTATACTATACGGCCTAAAAAAGCAAGGGCGGGTGAAATTCCACCCGCCCCTGTCTCTTTAAAACAGTTCGTCTATAACTTGTATACTTTCCGGGCCTCCGCAACATCGTCAATTATGTATTCAAGACCGTACGCCTTCAATGTCGCCTCTGTTGGGATTCCTTTGGCGTCCCAGCCGAGGAAGCTATAGAATTCATCCTGCATCTTCTTCGTATCTTCTTCAGTGAAGACGGCTCCCTTCTTTGGTCCCGCGGGAAGCGTTTCCGTCCTCAGGCGCTTCGGCAGAGTATCGTCCTTGCGGCTTATGCCTTCCCTGACGTTGAAGACTCGCTCCATCGTGAGTATCCGTTTCCCTGTTGTCCAGTAATCGTCTTCCGTCATATTCCACCCGCAAAGCGGGTTGAGCATGCCCACGGTGATCTTCGCGTTTTCACCGCCCCAGAGGAGGGCGCTTGCGAAAGTGCACATGCAAATGGAATTGACCATCGCAAAGATGACGAGGGCTCTTGTTGAAGCGCCCTCATGGTGATCCCCTCCGCAGGAACCCAAAGCATAGCTGTAGGCCCTGCCCTTGTCGCCCCGCGGGTCATGGCCTGCCAGTTCCTTCCCCTTCACATGGACTGCATATAGCTCGGACCCTTTACCGATCTCCGCAGACATCTTCTTCACACCTTTAGACATAAGCTTGCCCGCCTTGCCTTCCTTGTAGGCCATCTTGCGGATTAGTTCCAAATAGGTGTCCCCGTCACCCCATTTCGGTTTGAGACCATCAAGGTCAGCAGGCTTCAGGATGCCTCTCTCGACGAGCTCCGTCGTAAATCCGAGTACGCCTCCCGTGGAGATGTTGTCAAGACCCATTGCGTCGCAAGCCTCGATGAGGGCAATCATGGAATTGAAGTCGGTCATACCGAGATTGCTTCCCAAGAGTCCGCCGGATTCGTACTCGGGACCTTCGGCAATCAATCCCCTGTATTTCCCGTCACGGATGACGCCCAGCTTCAGGCAGTGGATGGGGCAGTGATTGCACGCCACGTGCCTCTTCCAGAACTTGCGGTTTGCCGCCTCGGCGCCGATTTTTACAATATCGGGATACCAGGTTGTCTGATAGTTCTTTGTGATGAGAGATCCATCGACAAAGTTCTTTAACTCAAGGAGTCCCGCCGTTCCCCATCGCTTTACGCCCTGCCAGCATTCCTTATCTATGGCGAGCTGCTTGGCATAAGTCGCCATTTCCATGAATTTCACGTTGTCAACAACAGGCACGGCCTTGGTGCCTCTCACGGCCAGGCCTTTCAACTTCTTGTTTCCCATCACCATGCCCGTTCCGCTTCTTGCGGCAGCGCGGAAGCGCTCCACAATCACGCAGGCGAAGGGAACCTGGTTTTCGCCGGCCGGGCCGATTACCGCCGTCCGGGCATAGGGGTCCTTCATTTCCTTGAGGATCGCTTCATGTGTCTCTTCCGTGTCCTTGCCCCATATCTTTGCGGCATCCTTGAATTCTACCTTGTCGTCTACGATGGAGAGCCAGACAGGCTTCTTGGACCTTCCCTTGATGTAGATGCCGTCCCAGCCCGCCCATTTGATCTCGTTTCCGAAATGGGCGCCCGCCTCCGCGTGGGAGATCAGACCCGTGTAGGGGCTCATATTCGCAAAGCTTGTGCGCGTGGAAACGCAGAAGGTTCCATTGAGTGGTCCCGGGCCGATGTAAATGAACGCATCCTCTGCCAGGGGATCTTTGTGGGCCTTGTACTCAGTGGTGAGAAAATATGCACCGAGCCCGTTTCCGCCGATGGCCTTCTGATAAATTTCATCGGGAACTTCACGGGCCTTATATGTATGTTTGCTTAAATCAATCTCGAGAACTTTTCCGAAACATCCGCCTTTGGGTGCAGCCATGTTTATGCCCTCCTCGTCTTTTTAGTCTTAGCGGGGGTGGGTCTCTTCCCGTCGACATTAGGATAGAAAGTGAGATCCAATAAATCCTTGCCCGCCTGGTTGGGCGTCACACCCCTGAAAGCCAGATTGACGCCAAAACCAAGTTTGTTTGCCACGAGGCAGGGCCCCTGGGGCGTGCCGGACTGGTCTTTGCAGGCCTTCACGCAGGCGGGATCGCCCTCGCACATGTCGCACATGAGGGGCTTACCCGTGTCAGGATTTGCCCAGACAAACTGCGCCGGACAGGCCTCCTGGCATTTCAGACACCTTCTGCCCAGACAGGTTTTTTCATTCAAGATGATTCCGTTGTGATTGGGATCCGCGACTATCGATTTCGGAGTCGTGGGACAGGCCGCAACACAAGGCGTGTCCTCACAATGCCAGCAGATTATAGGAACGTCAATGGAATCCTTGTACTTCATCACATGAATACGGGCGACTGAGGGCCTTACTATACCCGTGTGATAAACAGAACACGCATATTCACAGGCCCTGCATCCTGTACAATTCTCCCTCTCCGCAAACAGAAACCTCATCAAGTCCTTCTTCTCGGGTGCCGTGCCAGCAGGCACAGCTGTAGTGTGGACTTGGGCATGGGCAGCCTTGGCAGCCAAGCCTCCGACCGTAGCCATAGCCACGGCACTGCCCGCTGCTATTGCCGTCCCTCTCAAAAAACCGCGTCGCGTAGTCTCCTTCGGTAACAGATCAGGTAATTTTTTCTCCTTACCTTCCATAACATAACCTCCATTCCGGTCATTCATATTAAAGTGTTGACTTTTTACTGCCTAAATAAACTCCCGACGCCTCTTAATCTTCATCCGCCGTCCGTCTATTTAAGTTTGCTCGTGTAAACGTAATCATTTCCTTTCTGGGCGACATGGCATTTTATGCACTCGTCAACCTTTCCTTCCACTTCAACCCTTCCGTCGGGTTTGTACTGCGCCCAGAACCAGTCTCCTCCCTGCAGGTTATATCCTTTAACCTTGTACATGACGGAAATAAATTTCAATTTCTTGTCTTTAGAAAAATTGTTCTGAGCAATTATTGCTCCGTCAGATAACCTCCCCTTCTTGGCGTTGATGGACTTCAAGGCCGCGTCATTGACATAGGTTGTCAGAAATGCCCCGTGAGGTTCCGGCCCCTCATACATGTTCGTCGTTCCCGGCCACATCTTCCAATTCTTTGCATATCCTTCCTTCTTCAAGTAATCCCATACAGAAGCCGCCGTCGCAACAATAGCACCGCCCTTTTTGGCCTGAGCAAGGATTATCCCAGAAAAGACAAGGCTTAAGACTATAAGAAGTAAAATCAAAAATACTGTTTTCTTCATAAGCTATCCCCCGTATTTAAGGTGGCTTGATACGCAATAGAAAAACTAAACATGATTATCTGTAGAACTGCTCTGACAATATTACTGTTTTTAGTACCGTTCATATAAATTTCTTATCTGTGATGTGTATTTAATCCATTCAGGCCTTATTGTCAATCCCCCTTTTTCCAATAGTATAGTGATTTCAGATGGTTATGTCATTATTGACATATCAAATGATAAATGACTTGCTACTATACATTCCGTCATGCTAATTTTATCATATATCTGTTCCATTTCATTTCGCGCTTATGGAGATACACCAGTGGAAATCAAACACAAATTATGGCTGGAGCGTGATGGTCGTGTTATTTTTGGCCCCGGTCGGGACGGGCTCCTTAAAGCTATTGAAGAATGCCGCAGTCTGAACGCGGCGGCAAAGAAATTGAAAATGTCTTACAGGGCCGCATGGGGCAGGATTAAGGCATCCGAAGACAGACTGGGAATGAAGCTCGTGGAGATGGACAGCGTTAAACACGGTATGCATTTGACGGATGAAGCAAGGGAACTCATGAATTGTTTCGATCAACTTGAACGGGATATTGCTCGCCTTCTCAATAAAGCCAATGGCAAACTGCCATTGAAACATTCTTGATTTACCTCAAGAAAAGGCATGTCATCAGATTCCGCTTCCAATTACAAGAAATAGAAAAGGGGAGGACCTTCGTATGGACCTCCCCTTACGCCTTATTAGCCAAGACGTTGCCAGTTATTTTATCACTTTGGCTCCAGCAGTCGCGACCTGGCCATCCTGCGCTGATGAACCGCCCGATACGCCTATGGCGCCTATGATCTTACCATCCTGAATGATGGGCACACCGCCTTCAATTGCGCTTATGCCGTCCAGGGTCAGATATGCCGTCTTTCCACTCCCGATTGTATCCTCGAAGGCCTTAGTAGATCTCTTGAAAGCAACAGAACACTTGGCCTTGTGGAGTGCCACATCGATGCTGCCGTACTGGACAACATCGAATCTTTCGAGATAGAGAAGATTGCCACCCGTATCCACAATGGTTATTACGACATTTATCTTGATGTTCATCGCTTCCGCGGCCGCCGCAGCAGCCACTTTCTTAGCAGTTGCCAGGCTTATATTCGGGCCATAGGGATTGGGCATCTGCTGCGCTAGGGCGACACCGGAAAAAATAAATAGTACCACAAAAAGGACCGTAATGACTCTTAATATACGCATATTCCCTCCTTCTTAATGAAATGAGAATTCCGTTTTACTGGTTGAACCGAGTATACCAGGAGGTTTTTATCTGTCAATGAAAATCCTGTATCGTGTTGTACGTGACATACCAATATTGACATACAAACCCCTTTCTTATACGCTACTGTCAGATAAGCTTTGTGTTAAAGGAGAACGGGCCTTGGCCGGCAGATTACTCAAAGCGAATGAATACCGGTTCGGACAGAAGAATAACTGGAGCATCGTTGTCGCAAACACGCAGCAGTTGCGCGAGAAGGCATTCAAGCTTGTCCATGACATCTACCTCGGCAAGGGCTACGCCTTGGGGCCGAACGTGGAGAGCGAATTGTGGTGCACTATCCACCACCTGCATCCCCACACATTGACCTTTCTCGCTCTGAAAGCCGAGCAAGCGGCGGGGACAGTGAGCATCGTTCCCGATTCCCGGTTGGGCCTGCCTGCGGATATCATCTTTCCAGAGCGGCTCTCAGTCTTAAGAAAGGCCGGGCGGCGGCTGAGCGAGGTATTTTCGCTGGGCGTTGACGAGGGAATTGCCCACAGCGCCATCGATCTCACCATGCACCTATACAGGCTCGTCCATCTTGCTGCTACCCACCTGCTCCATAACACCGACCTCGTTGCGTCGGTCATGGCCCATCATTCCGCTTTTTACTCCAAATTTCTGCTGTTTGATGAGGTCTTTCCGGATTCGCGACATAGCCCGAAGACCGGCGAGCAGGTGATCTTTACGCGGATGAATTTGGAAACGATGGAAAGCCGTTATACCCGGAGATACGGACGGTTGAAGGGCAAGAGGAATCTCCACCGGTGGTTCTTCCAGAACGAGGAAGAACAGACCATGGTTGACTGGATTCGCAGTAACAGGCAGCCCATGACTACCGACGAGTTGTATTATTTCGGGGCAGAGAAGTCCCATGTCCTGTCCGAGGCCGGTCCCGGCACTGTTGCCGCCGTCATGGAATACTGCCAGGAGGCTGAGGCCGCCAGAGATCAAGACCGACGCGAGGATTAGACATGCACCGGAAAAACAACAACAGGAATATTTTGTGAGAAGGCATTTATGATCTGGAAGGACATCGTCAATCGACAGCAGGGAATCGTAAATTTCACGGAAGAGCTTATTTCCTCCATCGGAAAAACGCGCGTCCTGGTCCTGGGAGCGGGGGGAAACGGTGCGGTCCTCGACTTCCTCCTGCGGGTAGGATACCAGCACTTTGTCGTCGTCGATTTTGACACAATTGAGGCAACGAATCTGAACCGCCTTCCCTTCACGCCGGAATACATAGACAGAGTCAAGCCGGAGGCATGGAAAGAATATCTGGAGAAAGTCAACCCGGAATGCAGTGTGACGGCCCATTGCCGTAAGGTAACCCGGAATGACGAGAAGTGGATGGAAGAAATTGTTGCCGGCGTGAATATTGTGGCCTTGGGCACGTCAGACCCTGAGGCTAACCTTGTGATCGCACGGGTGTGCCACCGCATGCGGAAGCGGATGGTCATCGGCCCCGGGACCTCCAATTGCTGGGTTGTCAGTACCGTAACTCATGACGGCGATGTCTCAATCGAGAGCGTGGGAAAGTTCGGCGTGGAGCATATGAATGTCCGGGATGTTGATTACCAGGCCCTTCTGCCGAAGTACATGAAGCTCTACATGTTCCCTGGAAGGATTGAAAAGCTCTATCCCGAAGTGCTGCAGAAGGTGCGGAGCCGGGAGATCCCGCCGCGGAACTGCAAGATATTCGTTTCCATGGTGAATGCAGCAGCCTGCTGGGAGATAGTGAAGAATACAGCAGTGATAAACGGAATGACACTTGAGAACACGAAGGTGATAGAGTTCCCCATCATACAAGTGTTCGATCCCTTCAAGGGGAGTGCATACTATTACCATGCCGGGAAGGATAGGATTGGGATCCCGAACTGGCTTACCGGCAGGATAAGATGGTATCCGGTGACGCAGTGACCCGGATGAGAGAAAAGATATAGACCTATGTCATGGCGGATCCGCCCTGAACAGCCTTGCCGTAGGCTTTCTGCAAGTCCAAGGCGTCTCTTCTTACAGTGCCATGGCACTCATCATGCTTCTATTCGCCACACTTGCACTTGCCAACATTCACCGCATACGGCGCGGCCGATGAGCGGATATTAATGGAGGAAACGCCATGAAAAACATTTGGGACATCCTGAGCCGCCGTCAGTTTATAAAATCAACAGCCTTGACCTTCTTCGGGCTTTTGTCTTTCATCCTTTCGGGTCTTCCTGAAAGAGCAAAAGCGCAGTCCGAAAAGGACGATCCCGGCATGTCCAAGTATATCTGCGAGATCTGCGGGTATATTTATGACCCGGAAAAGGGAGATCCTTCGCAGGGCATTCCGGCCGGAACATCCTTTGAGAAACTGCCGGACAGCTGGAGATGCCCGGTTTGCGGCGTTGATAAGACGCTCTTCAAGAAAACGAGCTGAAACTCGGAAGCAGCGATTCAATCTCAGCAACGTCAACGAGAGAGTGGGAACAAGGGATCAAAAATCTCTGACAAGGCGAAACCCTATGTCATTGGACCTCACGACCGCGTAGTCCTCGCTGCGAAAGGAACAACTCAGGGTCACAATGCTGCCGAGCCATGAGCCACCCCGCAAGACCTTGTGCTGCCCGGCTGACGGGCCCTTCGGGTCTATCAGCTGACCTTCCGGATAATCATCGTACCAGTCCTGGCACCATTCCGAGACATTGCCGTGCATGTCATAAAGACCCCAGGTATTCGGCTTTTTCGTGGCCACAGGATGTATCTTTCTATCCGAATTAGCATCATACCAGGCATAGTCTCCGAATTCATCTACCTTGACGTCAGGTGCGTCTTTCACTGCGGAGCCCGCCCGGCAGGCAAACTCCCACTCTGCCTCCGTAGGGAGGCGATACTTGTTTATCCCCTCTTTCTGGTTGAGGCGTCTGATAAATTCCTGAACATCAACCCAGGAAATATTTTCCACCGGGCAGTCATCACCGCAGGCGTTGAACATTGAGGGGTTGTTCCCCATAACCTTCAGCCACTGCCCTTGAGTCACCTCCGTCACCTGCATATAATAAGGTTTGCTGATGATAACCTGGTGCTTTGCGGCGGCCCCGATCATGAACGTCCCTCCCGGAATCAGCACAAATTTCGCTCCTATCGCGGGACTGTCGAAGCCCTTTTCCTGAGCAGCAGCATCAATGACGAAAGACGAGGCACCTATCAGCACGGCAGTCGTGACAAAAAAAAGCATTATCCTTTTCATAATCCACTTCCTTGGATCCAATATGTGCCCTGCAAAAAATTTATATAAATGGGCAACCGTTACAGAAAATTATCACAAAGAGGTTATGAATACATATATTCTATTGTGGTGCGTCTTTTCAAGAAGCAATATTCTCTGCAGCCCTGATCCCGTCCAGGGCGGAACTGATGATTCCACCTGCATACCCGGCTCCTTCGCCGCAGGGATAGAGCCCGGCTACGTTGACACTTTGACTGTCCGGGCCTCTCAATATCCTCACCGGCGACGATGTCCTGGTTTCCACACCGATCAGCGTCGCCTCCTTTGTGATGAATCCCCGCATCTTCCTCTCAAACTCCATCATCCCCTGTCTTAATGCCTCGACCGCAAAAAGAGGCAGGGCCTCACGCAACATTGTAGGCTTCACTCCAGGAGCAAAGCTCGTCTTGTTGACGGTTGTCCCCTCTGAGTCTTTGATAAAATCCACCAAGCCCTGCGCGGGGGCGTGATAATTCTCCCCACCGAGGACAAAGGCCTTCTTTTCCCAGTACCTCCGGAAAACGAGACCGCAGAGAGGATGGGGTGCGGTATCCTCGAAATCCTCGCATTGGACGGCAACTACGACGGCGCTGTTAGCATACGGACTTCCTCTGCGGTAGCGGCTCATGCCATTGGTGACAATTGTTCCCTCCTCCGAACTGCAACCGATAATTGATCCGCCGGGACACATGCAAAACGTGTAGACGGACCGGTTCATCTGAGAAAGCCTGGCCGTAAGAAAATAGTCCGCAGGCGGCAGGTCCGGATGACCGCGCCACTTGCCGTACTGGATTGCATCGATCAATTCCTGGGGATGTTCCACCCGGAAGCCGATCGCAAAAGGCTTCGGCTCCAGATGCACACCGAGTTCATATAGCTTGCCATACGTGTCTTCCGCACTCTGACCGGCGGCAAGAATCAAGTGATCCGTTCTTATCTCTTCATTGCCTCTGACAACAACCCCTTCCAGCCTCCGGCGGTGGATCAGAAAATCTGTAACCTTGGCTTCGAAACGAACTTCACAACCCAATTCTATAAGTCTCTTTCTGAGGTTGATCACCACTTCCCGCAGCCTGTCGGTCCCTACGTGCGGCTTTGCATCAGTGAGAATCTCAGTCGGAGCACCTGCATCAACAAGTCTATTCTTGATCCATTCCGTAGATGGGTTCGTAAGACGGCTCGTTAGCTTACCGTCGGAAAATGTGCCCGCTCCGCCTTCCCCGAAATGGACATGACTTTCCGTATTCAGAATCCCCCTCTCCCAGAAGGCCTGGACATCGGCCATGCGTTCGGGGGCTATTTTCCCCCGTTCGAGGAGAAGTGCAGGAATTCCCCTCTCCGCGAGGGCCAAAGCTGCGAAGATACCGGCGGGTCCACACCCGACAATGATAGGCCTCTTGGATGTCTTCGTCTTTGCTGGAGAACGGAGCGGCTTCTTGTCCTCCGGAAGCACCTCTATCTTTACACGCTTTTTACCGGTCAAGTCGACGCCATCCGGCACATTACAAACCACAGAGTAAATGAAGCGAGGCGGTTTTCTTCTCCTCGCATCGATTGATTTTCTGATCACGGACAGAGACGAAACAAGTGCATCTGGAATATGGAGAATGGATGCAACTCTTCCTTTCAATACCTCTTCGTCCTCGCCCAGGCAAAGTATGATACCTGTGATCCTCAGTGTCCGCACGATTTCACCGTTGAAAAAATATTGTAATTATTGTAAATGAAAAAACCCCAAACGTGATACCCTGAAGAAAGAGACTGATTAAGGAATCCATTGTGCCTTGGTACGCCATTCATACACGAAGCCGTCATGAAGACCGCGTATATATGGGCCTCGTCCAGAAGTCGTTCCCCGTCTTTCTGCCCAAAATAGAGATGTGGAGCCGGCGCAAGGACAGGCGAAAGAAGATCGAAGTCCCCATGTTCCCGGGGTACCTCTTCGTGGAGCTATTCTCCCTGGACAGCCAGACGAAGCTGAATGTTCTCAAAACCTTCGGCGTCGTCCGGATACTCGGAAACCCGAAAGGGGCCGAGCCGATACCGGTTCCCGATGCCAAGATAGAAGCCATCCAGCGAATAATCCAGTCAAAAGTGGAAGTTCAGCAAATCCAGTACCCAAAGATCGGAGAACCGGCTTTGATCACTGATGGACCTTTCACAGGCATTGAAGGAGTAGTTGTCAGTACAGACTATAGCAAAGAACTCTTCGTCATATCCATCGAGCTTCTCCAACGTTCCGTAGCCATTAAGCTCGAGGGCTTCCAAATAAAAAAGATCTAAACATGGCGTCTTCCAGAACCGGCAGGAAAATCTCTTTCATTATCAATTGCTGTCACTGCATAAGAGTAGGCATCAGAATTGTCGAAGACAATCATCAAGACTCCCGACCATTAAATGCCGCCATTGCTTCCTCGAGCAGAAGATTCCCGGCCCCTTTGTATTTCGGCGAATAATGGAAGAGTGAAATCCTTTTCGCCCCCGCCCTGCGTGCAAGCGCACCGGCCTGGCGCGCCGTCAGGTGATGTTTCTCGGCAGCTTTATCCGCGTCTTCGTGAAGGAAAGTCGCTTCTATGAACATCAAGTCGGAACCATAAGCCAATTCGACAATTTTTTGGGCATTGTCTCCGTTATAGACGGCGTCCGTAATATAGGCGATCTTCTGGCCCGGCGTCATTTTTACGATTGTCTCTTTCAATTCGCCCAAAGGAATGAACCTTTCTCCCCCTCCCTGTTTGCCTTCTTTCCACCACACGCATACAAGCTTATCATCGGGATCACCGCGAAGAATCATGTCTTTTAAGTCCATCAGCCACGCCCCGACGGGAAGTCCCATTTCCAGCAAGGTATTTTTCTTTATATTGACGCGGCTCTTTTCTTCAAATCTGTATGCCAGACAGGGAATTTTATGATCAAGGAATTCGCCTTTAACGGCAAAAGAGCTATTCTCGACAAGGGTGCCGGCAAATTTTTCATTCGCATCCTGGATTTCAGGTTCAAACGCTTTCCGGCAGTGGTACGTTCTCAGTAACTTATACTCCGGATGCACTTCCGTAACATGGAGGGCAAAATCATTGGTATAGTTTTCGACAAGATTCCAGGTATAGGCGTTGATCTTGTTTTCTATCTGACGGTGAAAACCGGGAGGGCCGAAGATAGAGATATGGCAGTCGCGGCCCAAGCATACCCGGAGCAGATAATCGAATCCTATGAAGTGATCCATATGGGTGTGAGAAACGAAGATATGATTGATCTTAAGAAGTTTCCTCGGACTCAAATTGTGAAGATCACCCAGATCAAAAAGAATGGCGGTACGTCTATACTTGAATTCTACATATACCCCCGGGTCGCCGAAGGGATCATTTATCAGATGGGCGCTGAACATACGTTTTCCACCTCAGAGAAAGTATTATGACAATGCCTCTTCATATCAACAGCCGTTTGAGCTATAATACAACATTAAATCCAACACGTTTAGAATATCATGATTTTTAATAAATTCAACTTGACTTTCCTAGTTGAGTACGAAAATACTTGTTCACAGTTGCAGCGGATTCGAAGGAGATAAAAGTTCATGCCAGCCAATCTGCCCCCGCAGTATTTCGAAGCGGAACAGAGATTCCGGCAAGCCAAAACGCCGGAAGACAAGATCGAGGCATTGGAAGAGATGCTTGCTATTATGCCGAAACACAAGGGCACAGACAAGCTCAAGGCAATGCTGCGTGAACGTATCTCAAAATTCAAAGACCAGACCCAGAAGAAGAAAGGTGTTTCCAGACAGAAGACGGCCTATGACATTGAGAAGGAAGGGCTGGCCCAGACCGTTATTATCGGTCCTCCCAACACAGGCAAGTCATCACTCGTTAAATTGATAACAAACGCCTCCCCGGAGGTAGCAGACTTTCCCCACACCACGCACAAACCGACACCGGGAATGGCGCAGTATGAAAACATCCAGTTCCAGCTCATCGATACCCCACCTCTCACGAAAGGTTATACGGAACCTGCCCTCGCCGATCTGATCCGCCGCACTGACGTAGTGGTAATTCTGCTTGACCTATCCGCGGACCCGATGCAGCAGTTGGAGGATGCTCTTTATATCCTCCATTCATTCCGCATTTACTCCGAGGCATGCACAATCCCGGAGGATTTAAGAAAATCGCCCAGGATCAAGAAAATGCTCGTCGTCGTCAACAAGATGGACAGGCCGGAAGATAAAGAAACCCTGAACATATTTTTGGAGCTCTCAGGCATCAAATTACCCTGCATCGGCGTTTCGACCCGCACGGGCCGGAACATCACGATGTTCCTGGATAAACTTTATGAACTCTCGGGAATCATCCGGGTTTACACCAAACCTCCCGGCAAGGACGCGGATAAGAAATCCCCGTTCTTAGTCCCCTTGGGCAGCACCCTGGCTGATCTTGCAGGGAAGGTTCACAACGACTTCGCGAATAAATTGAAATACGCCAGGGCCTGGGGCAAATCGGTTCGCGATGGTCAGATGGTGCAGCGTGATTACGTCCTTCAGGACGGTGATGTGGTTGAATTGTGCATATGACATAGCCTATGAGCCTTTTTAATGTCTCCCCGGAAAAAGAAAAGGGCTTAAGCGAGCGCATGGAGCATCTCGGAGTTTCCGAAGGTGATTTAAAGGAAACATTTGTCCGGTCGTCAGGCCCCGGCGGGCAGAAGGTCAACAAAGCGTCTTCCTGTGTCCATCTCGTGCATATACCATCGGGGCTGTCCGTTAAATGCCAGCAGTCGCGATCTCAGGCTTTGAACCGTTTTACGGCAAGGCGATTGCTTCTGGACAGGATCGAAAGGATTAAGCAGGGAGCGGTGCAGGCGGAAAGGCAGCGTGCTGAAAAGATAAGACGGCAGAAGCGCCGCCGCTCAAGGCGGGCCAAGGAAAAGACGCTGAAACTTAAACATATGCAGGCGGAAAAGAAGTCTATGCGGTCGAAGACTTCCTTGCCTCTGGAATGAAGAGCTGAATACTGGTACAACACAGAAGCCATGTTAACGGAAACGGAAAAGAAAATTTCGAGACTCATCCAGCAAGACATCTACCTCGAAAAAAGACCCTTCAAAGACATTGCAGAGAAGTTGGGGACTTCCGAAGAAGAAGTTCTTGCAACCGTACGCGGCCTCATGACAAAGGGCGTGATTCGGAAGTTTGGAGCCATCCTGAGACATCAGAAAGCAGGCTTTTCGCACAATGCCATGGTCATCTGGGCCGTGCCACGAGAAAGAATCGAATTTACCGGCAAGACCCTGGCATCCTTCAAAGAGGTGACACACTGTTACGAAAGAACCCCTCCCTTCGCAGGAAAGTACAACATCTTCACGATGGTTCATTGCGGGGAGGGAAATCAGGAAAGTATAATTCAGAGACTCTCGCAAAGGACAGCGATCAAAGACTTTAAAGTCCTCACCAGTGAGGAAGAGTATAAAAAAAGCAGTATGGAGTATTTCACAGATGCCCAATAAATCTTCCAAATCCCTCTTTAGAATAGCGAGCAAATACATACCCGGAGGGGTGAACAGCCCTGTCAGGGCCTTCAGATCAATTGATTCAACGCCAATTTTTATCGAGAGGGCTTACGGTTCCAGGATCTACGATGTCGAAGGAAGGGAATATGTAGATTACGTATCTTCCTGGGGACCCATGATCCTGGGGCACAGCCATCCCAAAGTCGTTCGCGCCATTCAAAAGGCTGCAAAAAAAGGAACCAGTTATGGCGCCCCTACAGAACTAGAAACGCAAATGGCAAAACTGATCGTTGATGCTTTTCCGTCTATTGATATGGTGAGGATGGTAAGTTCCGGAACGGAAGCCGCCATGACCGCCATCAGGCTCGCCCGCGGCTACACGGGACGGGAAAAAATAATCAAATTTGAGGGATGTTATCACGGCCACGCCGATTCGTTGCTGGTAAAGGCTGGCTCCGGTGTGGCGACACTGGGCATCCCGGGGAGTCCCGGTGTTCCGAGAAGGCTTGCCGAACTTACAATCACCCTCCCCTATAATGATATTGAGGCCGCCATCTCCGCAGTTGATCTCTATAAAGACGATCTCGCCTGCGTCATCGTTGAACCGGTGGCGGGAAACATGGGTGTCGTCCTGCCTCGCAAGGGATTTCTGGAGACCCTCAGAGATATTACCCGAAGGCACAAAATACTCCTTATTTTTGATGAGGTCATTACAGGTTTCAGGGCAACCTATGGCGGCTTCCAGAACCTTGCTGGAATAGAACCGGACCTAACGTGTCTGGGAAAGATCATCGGCGGAGGCCTGCCTGTCGGAGCCTTCGGAGGCAAAAAGGTAATCATGGAAAAACTGGCCCCATCGGGTCCTGTCTATCAGGCAGGCACCCTTTCAGGTAATCCTCTTGCCATATCGGCGGGGCTGGCTACGCTTAATATTCTCAAAAAGGGCGCTCAGTCTTACTTAAGACTGGACCGCCGGACTGCCCTCCTGTGCGAGGAATTACAGAAGCTCTTCGATCAGAAAAAAATCCCTGTCCGTATCAACCGATGGGGTTCCATGTTTACATTATTCTTTACCAAAGAGGATGTCTTCGATTTCACCTCGGCAGCAAAAAGTGACACATCGTTCTATGCCCGTTACTTCAGGGAAATGTTATTAAATAAAATCTACCTGGCGCCCTCGCAGTTTGAGGCGGCTTTCCTCTCTTTCGCTCACGGAGATGAAGATATAGAGAAAACCCTCCATTCCTGTAAGAGAACGCTAAAAAACCTTGCAAAGAGATCACGGCAGAGAAAAGATCATTAAGCAGGGATATTATGAAATTGAACAATTTAAAGGATAGGAAGATGAAGAAAATCCTTGTCACCGGCGCTGCCGGTTTTATCGGATTCCATCTGTCAAGACGTTTTCTGAAGGCTGGCTACTCTGTAATCGGTGTTGACAATTTGAATGACTACTATGATGTCAATCTGAAAAAGGCGCGTCTCAGGCTCCTTAAGGACAACGATGATTTCCATTTTATCAAAATGGATATTGCGGAGAGGAAGAACATGGCCTCCCTTTTCGGGAGAGAGGCTCCCGCGATTGTCGTCCACATGGCTGCGCAGGCCGGAGTCAGATACTCCCTGGTAAACCCCCATGCATACCTAGAGAGCAATCTTGCCGGCTTTTTGAATATACTCGAGGGGTGCCGGCATCAGAAGTGCGAACATTTAGTCTTCGCTTCGTCAAGCTCAGTTTATGGGGCCAATACGGAGATGCCGTTTTCTGTGCATCACAATGTGGATCATCCCGTGAGCCTCTATGCAGCCACAAAGAAGGCCAATGAACTGATGGCGCATGCGTATGCGAGTCTCTACAAGCTTCCCTGCACGGGACTGAGGTTCTTTACCGTTTACGGCCCCTGGGGAAGACCGGATATGGCCCTATTTCTTTTCACAAGGGCCATCCTGGAAGACAAGCCTATCGATGTTTATAACGCGGGTAAAATGCAGAGAGACTTTACCTATATCGATGACATCGCAGAAGGCGTATTCAGAGTGACGGAAAGGATTCCGGAACCGGATGCCAAATGGCAGGGTGACAAACCGGACCCCGCTACCAGCTTTGCGCCATACAAGATCTATAACATCGGCAATAACATGCCCGTGGAGCTCCTTGACTTCATAAATATAATCGAGGAAGTTTTAGGCAAGAAGGCAAGAAAGAATCTGCTTCCCATGCAACCGGGGGATGTGCCCAGTACATTTGCAGACATTGACGATCTCATGGAAGACGTCTCCTTCAAACCGGCGACATCTGTAGAAGACGGTATAAGACGCTTTATTGAATGGTACAGGGAATATTATAAGGTATAAGAACTAAAGATAATAATCAAAAGTACCGATATATATTATAGAGATATCAAGACCAAGCGCAATGTTCATGAAGCATATTTTGATTTCCATACTTATTTGCTATTACTATTTGGACTCTATTGGGAGGAAAGCATGATTCCGAAAATAATTGTGGCTGTGGATGGACTGAGTTTCCATGATGCCGAGGAAAAGGGGGTATTCAGCAGCCTCTCAGAAGCTATGGCAAAAGGCATGATATGGGGGATTAAGGTCAGCGACATGCTTTACAGCAATGACGTCGTGAAGATCGTCTCACTCCTTAGAAACGAATATAAACTGAATGTCATGGCCGATGTCAAGCTGCATGACATCCCCTCCACCATGGAAAACTGCATCAGTAAATTGGTTGACGCAGGGGCGGATATCGTCACCATCCATTGTTCGTCGAATTTCAGGCCCAAGAATGCAGGACTCTTGAAGTACATTGCCGGTGTGACGATACTTACTTCTTTCACAGATTTGGAAGTGAAGTGGATTTACGAGAGAACGGCGGACGATATTGTAAAGGCATTCTCAAATATCGCCCTGATGAACAATTACGAATATATCTTTTGCTCCGTCAAAGATATCAACTATATCCCGGACAACCCGTTGAAGAAAATTTGCTCGGGCATAAGGCCCCCATGGTATCGGGACAGGCATGATCAGGTTAAAATCTCTTCCTTGAAGGAAACAGTCAGGATGGAAACGGATTTCATCGCCATTGGGAGACCAATCACACAGTCAGGCAATATCATAGAGGCCATAGAAAAAATATATTCAGAAATCAGCCAGTAGTATACGCCAATGTGGATGCTGATTTGGCGGGAATGACGGGTTACCTTAGCTCTACACCGTAATAGTAATGTTTTAGGATATCGCCGTATGAAAAACCTTCGCGAGCCATGATGTAAGCACCCCACTGACTCATACCGACCCCGTGGCCGCTTCCCTTCCCTTTAAAGTGGATTTCATCTCCTTCATTCGTCATCGTAAAAAGAGTGCTCTTGACCTGAGTGGGATCAGTCTTTAACCTGAAGTCATTGCCGGTCAGCACGCTTTCCTTGCCACCATGGAAGATCTTGATCTTCGTCACCCGCCCGGAGGGGCTTATATCAACAGGCATCAGTCTCTCAATCCGTCCGACATCAATGCCCTTCATATTGAGGGCTGCCCTAATGTTATCGACATTCAGGGAGAGTTTCCACGAACAGCCTGGGGCCTTTGCGCTGTAATCATCACGAACCATCTTCAGATAAGGAACATCCGCACTCCACACGCGTCTTGCCTCTTCCGTCATGCCTCCGCTATTTGCATGAAAATACGTAAGGGCCAATTGACCTTCATAGAGGAGCACCACCCCTCTTGTCTCATCCACTGCCTGGTTGGACATGGCCGATTCTGAACCTGCTCCGCCATACACCTGGGATGCTGTAGTGGCAATTACGTCATAGTCCCTGTCCTTGTTTTTTCCCTTCTGGTATAGGACATATGTTCTTGCGGCGATCGCCTGGGCCTTAAGGGCCTCCAGAGGCCATTGGGGAGACATCTCCTTCGGGACGACACCGTAAAGATAGGCCTCCACGTCCAAAACATTAATAACATCCACATCGCCCCTGGCGCTCTTCGCTATCCTAAGCTCACCCCTGTATTGCGTGCCGTTCAAATTCAACCATTGGCCCCCCAACGGCACAATCACCAGCCGGTCATAGGAAAGGCTTCTGCCATCGAGCATTATATTGCCTCCTGAGATAGACAGGGCGACACTCCGGACCTTGCCCGAAAGGTCTTTTCCATAGCCATCGTGCACTTCAAATACGGAGGCAGAATCCACATGGATCCCCTGAAGACCGGTCATTACCAAAACCCTGACATCTTCCTTTTTCGCTTTCTTAAAGGACGGCTTTTCTTCCTTCATGGCAGGAGGTGGTTTTTGACAAGTTTCTATCATGAACTCTGCCGTATCTCTCCTGTCTCCGTGGGGGTATCTTTTCAGGTATGTCTTGAATTCATTCAGAGCCTCTTTGTACCTGTCCTTTTCATAAAGGATCATTCCGGAGTTGAAATGGGCGTTTGCCGCATGCATGCTGTTTTCATATTCATTTATGACGACACCATATTTTTCCAGCGCCCTCTCATTATTGTTCAGAAAGTAGCTGTAAATATCGCCTATTCTGAGTGTTGCTTTCGCTTTCATCTCGGGATCGGGTGAGAGGTCTGTAATATCCTGATAGGCCCCTACTGCCTCAAGATACTGCCCGTTTCTCAAAAACGCGTCTGCATCTTCCATGGCCTGATTGGCATTGTAGGCAAAACCAGGACCCGCTAAGCCCAGGATTAAAATTAAAAACAGTACATAACGTTTCATGTGATTAAGTGGCGAATTGAAATTAGACCTGCTTTGTCAGGGCCATCTCTATCTCCCTTTGTATTTCTCAGAATGTTCCTTATGCTTCATCCGGTTGTCCATATACGCTCTTGCTAGTTCCTTAGACTTGATGATCAACAAATTCTCCGCATTCTTTTCCTCTGCAGCTTTCGTGAAGTTGAAATATCCGGTTATTACCGTTTCTTTATTAATTAACATGATCTTGTTGTGGTAGGTCGAACGACGCTAATATAAATCACTTTATTTCCCTCCACCTATTACCTGGTGATTCTATTTCTTCAATATTCAATACCCTAAAAGCATCTTTCGGTCGATGATATTTCAAATACGACATTGTAGCTCATTTAACAAAAATGAAACATCAAAAGGTGATTTTACCATGTTGAGATGGATCTTTTCCTGAAATACAAGATCATTCATCGATCCCATAACTCGCCGGTCTACTATCTTAGAAAAGGATATTTCTTTGGCCAGAGGTTCGATGTATTTCTTAAATTCCCATCGATGGTCATAAACGTCCTCATGTTTGTCAAGACCCCCTGCAAAAACTGCTTCTCGTTGGTAACCCCTCGTCCATACATAACCATGGAGTACAGTGACGTGGTGTTTGTCAGGATCATGTATTGAATGTGCTGCGCTGTGAACAGATGAGTGCTCCAGTCTGCATAGGGATTCTTATCAGATTGAAGTGTTTGCGACGGAGCGAGTCCGCTTTTCTTCGATAGTTTAAATGTGAGTCGGAAGATCATTACTTTAATTGATCATAATAAAGATAACAAAGGTGAATACTTCTGCGGTAATATACAAGATTTCTAAGAATATGTCGAAGAAATCCGGGATATTTTTAAGAAAATGGTAACTTTCTTAAAAATTTGCCTTTTAAAGGTGTTTCGTTCAATGTTTTCTTGAACACTAACTTCCTCCTATGTAAAAAAGCAAGTCTCTTGTTTACTCATATGGTGATGGAAGTTTTTGTTCTTTATTTTATGTGTATCATCACAATCTTAAAAATCAATCTCCTATCAGCAGACAGATCAAG
>JBEKOL010000038.1:0-31502 GCA_049521775.1 Syntrophales bacterium
GCGTGGAAGGGCGTTCATGAAGAAGTACAAATTAACTCTGACATGTTTAATGAAATCAATGGAAGAGGAGGTAAATGAAAGCAAGGGTACATGTAGATGCCGTTCGCAGAGACGGCAAAGCGGTCAAACTTTTCAGCAGAGAGATCAATCCCGAAAGCCTTTGGTACAATATTAATGGGAATACAAAAGGAGTTGATCTACTGGAAAAAGGTGCGCAAGTATTTGCGTACCTGAAACCACCCAGTCAATGCAGTAAAAACGGCCACCTCATTGCCGCGTATCCCGTCAGAAACCTGTCTAATTAAAGCATCCCAAGCGTTCTTAAGAGGAAATAGTATGGGAGAATTTCTCGTCATCTGGGAAATAGATATCTCTGCCGATACGTCGGCAGAAGCCGCAGCGGAAGCTCTCCGCATACAACGAGACGCATTTTCAGAGGCTACGTTCTTTACCGTTGTCGATAAAAAGACCGGAGAAAAGGCAACTGTAGATCTGGAATATCTCGATGAAAGCCGGGGTAGCGATCATGGCGAAAATCACCCGGAAATATAATCCGACCGGGGAAGAGCTTAAGACCGTCCGCGATCTTTACGACGGCACTACCGTGAAGATCAATGTCATCATGATGCGCCTCAAGCGGAAATATCCCCGCTGGTATATACGGAGGCTCGCACAGAAAATGGGGCTTGCAAGGACCAAAGAACCCGACTGGAGCAAGCAGGAGATCACGTATCTTCTCGATCATTACCACATCCGCGGCTATGCGGCCCTGCGGAACGCCCTAAAGAGAATCAACGGCGGTTTTGCCAGGTCCACGACTGCGATTTATCTGAAGGCCAAGCGCCTCATGATCTGTAAATCCGATCAGGGTTATACGATGCTTGGTGTTTGCGCCCTTTTCGGCGTCGATCACCACAAAGTCGAAAAGTGGGTTTCCAAAGGTCATTTAAAAAGCAAACCCAGAGGGACGAACCGTAAGAAGTGCCAAGGCGGCGATATATGGTTCTTCGATCCCGCTTGGTTAAGGTCGTTCATCATCAGGCATCCGGAAGAGATTGACCTGAGAAGGGTCGATAAAGACGCCTTCATCGGGATCCTTGCATGCAATATCGAGGATCTCATGACTATCTGCCGTTGCCCGAACTGCGGTGATGAATACCAGAGAATGATGAACTGGACCGGTAAAGGCACTCCGCGGATCAGGTGCGATAGCTGCCGGGAGGTCGAGGACGTTCATATTCCGGACTATGAACTCGGTAGAATGGAGGTAACAAATGCGAGTTTCTAAACTGGGAGACCTCATGCTCGATGTCGGGATTGCTGTGAGGGTTCTTAACCGGTGGTCTTTGACCGAGGTGGAACCTGACCTTTCTCTAAGACAGGCAGAGGAAATAAGGGCAATGAAGGTAGAGCTGTATCGCAATACGGTGACCGAAATTGCCGACTTTCTTAAAGACGAAGGATATATAGTCTTTCCGGGCGAAATGTCCCTCCCCTGTGAACGGAGCGCTCCGGCACCGGTAAATGGATAGCACAAAAAAGATCAGCGTCAGCGAGCTTTTGAACCAGGTCATTGACGCGTTCAAGGAGCCGGGGAAGCTGGCGGCAACGATGGCGGAAACCCAGAAATGGGTCACGCCGTCATCGAAATGGTCCATATCCAACCAGATGCTGCTGGCACTTGCGAACACAAGAGATGCCCGCGGTATCCAGCAATGGAACGAAGCCGAACGGAGAGTTAAAAAGGGAACCAAGGCCGTCTATATCCTTGCTCCCATCACCGTCAAGAAGGAAGTGGAAGAAGTTATCGACAATCATGACGGCACAAAGGACACAAGAATTTCCGAAGTTCCTGTAGCCACCGCGTTTCGTCCGGTCCCTGTGTTCAGGGTTGAGGACACGTTGGGGTGGAACTCGGGAAAACAATGCTGGGAGGAGATGCCGCTTTCGTATAGACCCAGGATGCTGCCTTCTCTTATGGGCAAGGCCGAGGAATGGCGTCTCCAGGTGCATTACACGGCCATGGAGAACGGGCTATTAGGCGCATACTCGCCAAACAGCCAGAAAATACGGCTGTCGAGCGAAGAGCCAACGGTATTCTATCATGAGCTTTCGCATGCCGCACACCACAGGCTGACAGGAGAAGAGTTCAAGGGCATTCCAAAGTGGAAACAGGAGGCGGTAGCCGAATTGGCGGCGACCGTGCTTGCGATCCTGTATGAAAAGGATTACTCCACGCCTTCCAAGGCGTCCTACAATTACATCAGCGGATACGCCGAGGACTGCACCAACATCCCTAAGCTCTGCATGAGTATTCTCAAAGACACCGAAAAAGTACTCCGCGAGATACTCGATCTGCCAAGGGATTCACAGGAACTTACATCCGTATCAGGATAAAGGAGATGCAATGGGAATGATTGATTTTCTCAAAGGGCAGGTGCGCGAAATGGGACTGGCAAAGGTGGCGCTGCTGATGTTGCGCGATTTCACACTATTGTTTCTCATTATAGCGGTCGCCTGGATCGCCTTAACGGGAGCTTTATTGAAATAGAACCAAACAGCGGGCTCACGGCTAAGATATATATCAGGAGGGTAGGCTCAACTACCCTCCTTCCCGCAAGAAAGGAGAAATTTAAAATTGAGGTTTGCTGGCCAAGCGAAGATGGGGTACTACCCGACACCCGGGCAGGTCATCCCTATAATAGCAAGCTATTTGAAACGAGAGAGTGAAGGTCTGATTAGGATACTTGATCCTTGCGCCGGTACCGGTGTCGCTGTGAAAAAGATTGGAGACGCCCTTCAGGCGGAGACCTGCGGAATAGAAATCGACCAGGAACGCGGCGATTTTGCAAAGGGCACCCTGGATCGTTGTCTTGTCACCGATTACCAGAACACCAGAATCAGCCACGGGTCATTCAGCCTGCTTTGGCTCAATCCGCCTTATGACTGGGCAGCCCGTGACAATGAGATCGAGAAGTCTGAACGGTACGAGAGGACATTTCTGCGCGACTGCGTTACATATCTCTGCCCCAGGGGGATCCTGGTTTACCTGATCCCTCAGGGACGGCTGGACGGCCGTATCGCCGGCATGCTCTCTTACCGTTACGAGCAGATCGGCGTATATCGCTTTCCGGAAGATGCTTACAAAGCCTACCGTCAACTTGTCATCTTCGGCGTATTGAAGAATATGCCTGATAAGGACGATGCCACGGCGGAGTACCTGAAAAACTGCGGAAGCTTCAAAGTAACTGTTCCTTACCTTCCGGAAAATCCACCACATGTTTACGAGGTTCCCCTGACACCGTCGAGAACTGATTTTGTGTTCCGTGCCAGAGACATCGATCCACAGGAACTGGAGGAAGAAATCCAGCGCTATGGTTTGTTCGATCAGGTACGGGACATGACAACACCCCTGAGAATGACCGAGAAGATCAGACCCATCATGCCTCTGAGGCATGGGCATCTTGCCCAGATCCTGGCATGCGGCCTGATGAACGGCATTGTCTGGGACAGGAAAAAGAAGAAGCCTCTTCTGATCAAAGGAATCACTAAAAAAGAAGTGGAGCACACGTTTGAAAGTGCGGGCAATTACGAAAAGCACATCGAAACAGATAGGATCAAGATCACCATCAACGCCTTCAACCGGCGAGGTGATATGTTTACCATCCAGTAACAAATACCATTATAAAACAGAAAAAATAGAAAGGAGGCATCGGATACGCTCTATTGTATACGTGCCACAGGCATCAAAGCATATTGTTCGGACTTAATTGTCGACCAGGATATGGAAACGGTCTGTTTCATGTCCGTATGCGGTTACCAGGTTGCGGTAAAAGGGATTATCGCCAATTTTTTGGGGAATAAAGGCATTGCCCTGGATGTTGATGGCGTTGCTCATTACCTCAAGTGTTCACATACGAGCTACAAGGTACAGATGAAGAAACTTCCATCCGGCCTGGTTCATGCCGTGCTAATCCTTAAGCTGGCCCTTCCTTCAAACACAAACAACGACGGAAAGCAGAACCGCTTTCTTGTCATCACAAAAGACGATCGGGATATCCGTCCCCTCTTCTTCCGGCACCTCGACGAGATAACAGAGATCCCCCTGCATCCTTCATGGACAGGCTGGCTCTGGAATGCATTCAAAGAGCAGGAAGACTGGTTAACAGAACAGCAGACCCTGGCAGGAGACTTCAAAGGCTACCTCTTTGATTTTCATCCGACAAATCTTCAGGACCTCATATCAGAGGCCATCAGGAGAAAAGTGCCGGAGATCGTAAAGTGCATGAAATATATCGGAGGAAACGGCGATGGAACAAGCAATCGCGCTTAGAGACTTCTTGAACGAGTACGGGGAAAGCATGGCCGAAAAAGTGACAAAGGAATTAACGGTCATTCACGACCCGGCAGTGGATAAGGAAGAGGCCATAGCCGAGCTTCTTGCCGACATGAAAAAAGTGCCCTTCCCTTCCCAGGCGGAGATCATCAAGGCTTGCTACAAGTCATTAATAGCGGGTAACAAAGCCAATTACGTCGTCTGCGAAATGGGCACGGGCAAGACCCTGCAATCTATCGCTGTCGCTCATATTCTCCATAAGATGAAAGGCAGCCGCAGGGTGCTGGTTATCTGTCCGCCCCACCTGGTGCCGAAATGGATCGATGAAATCAAGAACAGCCTCCCTGAAGCGAAGGCTTATAACTTCAACGGCAGGGATGTCATCACACGGCTTAAGGATCTGAGAAGACAGCCCCGGCCCGCAAGGCTGGAGTTCTACGTCATGGGACGTGAACGGGCCAAAACCGGCTTTCTCTGGAGGCCTGCGGTAGTGAGAAGGCGAGGAAAATACTTCTGCCCGAAATGCGGCCAGGAGTTGCTCGATAAAGACGGGTATCCGGTGCCGGTCTTTGAAAAGAACACTCAAGGACGATACAAGAAACGCTATGCCTGTGAAAATAGGATATCGAAATGGCGTTACGACCCGGACGCCCAGAGGCATTACGAACATCCTGCCGTCTGCAACGAGCAGCTCTGGCAGCCGGATATCGAACAGAAACAATACCGCAAGGCGATACCCGCGAAATTCATTAAGACAAAGATGAAGGGATTTTTTGATCTCCTTGTCACCGATGAGATCCATCAGTTTAAAAACGAATCCGGCCAGGGATATGCCTTCGGCGCTCTGGCATGCGCCTGCCGATACGTCCTCTGCCTGACCGGCACTCTTGCCGGCGGTTATGCCTCGGATGTGTACTATCTGCTTTTCCGTACCCATCCGCAGCTCATGATCGAGGATAAGCATACATGGGGCAATCCCAAGGCGTTCATCGAACGCTACGGTGTTTTGGAAAAGATCACCACGGTGAAAGAAGAGGACGGCTCGACTACGATGGCGAAGCGACGCACTTCCATCAGGGAAAAACCGGGGATCAGCCCGCTGTTGCTGGGCAGAATGCTTCTGTCCAACGCGGTGTTCATGAGGTTGTCGGACTGCATCGAGTATCTGCAGCCCTATGAAGAGGACGTGATCGAGCTCGCCATGCATCCCCGGATGGCCGAGTATTACAGGGATTTCGAGCATACCCTGAAAGAGGCTCTGAGAGAAGCTCTGAACAAGGGAGACAATTCCCTGCTGGGTGCTTATCTCCATGCCCTTCTTTCCTATCCGGAAAGGATTTATCGGGGTCTGGAGGTCATTCATCCCCATACAAAGGAACTCGTGGCCTACGGTCCGCCCTTGGAAGGCGATATGCCCAAGGAGCAGGAATTGATTTCGATCATCAAACGGGAACTGTCAGAGGGAAGGAAGGTGCTTGTATATATCCAGAACTCTGATACCACGGATATCAGCCCGAGGCTGGTCCCGATGATGGAAAAGGAACGGATCAAGGTTAAAGTGCTCCGTTCCGGCGATACGGAAGGCAGGGCAAGGATAATCGACAACTGGGTGAAAAACGGCATGGACGTTCTCATCACGAACCCTAAAAAAGTTGAGGTGGGGATGGACCTGATAGATTTTCCGACCATCATTTTCTATCAACTGCCTTTCAGCACCTATACTCTCAGACAGGCTTCCCGGAGATCATGGCGGATTACTCAGGAAAGGCCGGTGAAGGTGTATTTTCTGGCCTATGCTGAGACCATGCAGACCCGACTTATGCAACTTATGGCAGACAAGCTGACAACCAGTCTTGCAATCGAAGGCGAGCTCAGCGACAAGGGCCTTGCGGCATTATCGGAAACTTCGGACAGCATGGCTAAGGAATTGGCTAAGTGCCTTGTTGAAAACTCGGGAGATAACAGAAGCCTGAAGGACATCTGGGCGGATTACCGGAAGAAAGAAGTCTTCTCGGAATTAAAGATTGCGACGCTCGTGAAAGACCCGTTGCCTAAACAAAAGCCACTATCCCGAGAAGAGAGGCAAAATCCAACACCTGAAATCGGCAAGGCTAGCTGCGAAATCGAGCAGATCGGCGATACGGTTATAAAGGTTGAATTTGTCGAATACATCGGCAGAAGGAAAAAGAAGGTGACGCATATAGAAGTCAAGCGTTCCGAGATCGATCAAGCTATCGAACAGTCAGGTCATCGTGGTATGGTTCAATTCACAATGTTCTAAAGCACAAACAAAAAATAACATCGAGGATGTAAGCCATCCTCAAAGCGCGTCGGGGTCGTGTGGGCCCGTCGCGCACTATATCATTTAACTTCTTAGGAGGGCGGCGAAAGCTTCCCTCCTTTTTTTTATTCTCTCAGGCAAATTGTCAAGAGACGGCGCATGGATGTTATTTTTAGTTAATATTCCAAACACCCATCCTTTTTTTCCTCCACTTTTCCAATTTTGGGCATTTCTATTTTTCCATGTCGAAGAAATCCGGAATATTTTTTAGAGAATGGTAATACTCTTAAAAATATGACTTTTGACGGTGTATAGTTAAATGTTTTTTTAAAACAGCTTCCTGTAACATATAATAGACAAATTCTACCGAGAGGTGTAGATTTTATCTTGTAATACTCAAACACTTAGCAACGTCCAAGAGTCTAAACGGAATCGTGGTGCTAATTGACCATGATGGCTCATAGAACATCACAGCAAGATAAACTATAAATTACGTGGATAATTTAATTATATGAAATTCGGTCAACGATTTTCAATACGGAAGAATTTGGAGCCCGTGGAAATGGCGCGAGGCATTTGGAATCCCACAATGCTTTCATGGAGAGATATAATAGAAGATTACCTATATATCAGCAAGAAACGCATTGATAATAAGTGGAGTATGTTCAAGCTTCAATTAAACATATTTCAAGATATAGTTGGCAATATTAAGGCAATTGACGATTACAAAAAATTAGTAATAAAAAATACTAAGGATGAAAAGGAAGGGACAATCACGAGAGATGATTTTGAAAACGAAAAAGAGCACATAAATTCGCAAATATATAGCCACACTATTATAAATAAAGCTCTGAGAGAAATTGTTGACGGCATTGTTTGGAAATATTTCAGTCATAGTAGAGCGATACTTTATATGCTTGCAGACAAGCAACCCATTGAGACAATTCGACCAGACGAAGGAACCATCAATAATCTATATGAATTTGCAGATGTATTTTTGGAAGATGATGCCGTAGCTATATATAATGACATAACAAATTTTCTTCGAATCGGAGACGTGACAAAAATAAACAAGGACAATACTATTGAAATTATTGAGGTTAAGGCTAATAAAAAAAGAGGGGGGAGAATCATCAGGCAGAAGGATAAAATGTCAGAAATTGTTGAGTTCTTCAATACTGGCTTTACAAATTATGATGGGAAAATACTAAAAATTGTTAATTCAAATTTAAAGCAAACAAATTATTTAAGTTTACTGCGTAATGCCATTCAGAAAGCGAAGCATCACGGTTTCGAATCATTGCTAATTGGAAAATATTTAATTCTGGAAATAATTGATCTCAGCAAAGGTAAAGGCGACAAGTCTATATCCTACTTTGAATCAAGACATAAGAGTGTGCGAGAGGAATGGGAAAGAGGGGATGACTTTATACATCCCTATTTTTTTATTGACAAGATGGATTACTCAAAAAACTGTGCCCCCTTTAGTATTTATCCCTTTGATATTGAAACTTGCGCCGATATTATGATGGGTAAGATAATGATACGCGCTCTTTTCAACTTTACAGAAGTTCTAAGGATTATAAAAAGGGCTGGCTGGAATATTGATGATGCACTAATTTTAAGATCGGAGAACGAAATTAAATCGCTTAAAGGCAAGGAAATAAAAGATGTTTCATTCTTAAAAGTCAGCAAAGGGCCACTAATTTTCGATGTGCCACCCAGTTTTATAGCAAGAATACAATTTGAGTTACTTTCTCCTACTACGATGATTGGGCAATTTGAAGAGTTATATAATAAAGGGCCTCAGAAAGAATTTGAATATTTACTTACAAATTACACCGACGAACAAAGAATATGGCATTAATGGGAATGAAAAAAATATGTTCCCATTACTACACGTCTTCAGTGATTGGCGACTAACATGGCTAGAAGAGCGATTACTTTTGTTGATTTAACCAGATTGCAGGCCTTAGGTGAAAGAGCGTCGGTAATAATACGACTAATGATGGCTGGAAATGATATTGCCTTAGCGAATCAGTGTCTTGGATACTATAAGGCTAAGGAATCACAAGTAAATAATGACATTCGACATGGGGCTGAGTTATATTTTGTAAAAATGCAGTGTGGTCATTTGAATGAAGCAATAAAGCTAATTGAAGAAATAGACAATGATAAATATCTTTTGGAAAGAGTTGAACGTTGTTCTAAATTTGCGATAGACGCATTCGCCAAACTAAAAAAATGTTTAAGGGGCGGGAGCGACGAAAGGAAGTTTGCACAATATATTGGGCAAATACGCCATAACACGGCATTTCATTATAGCAACGAATTAGTAGGCAGGGCTTTGGCTGACCGAGCGGGCAGGCCAGAATCAAGGCTGTCGAAAATAACAGCTGGAGATAATATTAGTCTTTGGCGACTTCATCTTGCAGATGACATTCTAGAGAGTATTGTATTGCGACAGATATGGAAAATACCAAGAGCTGCTAATCTTCAGCATGAAGCCGACAATATTACAGCCTTTGGAGGAGATCTATGCGTTGCATTTTTAAATTTTAGCGGGGAATATATATTTAGGTTCGTGAAAGAGCATGCAGCATATTAATCAACTTCGAATGGTAATCGTTTCATTTTCTACTGACATTATGCTACCACCTTGTAGGTGTCGAGGATCTTTTTCTCATCCCCTTCCTTCCTTGTAATCTTGTTTTGGTTATTGTGCCCATCTCTTCAACCTTTCAATTATAAATCGCTAAGAAATCTTGTGGTTTGCTCATGGTTGATGTATAAAATAGCATCAATTTGTAAGAGGGGTGCCACTATGATGAAATCTTCTCTTATACGAATTAACCTGATTTTGATTCTTCTTGTTTTATTTATTCCCAATCTTACATCAGCCGAAACAAATACCTTCATCAAGGAATATACCTATCGGGCAAGCGATGAAGACAGCAAGAACTCAAGCCGGACCATCGCCCTCCGGGAAGTCAAGAGGCTTCTTTTAGAAGAGCTGGGGACCTACCTTGAAAGTGTAACAGAAGTTAAAGATTTTAAGCTCACGAAAGACCAGATTACCACACTCACAGCAGGCATCGTAAAAACAGAGATAGTGGAGGAAAAATGGGATGGCCGCACATACTGGCTTAAGTCGAGGATTGCGGCAGATTCAGGTGAAGTTATTAAAGCAATCGATGGCCTGCGTAAAGACCGCGAGAAGACAAAAGAACTCGAGCAAGTAAGAAAGCGATCTGACGAACTGTTAAGGGAAAACGAGAAACTGAGAAAAGAACTGACAGTGGCAAAGGGTAAAAAGAGGCAACGCAAGATAGCAGACTATGATGAAAACATAAAATATCTCACGGCCAATGAATGGTTTGAAAAGGGATACTCGTTTAGCGTTTCAGGCAATTACAACGGTGCCATTGATGCATATAGTAAAGCCATCAAGCTGGACCCGAAAGATGCAATTGCCTATTCTAACCGGGGAGTTGCCTATGCCAAGCTTGGAAACTACAATCAGGCGATAAATGATAACAACAGGGCCATCAAGCTGAACCCGAAAGATGCAACTGCCTATTCTAACCGGGGAGCTGACTATTTCAAGCTTGGCAACCATAATCAGGCGATAGAAGATTTGAATAAGGCCATCAAGCTGGACCCGACATATGCAATGGCCTATTATAACCGGGGATATGTCTATGCCAAGCTTGGTAACTACAATCAGGCGATAGAAGATTTGAATAAGGCCATCAAGCTGAACCCGACGTATGAAAAGGCCTATTATAACCGGGGATATGCCTATGCCAAGCTTGGCAACTACAAGCAGGCAATAGAAGATTTTAATAAAGCCATCGAGCTGAACCCGAAAGATGATAGGGCCTATTCTAACCGGGGACTTGCCCATGGTGAGATTGGCAACTACAATCAGGCGATACAGGATTACAACAGGGTTATCGAGCTGAACCCGAAAGAGGCAAGTGCCTATTCTAACCGGGGAGGTGTATATTTCAAGCTTGGCAATGACAATCAGGCGATACAAGATTTGAAAATAGCTTCAAGATTAGGGAATAAAGTGGCGAGAGACTTTTTAAGAAGGCGCGGAATTGATTGGTAGTCTTCTTTCAAATTGCGTTGATACCGTTGTCTGGACTGCGGCGACCCCAACAAAGGTTTTGCCCGCCCTAAAAATGTTGCTTACAATCGGTACTACTGACTTCAATTCGAGACTGACCGCTCCTCTTCTTCCTTGTAATCAACGAACCATCAATCTCAACGAAAATGCTAGACTTCAATCCGTAATTAATGAGGCTATGTGATTTCCTCTTTTAAAGAAAAGAAATAATGCTATTATGATACTCAATTTAGGGAAAAAAGCGAACTTCAGATATTAATTGTTAGGCTAAAAGGAGAAAACAAGAATGAACGATAAGCCAGAAAACGAACAAGGTTCGCTACCGATTTCACCGCCTTCACCAGATAAGGAACGAGCCAAAAAAAAAGCGGCTGAAGACGAGAAAATTATCATAATTTGCGCGTGCGCCGGTTTCGGTACTTTTTATTTCTTACACACCCAAACAGGAGTGGTTCCGGGAGGCTGGCTCGGTGGCGCGGCAGGAGGAGCACTGGGAGCAATCGTGGGTACCATTATCAATTCACTTCGCAAGTAGATAGAAGACAGGCCTAACAAACGCATTCACTCCGACGTGGTATTCCACTGCGCTCCTTCGCCGCAGGTGAGCTTGGTTGTTACTCTCTTTTCATCAGTAATCCTCAATTTGGATAATCATCCCCTGCTGAACAGTCGTAGGTGTTAACAAATGTTGCAAGAACTCTTTCACGAATACCGATTATTAATACGAAAATAGAATCGCCGAAGACTATAACAACTTATTTTCCTGCCTTCGTGGTGCCCCCACGGGGCATGGTGATTTTTAAGATAATTGATCTCTTAAAAATATTCACTCGTATATTCATGAAAAGTAATGGGTATGTGTTGTACTGTTCACTGCGAGTTTTGCATGGAGTTCGTTGATAGTTTATTGACAGCAGTAGACCGACCTTTCGAAGCAACATGCAATAGTTCAAATGGCAGGCTCAAAATAATCTTTTTCTTCGCATTCCCCATTAAATTAATGTTTGCTTTATTGCGCTCATCTGCAAGCGGACTCGATTGGTCAACTGATTTTTTCCACTGCTAAATGACGGCATTCAGAATATCCATTAACAAATCGCATTCGTTCTGCAGTTCTCAAAATTCAGAGATACTAATTCCTCAGCTTGATTGCGTTTCATTCGCCAAATCTCACTAAGTTCGTCATAGACATAGTTTATCATTTCCAGTGGTTGCTTGGTCAGAAATGGACCATCGGACTCCACTAGAATCCGTTCTTTAGGAACACTGTCTAAGAGCTTTCGATGCTTCGACCGGAGCATTCTGTAGTTAATCGAGAAGTAGTGCCCTTTACCCGCGATCTCGGCGGCAGCTTTAGCCCCCCCTATGAAGTAGTGAAAACAGACAGGGCCGACCCGACTGTCTTCGAGAAGTTGGAAAAGTTCTTCGTGCGCATTCCTGCTGTGTACGGTGATGAACTTCCCGGAGCCGAGATAACGAAGAATACTCTTCAATACGTCAAATTGCTGCTCTTCTGTTCGTTTTCCTTCTGATGATAAATCGAGCCCGATTTCCCCAATGAACTCAGCGGCACTAGCGAGATTCCTGAACAAGTCGACCTCCTTGCGGCCGTCACTAACTCTGAGTGGATGCATGCCGAGTGCCGGGTAAACTAAGCGAAACGGTCTCAGATGTGGCAAGGAAATTTGATAATGGCTTGGCAACATGGTTGCCATAACACAGAAAGTCCGAGAGCTCTCGTAAGCCTGTGCAGTCGAGATTGGATTATCGAAGAGATCAATATGACAGTGAGCATCTACGAGCATAACAGACTTATATCAGTCCCTTGTTCTGAGCCCATGCGGTTACCTCGTCTCTGAGGCGTTCCACCAGTGATACGTATTGTATCTTCAAATCAGCATCAAGATGCCCGTTGGATCGGAGCGTTCTCCAGATTTCCTTCGTTTCGTCGTTTCGTTCGATGAAATCAATGACCGATGAAAGGTCGTGCTTTGGCTTTGAAAGGATTCTCCGCCGTGCTTCTCCAACGTTAAGGCTGTATCCATACTGCTCTTCAGAATACCCAGCCTTCAATATAGCTGCCCGTCGGAAAATACATGGGATGCAAGCACCACATTGAGGGGCACGTCTAATCTCCCATTGCTCCCTATGCCCTCGCTTCCCGCAGGACGCGGATGCTGAATAAGCTGCCTGCAAGAGTGCTGCGTTCTTACATCCTTGCATCATCTCTCCCTTGGTCAAAAACAGGTAAGAATTATCAAGTGAGTACTGGAAACCGAGTGCGGCCAAGAATTTGCCCACCATATTGACAAAGTATGGGTGAACGGTTCGAGTGCTGAGAGAACCTCTGCGTGCTGGTGTCAGCGGGAAATTCAGGGCAATTCCGCCATTCTCGGGAATGAGGATACGCGTATTGTTGTCAAGGAAACTCGCAGCCAGAACGGCATTGCCAATGAATGATAGCGAGCGGCTTCTGAAATTCGTATCTTCACCATCCGAGCATAGACCAGTGCGAGCGACGTAGCGTTGGAACCGACCATCGTATGCTGTTACGAGATGCCGTATTAACCGTTCTTGATCCATGCGCGCACTTTCTGCCTGAGCATCATAAGTCGAAGCAAGAACAAGGCTGGCAGATGGATTATCCTCAAGCCAGTCGATTACACCTATGAGGGAATCTAGCCCGCCGGAGAATAGCGACACCGTATTCCCACTCATCCGAGTCTTTTGACAAAAACGACGGTTACGGCGTTTTCTCTTGAATTCGCGCCCAAATAGCGGTGTAGTGGACTTAATAAAATCCAAGTGCCAGAGGTCCCCAGTTAAAAACTCCAGCATGGCTTCAGCAAGATCCACAGTAGCACTCCATTTATCTGGATCAGCAACAGGTGTTTCTACGAAAAACTCTCTAGTCCAGCGATCTCCGGGAGGCTTTTCTCGGTTAATTGCCCGATCACATGCATAGATCACCGAGGTGAAGTACGCAAATTCCGCAGCCGCTTCGTCGAACTTTCCCCGAATCCTAACATAGTCCGTAATATTGAAAGCCACCTGTAGTCTTCGGGCGCCATCGATATCGAGATACACTGATGCCCCAGAATTGTAAGGGTTGCCTGGCTCCAATTGGACTTTGATTCTATTCATTGTGAATTAGAATATCCAAGACTTCATGGTTGATTTCATCTGCCATTCTTTTCCCATCGGGACTGTTCCAGTTAAGGGACGACAAATCCCGCTCTCTTGATAGTTCATCCCGGACGATAGCACGAATGATACCGCGCGCCCGTTCAAAAAAATCACTTGTATTCTCACGGGATATCTTTTCACGAACTACGCCATACTCCTTTTGTTCAAAATTAAGAGATAATATATTTGAATATAGTATTTGCAGCATTTCTTCAACATCAACATCCCCGCTTTCAAGTAGTGTTTCAAACTCATCGACAGACTCGATATTCTCTGCTAATTCGTCTATGGTTAGAGACATTGCTCGATTCAGTGTTTCGTCATCTATAAGTCCACCATCGCCAGAGAGCCGATCTACTACTGCATCAAGGAACTCATCAAGTGACTTGTCCCGTAAGTCAGAAAGATCAAATTGTCGAAGGGCCTCACGCAGACCAGACTGCCGTGCAGTACTTAGGAAGTGGCCTAATTTTGCACCTGCATTTGCAGCCCTTGACCTTTTTGCACCACTACCGCCTCCGCCTCCCCGCGATGACCTGCGACCTGTGGCTGGCGCTATCCCGCCGCCAGTTCCTCTGCTTCCGGGCGTAACTGTCCCTGAGGTAAGGTGATTCTTGTATGCTGCTGCAAACGCCCCCACTGCGGCTGTTATCTTCTGGTTTGTTGGCTGCCCTGAAGAGGCGGCTGCACCAACTGCTGGGTTTACTCCCGGCCACTTCGGACTACCGTATGCCTTTTGTGTTCCCATTACGGTCTGCTCTTCCGTTTTTGTTGTAAGGCGCGTCCTACATTCGAGTTCGTTTTGCTAAGCCTCTCGCGAACCTCACCGACCAACTCAGCCGCGCGATTTCCCGCTACCACCTTGAATGCTCGCAGGGTTATTCCTAGCCCTGGATTAAGCGCCTCTGCGCCAATCCGATCAACGCACCGCGAGAACGCTTCTGCGGCATTCATATAGCCTGCCCCTGCTAAATCGAGCAGAGAGCGAAGCGGCGCATCTTCTTTCGCCTCTTGCATAGCATTACGCATGACAATTCCCAGAACGCCTTCCTGCTCATCTTCTGAGAGAGACGCAAATAGCGAAATACCGCTCCGTCTTTGAACATCAACCTTAGAGAGAAGTTCCTCAGTGCAGGTTCTCATGGCTTGCGTCATAAGCCGAACTCCGGACAATGTGTCTGCTATCGCACTTCGAGCAACCCAGAAATAGTCACGCAGATCTTCATCTTTCAGGTTGGGCTGAGCTTTTAGCCATTTCCAAAGACGGGGAGTGCGCCAGTTCGCATAAGTCTCGGGAATTGCCTCGATACGGTCGAAATTCTCAAGCTCCTTGAGCGGCTCAGCGGTACCATCTGACGATGCACGATGCCACTGATACAAGTCATCGAAACGTTTATCGCTCATGTACTCCAACACCATCAACTTGATCAAGACATGATCTCTCAAGTGGGCTAGTTTCGCGACGCGACCTAGCTCTTTACGTAGCCAATAAGCATTCAAAAATCTCTTTATTTGTCTTGGGTTTCCCTTCAGGCCATCGGTAATAGCATCCGAGCACGCGTCAACCAAGCGCATACTCTCTGCGACATTCGATCGGATCTTCTCATCTCCGATTGTGGACAGTTCATCGCCAAGTTGGAAAGCAGCATAACGTTCCGTGTCCAAAAATTGAGAGTATTTTCCTAAGATCTGGTTGAACGATTCTTCAGGGAGATGCTTTTTTAAGAACAACAAGCTGAGATACGAACGCACTTCATGCGGAGCGAGCTTCGGCAAAGTATAAGGGACCTGAATGAGCTTTTCCAGGTAGTCGGTAACAAGTGAGTCTCCCGCTTTAGTTTCTTTCTCTCCTGTGAACAACTCTGCATATCGAATCCTTATTGCGTTTTCGACAATGCGCCGGTCGGTTGCTATCACAAATGCCGTATGATCTACGTTAAGAAATAACTTGATCGCCTCCAGATTGTCGATCAGGCGGTCTGGTGAACAGCGGTCGAGGTCGTCAATCAATATAATTACCGCCTTGAGTCTTGTCTTCTCAATGAGCTTTTGGAAGTCAGCACGAAAGGACCGAATGCTCTGAACTGAGTCATCAGCCTTCTTAAGGAACTCGCCTATCTTCAGGTCGGGAATCTCATCCTTTGGTTGTTCCCCTCCTTCAGCCGGAGTCCTTGCGGACGCAACAGGATTTGCAGCCATGAGAAGTGGTAAAGGATTCGCTGTAAGATAAGCCATGCCAGCCGAGAACCCTGTCTTGAGAAAATTCATCCAGTCTACGCGTTTCAGCATCGACTTGACTTCGTCTCCAATCACATTCTTAAGGTCACGATAGTCACGCAACTCGTTAAGTAAAGTGCTCAGGATGGCCGATTTTGCATCCTGATATCCCTCAAATACCCAGCTGTTAAAATAGATAACAGCGACATCCTTGTTCTGGGCTAAATTTTGTTGGAGAATTTTCAGGATGCTGGATTTTCCACCGCCCCAATCACCGAAGAGGCCCACCGTAACGGGGAGCATCTCCGGATCGGTGATAATGGAACCAAGTAAATTGGCGTGAATGGTGAACCCCAAGAGGTCTTGATGGGTTTCGTTGTCAGACCACATTCGACCTACTTCCTCTTGTCAGATTTTTTCCAGCGGTACGGGTATCCTCTGGATCTGCCTGAATTTCTAAATGCATTTAGAAATCTTTACCGTTATTTCATACAATGACTGAATATTTATAGATGTTTATATTCTATTTCCCATTTCGTCAACAGGATAATTCCCCCCTGAGAAAAGAGGGCATATAGATATTAGGGATAGACAGTTTCATGGGGAAATGATTTCTCCACTATGTTTCTTGTACAACTATTATAAAACAAGAATAATATACATAAATATAGGAGATGGGAAAAGTGCTTCTCAGTCGTTGCATGTTTTATCTGTAACGAATAAACCGGTATACTTATATAACGTGAGCATTTGAAAGGGCGGGTAAGAGCTGGAATACCTTGGTTGTGGATTACAACAATAAACAATATTCCAAAGGCTTAAATGGTATTTTTAAGATTATTTGCATAATCTTAAAAATATTTTCTTAAATATAATGAAGCGATTTGCATATTGGTTTAGCATAGTCCACCTACCTTATCAATGACGTGAATCATGCTTCAAATTTATTGATAGCTTTATTAAAGCGTGATTTGGGGGGAAACCGTTTGTGTAGCAGCTTTCCTTTGGAAATGTGCAAAAGTGATCAAAGAAAAAAAGGAATGTTGGTTATTGACGACATAGAATAGGTTGAAAACACTGAGGCCCATATGGTCAGTATTTCCATGTCTCATGTCCAAGAGGACCTTGATTCAGCGTTTCACGCAAAAGTCTCCACTGCGGCATGAATTTGTCCATATAGGCGGTGAAGCGATCATTGTGTTGGCGTTCCAGCAGATGCACCAGCTCATGAACGATGATGTACTCCAGGCATTGAACGGGCTTTTTAGCCAGTTCCAGATTGATCCAGATCCGTCGCGCTTCGACGCTGCAACCTCCCCATTTGGTTTTCATCTTCTTGATGCCCCAGTCAGCAACCGCAACACCCAGGGCCTGCTGCCATTTCTCCAGCAGTGGCGGGCCCAGCGCTTTCAATTGCTCTCGGTACCATCGCTGCAAGACCTTCTCGCGCTGTTCATCATCGGATCCCGGCCGCACGTAGAGGTCTATGATTGCCTTGTTCCGCAGCGCTACTTTCCCAGCATTATGGTGTTCAATCACATTCAGCAGGTAACGCTGGCCAAGAAAATAGTGACTCTCGCCGCGGATCATCTCTCGCCGGGACTGACGCGGCTGGTCTTCAAACTTCACCTGCTGTCGTTTGATCCAGCCAAGCCTTGAGATTACCGCAAGACGGACCGCTTCGTCGTTTACTGCCAACGGTGCCGCCACCCGCACACGGCCATGGGGAGGATACACGCCCAGGTGCAGGTTCTTGATGGCCTTGCGCACCACATCGACGGTTATGCCGCTGACTGTGATTCGATGGGTTTCAATATTCATACTGATTTTTCGCCAATTCCAGAATTTGTTCGGTGCGCACTTCATCGCCCTGAAGTACAGACTTGATGGCCAGTTTCACCTTCTTGACCTTGACGGTATTGCCGCGCCAATCGTCCATCCGATTCTCATTTATCGCATGATCCACAGCAAGGGCCAGTGACTCGTTCTTGTCGAGATTGTCGAACAGAGCCCGCTTGGCGCCGGTGTCCATTGCAGTGGGATAGACATAACCCGTTGCGGGATTCTTTGCCTTTCTGGTCAGCTCGACAATCCTGGCCAGGTATACCTGGTAATCCAGCGCCTCCTTTTTGCGTTGCTCGATCAACGCATCCAGCAGTTCCGACATCTTTTCATAGTACTTCGGATTGATCGGCTGTTCGTCGATGATCAGCTTGCGAACATTGTTCTCGATCGTCTCTGCCACCGCCTCCCTGTTTTCCCTGATACCTTTGGGCAGTTCATTTACCGCATCTGCGCCGCGTTCCACGATCAGCTCGACCAGCGAAAGGTCGTCAAAGGCCGATATCTTCTCGCTTTCCTCAGCGCGAATATAGGTGTCGATCAGGTGGCGCATGGCCGGCTCGTACATTTTGAGGTCGATGTAGTCGCCACTGGCCAGCTTCACCTCGTTTCGTACCTTGTCGAAGTGGTCCACCTCTTCCTTAATGGTTGCAATCTCTGCCGCGGTGTAGCCGGCTTCTTCCATCTCGTCGGCAATGTTGGCATAGGCGCGCAGGAGGGATGCCGTGAGCGTGTACAGTGTCAGCCGCTTAGGTTCGTTTTCCTTGAGCTGTTCGGCGTTGCCGGAATCCCTGGCGCAGAAATAGCGCATATACGCAGCCGTATCCTTGGGCGGCTCCACTGGGTCGCAGAGCGCCTTAATGGCCTCGCCCGCCTCTTCCAGATGCTCACGGGCCTTGGTCAGGCGGTCCTTCAGCAGTCCGGCCACGTCTTCCTTATCATATCCATCCAGGGCACCGGAGGTGTAATCCTTGACCGCCCCCTCCAGACTCATGAACAGGTCCTTGTAGTCGATGATGTAGCCGTATTCCTTATCGTCGCCGTCGAGCCGGTTCACCCGGCAGATGGCCTGGAACAGGCCATGGTCGCGCATTTGTTTGTCGATGTAGAGGTAGGTTGCCGGGGGCGCGTCAAAGCCTGTCAATAACTTGTCCACCACGATCAAAAGCTTCATCTGCCCCGGTTCCTCGATGAACTTCTTCTTGACGGCTTTCTCAAACTCATCCGCCTTATTAACCGCCTTTTCCGGGGCTTCGTTGAACCAGTCGGCCAGCATCTTCTGGTAAATCTCATACTGGCGGAGCCTTTCCGTTAGCCCTTCACCGCTCTCTTCACCCTTCAGGTCTGCCACGGATGGCCTGTAGGATGTGACAATGGCGCACTTGCCGGCAAGGTCGCTCTTGGCGAACAGTTCGTAGAACTTGCACGCCTGGTAGATGCTGCCGGAGATCAACATGGCGTTGCCGCTACCGTCCATCAGTCTCGGCCTTTTTGCCATGTCCATCAGGATGTCCGCCACAATCATTTCAAGACGGGATTTTGAACTGAGGACTTTCTGCAGGGTGCCCCAGCGCTGCTTGAGTTGCGCTTTGGCGAGGTCATTCAGTCCCTTGGTCTTGATGTCGAACCATTCATCGATCTTCTTCTGCGAGGTGATGTTCTGGTCTACGTCCCGCGCTTCATAGCGCAGATCGAGCACCACCTTGTCCTTCACCGCTTCGTCGAATTTGTAGGTATGGATGTAGCGGCCGAACACCTCGATGCTTTTCTGCTTGTCAACCTTCAATAGCGGCGTGCCTGTAAAGCCGATAAAGACAGCGCTGGGCAGGATGGTCTTCATCGCTTTGTGCAGCTCACCGGACTGGGTGCGGTGGCACTCGTCCACGAAGATGAAAAGGTTGCCCTTTGCCCAAAATCCAGGCGGCAGCGCCTTCTTCAGTTCCTCTATATACCCGGGGATGTTGCCGATCTCCTCCTCGTCTTCCTTACCGCCGAACTTGTGGATGAGCGAGCACACGAGCCAGGGCGTGGTGGCGTTAAGGGTGGCGATCAGGTCCGCGCCGCTCTTTGTGCGGTAGATGTCTTCATTGACGCCCTTGAAGACCCTCTCGATCTGTTCATCCAGCTCCGTACGATCGGTGATGAGCAGCACCCGGGCATCCTGCACATGTTCGCGGAGCCACTTGGTTAACCACACCATGACCAGGCTCTTGCCCGAGCCCTGCGTGTGCCAGATGATACCGCCCTCTTGCCGCTTCACATATTCCTGCGCGGCCCGCACACCGAAATACTGGTGATGGCGGCACAACTTCTTGATTCCGGCGTCAAACACGATGAAGTCGTGGATGAGCTCCAGGAAGCGGGTTTTATTGCATAGCTGGGTCAGCGCCCGGTCGAGCGGGTTTTCGATAGCGCTCTGTTCCTTCCAGTTGAGATAATACTTCTCCGGTGTCTGGATTGTCCCATAGCGCAGCCCCTCGGTGTCGTTGCCGGCCATGATACACTGCATCGTGGAGAAGAAATGCTCAATGAAGACCTTCTTCTGGTTATCAAGGTTCTGACGGATGCCCTCGGCCACCGAGACGGTGGAGCGCTTCAGTTCCAGCACGCCCAGCGCGATTCCGTTGACGTAGATCACGACGTCCGGTCGTTTGCCGTATGCTTTGTGGTCGGCTGCCGCGACGGTGACTTCTTCGGCAATGGCAAAGTGGTTCTTCTCCGGATACTTCCAGTCAATCAGCCAGACGGTCTGCATATTCTCGCCCACGTCGGGCTTCACCTTCACGCCGTAGCGCAGCAGCTCATAGACGGCGCGATTGCGGTCGTAGAGGCTTTTACTGGTATCCCCCGCCGTTTTTTCAAGAATATGCAGCGCCCGTGTAACGAGCGCATCCTCCACTCCATGCTTTTTCAGCCAGGCGCAAAGCAAGGCAGGCTCAATGTTTTCGTTCCCTTCGCGGTCGGTCCAGTCACCGAGATAATCGTATTTCAGGCTATCCTGAAATAACTTCACCACGCGCGCTTGTGTTTTCTTTTCTTTCTGGCCGACCGTACTCATATTATGCCTTCACCAATTTGAAGCTGACCTGATACCGGTAAAAGTCAATGCTTGGCACCACCGCCAGCGCCCTGCGGATTCTTTGGTCATCCTCCAGCGCGATGATCACACCCTTGACGGTCTGCCCCTCCTCAGCCAGTTCCTCCTGAGCATATCCCATATAGCGAAGGATCTGACCGACAACGACATCACTCGCCCGGCCCTTCTTTAACTCCACAACCAGAAGACGCTTCTTGTCCTTGCTGATGGCGAGGATATCCACAGTGCCGGTATCGGTTGGGTATTGCTGTCCAACTTGTTCACCTTCTTCTTGGTAGATGTCATATTCCTTGCCGAGATCAGTCTGAGGCCAGTTCTGCACAAGAAAATCTTCCAGGTGTTTTTCCATGACAAAAGCGACCGGGTCCTCCACCGTTTCGTCGGTTGACACCACTGTGGGCACGGGAAGACCACCGATTAACTTCTCGATCTCGTCGTGGTATCCCGTTACGTTGCTGATCGTGCCAATAGACCCGGTGGAGTTCCTTAGCGCCTCACTCATGTCGGCACGGTCAATGGTTTTTTGATCCAGCCAATGGACGGGGCGCCTGTGTGGAAGCACGCCATTCGGTTGGTATATGTAATCACCGCTGACTTCTCCCACTCGATAACGCCCGGTCCCATCGGGGCAGAGCACTACATCCCCATTCCTGATGCCCTTTGCAACCGTCCATAAGAACCCGCATCTGAGACCGGCGCCTATCTTCGATTTTGTCAGGATGATCTGCAAGAAATACGGGGATGAATTCCTTGTTGAATGCGCGCCAATCATCGGGAAGCTTTCCGGACAAATCTTGATGGATGTCGAAGTCCGCTCCTATGAAGTTCCCGGAAAAGCACTCCGCTGCGTGCTTGCTCCCCTTGCCCAGCATGACTCTGTAGTAGTTCTTCATTTTAACCTCATATCAATCGGGTTTCCCCGGTCAGCAATTCCTGCATCATCCCCTGCTTGAGGGCACGGGTCTTGTCGCGCCGGGCTTCGAGGGCGGTAAGTTCGGCGTCCATGTCGGAGAGGACGGCGGCGATGGCAGTTTGTTCTTCGATATGGCGTGGGATTTTAATTCTGATATCTGCAACAACATTGTTCATCAATTTAGGATTGCCTACATATGAAACGTATTTCTTCGAGACACTGTTGAGAATAGCGGTGACACAGAGATTAGAATAACCATTTTCACTTTCCAAAACACCACAAACGTTTGTACAATAAAACTTTTCAGATCTCAATTTAACATCTCCAGCATTAGCGCCATCCGTTGTCCATGTTATACAATTTTCAAATAAATAGTCTTTGTAATATCCCGCAAGTCCATAGTCTTTGGTCTGCGATGAGTACACTGGATATATATATTCACCAATACATTCTTTAGTTGTTTTTGTCATTGCCAAAACTTGACCTCTTGTCACATGAAAAATATCACCAACTCTTATCACTTCCCACTCCCCGCTGAAGCCGGGGAGGCGTGTCCGACCGGTGAGGAGCTGCTGCATGGCGGCCTGTTTGAGGTCGCGCTTCTTGGCAATGAGCCGGTCCAGCGCGCCGATCAGCGCATCCACATCGGAGAGCATCCCCGCGATGGCGCGTTGTTCGGGGAGCGGTGGACGAGGAATGACGACCTTTTTGATGTTGGTCTTGCTGATACCGCTGACTTTCGTCCCGACCGCATAGAAGTAAAACTGCCGTCTCAGGTCGCTTGTCTGGAAGCAATAGCGTTTATACCGATTGTCGAATGACGAGGTCTTACTCTTTGCCACAATCGTGTGAAGGCCTGAAATGTAAGGAATTTTCTCAGCGTTAACGACAACGATATGTTTGCTTGTTCCTTCGTCGTCTTCGGAAGCATCAACAAACACAACGTCACCGTCATCCAATAGAGCCTTTGACGAAACTCGACTCAACGGGACATCGAGCTTGGGTATATCGAGAAACTCTACGTTAACGTCGATGAAGTTCTTCGTGGACTTGTGGATGTCGCCATAATGCAAATAGCAATGCCCTTTGGCGCTCAGTTGTTCGCGTGAAGCCGACAGTCCTCCGCTGATGTCAAAAACATCTCCTATAGCTTCAATCTCCCAATCCTCCGGAATAACCCCCACCTCGGTCTGCTTATAGCCGGGTTTCACTTCCATACCGCCCCCATCTTCTTGAGGTGTCCGTCCACACGGGCGGCGAGGGTTTCCACTTCTTTGGTGAGCAGTGGCAGCGGGGTGGCGTAGCGTTCGGCGAGTTGCCTGATGCGTCCTGTGAGGGTCTGCGACACGCGGTCCAGTTCTCCCTGCATGGCGGCGGCGAGGGTGGTCAGCCATTTATCGTCCACAATGAGGGTCTTGATCTCATCCTCGGAAAGCTTGCCATATTTCGCCGCAACCTTCGCATCAAGGGACTTCTGCGCGTCCTTCACCTTCTTGCCGGCGGCGGCTTCCTCCTCTATCAGGGCGAGGCATTCCTTCAGCAGTTTGCGCTCCTCGGCGGCATCGGTATCTCTCTGAATATCGGCAAGGCGGGATTTGACGCTTGCCTTGGAGAGCTTGCCTTTGTCGGTTCGCGCATCGGCCAGCAAGTTATCCTCGCCGCTGTGTTCCTCGTCAAGTTCCTCCAGTCGACGGCTGACGGCGTCGCGATCCGCCTCGAGTTGCTCAATGGCGGCCTGTTCCTTCGCAAAGTAGCGGCGCATGATAAGTGACGGCGGAATGAGGTCGGTGTTCGGCTTTCCGTCCAGTACGGCCTTCCAGCCTTCCTGAACGATCATGTACACATCATCCTGCATGGTCGCCTCCCAGTAGTCCATCAAGTGCTGATAGACGTCATAGGGGTCTATCAGACGGGCATTCCCGAAGGTGGCGAGTAATCCCTCTGATTGCGTTTCGATGAGCGCCTTGGGCTTGTTGCCGATGACGATGCCTTTAAGGCGCGGCTTGTTGGTTCGTTCCCATTTCGCAAACAGGGCGGTGACGGTAGCGTTGAAAGCCGTGAACTCGGCATGGCTGAAGATGGCGGCTTTGATCTCGCCCATCGGCAGTTTGAGGCGGATATATCCGGGACTGCCCGCAGACTTAAACAAGAGGGATCGCAAACTGGGGAAAACCTGCCAGTATCGGTCGAGGTCGTCGATATCGTGGTCTGGGATGCCGCCGCGCAGGTGGCCGTCGATGTCCTGCAGGTCCTCGGGCTCGGTGCTGTCAATGTAGCGCGGAATATTTAAGTTGTAGTCGTTCTTCGGGTCGCTGATCTCGGCCACCGACACCATGCGCGAGTAGCGGGGGATTTTGGCCTGGCGCGTGAAGATGTCCACGATCTTGTGGATGTCCTGGGCGCGCAGCCGGTTCTTCGGGCCGTCCTTGATGAAGCCCTTCGAGGCGTCGATCATGAAGATGCCCTTACGGGCATGGGCGTTCTCCTTGTCGAGCACAAGAATGCAGGCGGGAATGCCGGTGCCGTAAAAGAGGTTGGCGGGCAGGCCGATGATGCCCTTGATAAAGCCTCGCCTCACAATTTCTTTTCGAATGGTGGCCTCGGCGCCGCCGCGAAACAGTACGCCGTGGGGATGGATAACCGCACCCTTGCCCGTGCTCTTGAGGCAGGCGAGAATGTGCAGGAGAAAAGCGAAATCGCCGTTCTTCTGCGGCGGAATCCCATATGAGAAGCGGCGATAAAGGTCATTGGCCGGGTCGAAGCCGTTGCTCCAGGCTTTGGAGGAGAACGGGAAATTAGCGACCACAAAATCGAATGTCTTGAGGCGGCCGTCGTTTTCCTTGAAATGGGGACTGGAGAGGGTGTTGTCCCGCCATATTTCCGCCGTGGGGCAGCCGTGCAGGATCATGTTCATCCGCGCCAGTGCGGCGGTGGCGTTGTCCATTTCCTGCCCGTAAAGGGCCAAATCGAGGCCGGTTTGGCTTTTGCCTTCGTCGTGGGCCTTCAGGAGGAGAGACGCCGAACCACAGGTGGGATCGTGGGCGGATTGGTCGGCTCTCTTGGCGCTGCCGATGCCGATGACTTTTGCCATGATCCGGGAGACTTCCGCCGGGGTATAGAACTGCCCCTTGCTCTTGCCCGATTCGGTGGCGAAATGGCGCATGAGGTATTCGTAGGCATCGCCGAGCAGGTCGTCACCCTCGGCGCGGTTGTTGCGGAAGTCGAGGGCCGGCGTGTTAAAGATGGCCACCAGATTGGAAAGGCGGTCCACCATCTCCTTGCCTTTGCCGAGCTTTCCCTCGTCGTTGAAGTCGGCGACGTCGATCACGCCCTTTAACTCATTGGGCTCGGCCAACTTGCCGATGATCTTGTTGATCTTGTCGCCGATCTCCTTGTCGCCCTTGAGGGCCACCATGTCAGCAAAGCCGCCTCCCTTGGGTATATCAAGAAGTGCGTCTTTCTGGCCGGCGTACCGGTCGGAGACGTATTTCACGAACAAAAGGACGAGGACATAGTCCTTGTACTGCGACGCATCCATGCCGCCGCGCAATTCGTCGCAGCTTTTCCAGAGGGAGGAGTAGAGTTCGGATTTTTTGATGGCCATAGCGCCCCTTTTCCCAAATGACCGAAAGGTTGTGGAAAGATTGCAAACTCATGACCGCTTTGAAGAGTTGTGAAGTAAGTTCTATACTTTTTGGAGGATTGTGTCAAATCTGGAATTTCAAGAAGCAAGCAAATTCAACATCAAAAGAAATGAGCAGTCAACCGGTACACATTTCAAACCATATTCAATGCACTCGCCCGAATGGGTATGGTGTTGACTTGTATTTGCAAGGGGAGGTTTGCGGCAATTGAGATAATGTAATACGTCTCTTGGAAATCGGCAACAGCGTTCAATGAAAACGGTGAAATGTACCAGAAGATGACGCTATATACTTATATGCAACCTGCCTGAACTGCAAGGATTCAGCTTGCCGCTGAAAATTTCCGAACCTGTTTGCTAATGATATTACTTCGGGCAAAAGTAAAGCCCCTTTCTTCCTTTATTTTAGAACGACATGATCATTTGTGGAGGTGTTCTTCGCCTTTCTTTCGAGGCCTGTAGTGTTCCGGAACCCATATCACACGGTTTCTTTCTATCCAAAAGTGACTGCCACACTTTTTATCAGTCATCCACAGTGATGGCCAAAGAGATATAACACCATTTTTTAATTGCAGGTGCCATCTTGGGTGTCGAGATCGCATTAGATTTATTTCAAGCCTTTCACCGCACCTGCAAGGACAAGGAATAATCACCCACTTCGGCTTCTGTAGTCCAACTATATAAACGAATTCTTCCAATCTGTCAGGAATCTCTTGCATAGATTCCACATAACGCAAGTCTCCCAGGAATTGCCTACGTTTGAATCTTTTCCATAATCCATGCAGATACGAAATTATATTTATTCTTCCGGCCATATCGTGTCCAATAACAATGGTAAATCTCCTTTGCCCCAAACAGAGGTATTACTGCAGAAGCATCCGTCTAATGGATCCCTATTGTTTGTACGAACCCGCGTCGAATCAAAAAGATGCAACACCTCGGAACTGTCACGATCTTCTCCAAGACAACCGGTCAGCCGATGAAGCAATTCGATAATCGCGGAGGATGCGACCGACGTGGTAAAAGGAATTACTGCCGGTGCATCAGTATCTAATCCTCTTACATATCCGTCATTTCTCAAACGTTCACCTTCTTTGGGGTTAAGAATATTTATTGATTCTTCATAGATATGATCTGAGTTTATTCGCCCTCTGCAGAAAAGACAAGAAGCCGAAGGTATTAATGTTGTAACGCGACCATTGATAGATTTTATCGTGCCATCTTCTTTGGGATCGATTTTTACGCCCATGTCAAAAACGGGAATGAGATAGTAGAATGCCATCCGATTCAAGATCGATCGCCCCCATTCATCATCCGTGCACCCAAAAACAATATCGCATTCTCTGAGGCGGGAAAAAACGGATTTATAATAAATTCTACCTTGAATAATGCTGACGTTTGTGCCCAATCCTATATCTGCAGCGAGGCGTTCCACCAGTTTTACTTTTGGAATCGACTCATCGATGGCTCGCGAACCATATACCCTGCTAATATTTGATGACTTAAATATATCGTTATCTATGATGAGTAAGCTTCCGATGCCAAGCCGTATCAGTTGTTCAGCTACTGCTGATCCCGTGCCACCTATGCCCACGATGCCAATTCGGAGATGTCCAAGCAGTAATTGAATATCCTTTCCAAAAGCAAGAATCTGTCGGTCAAAAAAAATCATGCGTACATCTTGCACTTGATTTCTGAAATAAAAGCGGAATACTCTACCGATGGTCCTGACAAGATCGATAGATATTTTTGCTCCGTCAGAAAGCCAAACACGACCAATGAAACTGCTTGGCTCTATAAAAATCATACTGCCATGAACAGCGTCACTGTGAACGCGGTTATATGCTGTCCTGAAAAGAGATTCTTCCTCAATGTCGTCTATCGATGAGAAATCGAGCAATCCTGTCGGATGCGAATGAACGAACATGAAGCATTCTTGAGCAATAGAGGCTGCTTTAATCGCTCTCAAAAAGGATCGTTGATTTATATTCATGTGTACAGCACTTTGCTCACAGATGTCCTCATTCGTTACAGGAATAACTTTTCTAACTAGTAGGCGGATTTCCTCATCAGTCTTCGCCAAGCGGCATAATAAATATGCCGCTTGTTCGACAGATCTATTCGAGAAAAGATGTTGCGTTAGGATTTGATAATCCGTTTCTATGAAGGTCATTGTGTACCGCATTAAATTCCTCTCGTAATTTCCCTCTGCACTGCGGTTATAAAAGTCCGAAGATTGTCTATACCTGACCTCCAACTAATGTGCCTTGACCAGCGCTGCCAACTCTTTCCATGAAAGTCCTGATGGACTTCTGAACTTATCGGCCATTTCCCGATTGCCAGCTGTACATCAGGATAAGTCCAAAACATATCAAGCTTCGCGTTTGGATAACCGACAGGTAAAATTATGAGGAGGTTAGCCTGCCGAGGTTGATATACCTCAGGGAAATCATAATTATGGAAAATGACGTGCACGTCACTTACGTTCTTAATGACTTCAAGATCGGTATATTTAGAAACCAGGTAATCTACATCTGGTTCTGGCAGGATTTTTTTTAATTCATCTATTTCGATCATAAGCTCCTGGGTTCAGCGAACGCTGGACGCTGTAAAAATGGTCACCATTTTTCAACGTGATTGTAATGCTATCTTTTGGTATGAACTCGTCATCACCATGCCCATGTACTTCGCGGAATAAATCATAGTCTTCAGGTATGCTTCCGAGGTCGTATAAGGCAATCCCTGTTGTAGGATTTGGCGATTCCATTTTTCTTTTGTCGATAAAAATGTGGACTACATCATGATGCGAATGTTCTTTTTCCATTTCATCCTCCATAAGATTGGTTGATTTTTAGGTCGTTATCTGAGATTTATTATCGGTCTCATATTAGTAGAAGCCGACAAATCTGTTTTTTTGCCAATAAAAAGATATTTTTTGCGTGGCAAATAATGATGTTCTACCGGCATATTATATCGAGAGATAAATCATGCAAGAAGACTTAGAATTGGAAAATGAAAGGTACAATCCATCTGTCAGAAAAGATCTGGAGCAAGCAGACTGGAAGTCCATTCTCCCGCAGCTACTGTGGTTTGCCAGACTTCAGTGCAACAAATTCTACTGGTTAGGTGATAGACATCTTCACCCCCAATATCTGGTTCAAGAAGCAATTGCATTAGCCTTCGGTCGCGGAGAAAATGGCGGTTACCGAAACTGGAACAAAGAGTATTATCCTGACCTGACCTCGTTTCTAAAAGGCGTAATAAAGAGCATTGTGAGTCATAAGGTTGATCACCTAAAGGAATTTCCGCATGATTCCTTTGAACTAAAAGAAGAACAGGGCCATGGTTCTATGGAAGAAGATATACATGTATCAAAAAGCATATATGATGGTATGTCAGGTGACTCACCTGAAGCTAGTTTTGAAAGATTTGAAAAGGAAAAAGAATTTTCAGAGCGCGTTATGAAGTTAAAATCTCTCGCCGGCGGTGACGAGGAGATGGGAATTGTCATGATGTGTTTCGAGGAAGGAATAAGCACACGACGCGAAATTGCCGAGGCAACGGGATATGATGTAAAGAGTATTGACAATATTACTAAGCGAATAAAGAGAAAGGCAAGAGATATTAAATAATTACAATCATAATGGGGATACCATGCAGAACAGTGACGAAATAAAAAAGAATTTGCTTTTTATAGAAGCAATGGCAGATGCCATGAGCGAATGCGATGATGCATCCATAGGAGAGATAAGGGAAGAACTAAAAGCCGATGGCATAGATCTCGATGTATCAGTCAATCACCTAATGGATTTTATCAGAATTTGCGCCATGGATGCCAAAAGGGAATCGTTGGATGAGGCTGCTAATGCAAGAGAAGTAATGGAGGCGGAAGACAGAGGTTTGGTTGGTAAATTCTCCGCTTATTCCAAGGACCAGCTTCTTACTCTTATTAAGAGTCTACTGACCCTACCGGAGGAGCAAATTGGTCTGGCATACAGAGAGCTTGACGGAAAAAATCAAGAAGATTTGGCAAGTATTCTTGAAGACCTTGAGGCCGCTAAAAATTTGGCAAGTAAGAAAATGCAAAAGAATGAAAATCACTCTTGAGCTTAAAATACGGGAAGCCGAAAAGAAAGCTTTCGAAATTGTCACGAAATTTGGAATATATCACCCTGATCATATTCGTCTCGATGATATTGCCTTTGCCCTTGGCATACAAATAAGAGAAGGCCCACTTCGCGGTGCTTCGGCGCGTTTGATTCGGATGGGAACCCACGCCATAATCCGCATACCAAATACCGAAGCAAATGAGTCTCGAAAGCGGTTCAGCATAGCTCATGAACTTGGACATTTTGTTCTAAATCATGAGGGACTGGCTCTGCAGATCATCTGTACCGAGAAGGACATGATGAATTGGTACTCTATAGATAAGGAAACAGAAGCAAATTTTTTCGCAAGTGAACTTCTTATGCCGGAAGCGCTAGTCAAGCAGAGATGTGACGTGCGTGAGGTTAACTTCGTACCGGTAAAAAAAATCGCCACAGCTTTTCAAACTTCTCTCACATCAGCGGCAATTCGTTTTGTTAAATTCTGCCCTGAACCCTGTGCATTAATCTGCTCTGAGGATTCAAGAATTAAATGGTTTGTTAAGAGTTCGGAATGGTGGCCATTTATTCGCATCGGACAGAAACTTGACAAGCGGTCGCTTGCGATTGAATATTTCACGGGAGGAGATATTCCAAACGATGGTCAGGATGTGAAACCTGATGTTTGGTTAGACGAGACTAAAGGCCGCAATATTTTTGAACATTCCCTTGCACTGAAGCAATACGGTCTTGTGCTAACATTGTTGTGGCTAACATAACTTCCATCAATCTATCGCCACATCGTCCCTCATCCCCAATTCTCGCAGCGCTGTCTTCGTTTTGAATGTAATCGGTATAATTGGGGACAACGGGGCTGTTGAAAAAGTCCAAAAATAAAGTTTTTGAGCAAATTTGCAGTCCGTAACTACTAGACATTACTGTATGTGATTTTCACTTTAATTCGACAATTTGTCTTTTTCAACAGCCCCACAACAGCTACTAATTATCCGCCCTTTTCCCTGATTTTACAGGTCTGCCGATTTCCCCCCTTGCCAACCGTGCATGTTTCATCCCGTGTTCAATAGGTTGCTCCGAAAATCAAACCTGCACATTTGTATTTGAAGACAAGCATGTCCTGTCTTTGCCTTTTAAGATTGTTTTCAAGAAGAAGACAATATCGTAAGGGTTTTAGAGGGAATATTTAGAAATGGCAGATTTAAGGAAAACCTTCCAAAAGGCGGTATTTTTAAGATTTCATACATTCTCTTAAATATGCCCTTTTTTTAACATTATATTAGTCGGTTACACGCAACAACCTCGATCAGACAGAGTAGTTCTCGCATATTCATCGCAAGGGCGGGTAAGAGCTCGAATACCTTGGTGTGGATATTGAAGGAATTTGTTTCCGCCCTGAACAGTTGTATTTGTTATTTTAAATCGACTTCCATGTGCGGACTTTGATAATTATAGGAAGCCATCTGCTTTTCCCTTGAGCGGAAAAATGAAGAGTGCACCCCTCCATGTTCTCCAACCCGCAATCAATGATCAAATCTGCCATTCGTAACTGGCGACTTAATGGCGAATCTTGCTCTGTATGCACTTCCTATTGATAGCAGAAGGAAGTCTGACTTAATCATCACCTGTCACGAATCCATCCATAGTGTGCAAGTAATATAAAACCCCCTATAAGAAATATTATATATAAATATCTTACCTTTAGGTGTCTGTATTCGACTTTCTAAATGAAGTATAAAATCAAGGGAGGTC
>JBEKOL010000039.1:0-30944 GCA_049521775.1 Syntrophales bacterium
TTTTCCTGGAACGGGTTATAGCAACGGGGGAAAAGCATGCCGGGGTCGAATATCGGGTGCGACATAAGACCGGCGCATGGCGGTGGCACACTTCGAATGCTTCGCCCGTTCGTGATGCCGATGGCAATATTATTACATATATGGGCATAGCCCGTGACATCACCGAGCGCAAGCGGGCAGAGGAGGCATTGCGTGAAAGCGAGGAAAAATATCGCCTTGTGGTGGAAAATGCGGGGGAGGCAATTTCGATCATTCAAGACGGGGTGCGGAAATTTGTAAATCGTCGAGCTGTAGAACTTTTAGGCTATTCTGAAGAGGAATTGACCTCAAAACCTTTTACAGAATTCGTTCATCCTGATGACCGGGAAATGGTATTTGAACGGCATGTAAAAAGGATGAAAAATGAAAATGTCCCATCTGTTTACACATCCAGAATTATTGCTAAAGATGGAGCTGTTAAATGGGTAGAGACTCATACCACCCTTATTTCCTGGAATGGTGAGCCGGCTGCTTTAGTTTTCTTTATTGAAGTCAGTGATCGCAAAAGGGCGGAGGATACCCTGCGAGCAAGTGAAGAGAAGTACCGCACCATTATGGAAAATATTGAAGATGGCTATTACGAAGTGGACATTAGCGGTAACTTTACCGTATTAAACGAATCGATGTGCAAGATTTTGGGCTATGAGAGAGAAGAGCTAGTGGGGAAGAATAACCGTCAATATACGGATGAGGAAAATAGCCGCAAGGTTTATCCAATTTACAACCGGGTCTACCAAACCGGCGAACCGGTCAAGAACTTTGAGTGGCAGATTATCCGGAAGGATGGCACTTGCAGAGATAACGAAGTTTCCATATCACTGATCAGAAATGTAGAGGGTCATAAGACCGGTTTCCGGGGCATAGCACGAGACACCACATACCGCAAGCAAGCCGAGAAGGCGCTGCGCGAGAGCGAAGAACTTTACAAGACTTTAGCGGAAAGCTCATTTGCTGCGGTATTTATCGTACAGGACGGTAAGCTTGCGTTCATCAATACCAGTGCAATCTTCTATGCGGGTTACACTGCAGAAGAGTTGATCGGGCAGAGTTCAGATAAGATCGTTCATCCCGATGACAAAGAGTTGATAAGGATAAAAAACAGGGAGATGCTAGCCGGAAGGAGCAATCAGGCCTTCGATTTCCGGATAATTACGAAGCAGAACCAGATCAGATGGATATCCCAGACGGTCACCCCCATTAACTATCGAGGGAGGCGGGCAATTCTCGGCAACGCCATGGATATCACGGACAACAGGCGGATGGAGGAGGAACTGCAGGAGAATGAAAGGAAATATCGATACCTTTATCAGGAATTCCGCGCTATTCTGAATGCCATTCCCTCCGCGGTACTGCTTTCGCCGGATTTGAAGGTCGTTTGGGCAAATGAAGGGGCTGCTACGAGCATTAATATAAGCCCACCGGATATTATCGGGCAATACTGCTACAAAGTCCGACATTCGCGATCAGAACCCTGTGAAATGTGTCCAGTGCTGGAGTGTTTCACTTCTGGAAAACCAGCATCAGGAGAATCCGTAACTCCCGACGGCAGGGTTTGGGAATTGCACGCCATGCCAATCTTTGGTGACCAGGGAGAGGTGAAAGGCGTGATTGAGGCACCTCTAGATATCAGCGTGCGTAAACAGGCTGAGGAAGCGAGGTACCATCACGAAAAAATAAGGGGTGTCTTGGAAATGGCAGGAGCAATTTGCCATGAAATGAATCAACCTATGCAGATCATTTCCGGATATTCCGAGATGTTATTAATGAATATTTCTGAAAGTGATCCAATCCATACTAAACTTGATACGATAAACAAGCAAGTTCACAGGATGGCTACTATCACGAGAAAGCTAATGAAGATTAAAGATTATGAAACTCAAGATTATGCGGGATTCAGCCGAATTATAGATATCAATAAGAGTTCCGGCAAAGACACTGAATAGACTGAGAGGGTAGTGACTATGGATGAGAAGAAAATTTTAATCGTGGATGATGAAGTTCTCATTCTGAATATGCTGAAAGACGCTTTCGGCTCAGCGGGCTATACGGTATTGACAGCCGCAAGTGCAGAAGATGCACTGAAGATCCTTAAAGATGAAAGTGTAATGGTTATGTTTCTGGATATTAAACTTCCCGGTATGAGTGGTGTAGAGCTCTGCAAGAGAATCAGAATAGAAAATCAGGTTGGCATTATTCATGCGTTTACTGGCTACAGCAATATTTATGGTCTTTTAGAGTGTCGTGCTGCTGGTTTTGACGATTTTTTTATCAAGCCCATTAAAATTAATTTACTCATAAAGGCAGCTCAAGAAGCTTTTGAAAAACTTGAAAGGTGGGAAGTTGGTGACTACGAATTAACATAATAGTGATGCTCCCTCTTGCATCGTAACAAGCCGATTTCACAGTTCTTTGGACTACGAAACGCCCAGTGATTTTGCAAGATTGGGGCTTTTTGAGCAGAATTCTAATTTAACATGTGGCACATATTTTGGGGGCAGGTCAGCGTCACCCTCTTCGAAAAGGTGCCGCTTGATCAGCTATTTGCAAATTATGATTACAAACAATTTCCGGAATTCAAAGAACCACTGTGTAAGCAACAAAATTTGTTCGAGTATTAACCGGACGCATTTGATTTTGCTACAAAATTCCTTTAACCTAAGAGGTTTTCAAAAGGCATTTTCTTTTTGCCGTTAAAATGGTTCCTTTCTTTCTGTACTCTGCAATATCAAATTCTTGGGAAGGACTCGTGATTATGAAATGATCACCATGGAATCCATCTTTCCTTGACACACAAGAACTTTTTCCATAAACTTCTGCTATTAGAAAGTAATAGCTCATCCTAAAGGGCAGGCCTCATGATGAAGAAATATATTTTATTTCTCATAGCATTCCATTTATTGCTGTCCTTTAATTTAGCTTCTGCTGAAATCAAAACTTTTGTCAAGGAATACACTTATCAAGCGAGCGAACTGGACAGCAAGAACTCCTGCAAGGCAATTGCCACGGAGCAATTAAAAAGGGCACTGCTTGAGGAGCTCGGAACGTATTTGGAAAGCAAGACCGTCGTAAAAGACAACCAATTGGATAAAGACGAAATCACGATGCTTACAGCTGGTGTAGTTCAGGTGTTGGTGATGGATGAAAAATGGGATGGAAAGATATACTGGCTTAAAGCGCAAGTAAAGGCTGATCCCGATGAGGTTGCTGCTTCAATAGATAAACTAAGGAATGATGAGCAGTTGGTACATGACCTGGAAGAAGCAAGGGCAGAAGCCGCACAGGCGATGGAAGAAGCGGAAGGCTTGAGACAGCAGCTGGCACAGGCCACAGCGGACAAGCAGAAACAGGAGCAATACAACGAAGCAATGAACCAGCTCGTTGCGGCAGACTACTTTGAAAGGGGCAGTGGGTTCACCGCGGCCGGAAATTACGGGGCCGCCGCCAGTGCATATAACCAGGCCATCATAATCGAGCCTCAATACGCGAAAGCCTATATTAACCGAAGCATCCTTTATGTTCAATTGGGGATATACGGCAAGGCTGCGAACGACCTCAAGATGGCCGCTGCTCTGAACCCCGGTAAGGAGGACACATACTATAACCGGGTAGAACTGAAAAAGAGGGTGAGGGATCTCAATGTCGACGTTATCCGGCAAAATAAAGCTATGATCCAAGGTGCAAGGTTTGCCGATCCCCTGCAGAAGCTGTTGGATTGGAAGAGAGATGAGAGAAAAAAGGCATCCTTACGTGGGTCGCCGGAGAAATCGATCCCCATTTATGCAGAACCTTCAAGGAATACAGCCACCGGAGAGAGTTTCAATAAAGGAACAGGCGCATCGCGACCCATTTTGGCAGGTAATGAAGAGAAACGCAAGCAAGCGTTGAGGAAAGAGAGAGAACTGCGCCGGAAACAAAGGATCGAGGAGATCCGGAAGAAAAAAACAATGAAACGGCAGGAAAGGAAAAAAGCACAGGAAAGAGACAGAGACAAAAAATAAATGCATTTTATATTCCTGTGCTAAATAAAGATCTGAAAGAGATAGAAGTGCCGAATTGGACAACGAAGTTGTTCAAGGCAGGACGGTGTGGCGTAAGTGTCGGGGCAGGTCAGGCCTTCACAAGTGACAGACATCAGGAGGTACGATTTATGAAAAAGCTGTCGATTATCGTCTATGTGGTGTTAGTTGCGCTCTTCTTAGCGGCAGCACCGGGGTTCTCGCAGGATCAGGATAAGACAGTGATGCCCCAGAGCGGTAAGGGAGCATGCAAGGCCGATATTGAAAAGTTCTGCAAGGACATCAAACCAGGCGGCGGCCGGGTATGGGCTTGTCTAAAGAGCAATGAGGACCGGCTTTCAAAGAAGTGTGCGGATCATCTCGCCCGGGAACGGGAGAAGTCAAAAGAATTTAATCAAGCATGCAAGGATGATTTCAAGAAATTCTGCAAAGGGATCCCGTCTGGCAAGGGAAGGATCTCTTCGTGCTTGAAGAGCCACCAAGCGGAATTATCCGATACGTGCAGAGCGGTTTTTCAGAAATAGGGGTTTTTCTTTCATCGGTGCTGCCGTCAAAGTAGGTCGAGATTTTAAGTTAGTCTTCCGACATATTTTTGGATTATATATTAGGATGCCTGCGAGTACCCTGCACTTTGAGTCCTCAGTCGTCGTGCTTTATGCGATGGTCTTGGTGAGGGGTTGAATATGACATTAACAAGCGGTTTTCCTTCCTGAAACATTCACACGATCAAATTCGAAAAGCATATACTTTTTCCAATGGTAATTGAGGTGCAATGCCGGAAAGAATCTGATATAAAAATCAAATATTGTGGCGCCGCCGGGAATAAAGGCGGTAGGCGGAGAATGTAAACCTTAACCCACCTTATAGGGAAGAGCCGGTCCACTCAACCCCAATCCCATCAAATTATACGGTATGGATTTTCTTATTCAAAATTTATTATTGATTAATCATTCATTGCCGGCAGTGTTAGCAGGCATAGCCTTTGTAGGTATATTGGCATCCTTAAGTTCATGCACAATTGTGAGGCTTCCCGTAATATGGGGATATATTACCGCAGCGGGGGAATCAAGAAGGAGAAGCGTTCTTCTGTCTGTTTCGTTTGCATGCGGCCTTATCGCCGTTTATACCCTTCTGGGATTTGCTCTCGGGTTCGTTTCCAATTTAACCGGTAAACTTCTCAGGATAAGTCAATATCTCTATTTTATCCTTGGCGTTATGTTACTGATCTTGGGGATTATCTTTGCAGGTCTCATTCCCATGAAGCAAGGCTGGTTTCATGATCGTTGCGAGACTGCCATAAAACATACTAAGACAATCCATTCGGCGTTTATATTCGGAATGCTTTTCGCGTTTCTGGAGACGCCTGCATGTCCCGCCTGCGGGGCTGCGCTCATGGTCATTGGCAGCTTGGTAGTTATGAAAGGGTCGTTGCTGTATTCCAGCTTGGTATTTATCAGTTTTGCGATAGGCCAGAGTATTCCGGTTCTGGTCTTAGGGTTTTCCACCAGCATGTTTAAACACCTGACATCAAAAACCGCGGGCATTGAAAATGTTATGAGCTTCGTGGCGGGAAACATTTTGATTGTTCTCGGATTGTCACTGATGATGCTTGCATAAATGCTATGGAACAAAAAACGGACTCAACGGAATTCGCATACGAACATGGTCATAGTCATCATCGTGCATGGTCACTTGGCATACGATGGCTCTTGAGCGTATTCATTGTTGCGACTCTTCTCTTTTTCTTGAAACCTTTTTTGGTGCGGCAGATGCTCGCGCGGGTTTCCTCATATTTCTCGTCTTATTACTTTGACGATGCCATACGCATGTCCAAGAGAATTGTTTCCATTGATAAAAAGAATATAGAAGCTTGGAATTCGGTTGGATATGCCTATAAGCAGAAGGCTATGATCGATAAATCTGCCACGGATTATGACAAGGAGAAAGACGATATTGACAATTCTATCAAGGCTTATGAAACGACATTTTCTCTCGATCCAAAAGACATAAGGGTCTGCTTCGATATCGGTCTGTTGTATTTTTCGAAAAGAGAATTCGCAAAAGCTGCACAGTATTTCGAACATGTGCGAAACATGGCGGTTGATTCTGGTGAATCTCCAGAAGCGGGCATTTTTAGCTATCACGGCAGATCGCTAACCATGCTTCACAGATGTTATGAGTCTCTTGGTGATACGACCAAGGCAGGGCAGATTCAGAAAGAGCTGAAGCAATACGTCATAAAATAGCAATACAGGAGTTTATGTTCATCTGAATAGAAGGCTGATTGTATTGCTTTCAATTTAAGTCGAGAAACTTGGAAATTGATTAATCTTCATGCTTCGCAGGAGGAACGCGCAACTCCGATTTTTCTCAGCAGGCCTCACGAGGAAACCTACTTTGTATTAGCGTAGGAGTGCAAACCGCCCAGGAGAAAGTTGACTCCAAAATAGGTGAAGAGGACGCAAACGAACCCGATGATGGACAACCATGCCACGCGACTGCCGCGCCACCCCTTCATGTTACGGGCATGGAGGAGAGCGGCATATATCAGCCAGGTAATCAGAGACCAGGTCTCCTTGGGGTCCCAGCTCCAATAAGTGCCCCACGCCAAGTCCGCCCAGACGGATCCTGTGATGATCCCAAGCGACAGCCAGAGAAACCCGAAGAGTACCATCTGATAGTTGAGCTCGTCGAGTTGCCTGAGATCGGGGAGCAGGGAGGATGCACCGCCGGTGGTCTCTTGTTTCGAATTTCTTGCGATATAGAGGATGCTGATACCGCACGAAACCGCGAAGGCCGCATAGCCGAGGAAGCAGGTGACGACATGGGCGATGAGCCAATTGCTCTTCAGGGCGGGCAGTAGCGGCTGAATCTTCGAGCTCACACCCGTGGAGAAGGAAGCGTATGCCATTGCCAGGAAGGCGAAAAGGGCGGGGAATACGCCGAGGGCCCGCTGCTTGGTCCGGTATTCCATGACCAGATAAATGAGCATGATCGCCCAGGCTGCGAAGACCAATGATTCATACAGATTGGAAAGAGGCGCGTGACCATAGCCTATCTGGTAGGATTCCCTCCAGCGAAGAAGAATCCCCGCCATTTGTATGGCGAGCGCAGCCGCTACGGTGACACTGCCCCAGAGCATAATCGTGCGGCGGCGAAAGATGACTCCCGAAAGATAGAGAAGTGCACAGAGGAGATAGGCAAAGGTGGTTATAGCAAGAAGGAGCGAGCTTCTAATCATGGCTTGAGTCCTCCTCTCTCTTGCCTTAGTTCGGCCTGCAGACGGTCGCAGAGGCTGTTGAATTTCCGCTCAAAAGAGAGTTCGTTCCTGTTGATCCTCCCGGCAATGACAATTTTTGTCCATTCCTTACCCGGCGCATCTGCCGCCGCCCAGACCCACAGTTTGCGGTGGCTTACATAATAGGTGAGGCCTGTTCCCACCAGCATCGCCGCAAAGCCTAACCAGACAAGCCAGATTCCCGGGTCCTGCTTCACCTGCAGACCGGTATACGACATCTGGGTGGCGTGTAGGACTTTCACATCGTAGTTCTCAATCTTGTTGCCATGAAAATCCCTGTCAATGAGGATCCACGAACCTGCAGCATCCCTGCCATCCCGGGAGATGAGCAGAACCATCGCGGAGCCGAGATGTCGGAAGTCCTCCTCAAACCGGAGAATCTGCGCCCTGTCCCGTGTGCCGGGAATATTCACCCACTCCCTGAAAGGAAGGATGCATCGGCGGACGACTCCCAATTTTCTGTCTATGAGCTCCACTTCCGCATCCTTGAGTATGGCGCCATAGGATGCCTGATAGAAGGTGATGCCAGCATAGGTGAGGGGATCGTTCACTCGCAGTTCCTGCTTGAGGATCTCCTTTCCATCACGGATCAGCGTCAAATCCGAGCGGAACTCCCGCGGCATGCCATTGTCATAGTAAGACACATCGAACTTGTCGCACCGAACCTGGAAAGGAAGATTCAGTCCGCGATCGCTGCCTTCGAGCATGACTTCGCTTACGGCTTCCCCTTCGAGGATATTCATGAAACCCCTGAAGCCAAATATGGAGCCGACGAGAGCGCCGCAGAGCACAAAGAGAACGCTCAGATGAACGACATAGACCATGAGAAGACTCCAGCGGCCGTTTTCGGCAACTCCTGCGAAGTGGTCGGCTCCATCGAGCCTCCGCAAGGAGCCGAACTCTTCTGAAATGATGCTGATGAGACGCGATTCGGTTTCATCCTGAGAGAGGTTTGAGATAAACTGACAGTTGAAGCTGCAGTTGGCAAGCTTTTCGGGATCCACCTGCTCTTCACCGCGTCGGAAGATCTTCAGTGTCTTAGGCAGTCGCTTGATCGTGCAGACGACGAGGTTGGTGCAGAGGAATAGAAGGAGGAGTCGAAACCATCCGGTATGGTAGAGGTCGTTCAAACCGAAGGTCATGATAAACCAGATGGCCCGCTGACCATAGTGTCCCTGGAGTTCCGCTTCGCTAAGCCTCTGGGGCAGCAGTGTTCCTACGACGGACGCGGCGGCAAGAACGAGGAATATGACGACTGTAAGTTTCGGGGATGCGAGCTTTTGATAAATGCCCTGCCAAAAGACTTTCTTCTGCATTGCAAATCTGCCTTCAGATGGTTATTGTAATATTAGTAACCTTTAAAATAACCTTCTGTCAAGAAGAGAGGAACCGTACGGGTGCCCGCCCCGAAGCGATTTCGAACAGAGACCCTAATTCTCCCCCGCGGCTATTTCCGGAAGATCTGGTTCATCCTCATGAGTATCGATATATCGCCTAGGACTTTGAACTTCTGCTCCATGAACATCTTCTGACCGTCAGCTTTGCCATTCATAATGTCCATCCAGAGACTGAAGGGCGTCTTAATGGTGAGATCTGATTTATCGGCAGCCCCCGGAAAGGCGGTGATCTTATTGTCTTCAATCTTGAAATGGCATGATCCTTCAACGTCGCCTGAGAAATCAAACTGAATGACGGCCTTGATTCCACCGGCGGCGCGGGGGTTAACGCCCATGGGCATGATCGCCATAAATGTTTCTATCGAGTAAGGACGCGGGGCGAGCCTTTTTTCAGCAAATTCCCTGGGCGTCAATCCCTCGGCGATGCAAGTCTTCCACATAAGATTGCCCATCTCGTGAAGGAACGCCGTGTCGCCGGAGATTGGCTGCTTGATCCGGGCCATGGTTGAAGGATCCACCTTCATGTTTTTCACAAGCTCCCGTCCTGCCTGCGTAACGGCTTCGAGGATGTCCTTTGTCTTTTCTTCGCAGAAAGGCACTGTCATTACCTCTGCACCTGCGCGATAGATCTCGGCAACGAGTGAATCGCGAAAGACGAAATTTGCCCATGACGAGAGCTGGTCAAATGCCGAGTCTTCAGGAAATCCTGCGACGGAAAGCATCACGACGGAGGGGTGTCTGAAGCGCAAGGGGTGCACCGTGCGGCCTTTATGGTCCTCAAAAAAAGGTTCAAGACCTGGAAGCGTACGCTCAATGAAGGCCTTCATCGTCGCATTTACGGTGAAGTGGTAAAGCGGGGTGGCATAGATTACAAGATCTGATTCCGCCCATTTTGGGAAAAGCTCACTGGTCATGTCGTCTTTATGAAGGCAGAGACCGGGGGTCTTGGTCCAGCAGGTGAAACAGCCGATGCAGTTATTAACTTTCTTCTTGCGAAGATTGACGACTTCAACATCCACACCCGCTTCCCTCATGCCTTTGACGAGGCTGTTCAACATCAGTTCGGTCTTGCTTTCTCCCTCACTTCGGGGGCTTGAGTTCATGGCAAGCACTTTCATGGTTTTCTCTTTGCCAGCAGTAAAGTGTTGATCTGTATTGTTGCTTTCTCGATGAATCGAAGGCGCTTGCACCTCGCGGTAAACTGCGGGACCTTCGCCGGCGTTTTCCTGAGCCGTACGCCTCCACTCAGATCGGGAAGGAATACCCAGCCGCTTCAAATAGAAATCGGGAAATAGGGAATTGAAGGGAAGCCCGAAGCCGAGGACCAAAACATTTGGAAGAACAATCTGCATCAGGAAAGAAGGATAGAGAGTCAGGATGGTACAAAGGGCAAAGATTCCGGCCCAGGTGAAGGTCATGATACGGTTGATCTTAACGAAGAGCGGGTTTTTCCAGATATCAGGCGGTGCGGTTTTCTTTGCATAGTGATACGTGAAGGGGTCCATGCCGAAAAGAGGCGGGCATGATGCGACTGCAAAGAAGCAGAGATAGATGCCTGTCACACCGTAATGGCGAAGGAGCATAGTTGCGCCATCAGGCCAAAGCAGCAGGGAGCCGCAAATCGCCGTGAAGTAGCCTGTTATCGCCCAATCAAAATAGCCCGGCTTGTCCCAGCGATAGGATGTGAGAATAATTAATATGCAATAGGCCAGCATTGTAAACGCTGCAATGACCATGCTTCCCGCCGCATGGTATGACGATGTCCATACTTGAAAGAAAATCAACGGTATAAAAGATGCCACATTAAGAAGAAGCTGCCTAGCCTTAACCTGTTTTTCCATCGAGCCTGTCCTTGTTCGACTTCTGAAATATTTCAAGCATCAGTTTTTCGAAGGTGTATCTTCGTTCTCGAGGGCCTCAACGACCCCTGATATATTGCGCGACATATCCCGAAACATGTTTACGCCGAATTGAAAGCATAGATGCTGGTGGCGATCGGCATGGGCCTCGATTTTGGGCCGAGCCGCTTCGAGCTCCTTCTGTGCCTGCTTTATGGAGTTCAGATATTCGGTCGCCGCTTCCAGCCTCTCTTTTCGGGAGAGATGAGCAAAGAAAAAGAGCCTCGTCAAAAAAGCGTTCTTGTGCCTTTCAACAGGCAAAGGAGACTTGAGGGCAGTAATGAACGCCTTCCTGCCCGCCTTGGTTATCGTATACACCTTGCGATTGGGTGCGCCGTCCTGTACCTCCAATCTCATGGTAATCAGCCCTGCTTTTTCCATATTCTTGAGCGCAGGATAAATGGAGCCGTAGCTGAGTCCAGAGAAGAAGGAAAAAGACATGGAGAAGAATTTCTTCAATTCATATCCTGTCATACTTCTGTACATAAGAAATCCCAGGAGGGTAGATCCGACATCCATAATTCTTTCCTCACTTGTAATATATTGTAACGTTATATATCATAGCGATATATATGCGTCAAGAAAAAAATTAATATACTAAACCAGCAGAAGGCATCCACAATCCACTGCGGTACTTTCTTGTTGACAGAGAATTCCTTTTGTCCTTATACTTCTTCAGCAGACAAGCAAATCCCTGGGGAAAATGTTTAATAACCTGATTTGGTCGCTGTTGGCTCGACGATAGCGCTGGCTCATGCGCTTTGGATTACTGCCGATCAATTTTCAGCAACATGCCTGAGAGAAATCCAGATGAAACGCCGGTCAGAAAAGACACGATAACCCATGGCCATCCAGTCCACATTCCATGAACAAGGAGGAGACATGGCCTGGCAAACAGCAGGAGCGTTACGAATAGCAAGAATAACCAGAATAGCGATTCGGCTTCCTTTCGGGAAGGCGAGCCTACACACTGTGCTTCTTGGAATAAGGAAGAATCGGTGAAAATAAAGTTTGGCACAGCAGCAATAGTTATGCTCATGCTCTTGGGGTTGCGTTTCTTCGGCCAGATCGAATCGCTCATGACTTCCGTGAATTTCGGCGCGCTCGTCATGTTCTGTATTTATCTGGCCGCGATTATTGGCATATACGGAAGGAAGCCATGGGGGGATGTTCTTTGCGCCGTCGTCGGCGTTACGGATATTGCAACTACGCTCATGTACACAGAGGGAGCAAGCCGGGTCGGCGCGGTCGTCGTAGACTCGTTGATGATCTATCTAGCTTTTGAGGATTACAAGAATGTTAAGGCGAGCAAGAAACCTGGAGATGTAAATACCGTAGAAAAACCATCCGGGAATCAGCAATCACCGTAAGTGATGGCGTCTATCGATTTTGGAAGCAGATGCATCCCGGTCCTGTTTGAACTTTCAGCTGATGTGTGAAATATATGCGTTGAGTCGAAAGAGAAGTGCCATGAAGAACAGAAACAACAAGTGTCATGGCGTACACATTGCGCCGTCAACCGCATCAAGTGGCTCCTTTGCCCTCACGTAGCGCGCTCCTGTCCATATAAGCACGGCTGCGAACGCTACCCGGAGGGCCGCATCAGAGAAATAATGGGCAAATGTCCCGCCGATGCACGCACCTATAAATATCCCCGAAACCATGCCCAGCAGAATATCTGTCTTCACGTTGCCGAGTTTCCAGTGGGTATAGGCGCCGACGCTGCCGATAGGAGCCATGGCGAGAAGCGATGTCCCCTGTGCGGTATGCTGTGTAAAACCCGTAAGCAACACCATGGCGGGCACCATGATGATTCCACCGCCAACGCCCAACATGCCTGAGAGAAATCCCAGGAAGACGCCCGTTAGAAGGAGAACGGCAGCTTGAGGCCATCCCGCTTCCAACCCGTGGACAGAGGGAAGATAGGATTTCGCAAGCAGCAGGAGCGACATGAATATCAGAAAGTAACCGAAAAAACGTTTCAGCTTCCATGCGGGAAGGGAGTGCGCGAAATGGCAACCCGCGCGGGTAGTGAGAATGGCTGGTACGGCCAACAGGACGGCCGCGGTGACATCAATTGCGCCTCCAAGTCCGTAGGCAATGGCGCCGGCTATTCCTGTGAACACGATAGTAACGAGGTTCGTTCCATGCGCCTTGTGCTGGTCCAGCTTGAGGATGTCCACCATGAAGGGGATCATAATGGCGCCGCCGCCCAGGCCGACAAATCCTCCGAATACGCCTCCCAACAAACCTACTAAAAAGGACATATAACCTCTATCTCTCATTCAGGGTTCGATCCGGCTGCCTATCCGCTTATGGGCGCTCCCGATCTTTCCGGACTGGGCACTTACCTGATCAGTCTATCGGCCCTGATATTTTTCATGACCGTCTTGGATATCTCATCGATGAGGTTGGCCGTGGAACCGGGCTTAATGGTCTCGGAACGGACCTTCCACATTAATATTCCCGTTGCGGCATCATATAGATTGCTTTCCACGACAATGTCCTTCTCTTCAATCCTATACTCCACAGGCGGCGTCTGCGCAGTGTATATAGGGAAAGAATAGCTCCAGTCAGGCGAGGCCTCAGGAGGCGGAGCGAAACGGTCTATCACCTCCTTTTCGCTGATACTGACCACGCGAACGGTAAATATTGCATCCATACTCAACCTTGTCGCCTGAGCCTTTACGTCGGCGCTGGTCAGTTCATTCTTCTCGGTTATTGACGCAAGAGAGACTGCCTTCACGCCATGCTCTTGAAAATGTTTCGCGAAGGCGCCTTCCAATTTCTTTTTCTCAAATTGATCCGAAATTGCCACAACCAAAACGTTTTTCAGATAACGCCCCTCGTAATCGCTGTTAATCCAAGGGTTGCTTAATTTTGTCCCTCCACAGGATGAAAGAAAAAATAGACCAATGATGAGGGCTATGCTCATGCGGCTCGATCGCGTTTTCATAATAATATCTCCCGTTAAGAAATTACATGCCATGTTCCTATTTTCCTCACCACAGATTCCTCAGTCGCGCTGCTCCTCCGAGATGACAATAATGGTCTGTTCCACCTCAAGTTACTTAAGCCCGGCGCGATGCCGTTCGTAAAGATCGTAATTGGCCTTGAGCATTTCCTGGACGGGCAGTTCATACGGACAGCGTTCCGCGCACTCCCCGCATTCCTCACACAGCTTCACGCTCTCCATCATCACCCGGGAAAATTCAACGGCGACAGCCGGTGACATCCTGGAGGCAATGACATTGTAAGCCATAGCAGGTGTAATCATTACGCCGTGGGGACAGGGCTGGCAATATTCACACCTGTGGCAAAATTTCTTGCCAAGTTCAATGCGATATTTGTGCATGAGCTCCCGGTCTTTCTTGGTTACCTTGTTTTCATGCCCGTAAAAAGAGACAACTTCGTCCACAGATGCGACTGAATCGAAGCCCGGAAGGGGGATGACATCAGGATGCTGGCGCAAAAATTTAATGGCGATTTCGGCATTGTCAATCACGCCGCCGGCAAACGGTTTCATAGCCAGAATGCCCATGTCTCGCTTGCGCGCCGCCCTATGAAGCTCATCCTTCGGCTCATCCTCAATGAAATTGAACGGAAACTGAACGGTGGCGAAAAGACCTGTCTTAACCAGCTTCACGGCCATGGCCAGGTTATGCGAAGTGACGCCGATAAACCGCACCTTTCCCTGTTCACGGGCCTTCACCACAGCTTCCAGCGCTCCGCCGCGCGCGGTGATAGCAAGCAGATCCTTCTCTTGGGCTACCTGGTGGAGCTGGTATAGGTCGATATAATCAGTCTTCAGCATGCGCAAACTATTTTCGAGGTGTTGCGTCGCTTTAGCGGCGTCTCTCAAAAATGTTTTAGTTGCCAGCACAATTTTTTCCCGCATACCGCAAAAAGCGCGCCCGATCTTCTTCTCGCTGTCGCGGTAAATATTGGCCGTATCGTAAAAGGTGATCCCCCGCTCGTAGGCGCGGCGAAGCACCGTTACCGCAGTGTCAATGTCCAGGCGGATAATGGGAATTCCGCCAAATCCCACTTCCGAAATTTTAAGACCCGTCTTTCCCAATTTTACGTAACGCATAACCGCTCACCCTCATCGCTTTCCAAACTTGATTTCTGCCAACAATTTTTTGACTATTTTCCAAACGCAACTTCTAACAGCTATCCTTGCTTATCGACTATTTTTTTTAACAGGTCTTTGAACACGGCAACCTGCTGCGCACCGACAACTTTCATTCTCCCGTTGATGATGAAAGTCGGAACTCCTGTCAGATGGATCCTTTCCGCCTCCCTTCTCGATTCCTCAAGCCGATGGGCATAGCGTCGTTCCTTCAGGGCTTGCAGGAGTCCATCTGCATCAAGCCCGCACACGCGGGCGATCTCCGTGAGCACTTCCAGGCTGCCGATGTCTTTCGATTCTGTGAAATAGGTATAAAACACCCGTTCATGAAAAAGCTCATATTTCCCCATGTTGCGGGCATATTCGCTTGCTTCGAGAGACATGCGCGAATTGGAGAGCAACAGCCGAGGGCCGAATTTGATGCCGAATTCGTCACCCCTTTTTCCTATGTTTTCGTACATCTTATCTATATCAGCGCCGGGGAACCTCTTCGCATACAGTATCCCCTCAGACGGCGTCTCAGGATGCAGTTCGAAGCTCAGCCAGTCATCCCTGATATCAAATTCTTTTTTTAATGAGTCGACAATGCCCTTGCCTATATAGCAGAAGGGTCAGATATAGTCGGAAAAGATCCTCATCTCAATAATCATGTCTACTTTCCTTTAGGACAAAAATATCCGGCTTATTTTTTTCCCGAGGCCTTCGCGGGAATACGGGACTCGCAAGGCACCTTTGTCTGACATAGGCCGCAGGACCCGACTTCAAAACCATGAAGGGACTTTATATGCTTCAATGAAGTGCCGTATGCATGGCTGTAGCATTTCACCTTATCATGGCCGGCTTCGCTGAGTGCTCCTACGGGACAGCGGGACACACATTTCTTGCATGTGCCCTTTGTATAGAAGAGGCAGTATGCGTGGTGATCGTCATAAGGTCGGGCGGTTGCAGTGATCCGGATTTGCGCCACAACGGAGCCCATGCGGACGGCCTTTCCTCGCGGCGTAATCAAGCCATCGCACAGGCCGAATGTTCCTAGGCCCGCTGCATAGGCTGCATGCCTTTCCGACCAGTTCGAGGCGAAACCGTACGAATCGGACATCTGCCGGGACCACAGATGTGACAGCAGAGGCGCAACGGCCTTGTATCCTTTTTCTTGAAGGGCAGCGACAACGTGCTTTCGAAGCTTATTGTTGACCTCTTCGCCATAGAGGCGGGCCCTTGCCCATCGCTCCGGCGGGTATTCCTTTTGTTTCCGGGTATCCGCTTTGGTCGCTTCCGTCTGCGGGAGGATCCAGCTTATGACGGTGAGGTCTTCCGGGGCCACCTCGGACTCCGGGAAGGTTTGCTTAAAGATCTCTAACGGCGTCCAGTGAAAAGGCCCTACATACTTCTTGTAATCTTCGTATAGAGGATCATCTCCTCGTGAGAATCCCACGAGGGGGTCACTCCATGCCTTTTCATTAGCCTCATTCTTAAGGGTATTCTCCGGGGATCTGTTTATGAATTCGCGGATGATACTCTCCACCCAATTTGCCAAATCCGACTGTTCTTTCATAGATATTATCTGCTCCCTCTTTATGTACGCCTTTCTTTCCTCGTGGTGCTACAGTCTCCCCAACAAGCAAGTTTGGCTAAAGGCCAAAGTCCTGGTTAATCAAAATGACCTTCACCCTTCCCTTAGGGGCCGATTTCTCGGTGATCGTCCAAGTATAGCAGATGCGTTCCGCGCTTTTGCAATCCTCGCAGTAGGACGTCTTAACGCAGGGGGTCTTTCTGTTCAAGCGTATGGCGTTGACTGGCGCTGCGAAATTCTTGATACGTCTAAAAGCCTCGTCCAAATCGGCAACGACTTTGTTCCGGCTTGCAAGGACAATTACGTTCTTGGGGCCGAACGTTAAACCAGCGACGCGGTTTCCCGTCCCGTCCAGATTCACAAGCTCGCCGTTCGCCGTTATAGCGTTGGTTCCCGTGATGAATAGATCAGCCAGGAGCGACTGCCTGCGCCGCTCAACGTTTTCTTCCCATGATATGGTCTTGTCTGATGTCTCTATTGTCTTAAAGGCCGTATTAGCTTTAAGCGCGGCGTGGAGACCTGTCTCCATGGACGTCATGGACGTACCCCAGGAAATGACTGCAGGTTTCACCGCAGGTATGATCTCTTCGAAGACAATCTTTTTTACCTCATCCGCATTGTTCGCCAAGAAGACCTCGAAGTTGTTTTCTTCCAGCGCCTTCTTGAGATCAGCCAGTCTCAACTGCCAGTATTGATCGATCGGTGTGCTCATAATTTACCTCCCAGTCCTTGTTCATTAAGTTTTTGTCGATGTCAACCGCGTTTCCATCATCTTCGCCTGAGCAGGAAAGCGGCGCCTCTCCATCTATTCATGCTCAGGACAATAATATTCTATCCGAAATTTGCGTGGATTCTCAACAAAAAATCGCGCAAGCTTCTTTATTCCCGATCCTTGAATTCGGTAGCAAGCGCATTCCCCGTAGCTTGCTGCGGGGTAAGCGAGCAAACGCCTAACGATATTGCTCCATAAGAATCGAAGATTCTCCGCAGCTTGCTACGGAGAGCTTCAATATCGTCAGAAACTCTTCGTCTGCCTCCTTGATGAAAAGGAAGCAGTCATAAGTTTCCATTTGACACCCGTCAAAATTGCTTGTACACGGGCCTTTAATACACGATATATAGGCGCCATGGCCTTGTCAAGAACATATGCTCGCACCTTTTTGGGGTCGGACTTCGTTAGAAACCAGCGAAGGCAAGCAGCATGGCTTTTGTCCGTCGGGTTAAGGAGGGTCCGCCTGTAAGACATGGAAGCCTTCAGAGTCTATCAACAATATCCTTACTATTATGAGGAATGGATCACCCTCGAGGACGGTTCGACCGTCTTCGTGAGACCGATCAAGCCAACCGATGGCCCGCTCCTCCTGGATTTTTTTAATAGATTATCGCGGGAGACCATCTACTTCCGCTTCTTAACACATTTGGAAAGGCTGCAGCCGGAGGTGCTCAAGCAGCTTGTGGAGATCGATTACGAAAGCCATTTCGCCCTGGCGGCCATTTTTACAGTGGAGACAAAAGAATCCATCATCGGCACCTGCCGTTACATCGTCAAAGAGAACAGGAATCACGCAGAGCTTACCGTTGTTCTGAGAGACGACTGGCAAAGAAAAGGCCTCGGGAAACTCATGGTGACAAGAGTCGTCAACATCGCGAGATCAAAAGGATTAGCCAGTATCGAAATACTTCTCGATTACCGGAACGAAGGGATGAAACGCATTTTTGCATGCCTAGGATATCCTGTCAGTTACGAACCGTCCATTCTTGACATTGCCGACCGTATGGAGATACTTCTCCAGGAGATTAAAATCTAATTTGCGCTATCAATTAATAAATTTCTTATCAGAAATTTAGATGCCATAAATCAGGATGTTCCAGATTGCGGATACTTCTGCAATTCCGTATTTGAGGCAAAGGGTAGAGAGGGTTATGAAAGACTCCATGATGCAGATGCCAACCTGACGGAGAAGGCATTTTCAAATCTTCTTGCAAATATTGAAAAAGAACACTATGTGTCACTGAAAGAGAAGAGAGTATATTTGACTGACCAGTATCATAGTTTAGGAGGACGGAAAATGCAGACCATAACGGCATTTAAGAAGATAGAAATTGTGAAGATTATCCTTACGGGGATTCTGATCGGGCTTCTGTCTGTAGGCTTGGCCTATGCACAGCAAAAAGGAACGGCGAGTGAGGCCAAGGCTCTGCTTTCCAAGGCCGTTGCCTATTACAAGGCAAATGGCAGGGATAAGGCCTTTGCCCAATTCAACAACACCAAGGGTAAGTTTGTTCATAGCGATCTCTATATCTACGTGATCGATCTCAACGGCGACATCCTGTCGCATGGTGCTGACGCCAAGTTGATCGGAGGGCATCTGATTGATCTCAAAGATGCAACCGGGAAAGAGTTCATTAAAGCCATAATTGATGACGCAAAAACAAAGAACAAGGGAATTATGGACTACAAGTGGACGAATCCGCAGACGAAGAAGGTAGAGCAGAAATCGACTTTTTTTGAAAAAGTCGGTGATGTGGTCATTATCTGTGGCTACTATAAGTAGATCGCATGATCATATCTTTCTCAGCGGGGAAGGGCAGCGGTTATCGCTGATCTTCCCCTTTTTTTGTCACAGGCTTTCTATCTTACTAATATGACTTCTTCCTTCGCTTCCCGCAGGCGAATGGGCTGTCTTTTCCTGAAACAGATGGCAGGGTGTCTTCAATTCGGTAGCTAGCGCATTCCCCGCAGCTTGCTGCGGGGTAAGCGAGCGAACACTGAATGATAGGGACGTAGGTAATTTTAGACTTCTATTCGTAATCTATAAATTTAAATCAAATGTTCTGGCCGCTTTTTCTTGACACACAACTTGCTCTTCCCTATACTTCCGCAACAGAAAAGCAAATTCTTATCAGATAAGAATATGACTAAAACAAAAGCCTGGATAACAGCCCTCCGGTTACGTACGTTTCCTTTGTCAGTTTCCGGGGTGATCACCGGAAGCCTGATTGCGTTATCAAAATCAGTATTCGACTGGAAAGTGTTATTCTTAGCTTTGACCACTACACTTTTCCTGCAGATTTTATCTAATCTGGCTAACGATTATGGCGACAGCCGGAATGGCGCTGACAATCCGGACCGGGTTTGACCTGAAAGAATGGTTCAGAGCAGTTTCATTTCCGCTAAGGAAATGAAAATAATGATTGCGCTGTTTGCATCAATGGCTTTTGTATCGGGGGTATTCCTTCTGATGATTTCTCATCTGGCGCTTTTTTCTGTGTCTTTTTTTGTTCTCCTCATATTGGGGATCATGTCGATATTGGCTGCTTTGACATATACCATAGGAAAAAATCCTTATGGTTATTCCGGATGGGGCGATTTGTCAGTTTTTGTGTTTTTTGGTTTACTGAGTGTTGCAGGCACCTATTATTTGTATGTAGGAGAAATTACGACCGATGTTTTTCTTCCGGCTATCTCAATCGGAACGTTGAGCGTAGGAGTATTAAACATCAATAATATGCGTGATCATGTCAACGACAAGGCCGCAGGAAAGAATACAGTAGTAGTAAAAATCGAGGTGTCAAAAGCGAAATATTACCACACGGCGCTTTTAGCAACCGCCCTGATGACTTCTTTACTTTATATGTTTGTGAACCACATTCATTACCTGGGTTATCTATTCGTTTTCATACTCGTTCCCCTTACAAAACATTTGTTGCATATATTTCATTTTCAGCACCTGCCTTCATTTGATGAGGAACTAAAGAAGCTGGCCTTGATCACTGTTTTATTTTCTATTGCCTTTGGGACAGGAATTAATATTTAATTTCGATGTTGTCAGTCCGAATTCCGCATTCTTGATGAACAGCTCCAAACTGGTGAGACATCTTCTCTGTGGGCAGGTAATGAAAGTCTTGAAAAGCAGATTATCTTTATGTTTGATCTTTCTTCTCCTATTTCCGGTGAAGGGCGATGCAGTTGAGCCTCTCCAAAGAGATTTAAGCAAACTTCTTAAAGCTCTTGAATCAAAGTGCACTGAATACGGCTGGAACGATATAAAACCGGATGAGATAAAATGGGAGCATCATAGGACAACACATAATAAATACCCCCTCGTATTTGCCCAGTTTGGCAGTTCGAAAAACGACTGTGTTCTTTTCCTTGGCAGCGTTCATGGAGATGAACTGCCGACGGTATATCTCCTTTTAAAGCTTGCCTTTTATGTCAAAGATAATCCCTCGCTATTCAAAGATAAATGTATTGTTATCGCTCCCTTGGTTAATCCGGACGGCTTTTTTGCAAAACCGCCCAAGCGCGTTAACGCAAACGGCATCGACATAAACAGAAATTTCCCTACCAAAGACTGGTATGCCGATGCCCTGCGCCAGTGGAATAGAAAGCATAATGGAAACAGACGCTATTATCCGGGTAAGAAACCTGGCTCTGAGCAGGAAACATTATTTCAGATAACGCTGATTAAACGATACAAACCTCAGAAAATCTTAAGCGTGCATTCACCGCTTGGCTTCTATGATTTCGACGGACCATCGTCAGACCTTGATTCACTTGAAAGATGGCTTGACACCATAAGCAGGGAAACCAATCATCCGCTTAAGAAATTCGGGTTCTTTCCGGGATCCCTCGGAAACTATGCCGGACATGAACGGAATATTTTTACTCTGACACTGGAACTGCCTTCATCTGAACCGCGCAAGGGATCTCAATTTTTCGACAGGTTCCAGCCTGCATTCCTGAAGTTTCTCAACTTATCAATCCATGATCGATAAGTATTCCTGCAAATATACAACACTTCAATCGGTAACGGCTTAAATAGCTCTTCGTCTATTCTCTTTAAAGAATGTCTTGACAAACAATAAATAGAGAGTATCTACTATGGTAATCTGGAATGGTTCCTGATAAAATATGATGACAAGAGATGCAATTATTCAAAAACTGAAAGAGAGAGGGTTGAGAATCACCCCTCAACGGCTTGCTATTATTGACGTTTTAGTGGAAAAAGGGCATCTTCATCCCGGTGCAGACTTTATATACAAGGAAGCAAAAAAGAAGAGCAAAAGTCTGAGCTTATCTACGACCTATGCGACCATAAATAAATTTTCACGGCACGGTATCATTAAGACTCTTCAGTTCGATGGGGTGGAGAATCGTTGCGAGGGTAATCTTGACGAACACATCAATCTGATCTGTGAAGGATGCGGGAAGATCATCGATTACAAAATCCCCCTCTCTTTTGACCAGAGTGATATGATGAGGAAAACTGGTTTTATCATCACCGACAATAGGTTGGAGTATTACGGATACTGTAGAGACTGTAGTAAAAATAAAGGAAGATCTATTGCTGATCGGAAACTGCACAGCAAATATTTGTGATAGAGGGCTAGGTTTTTAATTTTTTTCGCATTTAAACTGTAATGATTCCGGACAGGAAGGGGAAAAAGGTCACCTGGCCTGTAAAGTTACTCACAATTTAAATGAATTTAGATGAAGGGAGGATATTATGAAAAAATCAAAAAAATTGACCACCAGGAACGGTGCTCCTGTCGTAGACAATCAGAACACAATGACTGCTGGACCGCGTGGTCCAGTATTGCTGCAGGATGTCTGGTTCCTGGAGAAGCTCGCCCACTTTGACCGAGAGTTGATTCCTGAGCGCCGCATGCATGCCAAGGGTTCCGGCGCCTTCGGCACTTTTACCGTCACCAAAGATATCACCAAGTACACAAAGGCCAAGATCTTCTCGGGCGTCGGCAAGAAGACCGACTGCTTCCTGCGTTTTTCCACCGTCGCCGGCGAGCGCGGCGCTGCCGACGCTGAGCGGGACATCCGGGGATTCGCGATGAAATTCTATACCGAGGAGGGTAACTGGGATCTGGTGGGAAACAACACGCCCGTCTTTTTCCTGCGTGACCCGCTCAAGTTCCCCGACCTTAACCACGCTGTCAAGCGTGACCCCCGCAACAACATGCGGAGCGCCAAAAACAACTGGGACTTCTGGACATCCCTGCCGGAGGCGCTCCACCAAGTCACCATCGTCATGAGCGACCGGGGCATTCCCTATTCCTATCGCCATATGCATGGCTTCGGCAGCCACACCTTCAGTTTCATAAATGCCAAGAATGAGCGGTACTGGGTAAAGTTCCACCTCAAGACCCAGCAGGGGATCAAGAACCTGACCGACCAGGAGGCCGAGGCAATCATTGCCAAGGACCGGGAAAGCCACCAGAGGGACCTGTATGAGAGCATCGAAAAGGGGGACTTCCCCCGCTGGACCGTCTCTATCCAGATTATGCCGGAGAAGGACGCGGCAAAGTATCGCTTTCATCCCTTCGATCTCACCAAGGTGTGGCTGAAAAAGGATTATCCCCTCATCGAAGTGGGGATTCTCGAACTAAACAAGAACCCGGAAAACTACTTTGCCGATGTGGAGCAGGCAGCCTTCAACCCGGCCAACGTGGTGCCCGGCATCGGCTTCTCTCCCGACAAGATGTTACAGGGACGGCTGTTTTCCTATGGCGATGCCCAGCGCTACCGTCTCGGCGTTAACCACCACCAGATCCCGGTCAATGCGCCCCGCTGCCCGTACCACGGCTTCCATCGCGACGGCTCCATGCGGATTGACGGCAATTACGGTAGCACCCTCGGCTATGAGCCCAACAGCTACGGTGAATGGCAGCAGCAGCCTGATTTCGCCGAACCGCCTCTGAAACTGGAGGGAACCGCGGACCACTGGAATTTCCGCGAGGACGATGACGACTACTACACTCAGCCCGGCCTGCTCTTCCGTCTGATGAGTGCTGCCCAGCAGAAGGTACTTTTTGAAAACACCGCCCGTGCAATGGGCGATGCCCCCAAGATGATCAAAATCCGCCACATCGGCAATTGCATGAAGGCCGATCCTGCTTATGGCAAGGGGGTAGCCAAAGCCCTGGGTATTCCGCAGAGCGAGATCAGTAAATAATCCAGGCATCAGTCTCGTGCCGAATGACATAACAATACGGGGGGGGCCGTGTAGAAAACGGGCCCCCCACCTATCAACCTTATAATCATTTCTCACTTCTGGGATTAGATCTTCAATTTTTGCGACGGTAGTGCTCCCGCGTCTCGGCATCGCAGAGCAGATGCAGGGCAAGACCACTTTGACGGCCGTCGGTGAGGATGCAGTCCGCCCCGTGACCAATGGGGCATCGGAGTTCGTAATTTTTCAGTCGAGCGAGATCGTTGCTGTTCCTGGTGCGGAACTGCTTGGCCCTTTACCGGCGAGCATTCAGAACGCGATTGCCTACGCTGCCGTGGTGCTCAAGTCAAGTAAGACAACTGATGTCGCGCAAGCATTCGTGACTTTTATAGACTTCCCATTTGGACGAACAGCATTCCAGGCCGCAGGATTTCAAAGAACTGGGACGCGCTGACGGGGCCGGCGATAATCGAACCCGTCGACCGCCATATAAATTTCAACTATATGCATCATTTATGCACGATAAGTGTACAACGAGCCGGTTTGGAAGAAACTATTCGGTTCTTTCACATCGGCCCCTATAAAGGCACAGCCCACGATGGCGGGCGAAAAAGCGGTTCCTCCCCGGATTGTCAAAGCCATCAATGCCACTGGGGATGCCATAGCTTACATGAAAGCGGCACCTCACGATTTTGGAGGTCACAAGGCAGAAGCAATCGCAGACTGTGAGAAAGCCGTCAAAAAGCTCAGAGAAGCTCTCAAATTCAGGGACATGCAAGACAGAAAGAAAATGAGATAGCATTAGAAATAGAAAGACTTTGTCTTCTAAGGGCGGAATAAAATCGGACCTTTTTTTGTTACGTATGGCTTTAGGAAATCGAAAGATGTCATCTGTGTTCAAATCAGATAACACGACTATGGTAACATATATCATTATTGACATATGTTCTGATAGACAGTATAAGTTTCAACTGCTGTTAGATTCTTGAAATGCTGTTTTGATGATTCAACGATTGCATGCAACGTTTCAAATGCGTATCCTAAAATTTACTCTTTACGGAATCGTCAGACGTTATAAGAGTAGAAAAGCCCAAAGCGATTGAGTTGGCAGGATTGGCTTCGGGCTTCCCTAAGGAGAGAAAAACGGTTAGTTAAATTATACTATATTTAAAGAGTCCGTCAATGGTTCTGTGGAATAATCAAGAACAAAAAATTGTACCGTCAGATAAGGTTGGGAAAACACCCTTTTACCGCTCATTATGCCGATTAATCCCTTCCTAAAACATTCATGACGGCCAGCCGTTACAAATAAGAATGAAAATAGACTTGCCGACACCTTTATGGTGAGTTTAATAATGTTAACGTATCAGGCTTCTATTTACAGGGGAAAGAGAGCATCGGGCAATATTGATAGACATCCATCCCTTCAAATGATAATTCTGACTAACTGGTATCCACAGATTTTCGATTTCAATTAACGTGCAGGACTTTCAATGGTAACAATTAGAGGCGGCCGTAATACAAAACGTTGAGGCTACACAGCTCGTTGAATTACCATCCTCCCGCACCAGAGGCATACCGGCGTTGAAAAATAGAAAATGGCAGAGATAGGACTTAACATGTGGTACAGAATTCGGGGGTAGGCCAGATTACCAGCCGGCAATCGGTAAATACAAAGGAGCCCTCACCTCAGCCACTTGGCGGGGGGAACATACAACTCCCTGTGCATAGCGCTATATGCCACAGGACAGCCTGATGATATTTTTACAAGGAGTTATCAATGAGCGCTGATCAAGGAAAAGTGATGGTACTGGATGAGGCGATCAGGGCCTATGTCAAGGACGGCTGCCATATATCCATCGGCGGATTTACTGTGAGCCGCAACCCCATGGCCGCCGTTTACGAAGTCATACGCCAGAGAGTCAAGGGCCTTCATTGCTATGCGCATTCCAACGGAACCGGCGTAGACGAGCTTGTGGGCGGGGGATGCATATCAAAACTGGAAATTGCCTATGGTGGTAACGCGAAATCTGCCCCCACCTGTATCCGGTTCAAGACCGCGATCCAGAGGGGCGAAATCCAGTTCGAGGATTATACCAACTACCAGATGGCGCTACGCTTTCATGCCGGCGCTATGGGCGTTCCCTTTATTACCACCAAGTCGTCCTTTGGTACGGATATCGTCAACAAATGGGGCTTCTCAAAGGAAATGCGCGAGAAAGACCCCAAAATTCCGGATGACAAGTTGGTTGTTCTCGACAATCCCTTCGGTAACTGGGGCAACGCCTCTAAGGTCATCCTGGTGCCCGCAATCAATCCCGATGTCACGATCATACACGTCCAGAAAGCTGACAAATTCGGAACGTGCCGGATGATGGGACTCACCTACGCTGACGTAGACCAGGCAAAGGCGGCCCGGAACGTCATCGTGACCTGCGAGGAACTCGTCGATTCGAAGGAGCTGCGTGCAGAGCCAGAATACAACCAGATCCCTTTTATCCATGTATCGGCCGTCGTACCCATTCCTTTCGGGGCCTATCCCACTGCCTGCTACCGCTATTACGACTATGATCCCCATTATCTCAGCCAACACAGCGTTTTCGCCAAGAACGACAAGCTCTACCGGGAATACCTTGATAAGTTCATTTTCGGCGTCAAGGACCATAAGGGCCTCCTGGAGCTGGTTGGGAAAGTTCAGTTGGAGAAGATTAAGGCGGACCCGAGGACCGGGTATGCAACCGGTCTCGACAGAAAGTAGCAGAATTAGGAGATGAAACGATGAACTACACGTTGAGAGAAATGATGACGATAATGGCGGCCAGGGAAATATGCGACGGTGATATCGTCTTTTGCGGAACCGGAATTTCGTTAGTTGCGGCGATGGCGGCAAAGTACATTACGGCGCCCAACAGTATTATATTTTTTGAGACCGGCGCGATTGATTCGGAGCTCGAGGAAATCCCCATGTCTGTTGCGGATCCCCGTGTCATGTACTCAGCGGCATCCAACGGGGGACTTCTCGAAGCCTTCGCCACAATGCAGAACCGTATCACAGGCGACCGTGTTATCGGGATCCTTGGCGCAGCGCAGATTGACAAATACGGAAACCTAAATTCGACGGCGATCGGCGACTACTTCAGGCCGGTCACGAGATTTTCCGGCAGCGGCGGCGCCTGCGACGTCGCCTCCTTCGTCCCGCGCTGCCTGATTTTCATGCAGCACGAGAAGAGAAAATTCCCCAAGAAGGTTGATTATCTCACCAGCCCCGGGTACCTTGATGGACCCGGAACCAGGGAAAAAGCAGGGCTGATGCCCGGCGGGCCAACTGCCGTAATAACAAATCTCGGACTGATGCGCTTCGATGAAGTGTCGAAGGAAATGTATCTGGCCCATTATTACCCCGGCACCACACCGCAGAAAATTCTCGAAAACATGGAATTCGAGGTGGATATCTCCCGGGCTACGGAGGCAACACCGCCGACAGAAAACGAATTGAAAATTTTGAGGGAAAAGGTCGATCCTCAGAAATTGATTCTTTGAGAGATCATTATGTCCGAGTGAAAGCCGCTGATGGCCGGCCAGCGTCTAAATCAGATTTTTTCAGGTACATGCGTCCAAGGGCAAAAATTTGGCCGCCTTTACTAGGGCCGGAGGAGTGAGCGGGAATTAGTATCATTATGAGGAGGAGGTAAGAATTAATGCTGTCACTTAGCACCGGTCACATCATAGGAATTGTGGCAACCCTCATCGCCATTACAGTGGTGGGAATCTACGCCGGACGGAAAGTAAAAACCGCGGCGGACTTTTCCGTCGGGGGGCGCAAAGCAAGCGCTGCCGTGGTTGCCGGAACAATCATGGGCACGTTGGTGGGCGGAGCGTCGACAATCGGCACAGCCCAGTTGGCTTTTCAATTCGGCGCATGCGCGTGGTGGTTTACACTCGGTGCCGGTATCGCCTGTGCTGTGCTGGGACTAGGTCTATCCAAGCGACTCCATGATAGCCGCCTGGAAACAGTGCCCCAATATTTGGTGGCAACTTACGGCAGTAATATCGGTCCCATTTCCAGTATTTTTTCTTCGATAGGTATTTTCCTGAGCATAGTTAGTCAAGGACTTGCGGCAGTTGCACTCCTGACATCCATGTTCAACATCGAACCGCTCACTGCGACCATAATAGGCATATTGCTTGTCCTGGGATATGTTTTCTATGGCGGAGTGTGGGGCACTGGCTTGGTTGGGGTTGCGAAACTCGGATTGCTCTACGTTGCCACGATCGTTTGCGGCGTAATTGCCTATAACATGGTCGGTGGCTATGCGGGTCTCGCAGAGAAATTTACTTATTCCCCCTGGTTTTCCCTTTTCGGCCGGAGTTTCAATCTCGACGCTGCTGCCGGCTTCTCGTTAATTGTCGGTGTCGTTTCTACCCAGACCTACATCCAGGCTATCTATTCTGGGAAAGACGCGCAAACCTCCCGCAGGGGTGCAATGATATCAGCGTTCCTGATTCCGCCCATCGGGATCGGGGGTATCCTAGTGGGACTTTACATGAAAGCGTATTTTCCGGCCACTCCTTCGATTGAAGTCCTACCGGTCTTTATAATGAAATTTCTGCCGCCGTGGGCTGGGGGCGTGGTCCTTGCGACATTGCTGGTCGCAGTAATCGGCACTTGGGCCGGTCTTGCCTTAGGGGTTTCAACGATGGTCACTAAGGATATTTACAAACGGTTTTTCCGTAAGCTGGCGGGTGATAAGGAAATCCTGTTCATTCAACGCCTGCTTATATTTTTGGTCTGCGTTCTCTGCGTGTTCTTTGTTACTGGAAACCTTAAATCCCTGATCCTCGGATGGAGCTTCCTATCCATGGGACTGAGGGGCTGCACTATTCTCTTTCCCCTGCTGGGCGCAATGTTCTTCCCCCGCCTCGTCTCCCCTATGGCTGGCATCCTGGCGGCATTCCTGGGACCATTGGCCAATCTGGTTTGGCATGTGCTTTACCCCAAGGGGCTTGATCCTCTGTACCCGGGCCTCGTCGTAAGTTTTGTGACATTGGTGTTGGTAAGCATGATTTTCCCCCGTCGGAGCAAACAGACGACAATCGAGGCGGCATCGTAGAAAAAGCATTGTAATGGTTTTAGCGCGGATGTTACTGAAGGGACATGAGGACAATGAACCAATTATGACAGTGTTGGGAACGAACGGAATAATCGATATTTCACAAGAAATGCAGTTGAATCAAACCGCCTTATTCATCGCTGTAAGTAGCCAGGGCAGGGAAGAAAAAGAAGCGAAGAGGAACATATGAACTTCGAATTGTCAGCAGAATTGAAAATGCTTCAGGAGACGGTGCGCAGTTTTGCCACTGGGAGGATAGCCCCTTATGCAGATGAATGGGACTCGAAGCACTATTTTCCCTACGAGGAAGTTGTGAGGACCATGGGTGAGCTTGGTTTCTTCGGAACCGTCATTCCAGAGGAATACGGCGGGAGCAATATGGGCTGGCTCGCAGCAATGATCATCACGGAGGAAATTGCCCGTGCATCGAGTTCGCTACGGGTGCAGGTCAACATGCAGGAACTTGGCTGCGCCTACACTATCTACCGCTACGGTACCGAAGAACTGAAGAAGAAATACGTGCAGAAGCTTGTCAACGCTGAATTGCTGGGATCGTTCGCGATCACCGAGCCACAGGCCGGGTCGGACGTAATGGCGATCAGGTCATTTGCAGAGGACAAAAAAGATCATTGGCTCATCAATGGCACCAAGACTTGGATATCGAACGCCACCTTGGGCGACCTGACCATCTTTTATGCCTACACCGAAGTTGGCGGAAAGAAGCTTCTGTCCGCTTTTGTCATTGAGCTCAAAAATTTCAATGGCATCACCGTTACCGACTTGGACAAGTTAGGATCCAGGTCTTCACCGACCGGCGAGATCATCCTGGAAGACACCAAGGTCCCGAAAGAAAACATCCTGGGCAAACCGGGCGACGGCGCGAAGATCGTTTTCAGTTCCCTGGCGCAGACCAGGCTTTCGGCAGCCGCAGGAGGCATCGGGCTGGCTCAGGCCTGCCTTGATTGTGTGACGAAATACGCCATGGAACGCGAGCAGTTCGGTAAACCGATCGGCGCCTTCCAGATGAACCAGGACATGATCGGGCAGATGGTAGCCGAGATCGAGGCGGGAAGGCTGATGGTTTACAAGGCGGCCTGGCAGAAGGACCAGGGCAACCTGGGCAACAACCTGGAAGTGGCCGCCTCCAAATACCTGGCCGGTGAACTGGCCTACAAGTGCTCGCAGTTTGCGATGCGAATCCTGGGGGCATACGGCTATTCCAACGAATATCCGGTGGCCCGCTATTTCCGGGATGCACCTACTTATGCCATGGTCGAGGGATCAGCGAACATTTGCAAATTCATAATGGCCCAGGATCAGCTTGGGATAAAGAAGGCAAACAGGTGACCATTGGGGATAAAATATGAATGAGAGGTGCCATCATGAAAGCAAGAGGAAAAAACTAAGCTCACGTGTTTATGTCAGTGCTTGTGGTTTTCCTGTTCTTGCTGACATGCACGGCATACGCAGCGTCAGCTGCTACCCAGAAGAGTACCCACCAGGTTAAACCTGAGGGAGGCATGGCATCTGATTTTTTAAATCCCAACGCCCACCCGCAGGGCACTATCGCCCTTCTTCTGTTATTAATGACCCAATGGATTTCTCAATCATACAACGCTTCAAATGGTAATCTGTCGTTGATATTGCATTGACACACAAGGCAGTTATCCCCTATACATTCTTTCACCAATGTAATTAAAATCAAAGGTATGGGAGAGAGTAGGATGAGCGTGTTTGGAAAAGCGAACGGAAAGAAATATCACACGAGAAGCATTGAGATAAATACTTACGAATATGACGAGCAGAGATTAGTCGTAGAGGGATGTCTGACAGATCATCGATTACAGGAATTTCATTTGGCCACAGGTGAAAAAAGATCGCCCGGCCGATTGCATCAGATGATCATCCATATGCTCGTTAACAAAACAACTCTTGAAATCGAGGGTCTTCATGTGGAGATGCCAACTGTTCCACGTGAGGAATGCCTAGAGACCATCAACAGCATGGAGTCCGTCAAGGGATTAAGAATTACCCGTGGATTTACGTCAAGGGTAAAGGCACTGGTTGGCAGTGGCAAAGGGTGCAACCATCTTGTGGCGCTTTTAACATCAATGGGTTCCTCAACCATTCAGGGATACGCTGCTTACAAACTGCAGGAATCCCCTAGATTCATATCAGATATGATCGATATGCTTGTGAACACCTGTTGGACATGGCGTGCAGAAGGGCCCTTGATGAATTTTATAAAAGAAAAAATCGAAAGAGAACGAAAAGAATAAGTACACATCAACTTGTAGTTTGCGCGAGTCAGAGCGGTTAAGCGGGTCGGAACTGAGGCGCGAGCGGACTGGAGGGTTCTTATGGGAGAACTGTTAGCAATACCTCATAAGGCAAGGAGAGAACCATGAGGAGAACCATAGTCGTTTCAATTGCAATCGCATTGATCGGATTGTTCGCATTTGCAGGTTTGTCATACGCTTCGGGTAAAGACGATGCAAAGGCCCTGGTGAAG
>JBEKOL010000040.1:0-30599 GCA_049521775.1 Syntrophales bacterium
CGAGACACTAAATGCCGTGTATTCTCCCAACGCCTGCATGTATTCCAGAGACCAGCTATATGAGCGGTCACTGCTCGCGGTATCTCCGAGTGATCCGCCAAGCAGATAAAGCTCCTGTGCATATAGAGGGGTACAGTAGATCAGTAGCCCACACAAGAGAGTGAGAATTTTACGCATTGGAATTTTCGCCATGAATATTCCGTTTGGGTTCTCAACTATACGTTTCATGCTTTGTATTATTTTTCCCCGAACTCTTGACTGAATACATCAGGTTATCCGCAGATTTTATGACTTCATCGGCTGCAGTTGGTGCGTTGACGTATGTCACGGCACCAATACTCACCGTCACAGGCCAACCATTCTCCTTCATGATTTCAAGAAGCATTTTCTGAATCTTTTCAATAACCGCTTTCCCTTGTTTTTCTCCAGTTTCCGGCAGCAGGATGGCGAATTCATCACCTCCAAGTCTTGCGACGATATCGGTTTTTCTGATATTCTCACGCACTGTTTTGGCTACGAGAATTAATAGATCATCCCCGGTGTTGTGTCCGAATCTATCATTGACGATTTTAAAATTATCACAATCAATATAGGCAAATGTAAGGGGGCTCTTATATCGACGGCACCTCTCAATTTCAAGATTTGTCAGCAACTTAAAATATCCGGAGTTCGCCACTCCGGTTAGTGAGTCTGTTCGGGCTGACATCCTCTCTCTTTCTAGTGCTTCCTTTAATGATGACAATGTTAAGACAATGATAATGAAGATCCCTAGGGTGGCCAATGTGTTCCAGAAGCCGATGAGGGGATGTGAAAAAACTTTGCCTGCAAACATATCTGCCAGGAATATGATTATCGTACTAACAATCGATATTAATGCTCCACTTTCCTTTCCTGCAAACCATGTGACGAATGCAATCGGAATTAAGTAAAATATCGCAAGTTCTATTTCATATCCCGTCAGATAATCTATCACCCCTACAAAGCCAACAAAAATCAATCCAATCAAGCTTACTAAGAGCCTCGATTGCTTTTCAAAATAGCTTAATATCTTCTCAAGATATGCTTCAAGAGATTTCATACGTTTTCGATATGATAACCTATATTCATGGAATTTATGCAAAAACGAATTTCGTAGATTCAACCCCTTCACAAGCAAAGTGCCTGTTATTATTTCATGTAATAGTTCATATCTATGCAGACGGTAAGAGCTTTATTTTTTGTCGCATCCCGATCAGTGGATATGAAAAATAACCATTGCGATAAAGCCAGATCGCATGAACTATGCTTACTTCTTCTCAATGTGTCTCAGGATCTCCCAACTCTTTAGAAGTTCTATTGCACTCTTTAATTGATTATCTTTCATAGCATCTAAATCTCCTTTTGCCTGAATCGATCCCTGCGCAGCGCCATGCTCCTCATCACCTTTGATATGTCCCTCTAGATCCTTTTCTCTTGCGGTCAGTTGTGTTTCTCCTTTCTCGGCGGGTTCTGCGAACTCGACTTTAATATCAGGGGTTATTCCTTCGGCTTGGATAGACCTTCCTTTCGGGGTGTAGTATCGTGCCACGGTCAGCATCATGGCCGAACCGTCCTCAAAAGGAACTACCCCTTGGACAGAGCCCTTTCCGAATGTCTGGGTTCCAAGGATGACAGCCCGCCCGTTATCCTGCAGGGCGCCCGTCACAATTTCCGCCGCGCTGGCGCTTCCTCCGTTGATCAAAAGAACAATGTGGCAGGCCGGCTTTTCTCCGTTGGCTTCGGCAGTAAACGTCTCTTCGTCGCTCGCGTCCCTTCCCTTGATCGAGACTATGGAACTTCCTCCTTCAAGAAAAAATTCCGATACGCTAAGAGCCTGTTCCAGAAGGCCCCCCGGATTATTTCGTAGGTCCAGGATCAAACCGGTTAAAAGTTTTGATCGCTTCGCAAGATCACTGTAGGCTTGTTTTAGCTCATCGGTTGTTTTTGCCTGAAAATGAGAAATCCTGATGTAACCAATATTATGTTCCAGGTTGCTGTAGCTTACGCTTTGCATATTAATAATCGCCCGAGTGACAATGAAATCCCTGGGTTTTGTAAGGCCCTTGCGCATAATGGTGATTTTTACCTTCGTACCTTCAGGACCTCTTAATTTGCCGGCGAGGTCCGCAATGGAGAAGCCTCTAATGGATTTGTCATCGATTTTAATGATCTGATCCCCCGCCCGGATCCCGGCTTTATACGCGGGAGCACCCTCAACCGGTGATATGACCGTAAGGACGTCATTGAGAACTGCCATCTCAAGGCCAATACCCCCAAAGCTACCTTCTGTTTCCGCTTTCAGTTCCTTGTACATATCGGCCGTCAAATACGCGCTGTGGGGGTCCAAGGATTGGAGCATGCCGTTAAGAGCCCCTTGGACGAGCTTCTGGGAATCCACCGGATCCAAGTAATTCTTTTCGATGATCACAAATGCCTCGTTAAAGATCTTGAGGTTGTCGTAAGAGTTCTGATCAACGGCAGCGGCTGGATTGCTATAATGGATAAGCAACGAGATTACGACGAACAACTGGATCATGCGATTCATAAGGGATTGCTTAAACGGAGTCATAAACCTCACCATGAATATACTTGCTTTTTAGGGGGTCTTAATAATGACCAGACATCACCACATCAATAATAGAGAACCAGGGACGCACTGGTTGATAATACCTCATATGACAGAAAACAAGAATAACTCAGACGGTCGCCGCTTCAGCGGAATGAACACGTCTACCTTGCTTATACGGGTGTTAATGTTTTTTGAGAGTTTTCTTTATTATTGGATTGGTGCAACGCGACTATCGCAAAGAACGAAGCGCCTACCAATATTACAGCCCTCAAAGCAGCAAGGAAAAGAGTGTACGTCAATGCGGTGTACATCGCTAACTCAAGAGATTTGTCTGAGGGTTGCATGACGGCTCTCCAGACCGTAACCTGGAAGAATATAAAAATAATGACGGGCAATGTGGCCTATGTCCAGTACAGCCCTCTGAATTTTCTGCGATCCTCAAGGATCATGATGCGAAGCCAGTACAGCTCTTTGTAGTGGGAAATGATCAGGAAAAGGGTAATCGCCGCGACAATTCCCACAAGGGCGGGAAGCCAAGTTTCATCCTCCATCAACCGAAAAGAAATAAGAAAACAGCAAGAAAAATAGAGGAAGCAAGAAAACCCGGCAGACCATACCCATGAAGCGAAATGCGAAAAATTACCGATGCTGTCTATTCTTGTGATGGCAGTCGTATAGGCGAAGACAAGCGACACCAACACAAGCCCAAACAGCGGGCCGGCCACTTGGGCCAGAGCTGAAAAACCCGATTCCATATTATCCCTTTTTAAAATGCAACATCTTTCCTAAACAAACGCCGCCGCCGATCCTCATTTCACATCAGGAATTATCGTTTCTAGGGCCTGTGCTTCTGAAAAAAGTTTGGAACAACCGAGATCAATAAAGATAACCGGTTCAAACATAACAATTAGTCATAACCTTGCCCACTTCTTTTTTGCGAGCCCAGGATATAGTTTATCCTTACATTCCGGACAAATACTATGGCTAAATGCTCCATTTAAATTATCACTAATGGGGAGCTCTATCTGCTTCCAGTAACCATTATCGTCACGAATTTTTTTGCAGGAAGAACAAATGGATAACAGGCCACTTAATATCTTTACCTCATCAAGTGCCTTCTGAAGCTTGAGCATAAGTATTTCATTCTTATCTGAACTCATTTTCTCCTGATATATCAAGTAAACAACAATTGTAAAAAAGCTGAAGTGGATAAAAAGATTCCAAGAATCGATGAAATAGTTCTGAATGACTTTTCCCGCCAAAATATCTGTAGAGATTATTGTTACAGTGCTAATTGCCGACATAATAATTCCGGCTTTTCTGTTGATAAGCCAAGATAAAAGGCTAATAGGCATTAAATAAAAAACGCCTATTCCAATTTCATAACCCGTTAAATAATCAATAAAACCTATAATAAAATTCAACAAAAGACCAATAATCCAAACAAATGATCTTGGTTTTTTTTCAAAATAGTCAACGAGGTGCATATTCACCCTTTAAAAGCCTCCCAGGTTATTACGAATTTCTATTTGTCGTCCTATCTATATCTTTAATCAACGAACGGGTTCAGGGAAAATACATCTCTGAGTATTTTCCTGCTGTGCTATGACTCCTTTCGAAAAAGTATTTTGATCGTATAAACAGCAACATATATGCCGACAAGAATGATGCATACCAAGTATCCAATATTACTCAGTATTCTCTAATAGATACCGGAATGGTAAACTCATACGCATGGATACTTTTTATACAACTGGATACCTCGGATTGGATATATATTATCCATTTTTGTAGGAAGCAATGCGTCCGATTGCAGTATCAACCATTAAATATTCTATCATATCAAGTGATTATATTCCCCCCCATTTCTGGTATGTTTTCTGCACCTTACTCCTCCAGACAAACAGCAGGGATTATTCCTCAATAAAAAATGTGCAGAGGTCAAATATGAACATTGTTTTCTTTCTTGACGTACTAGTTCTTGTCCCCTTAGCATGGTCATTTTATCTATTGTGGAAGGAAAGAAAAATCCTGTCCCTCCGCCCAATCATTTGGGGTATCATTTTTTTATTTGCGGCACGCATAAGCGAAGTGTTAACTGAGCATCCCACTTTTCATATCTCTAATTACTTAAATTTAAATAGACAATCCTTTGACTTGGTAATGAGCATCACGGGGAACTTTGCCGACGTCTTGGCAGTTCTTTTCTTAATTATGGGATTTATTCGGACCATCAGATCTCATCGTGCCAAAGAGAAAATTATCCGTGACCTGGAGTCTCTGTTACCATTATGTTCCAATTGCAAGTGCTATCGTACTGTTGATGGCGCATGGCATCCGATTGAGCAGTACCTGAAGGAATGCGGTGCACCCTCGATTACGCACAGTCTTTGTCCCGCCTGTGCTTCTCAAATGCTCGAAGTGGCAAGGGTAGTGAGAAAGGCCAAAGAGATGGTCCCCCAGCCCCAAAATTTTTAATTAGCGGGATATTCTTTCTGCCAGTTTGATAATCTGTAGAGATAATTATGCGACGAAAAGTTGGAATCACGATCCTGGTAGTTATCGGGTTCGCCCTAATCAGTGGCCTTGTTGTATGGTCATTCTGGTACAAGGGGAACAAGGCGCCGACGTTCCGCACTGTACCGGTGAAACGTGGCGATCTGGTGGCCACAATCAGCGCAACGGGTACGGTCGAGCCGGAGGAGGTAGTGGACGTGGGTGCTCAGGTTGCGGGGTTGATTAGCACCTTCGGCAAGGACAAACACGGGAAGTTCATTGACTACGGCTCAGTTGTGGATGCGGGCACTGTACTAGCCAAAATTGAAGACTCGCTTTACGCCGCTGCCGTGGATACTGCTAAGGCCCAATTCCAGCAGGCTAAGGCCAACAAGATCAGCGCCGACGCGAACGTGCTCCAGATGAAAGCGAAATTGCTGCAGGCCCGGCAGGACTGGGATCGGGCGCAGAAGCTTGGCCCTTCCGATGCGTTAGCACAGAGCGCCTACGATCAGTACAAAGCCAATTATGAAGTAGCCAAGGCAAACCTGGCGGCGGCCGAGGCTGCCGTGGAGCAAGCGAAGGCAGCGGTGGAGCAAACCAAGGCCAGCCTCACCAGCGCGCAGATCAATCTCAGTTATTGTACCATCAAGTCTCCAGTCAAGGGAGTGATTGTTGACCGGCGAGTTAACGTCGGCCAGACAGTTGTCTCCAGCTTGAGTGCGCCGAGCCTGTTCCTCATTGCAAAAGACCTCAAGCGCATCCAGGTTTGGGTGTCGGTCAACGAAGCCGACATAGGCAACATTTCTAAAGACCAGCCAGTGACGTTCACCGTGGACGCGCTTCCCAACGAGGTGTTCCAAGGGCGAGTCGGCAAAATTCGCCTCAATGCGACGATGACGCAGAACGTTGTCACTTACACTGTCGAAGTCAACACCAACAACGACGACGATAAACTGCTGCCTTATCTGACGGCCAACGCACAGTTCATGATCGGCCGTCGGCAAGGCGTTCTGCTGATCCCGAATGCCGCACTGCGTTGGTCGCCGCGGTCCAAACAGATCACACCGGAATCTCGCCAAACGCCACATGCACACGCCGGCTCTCCGAGCCGGGACGGTAGCGGTGGTTCTGACACAGTTGCGACACCACAAGCGCGCGGAACCATCTGGGTCGAGCAAGGAAGGTTCGTCCGGCCTGTCCGCGTGAAAATCGGTTTGACGGACGGCACATTGACGGAGGTTGAAGGCGACGATTTGACCGAGGGCCTGCGCGTAGTCATCGGCGAAGCAACAAAGGAAACTGCAGATGGCCCGAGTGCTGAACGCAATCCGTTCACGCCCCAAATAGGGCGAGGGCAGCGCCAAGGCCAGACTGGTTCGGGCGGTCCCAGCGGTGAAAGGTGAAGTTAGCAGGAGAGTAGCCCATTCATGGATTTGATCGAACTGCGAGACATACATAAGACCTACTATCTCGGTGAGGTTGACCTGCCGGTGCTCAAAGGCGTGTCGCTGAACGTCGCCCGCGGCGAGCTCGTGGCGTTGATGGGTGTCAGTGGCTCTGGCAAAAGCACGCTGATGAACATCCTCGGTTGTTTGGATCACGCGACTTTAGGAGAGTACTGGTTGGATGGCCACGAAATTGCACGGCTTACCGCCAGGGAAAGTGCCCGGCTGCGAAATCGGACAATCGGTTTCGTATTCCAAAGCTTCAACTTGCTGCCGCGTACCACGGCATTGGAGAACGTTCTTATGCCGCTGACCTACACTAAGGAGAACCTCAGTGAGCATCAAATGAAACAACGCGCCTCCAACTTGCTCCAAAAAGTTGGTTTGGCGGATCGCATAGATCACCAGCCCTCTCAACTTTCCGGCGGCGAACAGCAGCGCGTGGCTATCGCACGGTCTCTGGTCAACCAGCCGCGGTTGCTCCTAGCCGACGAGCCGACCGGCAATCTCGATTCACGCACCAGCGAGGAACTCCTCCAGATGTTCCAACAGATAAACAGCGCCGACGGCATCACGATCATCCTCGTCACCCACGATCCCGGAGTGGCAAAACACGCCCAGCGGGTCATTCACATAAAGGACGGCCTGATCGAAAACGGCACGGGTCAGCCCAAACCCGGAGACGCCGCATGAGATTTTACATCACCATGAAAACGGCGTTAGGTGCACTCCGGCGCAACGTGATGCGCACGTTGCTCACCACGCTTGGTATCGTCATCGGCGTCGCAGCGGTGATCTCGATGATGGAGATTGGCAACGGCACAACTATCGCCATCCAACGGACCATGGCCAGCATAGGTGCTAACACCCTCGTGATCGTGCCGGGTGCAGTTAGCATCAGCGGTGTCAACCAAGGATCCGGCAGCAAGATTACGCTGACGCCACAGGATGCTGATGCGATCAGTAAAGAGTGCCCCGCCATCAGGAGTGTGGCGCCGATCGTACGCGCGCGCACGCAGATAGTGTTTGGCAATCGCAACTGGGTGCCGACCTACATCTATGGCACCACGCCATCGTTTCTGCAGGTACGCGAGTGGACCGATCTAGACAAGGGTGAAGCGTTCACCGAGCATGACGTTCGCAACTCCAGCAAAGTGTGCATAATAGGCAAGACAATCGTCAGCGAGTTGTTCGATGACCAGTCACCCATCGGAAAAGAAGTCCGCATCCGGAATGTGGCATTTAAAGTCATCGGCGTTTTACATAGAAAAGGCGCGAACGTAATGGGCATGGACCAGGATGATATCCTGTTGGCGCCTTGGACGACAATCAAATATCGCGTGGTCGCTTCCTCGCTTGCCAATGCCAATCAGAGCACTACGAACACCGCGAACAGTACCGAAGTCAATACTCTCAGCCAAATTTACCCGAACATCCAGCAGAATCTTTACCCGGTTCCGTCGGACACAGAACAGGCCGACTCGCCGAAACCAATCCGATTCGCCAATGTGGACCAGATATTGACCGCCGCGCAGTCGGGCGGCCAGATTCCCTCTGCTATTGAGCAGATCACCATGTTGCTCCGCGAACGACACCACCTTCGCGCCACCGATGTGAATGATTTCAACGTACGTGACATGACCGAGATAGCCAAGGCGATGAGTTCGACAACGGAGTTGATAACCAAACTGCTTTTGTGCGTGGCAATGATCTCGCTAGTGGTCGGTGGCGTCGGCATCATGAACATCATGCTCGTCTCGGTCACCGAACGAACGCGTGAGATCGGCCTGCGCATGGCGGTGGGTGCCGAACCAGGCGATATCCTGCGGCAGTTTCTGACCGAGGCGGTTGTGCTGTGCCTGCTTGGCGGCACTTTAGGTATCGTGCTTGGCCGTGGCAGTTCGTACATTGTGTCCGCGTTGTTGCATTGGCCGACGGCAGTTTCAGTGGGCGCGATAGTGGCTGCCGTCGTTGTTTCGGCTAGTGTGGGCGTTATTTTCGGTTTCTACCCGGCATGGAAGGCGTCGCGGCTTGATCCCATAGAGGCGCTCCGGTATGAGTGAAGTAAAACTGATGCATACGCAGGATCAGCGGTGCTACGTTTCGGTCTTGGTTGTAGCGGTCAGTTTAACCGTGTTGATGATAAGCGGGTGCATGGTCGGTCCGGATTATCGTCCACCGCAACCGGCAGTCCCCACCGAGTGGGTCGGCGTGGCGAAGACACCGAATGCGCAAACGTTAGTAGCTACTGCACAGCCGGCTGATCTCACGCAGTGGTGGCGGCAGTTCAAGGATTCGATATTGACTTCGCTTGTCGAGGAAGCGGTAAAGACAAACCTCGACCTACAAATCGCCGAGACTCGCTTGCGCCAGGCACGCGCCGCACGGGGCATAGCCGTCGCTGGATTGTGGCCGGCTGTTACAGCCTCCGGCGGTTACCAGAGAGTACACGCGGCTGGCATCACGCCAGATAACGTAAACCAACAAGATCTTTATCAAGCAGGTTTGGATGCCGTGTGGGAACTCGACCTGTTTGGCGGCCAGCGCCGCAACGTGGAATCGGCCAATGCCAATATCCAAGCCGCGATTGAAAGTATCCGCGACGTGCAGGTCAGCGTCATCGCTGAAGTGGCACTCAATTACATCCAGCTCCGCGGTTACCAGCGGGAGATTGTGATCGCGCAAAACAATCTGAAAGCCCAGAAGCACACCGCCGAGATTACTCATAAGCTATTGAATGTGGGCTTCGCCAGTGCGCTTGACGTCGCCAACGCCGATTCTAACGTTGCTATGACCGAGTCTCAAATCCCGGTCTTTGAAACCGCTGCGCAGCAATCCATCTATGCGTTGAGTGTGCTACTGGCCCGGCTGCCGGCGGAATTGCTGGAACAGTTATCGCCGATAGGTGACCTGCCTAGCGTGCCGGCGCAAGTGCCAGCCGGCTTGCCATCAGACTTGCTGCGCCGTCGGCCCGACATACGCGTAGCTGAGGCTCAGTTGCATGCCTCAACAGCACAAATCGGTGTCGCTATAGCTGACCTCTTTCCGACGTTTTCATTAACTGGTACGATGAGCTGGAATAGCAACCTGCTACGCACGTGGTGGACCGACGCAAGCCGCTCATACGCCTTCGGTCCGGTGGTGTCCTGGCCAATTTTCCAAGGCGGTGCGATTATGTCGAACGTTCATTTGCAGGAGGCGCTGCGTGACCAGGCGTTCATCACGTACCAGAAAACAGTTTTGGCAGCGTTTCAGGATGTCGAGAATGCGTTGATTGCGTTTGCCAAGGAACAACAGCACCGCAAGGCGCTTAATGATGCCGTTGTCGCCAACCGCAAGGCCGTGGACTTGTCATTGCAGCTTTACACTGAGGGCCAGATTGATTTTCTCAACGTGCTCAATGCCCAGCGTTCTCTTTACGCCTCCGAAGACGCGTTGGTGCAAAGCGAGCGAAGTATCGCCACCGATCTTATCGCCCTCTACAAAGCTTTAGGCGGAGGTTAGAGTTAGGGATACAAAGGTATCACGATATAGCGATTACAAGTTGAAATATTGGATAAATAGATGCAAACGGAAAAACGAGGAAGGTAGTTATGGAGGTTGCCTGTTTCATTCATCTACGAAGAGTTACTCCACGGTTTATGTGAAGAATGAGGATTACGGGTTGGAAGAAAGAGCCGTCCCTTCTAACATGAGGCGGCTCGAATAGTATAATAATAAATAGATGGTACCGTCTGTGGCTGTTCAATCATGCAGGAGCTATGGCACCGCTAACCTATTTGCCTATAAAGCGTAATGCTCCTTCACCAATTTTGCCAAGTTTATTTTCTTCAGCCAGGTCATAGGAACTTGCATAGTCACTGTAACAATCCCTGGCAGACGCCCAATCTCCACTGCACCTGAAATAGTTACTCGATTCAGAACTTCTTCTGTCGATATCTTAAAAAGTTCTGCCAGACGTGCAACACCATTGTCAGTGGCTTCATTCAGGTTTGCCCCGGAGCCGATCATCTGGATAGCGGCCGCTTCCTCTATCGTGGCCTGACCGAACTTCTTTGCCAGATTTTTTGCTGCTTTTTTTTCGGCTGCAGTGAAAGGGCGGGCCAGATGGGGTAAATCCTTGGCAGGAGGCAGCAGGATTGGGCCCCCAATTTTTAAGCCTTTGAGAACGTTTACTTGTAACGTAACTTCTGCAGAGACGTCCGTGGTGTGCCCCGCTATCTCCCCATCCCCCTGCATTGCATGGGCATCCCCCACATAAACCCCGCCCCCCAGCACTTTCACCGGGCAAATGAGGATGGCCCCTGCCCGCACCGAATCAATGTCCAAGTGGCCATCTGTGCGGTTCTCCAGTTGGTCCTTCGTGGTGCCATACTTATGGGGCGCACCTAATAAAAACTGTCCAAAATCGCCTGCGTTGTGAGAATCAGGCATATCAATGGCCGGGGTTGTACCGATATTCCCGATGAACGGCCGCAACCGAGTCATCACACCGGAGATGTCCGCCGGACATAGAGAAACAACAGGATTCTGGCAAGATTCCTTTGGTAAAGCCATCAGTTTGGAGGCGTTCTTTGCAAGTTTTCTGGCCACTGCGGGACCTACGGTAAGTGCTATTTTACGGGCATCGTCGAAGACAATCGTATATCCATTGGTTAAACGGAAGGGACTGACCTCAGCTCCACACTCAGCACAGCGAATAGCTTCTGCCCCGATGCCTTCAACTCGCGTAAGAGGGCTTTTCGTTCCGCAACCAGGACAATATCGGGCCACAAAGGGATCAGCAGTGTAGCGTCCCTCAACGAAGCTCATGGTACCGGATGCCGTGACTGTTGATGTCACGCTGACTTTCTTGATGCGGATAGCAATGGCGTCTCCTGGTTCGGCGCCAACTACAGCCACAGGTCTGGTCACTTCATGTCCCCCTTGAAAGGATGGGGTGATCATCGGTCCCCAGCAGCCAGGGGCGGTTTCAGCTATGATTGTTCCACCATCGGCCACCGGTCCAATCATGGGCAAGCTCGGTCCCACCAGACCGTTGGTAAACGTAGTAACGTAAATAGTTTTCTGCCCTTTCATAAAACACCTCCTTTTTACAGTCATTCTGTTGCTTCAAGTCATACTCATAGCGAAACTAATTCTCTCACCGCTAAGACATCAAAAAACACAAAACCCCGCTTTCTTTGTAGGAAACGGGGTTTTAATAATCAGTCCATAATACCCTCAATCAGGTTTTAATGTTTGAGGAATATATTTGCTACTGCTTCACATGTTTTTCTGATTATCACGGTTCACAAAAGAAATCTATTTAAAAAGGAAAAACAGCTTGACAACAGGAAGGGCTCTTTCGATCCGGCGCTGCTACGTTGCTGTTAATGCACAGCAAATGCAATGACAGCGATGCTGGATTCCCGCCTGCGCGGAAATGACAAATGGAGGGGGCGTATACCTACGGTACATATCACATTGATATATTAAGTCCGCCGTCTACCGATAGAATTGCACCGACTATATATTTCGCCTTATCTGATACAATAAACGCTACGGCCTCAGCAATGTCTTCAGGATTGCCGATATGTCCAACGGGAATCCTTTCATTTTGATAAGGTCTGCCAACATATTCCCTGCAGCCCACTGGGGTGCCTACAAGTCCTGAACCCACCGCATTGACACGAATATTAAAAGGTGCAAGATCTATTGCCACGCACATGGTCATGTAGTTTACACCGCCCTTGGTTACCATATATGAGAATTTATCCTTTGTGCCCCTTGCGCTGGAGACGGTAATATTTACAATAGCGCCCCCGCCCTTCTCTTTCATGATTTCTGCTGCAAGCTTGGTGCATAAATAATAGCTTCTAAGATTTGTATTTAACGTATACTCCCAGTTGCTCAAGTCGCAATCCAGGATCGACTCGTTTCTCGTATAGGCAACGTTGTTAACAAGGACATCAAGGCGTCCAAAGGTCTCCTTTATAAATTCAAACAATTTTTCAATCTCGCCCGCTTGTGAAAAATCGACTCTGAAATAAGAACCCTTTTTAGCTAAGCCTTCTGACACAAGCTTTGCCTCGTCCTTATTCCGGGATGTGATGATGACGTGATAACCTTCTTTTGATAGAAGATCCGCTATGGCTTTTCCTATGTTGTTCGTGGACCCTGTCACGAGCGCTATCCTTTCCATCACTTCCTCCCGTCTTCAATTCTGGTCATTCAGTCCGTGGTATTATGCTTCAATGTGATTTCTCGTTTACCAAGCTGTCATACACAATCTTCACAAACTGCTCCGGCTTCATAAAACCCTTTCCCCACGCCGTGTCAAGATCGCGCGTCGGTTGGGAGGCAATAACTGCATCCAGAGGCTTTCCGGCTTTGATCTCACGACTGATCCGGTCTCTCGCTGCCACCAGCATCTTGAGGTATTCCTCTAATTCAGCCTTATTGGACAGATGACCGTGTCCCGGGATCACTTTCGTATTTTGATCACAAAGCAGGAGTATCCATTTCACCGCCGCTATCATGCCATTTATCGAACCGCCCGCGGAGAGATCAATGAAAGGGTACATACCGTTAAAGTAAATGTCCCCCATGTGGATGACATTGGATTTCTTAAAATGAACGATGGCATCCCCGTCGGTATGGGCTGGTTCAACGTGAAAAACGAATATTTCATTTCCATTCAGATAAAAGGTCACGTTTTGACTGAAGGTGATGACAGGCAGCGCCGACTCAGGCAAAGGGGGTACTGTTTTATTTAGAATCTTGACGAACTGCTCGGTGCTCACCCGCTTACGGACATTCTCATGAGCTACTACGGTAGCCCCTGCCTTGACGAAATTTTCATTGCCGCCTACATGATCCTGATGCCAGTGCGTGTTCACGACGTATTGTATGGGTTTGCCACTGACTGTCGCGATGGCAGCCTTGATCTTGTCCGCAAGGGGGGCATATGAGGTATCGATCATGAAGACACAGTCTTTTCCAGCGGAAACGCCAATGTTTCCACCCGCTCCTGTGAGCATGAAAACGTTGTCCGCGACTTTTTCTGTCTGGATTTGTACATTGGCAAAATTCTGTGTTGCAGAATACGCTCCCGTTTGTCCCATGAAAAGAACTAACAGGACAATACCTGCCAGTCGAATTTGACGTGTGAACATTTGTAACCTCCTTTTGTTTATTCTATTTCCTACCAACCATCATTCGAATGAGCAGATGTATTCCAGTATGCTTCCGTCTACGACTATTTCAAACCAGGATTCACCGGATACCTGGAAATATTCACCTGCCGAATGGCTATCCGTTGCTTTTCGCTCGCCCGTCGTACCAGACAGTTGCCGGCAGTAATTTGCCAGAGAAACGGTTCTGAATCATAATAATTCCCTCTTTTTTTCTATGAGGCATCAAAATAAATATTCCCCAAGAAACACAAAACCCCGCTCTCTTGAGAAACGGGGTTTCAATAGTCTCTTCATGGCACAACCCTTACAAAAAGGGTTCAGATTAGTTGTTAACCTTTTAACGATGCCATATTCAAATATGATTATTTCTGTGCGCCTAATTCTTTGAAAAATCAAGAGACAAATTTCATTGATAACCATTTGAAATGATGTATGTCTGTCTGTCAAAATCACCGGATACTCGCTTTAGAAGAGGAAGAACTGCCTAGGCATTGTCATCAAAGAGTGGCGGACTCAGCCAATTCTTACTGCAAGCATGGAGACTGAGCCTCCATCCACTCCTTGTATTGGGAAACTTATCTGTTCATTTTTTTTCCGAAGACCGAGTACATAAAGGAGCGGCAAGTAATGCTCTGGCGTCGGAATCGACAGTATCGCGTCGCGCCCTAATCTGTCATAAGCGATAAGCAGAGTATTGTCGCCTTTGAGCAACAACTCCCGGGCGTGTTTCTCAAAACGCACAGCCCAATCAAAAGCATGGACCTTGGGGTTGCCCCATGCATAGCTATGCAAATTATGAACGATATTACCACTACCAATGACTAAAATTCCTTCTTCACGCAGCAGCGCGAGATATTTTCCTATTTCATAGTGGAACTGCGGGGACTGTCTGTCATCAATGCTGAGTTGCACAATGGGAATATCCGCATCCGGAAAGACGTGACGTAGCACCGCCCATGTTCCGTGATCCAGTCCCCAGCCTTCCTCAAGTCCGACTGAAAAAGGGGCAAGCAGATCTTTAACACGCCGGGCAAGTTCGGGACTGCCTGGCGCAGGATATGTCACTTGGTAAAGCTCTCTCGGGAAGCCTCCAAAATCATGGATTGTTTGCGGAGCAGAATTAGCCGTTACCGCACGGGCCGGTATGTACCAGTGAGCTGATACGGAAAGCACGGCTTTGGGACGCGGAACAGAATTGCCGATAGAAGCCCAACCATCAGTATATGTATTTTTCAACAATGCGTTCATCGGATTGCCATGTCCGAAAAAGATAGCCGGCATAAGATCAGCCATTGAAAACCCCCTTCCGCTTGATTCCATTAAAGGCCAACGGGGTCTCTATCCCGCGTTCTCGGGTTTACTTTATTGTCCTATTCCAATTTGCTTCATGTATGTAGCATTATCCCAGAACAGCCATTCTTCAATCATAACGCCATTCTTCCAATGCCCCACAGTGCACATGTTAATGGAAAATTTCTTGCCCGTTGGCTGAATGAATTTACCGTCCCCAATCGGCATGGGCTTGGTGAATGTTCCAGTCATCACTCCTATTACGGAGGTCCATTCCTTTGATCCAAATTTTACCGGGTGAACTTTTATGCTCGTATCGGGTGAATACACGAACATCGCCTTGAGGTCTTCAATGTGCCTTTCGATGCCAGTTGTGTAATGCCCGTCGGGCCAGTTGACTTTGACGTCTTTTGAATGACTTTCATGCAACCGTGTCCATTCCTGATTGCTGAACACCACGAAATCCAGTTCATCAAAGGTCTTCAGGTTCTTCTTTACGGTTGCCCTTTCATCGGTGAACTTCTTCAGTTCCTTCTTCATCTGTTCAATCTTTGCTTTCATTTCAGGGGAGTAACCGCTCTCATCAGAACTTGCCGCAAATGTTAATGTTGAGGAAATTATGAAACTCAAGATTATTACCGCTACTAAACCTACGCTACGAGTCATTTTTTTCATTTTGGATTCTCCTTTCCTTTGATGTGTTTTCCTTGTACATCATTCATGGGTTTTTGGAGGAGTTTTTCGCAATCCATGCCGTAAACGCGTCCATAACTCTTTTGAGGAACTCGCGAGTTGTCTCATTAGTAATATTACCATTAGCGTCGAACAGTTCCGCAGCACCCCCGATGTACGCCTCTGGCTGCTGCATTGTGGGAACATCCAAGAATACGAGGGATTGCCGAAGATGATGATTTGCGCCGAAGCCACCTATTGCGCCAGGTGAAACGCTTATCACCGCACCGGGCTTTCCTCCCCAGACGCTCTGGCCGTATGGCCGCGATCCCACGTCGAGAGCGTTCTTCAGTACGCCTGGAACTGAGCGGTTGTATTCAGGTGTCACGAAAAGGAAACCGTCAAACGACTTCACACGCTCCCTGAACGCGGTCCACGCTGGAGGTGGCTTTCCCCCATCATCATAGTCTTGGTCGTAGAGTGGAAGTCCTCCGATCTCGATAATTTCAAACAACAGTGACTCAGGTGCAAGTGTTGTGAGCACTTTTGCCATCTTCCGATTAAAGGATTCCTTGCGAAGGCTTCCTACAAAAACAGCAATCTTTTTAGTCATTCCTTATCCTCCCGGTTTGGTTATTGATGCAAAAAGGTATACAAATTATAGAGTGCTACAAATGAAATCACAACATGTTTGTGTCGAAAGCGGTCTGGAGCCGCTTTTTCGCAACATTATATGTATGAGAAAATGACCATGTGCTGGCCACAATCAAAAATGCTTTATGCGCCTCCGCCCAATACTGCGTAGAGCGTCACTAGATTCGTAAGCCGGGCAAGGTGAAGAACAATCAGCCCCTGTTGTGCCGTATAGAGCGAGCGTTGTGCGTCCAGAACACTCAAGTAGCTGTCAATTCCCTTGGTATAACGCACATTGGAGAGGCGGTAGGTTTCTGCAACAGCGTCCACCAGTGATTGTTGTGCCGCGATCTGCTGGTTTACTGTGCCCCGCACGGTGAGGGCATCGGCCACTTCACGGAAAGCCGTCTGGATCGCTTTTTCGTATTGGGCCACGTATATTTCCCTCGCTACTTTCGTTACATCGTATGCCGACCACGTGCGGGCATCAAAAATAGGTATCGTAATCTGCGGTGCGAAACTCCACGTACCCGAGCCGCTTTTGAAGAGCCCTGATAGAGCGGAGCCTGCACTTCCGATGGCGGTTGGATCGGCGCTTGCAGTTCCTATGGCGGTCGTCAGGGAGATGCTGGGAAAGAAAGCGGCGCGGGCGGCGCCGATATTGGCATTGGCCGCCCTGAGCTGATGTTCCGCCGCCAGCACGTCAGGTCGTTGCAGGAGCAGCTCGGAGGACAGGCCGGGAGAAATGTCTTTGGGAGGGCTGACGCTGCCCAAATCCGACGGCAGGAGCTCTGGCGGCGTATGAGAACCGACCAGAAGATTCAAGACGTTTTCATCTTGCGCTGCCAGTTGCGTGTAGCGGGCGACTTCTCCTCTGGCCGTATCCACCTGGCTTTGCGCTCGACGGAGATCCAATTCGGACGCGAGCCCGATGTCATAACGCTTCCCGATCAATTTGTAGGAGGCCTCCTGCGTCTCAAGGGTGGAGGCCACCAGTTTGAGATTTTCCCGATCCGCCGTAAGGGTGAAGTACGCGTTGGCCACGGCGGATACCAGCAGGATCTGTGCGCTGCGGCGGGCCTGATCCGTGGCGAGGTATTCTTCCAGCGCCTGATCTTTGAGACTGCGGATGCGGCCGAAGAAGTCTATCTCCCAGGAACTGATACCGACATTGACACCGTATTGTTCGGAGGTCATGGGGCTTCCGGTGACCGAAAGATCGGCCGGCACCCTTTGTTTGATCATGCTGCCGGCGGCATTGACGGCAGGCAGAAGCTCGGCACGCTGAATACCGTAAAGCGCCCGCGCTTTCTCAACATTCAAGGCCGCAAGGCGCAGATCGCGGTTGTTGTTCAAGGCGGTCTCGATGATTTTTTGAAGGCGTTCATCGGTGAAGAACTCCCGCCACGGCAACTCCGATACTATGGGAGCAGACGCGGCAGCCATCGTTTCATTGTAGGCCGCACCCGTCGGCCAATCGGCAGGAACGGGAGAGGCAGGTCTCGTGTATTCCGGGGCCATGGTGCAACCCCCCAGAAGGGTGATGCTCACACTAAGTAGCAGGAACAGGTTTCTATTCATATCATCGATCCTCTGATGGATTTACATCATCTGTCTCGGCCGCTTCACGATGCCTGTGTTTGCCGAAAAGCCTTTCCAACAACACGCGGAGAGACCGATTGGCGCCGTGTGACCCGTATGTTTCACCCTTTCGACGTTTTCCGAAGAGCTTTTCGATCAACACAAAGAAGAAAGGTGCAAAAATAACCACCAAGACAGTAGCGGTCACCATTCCTCCCAGCACGCCGGTGCCTATGGCATTCTGGGCTCCCGCCCCGGCGCCGGTGGTCACGGCAAGGGGCAGCACGCCGAAACCGAAGGCCAAAGAGGTCATAATGATCGGACGAAATCGTAATTTCGCCCCTTCCAACGTGGCGTCGATCAGCCCCATCCCTTTTCCCACTCCGGCTTTGGCGAACTGGACGATCAGGATGGCGTTCTTGGTGGTCAAACCCAGGATGGTCAGCAGGCCGATCTGGAAATAGACATCATTGGGCAGCCCCCGCAAAGTCGAGGCGATGACGCCGCCGATCGTCCCAAGGGGGAGGACCAGCAGGATCGAGACGGGAATGGGCCAACTCTCGTAGAGCGCCGCCAGACAAAGGAAGATCACGAAAATGGAAAAGGCATACAACAGGGGCGCCTGAGAGCTCGACATCCGCTCTTGGTAGGAAAGACCGGTCCAGTCAAAACCGATCCCCTGCGGCAGCTTCCTGACAAACCCTTCCATGGCCCTCATCGCCTCACCGGAACTTTTCCCCGGCGCCGACTCGCCCAAAATGTTTATAGACGGAAAGCCGTTGAATCGCTCCAGCCTGGGAGAACCGGAAGTCCAGTGACCGGACGCAAAGGAAGAAAAGGGAACCATTTTGCCAGCGTTGTTGCGCACATAAAGTTTTTCCAGGTCTTTGGGCAACATGCGGTAGGGGGCGTCGGCCTGGGCATAGACCCTCTTCACACGTCCACCCTGAATGAAGTCGTTGACATACGCGCTGCCGAAGGCCGCCGAGATTGTAGTGTGGATCGAGGTAATGGGCACCCCTAGGGCGCCAGCCTTCTCCCAGTCCACGTCGATCCGGTATTCGGGCACATCTTCCAGACCGTTAGGCCGGACCTTCGTCAAATCCGGATCCTTTGCCGCCATGCCGAGAAGTTGGTTGCGGGCTGCCATCAGCTCGGCATGTCCCATACCGCCCCGGTCCAGCAACTGAAAATCAAACCCCTTCGCCTGGCCGAGTTCCACGACCGCCGGCGGCGCAAAGGCAAACACCATGGCGTTACGGATTTTGGAAAATTCCCCCATAGCTCTTCCGGCTACAGCGTTTACTTTCAGGTCCGGTCGGTCACGGAGTTTCCAATCCTTCAGCTTGGCGAATGCTAGGCCCGCATTCTGTCCCCGACCGGAGAAGTTGACGCCGGAAACCGTCAGGACGGATTCGACCGCCTCTTTCTCGTGCTCCAGGAAATAGTCCCTGACGCGCTTCATGACCTCATCGGTCTGCTCTAGGGTCGAGTTTGCCGGGAGCATGGCCTGCATCAGCAGGATTCCCTGATCCTCGTCCGGGAGGTAGGCCGTGGGCATGCGAAGGAACAGGAAGCCCATGGCCACCACAATCAAAAGGAAAACAACAAGGCAACGAAGTTTTTTTGAAAGAGAATGGCGGACCAGCCGCAAATAAAGGTCTCTTGTTCGAAAGAACTTGCGATCAAACCATCGGAAAAACGGGCGCAGGAAAAAAACAGCGTTTTCCGCTCTTTCATGGCCCGCCGCTGGCTTGATAAGCGATGCGCAGAGAACTGGCGTCAGAATCAGGGCCACTGCCACAGAAAGAAGCATGGAGGCGATGATGGTTATGGAGAACTGACGGTATATGACTCCCGTGGACCCGCCGAAAAACGCCATAGGGCCGAAGACTGCCGAGAGGACCAGCCCGATGCCGATCAACGCGCTGGTAATCTGCTCCATGGACTTGCTGGTGGCCTCTTTGGGGGAGAGCCCTTCCTCGCTGATGATCCGCTCCACGTTTTCCACCACCACGATGGCGTCGTCCACCAGGAGGCCGATGGCCAACACCATGGCAAACATGGTCAGCATGTTGATGGAGAACCCGAAAAACCCCAGTACCCCGAACGTACCCATGATCACCACGGGCACGGCGATGGTCGGGATCAGGGTGGTGCGCATGTTTCCTATGAACAGATACATCACCAGGAACACGAGCACAATCGCCTCGAAAAGGGTCTTAACCACTTCGTTGATGGCCACCTTGACGAAGGGGGTGGTGTCGTAGGGATAAACGATTTTCATGCCGGCGGGGAAAAATTGGCTCATCTCTTCCATCTTTGCCCGGATCGCGTTGGCCGTATCCAGGGCATTGGCTCCGGCGGCCTGCCGGATGGCCAGCGCGGCGGAGGGCTTGTCGTTGTAATAAGCCTGGATATCATATTGCTCGGTTCCCAGTTCCGTTCGTGCCACATCCTTGATCCGCACGATGGAGCCGTCGGGGTTGGTGCGAATAGGAATGACGGCAAACTCCTCGGGCGTCTTGAGCAGGCTCTGGACAATGATGGAAGCGTTCAGACGCTGGCCTTCCACCGCCGGTGCCCCACCGAACTGCCCGGCGGAAACCTCCACGTTGTAAGCCTGAAGCGCCGTGATGACATCTTGAACCGTCATCTGGTAATCTGTCAGCTTGGCGGGGTTCAGCCAGACCCGCATGGAGTACTGGGTGCCGAAAATCTCCACTTCACCCACCCCCGGCACCCGCGAAAGCACCTTCTCCAGGTTGGATTGAGCATAGTCCATCAAGTCGTCACCCTTCATGCTGCCGTCTTCCGAGATCAGGCCGACGACTAACAGGTAGTTCCGGGTGCTTTTGCTCACTAGGACACCCTGGCGCTGCACCACCTCCGGCAGACTTGCCATGGCGAGCTGGAGCTTGTTCTGTACCTGGGCCCAGGCGAGATCCGGATTGGTCCCCGGGGCAAAGGTAAGTTCGATGCGGGAAGAACCGGACGAATCGCTGCTGGCAGACAGGTACAGCAAATTGTCGAAGCCGGTCATCTTCTGCTCGATGATCTGCGTAACGCTGTTTTCAACGGTCTCCGCCGAAGCCCCGGGGTAGAAGGCGGTAATCGCAATGGATGGCGGGGCGATGGGGGGATACTGGGATATGGGCAGATTGTAGATAGCCAGACCCCCCGCCGCCATCATGATGATGGCAATGACCCACGCAAAAACCGGACGATCCAGAAAAAATCTCGATAGCATCACACGCTCCGTCAATTCGATTTTGCAGGCAGCGGGGCCGTATTTTTACGTTCCCCGGTATTTTTTTCGCTACCGGCCTCAACAGGAATAACCTTCACGGAAGCGCCGGGTTTCACCTTTTGCATCCCCTCGACGATAACCCGATCGCCGGCAGCAAGACCGGAGACTACTAACCACTGGTCGCCGATAGCACGATCGAGTGTAAGCATCCGCTGCTGGACCTTGCCCTCGGTATCCACGATCAAAGCAGCGGGATTCCCCTTCGGGTTGCGTGAAACGGCCTGTTGAGGAACCAGGATCGCTTCCTGATTGACGCCCTCTTCGACTACCGCCCTGACGAACATGCCCGGCAGGAGAACGCCCTTCGGATTGGGAATGACAACCCGCAGAATGACCGATCCGGTCGTCGGATCGACCGTGACGTCGCGGAATTGAAGCGCCCCCTCCAAGGGATATTTGCTGTCGTCTTCCAAAACAAGACGCACCTTGTTCCGAATCTGCCTGTTATGATTGAGGAGGCCGTCCTCTAGGCGGCGGCGCAATCGCAGCACTTCGGTCGTGGATTGGGGAACATCCACGTACATGGGATCCAGTTGTTGAATGGTAGCCAGGGCTGCGGGCTGTTGTGCCGTCGCCAGAGCCCCCTCCGTGACATTGGATCTTCCGATGCGTCCGGAGATGGGGGCCGTTACAGAGGTATATTTCAGATTGATACGGGCCGTCTCGACCGTGGCCTCCCAATACTGGATATCCGCCTCCGTCTGTTTGAGTGCGGCAGCCGCATCGTCGCAGTCCTGCTGGCTGACCGCTTTATCGGCCAGCAATTCCCGGAAGCGATCGGCCCTCAAGCGGATCGCCGACAGATTGGCCTTGGACCTGCTGAGCGCAGCCTTGGCATTGTCAAGCGCCGCTTGAAAGGGAGCTGCATCGATCCGAAAGAGCACCTGGCCAACTTTCACATCCGAGCCTTCCGTAAACAGGCGCTTCTGGATGATGCCGCTTACCTGCGGGCGCACTTCAGCGACCAAATTTGCGGACGTCCGACCGGCCAATTCAGTCGTGATCACCACTTGTTTCGGCTTTATCGTCACAACGGCAACTTCGGGTGCGCCCCCCGGGGGTGGTCCGCTCGTCTCGTTTTGTCGTCCGCATCCGGACAGGATCAGGCCAAAAATAATTCCCACGGCGGCCATTAGCTTGAATCTTTCGCTTATTTGCATGTAACACCTCTGTTACTTTAATGTGAATATCGACTTTTTTGGGGTTCCGGACACAGAAGATCAATCTTTCGCACCATACCATCTCATCATGGCGAGATCGCATTGTCCTGCTAACAGAAACGAATAATCATTACTGTCCTTTGTCCAAGAAGTTCCCCCTTCACGCGGAACGTTAGCCCGTCTCTTACCTCTTGACCCCATCCCAACAGGCCTCTACGGTCTTCATGATCAGGGCATCGTCCAGGATAAAGAACCCGAGGATATGATCTCTCGCAATGGCAATCAAAGGGCCAAAGGCCAGAGCGAAAAGCGCCGGGAGGGGCAGATCTTTGAGAATCTGTTGTGCAATTCCTTCATCAAAAAGCTCTTTTAAGATATCATGATCGCCAGATTTACCCAAAAGCTTATTTCTGCGAAAAGACACACCGTATGGAGAATTTTGATACTGCTCTATATAACGAAAATAGAGGGGGTGTGAAATGGAATACATAAGAAGCAACGTTGAGATATGAGTGAATCTTTCCCTCATAGGTTTATCCGGATCGTAGCCTTCTTGGATAGCGGCCATGAATTTACGTTCCACATCACCGAACAATTCGTTGACGAGGTCATCTTTATTTTCGAAGTAACGATAAATCGTTCCGGCTCCCACGCGGGCTTTTTCTGCAATCATGGCCATTGGCGTTCCGTGAAAGCCTTGTTTAGCAAAGAGTTCCAGTGCTACCCGAATGATGTCATCACGCTTTCCTGACCTAACCATATTTTAACCTCAATCATAAAATAGGAGTGAACATTCATTCCGTAACCGGATACCTATATCAGAAAAATGACATTGTCAAGAATTTTACTTGCTACTTTTATTTCGTGCGGAAATGAGATTATGCAGCACTGCTGATTTTGGTTTGAAATATTGTAAAGCCGCCAGTATCTATACAAAACGGAATCCATTATAAAGACCGCATCACGATTTGCAATGGAAAGCTACCATAAAAGGGAAGGAACACATCTCACGCTTTCAGAGGAAGTTATTTGCCAGATATACCAATGGGACATAATATTTTCCAGAATTGGTTTACGAGTTTCTTGTTCGCGTACTCTTGTCTAAACAGATGTTGTTGCCCTAGACCCAAAACATTTTATTGACCCAAGTGAGATTTAGAATAAAGATAGTCTAAAATCTGATGACAGAGTTGAGGAACACCATGCAGATCCAAGAGCACAGGGGCTTCAGCATAGAGGTTCATAGATCAGAGCAAGGATGTGTTTCAGAGGTTTACCGGAAGGGCAAGCTGATCCATACGCTTTGCCAGGATGACAGCCAATTTCACAGCCATGCAACTGCTAGTGAGGCGGCGAGAGAGTGTATAGACAGGACCTATCCACTAGGAAGAATAAAGTACTTTGGGAGGTGTAATTAGAGTTTGTGGTGGTGTGCTTTTTTGTTTTTGATCCTTTCATAAATCCATTGACGCCCTCTTCAAATGCAGTATATATATGTGTTACTCTGTTTTTCCTCTTTAGGGCAGCCCGAAGCTGATCTTGCTAACTCAATCGGTTTTGGGCTTTTCTCTTCTTATAAAGCCTGACGATAACGTAAAGAGTAAAATTCAAGATTTCCAATTCGAAACATTGCATTCAGTCGTTGAATCATCCAAACGACGTTTCAGGAAGTGCGCATCAACCGGACGAACCTAAATTACTACTACAATTCGATTTCATACACATTGCTTTTTACATAGAGATCAAATATTTCTACCAATAATATCCAATGAGAGTCAGGTAAATGACAAATACGTTGAAAACATCATAGGAGACAACAGCACATGTTTAAAAAAATCATTACACCAAGAATATCCGAAACGAATATAACGAGGCATATCGGCCACACCGTAATTCCGGTTTGGCTGGAAGAGGGCTATGAGGAAATCATTCGGCTGTTTAGCCAGGATCTCGCCGAACCGAGTTTGATCACAGTCAACATGAATATGGATTTTCTAAATGAGATCTTCTTTGGCAAGGATGTGGAAATCCTTACCAGTGTGAAAAAGGTTGGTATCTCAAGTTTCGTCTTGCACCAAGAGGTATATCAGGACAGGAAGCTATGCGTTAAAGCTTCGACCACCTTGGTCCACTTTGATTATTCGACCCACAAACCGGGCCCAATTCCAAAAGCTGTTCGCGATATCCTCAAAGAGCGTGAGTCGGTGAGCACATAACCCGCTATCCTTTAATACGATTTACCTTCAACTAATTCTTTCATCGTAGACTTGTTATAGCCAACAGTTGTTTTTGTGATTATTCTTCTGAAGTAGTCAGCTAACAGTGATGAATTTTCAAAGTAAAGTAAGACTGTTTCGTTTTCTAATAATGTAAACGGGAGTTATTGCAGAACTGAAACTGACTGAAAGTTGGGATAGTGCTGTGGATGTGAACTTGTATAATCTGGAAGTCGGCTAGATGATAACAGTCTGTAATCTTCATCTGGATGTGGGTTGATATTTGTTAAGAATGGGAAGGTGCTGGTTATAGTCAACACCTACTTATCGTCACGCTGAATTTGTACTGAGGATTGAGGATTACTGATAGAAAGGTTGCATGACCAATTGTTTCCTGCCTGTAAATTATGCCTCACCGGAAGCCCAATAACATGCAATTAACCCTGAAGCGATTAAGGTCATGCGATAGACACTTAACGTCTTCTCCATCATGGCATCGATGCCGAACGCCGAATTTGAGGCTACATAAGCTTTCTCTTTTATCGACCCGTTGTGATTGTCCAATACTCTAAGGATCGTTTCAGAGAGACTTCCAGCATCCGATATGCTTTCCATGTCTCGAAGGTGTGGGGGTTTATACCTCACTCCTTCTTTGTCATTCGAAAAGGTTTAGGATTAGACGCCGAATCACTTTCGCGGCATCCCGGAAGACTCAGGGTCTGGATAGCGGTGATCATTAGCAAAAGAAAACTTGAAGAATTTTCACGGCCTCTAATTTCTGGACTACAGGAAAATAACCGTATTCCACCTGAACAGAAAATAAGCCGCCAAGTATTAGTGAAGAAGCTCTGGATCTCTCATTTTTATTGAACCATTGATAGGTGACGGCTTCATGATGTGAAATTACACTTTCAGTAGAAACTTATGATAAAATCAAAGCTCACCCATGGCCTTTGCGAGAAGTTCTATTGGATGCACGACTTTTATCTCTTCACTTCCCAAGTTGCCGTTGATCTGCAGGCGACACCCGGGACAACCAGATGCAACCGTATCGGCGCCCGTGTCCTTTATGGACTGAATTTTGTTTTTCGCGATACCTTCCGAAATCTCGGGATGATCCAATTGGAAAGTACCCCCACCTCCGCAGCAGACATCCGCATCAGCCATTTCTGTGAACTCCAATCCCGGGATTTGTTTCAGCAAGGCCCGCGGCTCCTCTTTTATCTTCTGGCTGCGCACGAGATGGCAGGGATCGTGGTAGGTTACACGACCTTTTAAAGGCTGAAGGTATTTTTTCATATCGAAGTTTGCAAGATATTGTGAAATATCCATGACCTTGTTCTTGAACTTTCGGGCATCCTCTGCATCCTCACCCATTTCTTCCAGGATATGGGTGTATTCCTCTTTAAAGGCAGCTCCGCAAGTCGCACAATCGACGATGATCGCCTCCACATGATCATAACGGTTAAAGACACCGATGTTTTTCATGATGTTCCCGATGGCCATCTTTCGTGCACCCGACAAAAATATCGGCAAACCGCAACACTTTTGATCCCTTGGGATAATGATGTCCACGTCAAGTCGTTTGAGTACTTTGATCACTGAATGACCGACATTTTCAAAGAGGTAGTTGGTAGCACAACCCGGAAAATAAAGTACCCGACCTCGTGCCTTGGCAACTGAAATGGTTTCAGGATATTGATCCAGCAATGGTTTGGCATTCAATCTGGGGAGTTTGGAGAATGCTATAGTCCCTACCCTACCTTTTTGAGGTAAGAGTGACATGAGGGGATTTCCAAGAACCCGTCCCCAGAACATGCAGAAAGGCAGCAATCGATCACTGCTCAGAATATTAAAAATCAGCTTCTTCTGCCAAGGGAGTTTGAACGTTTCCAAGATTTCCGCTCGCATCGCCTTGAACAGTCGGTCTACTTTCACCCCGCTAGGGCAATTCACTGTACAGGTATCGCATAACAGACAAGTATAAAGGAGATTCTTGAAGCCCTCCGAGACCTCAAATTTCTTTTCCTGGATTTTTTTTATCAATTGCACCTTTCCTCGGGGAGACATGCCTTCGATATTCAACTGCTTATATATGGGACAGGCACTCATGCAGATCCCGCACTTGATGCAGTTATAGACTTCTTCTTGCAGTTCTTTAGGGATCATAATGGACATACCTCCAGAAAGCTTCCCGGGTTCAATATTCCCTGAGGATCAAAAACCTTTTTAATGGCACGCTGCATTCTCAGACTGGTTGCGCTAAGCTGCTGCGGCAGATACTTGGCTTTATTGATACCGATCCCATGCTCTCCGGAGATGGTCCCTCCAATCGTCATCGAATACTCCACAATTTCATCCATGGCCTTTTCCACCCGCGCCATTTCCTCCTTATCCCGTTGATCGCAAAGTATCAACGGATGGAGATTGCCATCGCCGGCATGGGCCAAAACTGCAACCTGAACATGGTTTCGATCTGAAATTTCGATCACCTTCTTTATCGCTTCCACCAAGTGACTCACGGGCACCGTCGCATCCTCAATCATGCAAGTCGGACGCAGCCTGGCGATACATCCGTAGAGCGCACGTCGGGCGGTCCAGAGTTGCACGTTTTCCTCCTCGGAGGAAGAGATTCGCACATTACGCGCTCCCTGTCCTTTGCAGAAATCAGCTACCAGGGACGACTGTCTCTCGACAGTCTCGGCATCACCGTCCACGTCTATCAGTAGGAGGGCAGCGGCATCCAGAGGCAGCCCTATGTGAAAAACATCTTCCACTGCCTTGATTATCACTTTGTCCATAAGTTCCATGGTTGCCGGAATAATCCCGGCTTCGACGATTTTGGACACCGTCTTGCCAGCATCATCGATGTTGTCATATATGACCAGAAGGGTCCGCCTCGCTTTGGGCTTGGGAAGAAGGCGGACAGTGATCTTGGTTGCCATGGCCAGTGTCCCTTCTGAGCCGCAAATCAGGCGTGTCAGATCATAGCCGGTAACATCCTTGGTAGTTATTGTCCCTGTCTTCATCACCTCACCTGAGGGCAACACGATTTCCATTCCCAGGAGATAATCGCGGGTTACGCCATACTTGATTCCCCGCATTCCTCCTGCATTCATCATCACTGTGCCTCCCATCGTTGCTACGGCGGCGCTTCCCGGATCGGGCGGATAAAACAGGTTCACTTTTTCGACGGCCTTCTGGAAATCGGAAACAATGACACCCGGCTCCACTATGGCATAGCGATTTTCCGTATTGATCTCCAAGATATTGTTCATCTGCGTAAAGGAGAGAATGATCCCGCCTTTTTTAGCCAAACACTCACCACCCAGACCTGATGCAGACCCTCTGGGTGTCACAAAAACATTGCTGGCAGAGGCTAACGTCATGATCTGGGAGACTTCCTCCGTAGATTTTGGAAAGAGAATTGCGTCTGGCATGAACTCTAATATGGAGGCGTCGTACGAATACGTCATGAGATCCTCCTTGGAAGCCCTACAGCGATTCTGTCCGACTATTGATACAAACTTTTGCATGATTTCTGATTTCAGCATATAACCACCTTTTTTCTCTATATTTACTAAAATATTTATCATTCATTTTCGCGGTTCTCTTAGAGGTTGTTCAGGTAGATATTGCCTTGAACAACCTTTAGGAAGGAGGTCGCGAAAACACACGAAAGGTTCAAATAGTACACTGATCTGTATCATAGAAACGCTCATCTCCTGCGAATAGTGACGATAAACATCCATTCAGATATGCGATCTTCCTCATATCTAAGAAATTGCCGAAGAACAAAAAACGGGTGTGTTATTCATGCGTCGCTTAATACTTTTGTAGTGACAACACACTCATACATAGGAATCCCAGGACTCCTAGGCCTACCAGGAACATTAGACCGCCGATGTAACTGCCAGTCAACGCGATGAAATAGCCGATCAGTACCGGAGCAAATGCTGAACCGCCATTGCCCAGCCCGTTCATCATGCCGGAGCCGGCACCAATTGCCTTTCCTGGAACGATGCGCTGCAGCAGAGACCATGAAGCTGGCAGAGCAATAGCAATTGCCGCAATTCCTAAGGATATGAGCAAGGCAGCAGTTATATTGTCGGTAGCGTTGGCGCCAAAATATATACCAGCAGCCGCCAGTATATGCCCAATAGCAACTAACGGCGCACGGCGACCGAGTTTATCGCCTAGGTGCCCGAAAAACAGGATACTGATTGTACCCAGTACATACGGAAGAGAGGACAATGCCCCCATAGCGGCCCAACTGAAACCGCGCGATGCCTTCAGATAGGAAGGCAGCCAAGCCATTGTTCCCCACCATATAGAGGCGATGCAGAAATAATTAACCGTAAGAAGCCAGAATCGGTAATTGAAACAGAAAGACGCAAGTCGCTCACCGAGCGTTTCTGTTTTTATTTTTGCCTCTTGTTCTGCTTCTGCCTTGAGAGCACTTTCAATATACTCAAGCTCCGCCTTATTCACTCCTTTATGCTGATGGGGATGGTCTTTAACAAAGAACCACAGTAAGAACAAGGGGATAAAGCCTAACGCCACCAGCACAAAGAAACTCGGACGCCAGCCCCAGCTGGAAATAATCCAAGTGAAAAATGGCATCGCTATTGCGGGACCACCCATAAGTCCTACCAGCCAAGCACCATTGGCCTTACCGCGTTCGTTGGGAGGAAACCAGTTTTTTACGAATGAACTCTGCATCGGCCAATGCATGCCTTCGCCAACACCGAGAATCAGTCTTGCAATCAGCATAATCGCAAAAGTTGGGGCTAAACCACCGATCATTACAGAAATTGTCCATAGAAAAATTGAAATAAGCATCGCCTTTCGGGGTCCGATTTTGTCACCTAACGGGCTGAGCACCACGTTAGACAATCCGTAAGCGATCAAAAATAGAGTCATCAACAATCCCATCTGTACGGGCTGGCCTTTGATGCCCATGTCGGTAAGGAACTTGGTATCTGCCAGGAGCACTGAAACATTGACCCTGTCAAGATATGCCACTAATAATGTCACGAATAGTATTATGACGAGAACCACTCTTTGCCGAGTTGGTGTTTCAACAAACTCGGAATGCCGCACATTCGCACTCTGTTGCATAACCTAATCCTCCCTTTACAAATCAATGGCTTCTAATTAATACTTCTTTCACACCTGCCATTACGTTGCCACACCACGTATGAAACCTGACCAATATTGCAGGGTCAGATCAACAAATAGTTTGAATATTTAAGACGTCAGCACCGAATGATTTTTATTCCTTCCATGCTATCACTCAGATTCTGTCCCCTGCTTTATGCAACAGCAGCTCCCAGTCCTCGTTCACCATCTGCTGAATCTGGTCGAGGTCCTGATCGGTCGAATGCTTGAAGCGGCCCTGAAGTTTGAAATACTCCCGCACGAGATATTCCTTGGGTTTATAATTGATGGTATACCACCGACCGTCTTCCACCTCACAGAGGGGAAAGGTATTGGTCTGTACGGCCATGCGGGCGATCTTGACGGACATTTCGGAGGGGATGTGCCAGCCCGCCGGACAGGTGGTGCTGCAGGGCGATGTCTTCTCATCATACCGGGGGTGCAGAAACCGCCACGATCCCGTCTTATTGCTCTCCGTGGTAAGATAAGTAAGAGGCATGAATAAAGGATTGGGATTTTCTGCTTCGTTCATTTTAGATTCCTTGATGTCTTATCCGATCCGGCCCATCAGACAGACCGTTTCGAACGCCTCGTGGGCCGCCTCGATATTTCTCTGCGCCTCGACCTGGATGTCTTCACGGATAGCGGCGGCAATGGTCTCCATGGGGGGCATCTCCAGCATCCGGGCAAAGGCGCCGATCATGGTGGTATTAACTATGGGATGGGTCCGTGTTCCCAGCTTGTGATTTAGGGCAGAATCAAAATAAATCGTATCCCCGGCGGAAAGGGTTTCGACCCGGTCATTGGTGCGAAATTCGATTTTTCCGTCCAGGAGATACAGAAATTCCTCTCCCTCATGGCTGGTGAA
>JBEKOL010000041.1:0-30085 GCA_049521775.1 Syntrophales bacterium
TCCTGGAGAATGAAACACAGGTCCTCCTGAAACGATTGCTCAGGAAGGTTTAACAGAAAACTTCTTTACGGGGGGTGGGTCAAAATTGGATGCCTATGATGGGTCAATTTTCAATGCCGATTGACACCCCCGATGGTCTTCGCCGTTACCGGATTTCGGCGGTCGCATGAGTGATTTAGCTGAACTCATGAGGCTGAATAGAAATGCCTTGATTCAGCGATGGCAAAAGATATTCGGAGGCCCTGCTCCCGGCTGGATCCAAGAGAACCTGTTACGAGAAGCCATTGGATGGCAAATGCAGGCAGCTAAATCAGGCGGCCTGACTGCAGCAGAACGTCGTCAACTCATATCGGGTATGCCTTCCTGCTCTTCCCAGGTACATCCGGGATCTCGTCTGATACGAGTCTGGCGAGGTGAAACGCATCAGGTCACGGTTCTGGAAGATGGATATTTGTATGCCGACAAGAAGTGGAGAAGCCTTTCAGCGATCGCTAAAGCCATCACAGGAACCCGTTGGTCAGGCCCTGTGTTCTTCGGATTGAAAAAATGACTCGACTCACTATCCCATGCGCTATCTATACCCGAAAATCTTCTGAGGAAGGTCTGGAACAGGATTTCAATTCCCTTGATGCTCAACGTGAAGCCTGTGAAGCTTATGTCCTTAGTCAACGGCATGAAGGATGGCGAACCATTCCCACCCGCTATGACGATGGCGGTTATTCAGGCGGCAATATGGATCGTCCTGCCTTGAAGAGATTACTGGAAGACATTGAGCAGAAAAAGATCAAGGTGGTGGTAGTTTACAAAGTGGATCGACTTACCAGATCTCTAGCTGACTTTGCCAAGATTGTGGAACAGTTCGATACAAAGGGAGTCTCATTTGTTTCCGTGACACAGCAGTTCAATACCACATCCTCGATGGGACGCTTAACACTCAATGTCCTCCTCTCCTTTGCCCAGTTTGAAAGAGAAGTAACTGGGGAACGTATTCGGGATAAGATTGCCGCTTCGAAGCAAAAAGGCATGTGGATGGGAGGCGGGCATCCCATGGGTTATATCGGTAAAGACAGAACTCTGGTCATCGATGAGAAAAACGCTGATCTCATACGATATATCTACAAGCGATACCTGGCTCTTGGCAGTGTCAGGAAGCTGAAGGAAGAGCTGGATGCCAACTGTATTCGCACACCGGAACGTGTTCGAAACTCAGGAAAGGCATACGGAGGTCGGGAATTCAGCAAGGGACACCTCTACATAATCCTTTCCAATCCTATCTACAGTGGTCAGATAGCACATAAAGATAAGACATATCCGGGTAAGCATCCTGCCATTATTCCTCAAGACCTTTGGAATGCCGTACAAGCAAAAATGGCAGAGAACAGAAAAGGCTATAAGAAGAAGAGGTCTGTTCCATCTGCCAGCCTATTGACCGGGCGCCTATATGATTCACAAGGCCATCGGTTAATTTCCTCGCACAGCCAGAAGCAATCGCGACGTTACCGATACTATGTGTCTGAACCACTAATTACTGATTGCCGTGATAAAGCCCCTCATGGCCTTCGCCTGCCGGCTCAAGAGCTTGAGAGCACTGTGATTGATTCACTTTGCGATTGGCTCAACGATGCCAACGCCATACTGGATGCCCTCCAGTCATCCCCTGAAGATATTCAGGCTATCCAGAGTCAATGCCATCATCTGGCAGAACAAATTGAGAACGATATGCCGGAACGATATCAGATAGTCCGCCAACTGATTAAACAGGTCACAGTCCATCCCGAATATTTGCAAATCGATATTGATCCAACAATTCTTCAAAATCAAAAAAGTGAAGATAAGAGGGACTCAGAAGCAACTGTCACACTGAGAGTCCCGGTTCAAGTTAGACGATGCGGTTATGCCATTCGCTTGCTGATTGCGGGTTCTGAAACCATTCGAAAAGCACCAGATCCTCGACTGATCCGGCAAATTGCCAAAGCCCACGACTGGTTCGGACGGCTCACTTCAGGCAAGGCGAAGAGTATCAAGGACATTGCAGTGGCTGAAGGTGTCACTAACTCTTATGTCAGAAAGATAATTCACAGAGCTTTTCTCGCACCGGACATTGTCCGGGCTATCCTCAACGGAACCCAACCTCCGGAACTTAATCTCGAGTTACTCAGGAAATTCATTCCGCTACCAATAGATTGGAATGAACAACGAAGATTACTGGGCTTTCCACAAGCCTAATCGCTCCATCGACTCACGAATCACATCAGAAAGAAATGAAGTTTTCTTGGAATAAATCTGCTTTTATCGGGAAGGTGGACTGAATTATTTCGTGACTGAGAAAATCGAAAGATATTGCGATAAATTTCGTCAAAGTCAAACTACTGAGAATTCAATAATGAGAAAACCCCGCCAAGAGCGGGGCTTTCTCCCTTGATTATTCTTTAATATCAACTACTTAGAACCAGCTGGCGGAGAGAGGGGGATTCGAACCCCCGGTACACCTTTTAAGGGCATACATTCGCTTAGCAGGCGAACCCATTCGGCCTCTCTGGCATCTCTCCACATGCAGCCGATCTATTATCGCTTTAGGTCTCTCCCGTACACCCTATTTCTGAAAGGGGCAGGGATTTTATTTCTATTCTGGCGGAGGGAACAGGATTCGAACCTGTGAACCTTTCGGTTAACGGTTTTCAAGACCGCCGCCATCGACCACTCGGCCACCCCTCCGTGAAGACATTGATTTCAGAACTGAATTTTATATTAAACCCGAGCGGGAATCCTGTCAATTCCTTTCATGTAAGGCCTGAGCGCATCGGGAACAATAACGCTTCCATCGGCCTGCTGAAAATTTTCCAGAACAGCCACAACCGTCCTCCCGACAGCCAACCCGGAACCGTTAAGGGTATGAACAAACTCTACCTTGCCGGTGCCTTCTCGTCTGAATCGTATAGCCGCCCTCCGGGACTGAAAATCCTCGAAGTTGCTGCAGGACGATATCTCTCTATAAGAATCCTGCCCGGGAAGCCAAACCTCAATGTCATAGGTCTTGGCGGAAGAAAACCCCAGATCCGCGGTGCATAGGCTTACTGTCCGAAAATGAATGTTCAGCCTTTTTAGAACTGCTTCTGCATTGAAGGTCAGCTTTTCCAGCTCATCGTAGGATGTTTCCGGTGCGGTAAACTTGACCAGTTCCACTTTGTTAAACTGGTGTTGCCTGATGAGCCCCCGCGTATCTTTTCCGTATGAACCGGCCTCAGAGCGAAAACACGGTGAATATGCTACATACAAGGTCGGAAGATCCCGCTCATCCAAAATCTCGTCACGGTGGATGTTGGTTACCGGCACTTCCGCCGTGGGAATCAGGTAATAGTCAAATTTCTCAATCTTGAAAAGGTCTTCGGCAAATTTCGGGAGCTGCCCGGTTCCCGTCATGCTTGCACTATTGACCATGAAGGGCGTCAATACCTCTGTGTAGCCGTGCTCTGACGTATGCAGGTCAAGCATAAAATTTATGATGGCCCGCTCCAGCATAGCCCCCCATGCCCGATACAGGGTAAATCGCGCCCCTGTAATCTTTGCGCCCCTTGCAAAATCAAGGATGTTCAGATCCTCACCGATTTCCCAGTGCGGTTTCGGTGTGAAAGCGAGCTGCGGCTTCTCCCCCCAGACACGGATTACCGGATTATCCTCCGAGCTCGTACCGTACACAACGGACTCATGAGGTACATTGGGAATGATCATGAGAATGCTGCCGAGGTCTTCCTCGATTTTCTTCAGAGACTCATCCAGTTCTTTGATGCGATTGGAGACATCGCTCATCTTGACAATAAGCGAGGAAGCATCTTCTTTTCTCTTCTTTTTCTCGCCTATCTCCTTGGAGGCAGTATTCCGCTCGTTCCGCAGGGTTTCCACTTCCTGAAGAACTCTGCGTCTCTCTTCATCCAGAGCGGCGAAGGCTTCGAGATTGAGCTCCTGACCTCTCTCAAGCATTTTTCTTCTAACGAAATCAATATTCTGTCTCAGAAATTTTATATCCAGCATATTCTGACCTTCCCTTTAAGATTACCCAGTCAAAAGGAAATCCCCCTATCACTTCAATCCCGGGCAGTCAATACCTTTTATCCGGTCATTAGTTTCATCTTTCTGTTTTTATTTAGATTTAGCCCTTCATCCTCCTCTTGATAACATCAACAATCATCGTCATTTCCGAGCACTTAGTCAAGTAGGCGGAGATGAAGAATGTGGCCATCCCGGCAAAGACAGAGAACATGAGGTGCAGTAGTCTTTCGTTTAACGGACCTTCATCGCTCCAGGGCAAGAAGGTTCCTATGAGGATGATAACCCCCCACATCGCGAACGACGACAGAAATATGTTAAATACAGACTTATAAAACTCCTGATCTAAGAAAACCCCGATCCTTCTCTTAAGAACAACTGTTAGCATGATGACATTGACGGCTGTCGCGATGGACGTTGCCAGTGCAAGACCGCTATGCTTTAGAGGATACATGAGAATAATACTACAGATAACATTGACAACGAATGCGACAATTCCAGCTTTCATCGGGGTTTTTGAATCCTGAAGTGAATAAAAAGCCGAAACAATAACCCTGATCACCGAAAAAGCCCACAAGCCGAGGGCATAGCATAAGAGGGCTTGGGCCGTTAGAAAGGTTGACTGGATATCAAACGCGCCTCTCTGGAAAAGTACCGAGATTATCGGCACACGGAGTACTATGAGTGCAACCGTTGCCGGTATGGTGACAAAAAGTATTAGTCTCAGGGAAAAATTGATTGTTCCCTTTAATTCATGAAAGTCGCCTTTTGCCACCTGCTCCGAAAAACTAGGGAGTGCAGCTGTCCCCACTGCAATAGCAAATACGCCGAGGGGAAGCTCCACGACCCGGTCTGCATAGTAGAGGTAGGAGACGCTTCCGGAGGGAAGCAGAGAGGCCAGTATTGTGGCGACAAAAATATTGATCTGATAGATCGACGCCCCAAAAACTGCTGGAAGCATGAGGATACCGATTTTTTTAAGGCCCGGATGCCTGAAGTTAAAATCAGGCTTCAGCTTCAATCCGAATTTAACAAGAAAAGGCCACTGCATGGCGAGTTGTAAAACGCCTCCTATCATGACTCCCACGGCAAGTGCCGTGATCGGTTCCGGGAAAAAGCTCATGAGCAGCAGCACCGCCAGGATCATGCAGATGTTAAGGATAACGGGTGAAAGGGCGGGTGCAGCGAAGTGGCGTAGGGAATTGAGGATACCCATGCACAGCGCCACCAGAGCGATGAAGAAGATGTAGGGAAACATCAGACGATTGAGAAAAACCGTCAGGTGATAGTGGGCCGGACGATCAATATACCATCCAGGTGCCATGATCGTTACGATAAGCGGCGAAAAAATAATGCCTGCAATAGATACAATGACGAGGATAATCGAAAGTACTGTAAATGCTACATTGGCCAGTTCATAGGCCTCGGCCTTCGTCTTTTTGTTCAGGTATTCCGTAAAGACAGGCACGAAGGAGACAGTCAGCGATCCTTCCCCGAGCAGGCGCCTCAGCATGTTGGGAATTCGGAAGGCAACAAAAAAGGCGTCCGTTGTGAGACCGGCGCCGAAAAAAGCGGCGACAACCATATCCCGGAGAAAGCCGGATATGCGGGAAAGCATTGTGGCCAGACCGACCACTCCTGCTGCCCGGGCGACTCTTCTATTTTCCGTGCCTCTTATTCGACCTTCTTCCATACTGTAAGCTGGCAAAAAGCAGTGAGAGTAAATGTCACGTACAGCGGCTTATAGAAATTCGACAAAACTATTCGTGAGCACCGCTATTCTTACGAGAGGCGGCTCATGTAATCAAAGCCTCGATGTCTTTCCTTCTAATGCCTTCTATTGCAACCGTTTTCTTCTTCGATTTGCTGCCGCTTAAAATTCTTACCTGTTTTTTTTTGATCCCGAGGATATCAGATAGAAACCTGATGCATTCCTTATTCGCCTGTCCCTCCACAGGCGGCGCCGTTATTTTAAGCTTTAGCGCATTGCCCTGATTGCCGACAACCTCGCATTTGGCTGATCGTGGTACAATATGGACTTGGAGAACGAGTCCATGCTCTGTTTCCCTGATATCAACCATATTAACGCAGAACCCCGCTTGTGCGAATCGTCACTTTAAGCTCACCGCCAATTCGATCATGCTCTTGATAAGGAATTCATCTAAGAAATAAATTGCCAGAATGACGATTATCGGCGATACGTCAATACCCATACGGCCGAAAGGCAGCCATCTGCGAACTGGCGCCAGCACCGGCTCTGTCACACGATACAAAAACTGAACGATCTGATTGTACGGATCAGGATTCACCCACGAGATGATTGCCCTGGCAATGATAATCCACATATATATGGAAAGAACGACATGGGTGATTTTTGCCACTGCGATGATAAAGTTTCCCAGCACAAACATATGAACTCCTTCTGACAACCAACAATTGTAGTTTCCTTATCGTCTCTCCATATCAGGTAATGATTCAACAAATGATTTGAGAGCTTTGTTGAAGGCCTCTGCATTTTCCAGCATTGCCATATGACCGGCATTCTTAACCAGCGACAACTGCGCCCCGGGAATGTTACCTCTCAGGAATTGCGACAGCGCAGGCGGTGTCATCTTGTCATCAGCACCGCACATAACGAGTGTCGGCTTTCCGATACTTGCGACCTCATTGCCAATGTCGAGTCTGTCACAGGCAAGAAGATCACCGTAAAGAACATCAGGAGTGGCACGCGAGAGTCCCTCAATAACAGTTCGCGACAGGCGTTCTCTATTTTCCTTGGTAACAGAAAACTTAGCGGCTAAAGCGATAACGGATTCGGGATCCGTTTTCAGGCCTTCGAGAATCATTGCATTCACAGGCATTCTGGCTCCTCCACCCACGGGTACAATGGCGGAGAGCATCTCTCCATATTTTATAGCAAATACGAGGCTTATAGCTGCACCAAGTGAGTGGCCGATCATAACAGGTTTCTCCGAAGCAAGTGCATCGAGCAATCTTCTCACCCATTCAACATACTGCGCTACATCCTGTTCGCCCCGGCCCTCAGACAGTCCATGACCGGGCAAATCAATTGCCGCAACATTAAACTCATCCTGCAATCTCGTATACTGTTTTATCCAGATCCTGTGGTCCCCGCCTGACCCGTGAATAAAGAAGAGCGTCTTCTTCCCATGAGAAAAGTCTTTGCTGCTCACCCAGCAGGCTATATTTGCACCGCTGATTTCATGAAATATTACCATTGATACTTATTAACCTCTTGCAACAGCTAACGACGGGTATGAGGCCCAATCCGGAGAACGGCAGAACAGGTTTTACGCCTGTCTTCCATATCAATAAATGAAAATTATAGTGCTATGGCAACCACTGCCCCTGCATATAAGGGGTATCCAGTGCCTATCATATATCGTGCATCTTGTACAAATAAAGATTGATAATATTCTAAAAATTCGTAAACTGGATCAAATTATTGACAGCCCTTCAAAGGGCAAAAACGGGGGGGGGGAAATATGTTGAAAGGAAAAAAGATCAGCTTTATCGGGGGAGGCAAAATGGGCAGTGCCCTTGTTAAAGGCATCCTGGCCCGCAATCTGTTAGCTCCGGGCAAAGTCACCGTAGCCGATGTGGTAGAGGAACAACTGGAAGAGCTCAGAAAGACATATGGCGTCTTTGCGACCAAAGACAATAAGAAGGCTGTAAAGGATGCAGACATCATCATACTCGCTGTAAAACCACAGAATATGGCGGAAGTACTGGAAGGAATATCGGGCATTCTTGATAAGAACAAGCTCATCATCTCCATTGCTGCGGGTATTTCCACAGGATATATAGAGGAATGCCTCAAGAAGGGTGTTCGCGTAATGAGGGTTATGCCAAATACCCCCGCACTGATAGGTGAAGGGGCTGCGGCAATCGCCAGAGGCTCATATGCAACGGATGAAGACTTTGCTTTTACCCGTCAAATCTTTGAAGCCGTCGGGATTGTCGTCACGGTTAAAGAAGAACTCATGGATGCGGTAACCGGCTTGAGCGGGAGCGGACCTGCATACGCATTTGTAATAATTGACGCACTTGCCGATGCCGGCGTCAATATGGGGCTGAGCAGAGACATCGCCCTGAAACTCGCGGCACAGACCCTTCTCGGTGCGGCCAAACTTTGCCTCAAGGGAGACAAACACCCAGCAGAGCTCAAGGACATGGTCACCTCTCCCGGAGGAACGACCATAGCCGGTTTGCAGGCCATAGAAGAAGGGAAACTGAGGGCTACCATGATGGCAGCTGTCCAGGCGGCCACAATTAGAGCCAAGGAACTCGGCAGGAAAAAATAATCCTACTCTTCCATCTGTTCAAACACCTTACGGAGTCTGGTTAAAAGGTCTTGTCCTTCCCCGCCTGTTCCGCCGGACGGCACTGGGGGACTGAAGGTGCTGTCCGGAGCTTGTTCTATCCTCTTGTAAGTCGTCACATCATCACTTCGCTCAGCCGGAGGTCGAGATACGGGTTCGGCGGATCTATCGTCTGCTTTCTTTCTCTTGTGTCTTAGTCTCCATCTGGACTTCTTTTTGGCAGGCTTCGGGTTTGTTTCCATCGGCTCAGCGGATTCCTGCGGTAGGAAACTGACTTCGGCCTGTGTTAATACACCGCCAGCAGGTTCCTTGTACCCATTTTCCTGTTTATCAGCCGTCTCAACCGGGCGGCTTTCCTCCTCCTGAGAAGCTTCCTCAACGACCTCCTTGGCTACGGTTTCGATTTTCAATTCATCCCACGGTATTTCAGGGTTCCCGGAAACATGGATGGACACGTTATATGTGCTTTCAAGTTTACTGATCTCGTTTCTTTTCCGGTTCAGAAGATAATCCGCTATCTCGTATGGCAGCTTTACTTTAAGAACAGAATAATCCCCCCTTACCGCCTGCGATTCAATTTTTCTGAAGGCGCTCAGAGCTGTGTATTCCAGGGATGGCCTGACACCACGCCCCTTGCAGTATGGGCAGACATTATAACTGATCTCCTGTATGGTCGACTGTTTCTTCTGTCTTGAAAGTTCAAGGATTCCGAACTTGGATATGCGCGACATCTGTATCCTTGCCCTGTCGACATTAAGGGCTTTCTTGAAGGTCTTCTCCACCTCGGCTTCATGTTTTCGATCACGCATATCAATGAAATCGATTACAAGCAGTCCGCCCAAGTCTCGCAGGCGCAGTTGCCTGGCTATCTCCTCTGCCGCTTCCATGTTGGTCCTAAAGGCCGTTTCTTCGACATTCCTCTTGTTTGATGCCCGGCCCGAGTTGACATCGATGGTAGTCATAGCTTCCGTAGGATTTATTATTATATAACCGCCGGATTTCAACTCCACCCTGTCCTGGTAAATGACGCGAATCTGTTCTTCAAGCCTATGCTTATCAAACAGCGGAGTCTTTTCCTTATAAAGCTTAATAAGTTTTACAGTCCTCGGTACAACGGCTTTGGAGTATTCCCTCATTTTTCTGTACGTCTCAATATCGTCTACGAGGATTTCTTCTATTTCCGATGTGTAATAGTCACGGAGAGAGCACACACCGAAATTACTTTCCTGATAAATGAGTGACTGCGCAGGGGTGCTCTTGGCCATTTTCTGAATCTCCTTCCACAGCCTCGACAGCATTTGGTAATCCCGGGAAAGCTCCTGCTTTGTTCTGTGCATGCCTGCCGTACGGATTATAAACCCTATGCCTTCATCAACCTTGACTTGCTCCATTAATGTTTTTAGCCGCTTACGGTCTTCCTCATCTTCTATTTTCCGAGAAATGCCGCTGCTTTCCTTATTCGGCAAGAGGACTAAATATCTTCCGGGCAATGATATATAGGTCGTAAGAAGCGCCCCTTTACGTTCGCTTTCCTCCCTTACTATCTGAACCAGTACCTCCTGACCCGCCTTCAGAAAAGGTTTCTGACTCGCGGTGCTTCCCTCTTTGCCCGTCTGCTCTGCGAAGTATTCGGGACTGACGTCGTGCAGCGGCAGAAATCCATCCCTCCTGCCTCCATAATTTACAAAAGCCGCCTGGAGACCTCGCTCCACCTTCATCACAGCGCCTTTGTAGATGTTGCCTGTTATGGGTTCTTTGTCCGCCATTTGGATGTTGTATTCGATGAGTTTCCCGCCGTCCACAATGGCTAGTCGCTTCTGTTCCGGATGAACAGCATTAATTAACATCACTCTCTTCATAAATATCCTTGTTCTTTAAATCTCAGCCTCGCAAAATATGTGCAGGGGCTGCGTTACTTCGTCCCGAGTCATCGCGGCACAGGTCTTTCATTTCCTCATCCGCACGGTGAGTTTGTCCTTAGCCTGACTGAGGATGTTCCCTGCCGCCAGCTTTTTGCGATGCCGGCCAACTTCAAGCCACTTCTTTTTATTTTCACGAGATAATCATCAGATAAGAGTGGATACATCGCCCTTCCCTTCCCTGACTACCTCAATTGTGTCATCAACAAGGCTGATAATGCTCGATGGCTCAGAGACCAGTATGCCTCCATCTATTATCAGATCCACGGAATGACCGAATTTATCCTTGATTTCAATCGGATTACTCAGCACCTCACCGTCCTCAGTCGACACACTCGTACTGATAATAGGCTGCCCAAGCTCCCTGACTAAGGCCAGGCAGATCTGATTATCCGGTACCCTGATGCCTGTAGCCAGTCTTTTCGGCAGGATAATCTTCGGGACCAGCCTCGATGCCTCCAAGATAAACGTGTATGGTCCGGGCAGGAGGCGTTTCATGGTCTTGTAGGCAAAATCCGAAACACGGGCATAACGACTGATATCCTTCAGGTCGGCACAAACAAAGCTCAAAGGTCGTTTCCTGCTTCTCCTTTTTATTTCATAAATCCTATCAATTCCTCTTTTGTTGGAAAGGGCACAGCCGAGCCCATAGACAGTGTCAGTAGGATAGATGATGACACCCCCATCCTTAAGAACATCAACGGCCTTCTTGATTAACCGCATCTGAGGATTTTGACTGTTAATGGACAGATACATATTATTTCATTGTTCTGATTCTATAAATTCCCCTTGTTATATAAGTTTAGTTATCTACCAGAAATGGGCATCATTATCAATGAACTTATTGAATCTCCTTTAAAACACTTCCCTTCCTATTTTCTTCATCTTTGCTCAATTTGTATTGGATACTGTCCACGAGGGCAAGCCAGCTTGCCTCGATGATGTTTGTAGATACACCCATAGTACTCCATATATTCTCACCATCGGTTGAATCTATAAACACCGTCACCTTGGCCGCCGTTCCCTCGCAACCTTCGAGTATCCTCACTTTAAAATCCACGAGATGCATGCCGTTGATCTGGGGATAAAATTTTATCAATGCCTTTCTTAAGGCGTTATCCAGCGCATTTACCGGGCCATTGCCCTCTGCGGCAGTCAATTCTTCCTCACCGCCCACTGTTATCTTGATCGTAGCCTGTGATACGGGTGGATTATTTCCTGTTTTTGCATTTATTACCTGAAAGCTCTCAAGAATAAACGGATCTCTGAATTCACCTTTTATTTTCTTCATCAATACGGAAAGGGAACCATCGGCTGTGTCAAAATGATACCCCTGATCTTCCATGGTCTTTACCTGTTGAACAATATTTCTGCTGACAGACGTTTCCTCACCTAAGTCGATGCCGAGTTCCCTTGCTTTGTATGCAATATTGCTTTTACCCGATAGGTCCGAAACCAGCACCCGCTGCTGATTTCCCACAAGCTCCGGTTTGATGTGTTCATATGCCGCCGGATTTTTCAATACTGCATCAACATGGACACCTCCCTTATGGGCAAATGCACTCCTGCCAACGAATGGCCTGGAATTGAGGGGGGGAATATTCGCAACATCACTCACGTAATTAGAGAGGTGTGTTAATTGCCTTATAGATGTTTCGGGCAAACATCTCTTATCCATTTTCAACTGGAGATTCCCGATTATGGAGATGAGGTCGGCATTTCCGCACCTTTCTCCATATCCGTTGATCGTTCCATGAACCATTCTGACACCATGATGGACTGCCGCCAGGGAGTTTGCTACGGCAAGACCGCAATCATTATGGGTATGAATGCCCAGAAGATGGTGAGGCACAGAAGGGACGATCTCATTGATGATCGTGATTAAGTCACCGGACATCGTCCCCCCATTGGTATCGCACAGCACAATCATGTCAGCCCCGGCAGAAAGGGCAGCCTCTATCACCTTGCGCGCACAACCGGGGTTATTCTTATATCCATCGAAAAAATGCTCCGCATCAAAGATGACTTCCTTGCCTTTTGATTTCAAGAAGGCAATAGAATCACAAATCATTTCTAAATTTTCATCGAGCGATACATTGAGAATGTCTGAGAGATGAAGATCCCAGCTCTTGCCAAAAATGGCAACTGCCGACGTTTCCGCCTCCAGCAGAGCCAATATATTGGGACAAGTTGCAGCTTTCATATGCGGCTTTCTGGTGCTGCCGAATGCCGTGAGACGCGCGTTCTTGAATGACATGCCCTTGGCCATCTCAAAAAAACGCATATCTTTCGGATTTGATCCCGGCCACCCACCTTCAATGTAGTGAAAACCAATCTCATCAAGACGATGGGCGATGCGCAACTTTTCTTCAGCCGAAAAATTTACCTGTTCGCCTTGCGTCCCATCCCTCAATGTCGTGTCGTAAATCAAAACATCCGACGAACCCATAATTCCCTCCTCTTCCAAAAAAAAACCGCTACCAGATAACCTGATAACGGATTCTTGCTACTCTATAGGTCTTATCGAAACACTACACCACTACCAGGCTTCCTATGTAAGGAGCCTAATTATACCTTCAACAACAATTGGCCTGATGGTGCACGTGCTTCGCATGAATAAATAACGATGTCCTTTTACGTTTGAACGATTAACCGTCGATGTTTCTAAGATATATTATCCGATTTGTCAACTGAAAAATTCTCATGCTTTTCTGCAAATAATAAGATTTGACGTTATTTCCACTGTAGTATACGTAAGCGTCTATACTTCCTGAAGGAGACAAACCATGAACGGCATCGACGAGAAAGAGCCAGAAATTAAGATAGATCAGGACAATCTATACCATGAGGAGACCTTCACCGATCTGAAGGTCGGGTGGATACGCCGACTCACTCCCGTAACACCAGACGGCAACAGAGATAAAAAGCGCGAATCACTTTTCATTGGACAGTCACAACTGGCAACACCCCAGGGCCCAATACCGATTCAATGCCAGATACCCGCGAAGACGCTACCGGAAGCCATAAAAAAATTTCCCGAAGTTATGGAGTTGACAATAAAGAATATGATTGAGCGGGCCAAAGAGATACAGCGCGAGTCCACCTCACGGATTATCACGCCTTAATGGAAGCGGTAGAAGAGTATTTGCCGCTGCTTCAGATATTCTCTTTCCTGATAAAGTCGATGGCATTCTTGAAAATAGCCAAGCCCATCCCCTCTTCAGGCAACTTTTCCCTCGTCCAGCGCGGGTGGTTCGTATAGTGGAGATAGGCTTCCGGATGCGGCATGAGACCGAATATCCGCCCCGTCTCATTGCAGATCCCGGCGATACCGTCAATGGCGCCGTTCGGGTTTGCCGGATAGTCCATCGTGGCTTCCTTAAAATCTTCATGGCTGTACTCTACGACAACTTGATGATCTTTGTGAAGCCTTTCTAAGATATCCTTATCCTTCGTTACAAACTTCCCCTCGCCGTGTCTTACGGGAAGATAAAGACCGGTCACCTTTCTTGTAAAAATGCAGGGGGAATGGGGGTTGACTCTCAGACTTACCCACCGATCCTCAAATCTGCCGGAATCATTGAAGGTGAGGGTCGTTGTCTGATTCCGGTAATTGCCATCAAAACCAGGCAGCATCCCAAGTTTGACAAGCAACTGAAATCCATTGCAAACGCCCAAGGTTAGCTTACCCTGGCTGATGAACCTGGCAAACTGATCGAAGAGGTTTTCTGACTTTCCTTTGACTTTCGCATGCAGAATACGGTTGGCTCCTGCTTTTGCCGAGCCGAGATCGTCGCCATCAAGGAACCCTCCGGGCAGGTTAAGGAAATGATAATCGTCGAGGCTTTTTTCACCGTAAAGCAACATACTGATGTGCACAATATCCACTACATCGGAACCTGCAAGCCTGCAGGCATGGGCCATCTCTATTTCGCAGTTGGTTCCGTTTCCAGTAATGACAATCGATTTAACCTCTTTCGGCATGATACATTCCTTCACTTCACGATGATGACGCTTCCCCTTCTTTTCTTACAAAAGGGGGCATGCATGTTTCGGACGCTAAAAATTCAACGGCCTTTGCCAGGCTGCTTTCAATTGGTTGATATCTTCGTCGATAATCCTTTTGCCATCAAGTCCATCTATTTTCAATAATCCTTCCGCAAGTACTATTCCCACCTGGCCCATGGAGGTTCCTTTCATTATGGCTTCGAATGGTTCCTTTACCGCGGGTGAGATTGTGACAACGAACCTGCTCTGCGATTCCGAAAAGAGGAGTGTGTCGTTGCGGTCAATACCTGCGGTGGGGAACAGGGCAAGGTTGATCAACATACCCAATCCTCCGGCAAAAGCGCTCTCAGCAATGGCGACACCTGCACCTCCGTCAGAGCAGTCATGACAGGAAGCCACTAACCCCGACCTGATAGCTCTGCTCAGTGCATCATACAATGCCTTCGCCTTTTCCGCGTTGACCTTGGGCACCTGATTCCCTATAAAGCCATGCATGGCATACCACTCAGAACCGCCAAGTTCATGATATGTCTCGCCGAGGATATAAACTAAATCTCCCGGCCGCTTCGCATCCAGAGTGACCGCTCTCCGCGCATCTCCGATTTTCCCCATGGTGGAAAACAGAAGGGTCGGCGGGATAGAAATTTTCACATTCCCGATGTGATAGTCATTCTTCATACTGTCTTTTCCGGAAATGCAAGGCACACCGTAGGCTGTAGTATAATCGTACAGCGCCTTGTTCGCCCTAACAAGCTGGGCCAGTTTATACTCACCATCGGGAGTCTTCTCCGACTGTACGGGATCACACCAGCAGAAGTTATCGAGCCCCGCCATGAATTCGAGATTTCCACCGACAGCTATGGCATTCCTTATGGCCTCATCAATTGCGCATGCAGCCATGTGGTAGGTATCAATATCACCATAACGCGGGCAGATGCCGTTGGCTACAACCACTCCTTCGAAGGAACTCAGGATGGGTCGGATAATGGCGGCATCACTGGGTCCGTCATTGCATACCCCGACAAGCGGCTTAACGACGCTTCCACCCTGGACCTCATGGTCGTACTGCCTGACGACGGACTCTTTACTGCAGATATTAGGCCTGCATAACATGTCTTTCAAGGCCTGCCCCATATCGGAGGGCTCGTGAAAAACAGGCTCCGGATAAATGCGGGGTTGCCATTTCGCATGTAACTGCATCTGGGGAACCCCATCGTGAAGAAAATCCATCTCCAGATAGGCGACGGTTCTATCCCCATAAGAAACATGAAACATTCCTGAATCCGTATATCTGCCGACAACAGTTGCTTCCACATCCATCTTCTGTGCAAGTTCCAAGAATTCATGCACCATATCGGGGGCCACTGCCAGTGTCATCCTCTCCTGGGATTCGGAGATGAGAATCTCCCATGGATTCAAACCGGCATACTTCAAAGGAGCCTTTTTCAGGTCAATCTCGCAGCCGCCGGACAGGCGCGCAGTCTCACCCACAGAGGAAGAAAGGCCACCTGCGCCGTTATCGGTTATACACCTGTACAGGCCACGGTCTCTTGCCATTAGCAGAAAGTCGGTCATCTTTTTCTGGGTGATGGGATCGCCAATCTGCACTGCCGTCACGGGTGAACCTTCATGGAGTTCTTCGGAAGAAAACGTTGCCCCATGAATCCCATCTTTCCCTATTCTGCCTCCGGCCATGACAACCACATCTCCGGCCAGAATCTCTTTCGTATGCGTTGGCTTCCCCTGAATAACAGAGGGCATGATTCCGCCTGTTCCACAGTAGACCAAGGGTTTCCCCAGGAACCGCTCATCAAACACGATGCACCCGTTAATCGTGGGGATACCGCTTTTATTCCCACCGTGTTCAACGCCTTCCCGCACACCTTCATAAATGCGTCTCGGATGAAGAATCCGTTTCGGAAGCGGTTTCTCATAGAAGGGTGGTGCAAAGCAGAAGACGTCTGTATTGAAGATCAGTTTGGCTCCCCTTCCCGTGCCAAAGGGATCTCTGTTAACCCCGACAATTCCCGTGAGAGCCCCTCCGTATGGATCGAGTGCTGACGGGGAATTGTGGGTCTCCACTTTGAAAACTAAATTGTAATCTTCATTGAACCTGATGATTCCCGCATTATCTTCAAATACGGAGAGGCACCAGTCATCCTTCCCCAACCGTTCCCTGATCTCTTTCGTGGCCCTTTTGATGTAGCTCTCGAAAAGGGAATTGATTTCCTCCCTCACGCCGCGTTCATCCTCATAGATAATCCGGGCATTGAAGATTTTGTGTTTGCAGTGTTCGGACCACGTCTGCGCCAGGCACTCAAGTTCGGCATCGGTCACATTTCTGCCCAGACCTGCCTTTTTCCTCTCTTTCAGAATTGCCCTGTGTTTCAGATAATTGCGGAGCGCTTTCATCTCCTCTAAATTCAGGGCGAGGACGCGGTCATTACTAATTTTCATTAGCGTCTTGTCGCTCGCGTCAAGATTGATTTCTTCGACATGCAATCGGTCTTCGCCGATCACACGGGGAACATAGGGGGATAGGCCCTTCTGCCTGTCCCAGGATTTTCCCTCAACAATCACATAACGCTCAATGAGATCATTTGCCAGCAGGCTCGATGCTATCCTTTCCGCGTCGTCCCTCCCGATGGGACCTCCGATCACATATTGCCTCGATGTATGAACTCCGAAAAGCCGCTTTGACAACTTTCCTAAAAGCAATTCGATAGCTTCTCTCGCAGTTTTTCCGACATTATCAGTCACACCGGGCCGGAAACCCACCTCAATCATCCAATCGAACCTGTCGGCCAGGCCGCTGTTGATGGCGAAATTCTGGATGATGGGGTCAGAAAGCGGGCCGGCAGCAGCCATTTCCAGCTCTTTTTGGGTTAGATTTCCATCAATTGTATGGACATCGATGGTCTTCACAGAATCAACTTTGATATGAAGATTTTCGACGATTCTTCTCTTTATCTTCTCCCCAAGGGGATCTCTGACCCCCTCCTTGAACCCTATTTCAATTCTGTCTGCCATCTTATGCGTGACCATTTTTCCTTTCATGATAGAAGATGCCTTTGAAAAATATTCCTTGTTCTTCTGTTGGCAAGCAGTCCCATGCAAAGCGAAGGGCAACTGCGAGGAATTTTGCATTATGCTGAGGTTGTAAGATTTCTCCCTTCGGTCAAAATGACAAATCGGCAGTTTTTCAAAGCTCTCGATAAGCAGGCGACTGAGCCGGTAAAATACCAAAAGGCATTTGATAAAGCAACTTGAGAATATTTATGACCCAGATGATTAATGTGAAGATGGAATCATGCAATGTCGCTGTTGTTCCAGGCATTTGAGGCAAGCGGCGGGATGCGCGGAATGATGCCACAAATGTGCTCTCAAACTTGCCCCCTGCTACGGCAGGAAAATGTGCGCAAGACAGCCTATGGGACAGCGGTCAGGATTTGATATATTCTTTCAAAACTACATTATTTCACTTTACTATGCCGCAGGCAACTCGGGCACCGCCGCCTCCGAGCGCCTCAGGATAGTCAGAATAATTGTCGCCGCCAGCGTGTATCATCAATGACCTCCCTTTCAGATCTGCAACTTTCAGACGAGGTGCGAGCACTGGCGATACTGCTTTGCCATCTGCACCGACATACAAAAAGGGTAGATCCCCCAGATGTCCCGCCCCATATGGCCCTTCATGTTTCTTTGTCGTAAAGGGATCAAAGTGGCCTCCCGCTGCGAGTGCCGCGACATGCTTACCGTCTTTCATGGCATGATCGCAATCAGGGCTCTGATGAATATGAAACCCGTGTATTCCAGGAGCCAAATCTCTTAATTGCGGAATAAGGATAAGACCATACCGGCTGTCTTTGGCGGCAACAACGCCTATATTCTTACCGATGCCCTGATCATTCACCAAATTCATCTGTATCGCAGTTTCATCGGCGAGGGCATAACTTGCAATGAATATGACGACAATTGCGGCCCAAATTATTTTTTTCATTTTCTGAACCTCCTTGTTAATATGTTGATACATCTCTGGGGTGACTTATAAATTGGCAATTGATCGTAAACAAGGATGATTTAACAGGAGTATAGTGGTAGGAAAATGCTCCCACCATTGGAGAGAAGACCCGCTATTCTGCTCGCATAGAATGACTATATCAGGAGCTGTATTTTCGTTCTAAGAAATATTGCGCCTGCTAAAACATACCGCCATTGACGGAAATTACCTGCCCTGTAATGTAAGAGGCGTCATCGGAACACAGGAAACGGACGACCTTCGCTACCTCCTCGGGTCTCCCGATTCTTGCCATAGGAATTATTTCCTTAATTTTATGCAATGGCGCACCCTTGATCATTTCCGTATCGATTAGCCCCGGTGCAACCACATTGACCCGGATGCCTAGCCTTGCCACCTCGGATGCGATTGCGCGGCTCGCGGCAATCAATCCCGCTTTTGCAGCAGCGTAATTAGCCTGTCCCCTGTTTCCCATGAGAGCTGAGACAGACGAGATGGAGACAACAGATCCCCTGTGATTTCTTGCCATCCTCTTTATCACCGGTTTAGTTACGTTGTAGAAGCCTTTAAGGGTCGTTTGAATCACCCTATCCCAATCTTCCTCACGCATCATCATAAATAGTCCGTCTGCAGTAATGCCGGCGTTATTGACGAGCACGCCGACGTTCTTATGCCGGGCAAGGATTTCATCCATCCGTCGTGCCGCCTCCCTCGAATCGGTCACATCAAACCGGACATTTTCTCCCGTGCCGCCTTTCGATCGGATGATGTCCAAGGTCTCTGCGGCTGATACATCGTCGGATTTGTATGTAATGACGAGTTCATATCCTGCTGATGAAAGCTCAACCGCGATCGCACGGCCAATGCCTCGACTGCCGCCCGTCACCAGAGCGACCTGTTCTTCTTTCATGATTTTCTGCTCCCTGCGTCGTGTCCTTATTGGCATGGCGAAGATGCTTAAAGCCCTTCAAATGTTTGTATAGGCAAGGGATAGTAAATGGGTAAACTTAATTAAGTCAAGAGGAATTATTGGTGAAAACTACACTCTCACTGGCCCCGAGTGCTCAGCCGACACTCTGGCTTTTCTCAATTAGATGAAAAAATTTATAATTATATAATCCCATAAATTGTATACCAAAACACCTTTCTTTATAGTAATGTTAAGTGTATTAGTCTTTGCGAATAAAATCACTTCTGATAGAAAGGAAGAGAAAATATGAAAAAGTTATTCATCTTATTAATTATCTTAATGGTATCAGGCTGCTGCCATCTCGCAGAACAATCAGAATTCTGGAAGCATAAATCGATATATGCGTCATGGGGTCATGCGGGATTTTCTATCTTCGGTTACACGAATCCAAATCCTGAAGATGTTAAGAAAACCAAACAGCAGGGATGGTGGGGCATACCAGTAGAGGTCAAAAGCAGGGATATGCGCTAATCAGGACCACATGCAATGCATCATGAAAAACAGCGAAGACCACGAGGAGTTAATATGACAAATGCACTTCCCCTCTAATCCCCGATTACGGTTATTATCAATTCAAAATGCGGACTGATCTTTTAGGCGTTTAGACTAACAAAGATTTTTACGCATTGATTGCCTTCAATGCCTTGGCGTCATTGGCGGTTTTAAAAACAAGGCACGTAGTCTTAACTGCTCCGGGGCTTCCATAGGCATAGTAGATGTCAACTCCCGCATCGGAGATTTTCTTTGCCAGGTTCTGCAGTTGGCCTACCTTATTTGGTACGACGACAACGAGCACATCTTCCACCTCGACGTTGGCGCCCATTTTCGCCAACACCTTCTTTGCCTTTGCATTATTGTCGGTGACCACCATGAAATATCCCTTATTGTCCATCTCATAAGCGCAGATTGCCTCGATATTTACCTTTGCTTGGGAGACGGTTGATGCCACATTGGCAAGTAGCCCAACCCTGTTTGGTAGAGAAAAGTTCAGTTGCTTTAATTTCATCGCCTTGGCCATTTAACGTCCCTCCTTATCATTCATTATGATAAACCTTTTAATATGACTCACGAATACCGTTCCAATGTTCAGGGGCAACTCTTTTTGTTTACCACAATTAGAGTTAGAGTTCCTCAGTATTTTCATGCATTCCCACAAAAATGTCCTGCACAGACATATGAAATTTGTTCCGCACCATAACAAGGACGCACGACACATTGAGGTATTCATCGTAACGCATTGAATTCATTACATATCAGCGGTTTGTCATTTTCCCGTCCAAACGGGTTTACGCTTTTCGAGAAAGGCACGAATGCCCTCTCTGGCATCATCTGCGAAGAGGTTGCCAACCATGACTTCACTGCCGATTTCATACGCGTGCGCATCGCTCAAATTCACCTGCGCATAAAAGGCCCCCTTGCCTATCTGCAGGGTCAGCGGACTGGCCTCGGCAATCTTCTCCGCCATTGCTTTTGTTTCTTCTTCCAACTTATCCGAGGTAACGACCTTGTTGACAAGTCCGAACTGCTCTGCTTCTTTCGCAGAAATCATCCGTCCTGTGAAGAGCATTTCCAGGGCTCGTTTTCTACCCACAGCACGAACCAGAGGTATTGCAGGTGTCGTACAGAAGATGCCAAGCCTGACGCCGGGGGTCCCGAAAAGGGCTCCTTCTTCGGCAACAGCAAGATCACATGCGGCCACGAGCTGACATCCGGCAGCAGTGGCTATGCCGTGCACTTGGGCTATGAAGGGTTGCGGCATATTCTGTATTTTTTGCATGAATGTGCTGCAGATATGAAATACCTCCATGTAATCCGTCAGTCCCCGATCTATCATTTCCGAAAGGTCGTGGCCGGACGAAAAAATCTTGCCGGCACCCCTGACAATGACAACTTTCACATCTTTCTTTGTCTTTAGTTTGTCTAACAGATCATTGAGTTCTTTCAGCATATTACAAGAAAGGGCATTTCTTCTTTGTGGATTGTTTAATGTAATGGTCCCAACAGCATCCATCTGATCAAATTTTATAAGTTTGTAATTCATCTATCCCCTCCAGATTATTTTTTCAGCCTGTTGCCTTCCTTCCCGTCAAAAATGATCATCCCATATCTCCGCCAACAGCTTCTTTCTCTCCAAATCAGAACCAGTATCCCAACGACTTGTCTGCCAATTGTCTGCACGCTTGGATCTCGAAATCCAGGGTGGAACAGTAAAATGAAGGTGTTTGGAAAGAGCGTAGACATATGGTTCATACATCACGCGCAATTCCATGAGCGCCTTTTCAAGGACGTTAGCCTCTGCGAGCTTGAGGCCTGCCTCTGACAATATGGAGCATAAATGTTCAAGTTCGGCTTTAGGAAGTCGGTCATGTTCCGGATGGATAGGAGGACATTTGAAGATCTGTGCGATGTCGACAATTGCATGTCGCGTCATGGCAAACGTGAATTTCGCCTGATCCTTGCAGACGCCTTCGAAACCTGCCAGAGCAAAGGCGCAGGTGTCCAGTATCGCAGTGAGAGACCCGAGCCACGATTGGTTCTCATGATGAGAACGAAAGAGAGCGAGCACCGGATAGGATAAATGGCTCTCAAGTAATTCCGCCGACCATCGTTCCCATTCGTGAAGATGTTGACGAAGCTCATCAACATCATTGCCATGGATATGACGTCGTATCATTTCCGTAGCTGTGGGAGGCGAACCCGCATGTGCGTCGAGGAGTGATATGGTCACCTCGCGACGAGCGAATGACTGGTTTAACAAAGGCAAGTAACTGATGACGAGGGCAAGGAAGCCGAGGCCCAACCCGGACTCAGCGGCAATTATTCCCCTCCCCAAAGGATTGGTCGGAGTAACATCACCCAAACCGAGAGTGAATAGGCTTGTTCCACTAAGATAGAGGTATGTTCCGAAACCGATAGATCCGTCGTGCACTGTAAGAGTCGAACCGGAAGCCCAGAGCATGAGAGCAAAGCCAAAGACCAGGCCGGTGGCCCAGAGAATGATCAGGAGGAGCACCGAAAGAGGCCCGAAAAAACCGAGAAACGTTTCCATGCCTCTGCGGGAAGTTATCAGCCGGGCGACCGTCAACCAGAATTTCCACACGTATTGGAAGAAGAGACGGGCCAGCCTTACCCTGCGTGTAACGCGGCGCGGAAGCACCATCGTTTCAAAGGCATCTCCCAAAACTATGAGGATTAGAATTAGTCCTGCAAGAAACAATGGGATGTTCATTTTCTCACCACTTTTCGACAAAATGAGAATTTATCTTCTGAATATTCCGCGCCTTGAATTCGGTAATTGTATATCTTGTTTTCGACAGTGTAAGGAGTGTAAAACGAAGTGTCAATGAGAAAAAATACCCATTTCGACGACAATTTGAAGTTTGACTGGTTTTTCTGTCTCCTCTATCCAACTTACAGGAGCTAACCAGCTAAAAATTCAAAATAATTTACTCACAGTTATTGGTTCAGTTGAAACAAAATACGGTGAAATGCTATGAGCAAATTGATAACAAACGGTCACATGGGGTAGCAATAGAGTAGCAAAAAGGCAAAGGGGTTACAGCCTGAAAGCTGTAACCCCTGATTTTATGGAACCGATGGCCAGAACTGAATTACGCCCGCTTGAGACAGGAGTTTTTCTCATTTATTTGACGATACGCAAACTTCTAATATCCGATCCACGTTGAACACTCGCTTTTCTTTGCGCATCAAGCAATAGGCATTCATTCCGACAAAAGGATGACCGTTATATTCCATCTCTCCGACAGACAGCGGCCTGATTGTGCGGCGCGATTTTTCGTCCTTTGCTTTTAAATAGAGAATATCCAAATTCTTCTTCTCTTTTATAGCGGAATGAATAATTTGCAATTTATCGTCGTGAGAGCATTTTTGTTCTGCTTTATCGTATTGTATGCGTGTAAGAAATTTTACAATATGCCAATCCATCAAAACATGTCTTTTCTTAAGCGGCTGCTTCAGAACTATTCCATCCAGCGATGTGCAGCGCGAAAGAGCAACATACATCTGTCCATGGGCGAACGTTCCGCGCCCCACATCGATGATAACATTTTCGAAGGTTTTCCCCTGGCTTTTGTGGATAGTGATGGCAAAAGCCAAGCGGATGGGATACTGAGTGAACGACCCGACATCTTCGGAACGAAGCTCATCATTTTTTAAAAAAAACCGGTAGATTTTCCACGTATAGGGACTAATTTCCACGGGTTCGCCGTTATCTAATTTGGCGGTAATTATCTCTTCGCCTTCGTCATCTCTTTTGAATCCCGTTATTTTGCCGATGGTGCCGTTGATCCATCTTCCATAGGTATCATTGTTCAAAAGCATTATTTGGGCGCTTTTTTTTAGTTTCAATTCCATTGCTGTCGGCAGATATTCTTTACTGAATTCGCCGTCAATCATACCTTGCGCTTTCCATATTTTGCCGGGAATCTTAGCCAATTGTTCCTCGTTAATGCCGTCGGCTAAATCATTAGTGCTTGTCAAAGATAGATAAAAAGATCCGGAAGGGGCGGTAAACTGAGAATCATGGCGCTTATTGAACAACACGATATCGTCATCCGTGATGGAGTTGTTGCGGATAGCGTTGAGCAGGCGAATAAATTCGTTATCCTTCTGGCGATAAACTTTTTCCAGCTCGACAAATTCCATATCCAGTTGTTCCAAGATTTTGGCGCTGAAAAAATAAGGGCTGCTATAGTACGACTGGAAAATATCTCTTTCGCGGCTGGTGACAACAGGCGGCAACTGGTAAAGATCTCCGATAAAAATCATTTGCACGCCGCCGAAAGGACGTTTGGAATTGGGGCCGTTGAGGCGCAGAAATTTATCCACACAATCCAGCAGATCAGCCCGCACCATGGATACTTCGTCAATGACGATGGCCGTCAACTTCTTATAGATAGATGTTTTTTCTTTGGCGGTGCTCTTTTTCTTCTTGATAGCAGATAGAGTTACATCCGGCTTGAAATGAAAAAAAGAATGAATTGTCTGTCCGCCGACATTAATGGCGGCAACACCGGTCGGGGCCAGGATTACTGCTTTCTTTTTTGTCGTATTGCGGAAATAATTTAAGAGAGTTGATTTACCGGTACCTGCCCGGCCTGTGATGAAGATATTTTTGTCCGTCTCTTCCATCAACTCCAGAGCACGCTTGAACTCGGGATTAAAATCAATCTCAGCCGGTTTTGCTGTTTTGTTCATTCTGGTCAGCCTTTTCTAGTGTTACCGCAGGCTTTTTTCTAGTGCGAAAAAGTGCGTCCAACGGACTTTGGGGCTCTCCGGTCGTATCTTTTCCGGCACCAGTTTTTGTCTAGAAGAAACTTTTTAAACTCTGGAAGATTCTCGTTGCTTTAGTATTGGACAAATTTCCGGTATTTTGCGGAATTCATTTCTTATCCTTATTACCATAATATCCGAAATGGTGTAAATGGGCATTTAATTGTAATTATGTAATGTTTTCCTTTTAAGAAAGGCCATGTGCTATGATGATATCCAAATTATCGGAAAAGGCGTAGTTCGGATATTGATCGCTATGAGAAGAAAAATGAGAGGTCCGCTTCTCCGACAAAGCAACGCTGCCATAGCTGTATCAGCATTCAACGCCGAAACCCTCTCTCCTCTCGCAGAAAGGATGGAGGCAATGACCAATCAAACCCGGCCGAGGGTTAATCCTGTCGAATCAAGGTCGTTCCCCCTATGATGAATTACATTACAACTTTAAGGCAGCTTCTAGAATGTCAAATTTGACTTGATTAACCATGCACTATTTGTTTATGCTTTTTCGATTTTGCAATAGCCCTGTGGAGGCAGTGTGAGAAAGAAACAGGCATTGAAAGCTTCTAAGAAGAAACAGCAAGACATCCCCGGCACAAGAAGAAAACAGGGGAAACCCCGACAAATCCCATGGAGTTTAATATCCATACTGCTTATATGCCTGGTGGGTGTAATAGATTATTCCAACTCGTTTGATTGTTCCTTTCATTTTGACGATATCCCTACAATTGAGGAGAATGTCGCGATACGGAGTCTCTCCAATATTAAGGCCTGGTGGGGTGTTTACCCCAGCCGTCCCATAGGCTATCTATCATTTGCCTTGAATTATCATTTTCACAGACTTGATGTGTGGGGATACCACCTCGTTAATCTGGCAATACACATTGTTAATGCCTTATTGGTATGGTGGCTGGTGATGCTGACAATGGCAACACCTGTAATGAGAGGTCAACCGATAAGCAGGCATAAGAGGTCAATGGCCCTGTTTACTGCACTGCTGTTCGTATCACATCCTCTGGCGGTCCAGTCGGTAACGTATATAGTGCAACGACTGGCTTCATTGGCGGCGCTCTTCTATCTGTTGTCGTTAGCCCTATATGTCAGGGGCAGAGCTTGGGAGGAAAATAAAGGAGCACTACTTCACTTTTATTACGCAGGTTCCATACTGTGCGCCATACTGGGGATGCTAACCAAGGAAGTCGCTTTTACGCTGCCCTTCGCTCTTGTCCTGTATGAGTACAGCTTTATAAGAACGGGTACGTGGAAGATCGATTTAAAAGACAGGGGCATTCAGATTCCCATCATCATACTCGGGATTTTCATTGCGCTTTTCTTTCTTAATTTCTCCTTCGGGATATTTAATCCCATACCGCCTCTTCCCTACCAGGGCTATGATTATCCCATAACGGCCAGGGAGTATCTCCTCACACAGTTCAGTGTCATACTCACATATATCAGGCTATTCATAGTGCCTGTAAATCAGAATCTGGATTATGACTACCCAATATCGCACAGCCTTCTTGAATGGCAAACGCTCTTTGGCCTGCTATCTCTGGCAGGAATTCTTGCTCTCGGGATACTGCTTTTCCGCAGGTATCGTTTGATTTCCTTCGGGATAATCTGGTTTTTTTTAACCCTGTCCGTGGAATCAAGTATCATACCGATTTCCCAGAATGTTATATTTGAACATCGGACATACCTGCCGGGCCTGGGTTTTTTTCTTGTGCTGATAGGTGTGGTCTTCTATTTCTTATGGGATAGATACAGGCGGGTCGGTTGGGCAATCCTGGTTCTAATGGTTTTAACAAATACGGTATTGACCTATGAGCGCAATAAGGTCTGGAAAAGTCAATATACCCTGTGGGCCGACTGTCTGAAGAAATCTCCTAATAAACCGAGGCCATTGAGCTCTTATGGGGCGGCTCTCGCCGATGTAGGGAATGCATCTGAGGCATTGACGTATTACGATAAGGCGATTAAGGTGAACCCTCGTTTTTATGCGGCCTATTATAATCGGGGAATTGCCCATGATAATCTTGGCAACTACAATCAGGCGATTGGGGATTTCGACAGAGCCATCGAGCTTAACCCTACACTTGCAGCGGCCTATAATAACCGGGGAGCTATCTATGGCAAGCTTGGCAACTATAATCAGGCGATTGGGGATTTCGACAGAGCCATCGAGTTTAACCCGACACTTGCAGCGGCCTATAATAACCGGGGAGCTGCCTATGACAGGCTTGGCAACTACAAGCAGGCGATTGGAAATTTCGACAGAGCCATCGAGCTTAACCCGACACTTGCAGATGCCTATAATAACCGGGGAACTGCGTATGAAACGATTGGCAACTACAAGCAGGCGATTGGGGATTTCGACAGAGCCATTGAGCTTAACCCGACACAGGCAGTGGCTTATTATAACCGGGGAGTTATCTATGATAAGCTTGGCAACCACAATCAGGCGATAGAAGATTTGAAAATAGCCTCAAAATTAGGTGATAAAGATGCTCAAGACTTTTTGAGAAAGCACGGTATTCATTGGTAGCCATCTTTCAAATGGCATTGATACCATTATCTGGACTGCGGCGACCCACACAAAGGCTTTGCCCACCCCAAAAATGTCGGTTATAATCGGTACCACTCACTTCAATTCGAAACTGACCGTTGAGGACTTGCAGGTGACAGCAATAACCGGCGCATTTCATTTTTTCCTTGATCTTACCTGCGCATTACGACTGGTAATCAGCAATAACCTATTGTGGCGATTTATTTTACACACAATAAGATTTTTCTGCATACACTGGACCAGTATCTTATCAAATGAGTTGCATGTTTTACCTTCTTTCCCGTGCATTCGAATCACAAAAGGGAAAACATTTGAGATATTTCAACGCTTCCCGGTCAGGATGATCCCGATAGATCCGGCCGCAAGTGCCAGACCTATGCTGAACAGGAAGTAGCCGTGATAGCCCCATCGGATCACGAGAGCGCCACCCAATACAGGACCGAGGAAAAATGCCGCCTGCGTGGCACAGAGAATCAGGTTTGCGTTCAAGGGGCGGAAGCTGGGGTGTGATACCTCAAACATCAAACCATGAATGAGAGGTTGTCCCATTCCCATACCCACCCCAAAGATTAATGCCACCAATGATATCGCCCACGCTCCCGGCAGGTTGTCTAATGCCATATGTCCGAGGGCTATGACAGCGAATGTGGCCACCAGCATCCGGGTTTTATCGAAGGCATCGAAAAGCCGCCCTGCCAAAAGCCGGAGCACAATCATCACTCCCGTCTGCACTGCGAAAAAAGAACCCACGTTAATGATTCCCTGTTCATCCGCAAATCCCTTGATCAAAAAGAACATACTGCTCCAGTTGATCATATAAATTGTAGTCAGCAGAAGAATCATTGCAACCGGCAGCTGCGTTACATTGGTACGAATGTCCGACCACGCGGGAAGATGTTTCTTTTCCACCATACCCGACTGTTCCCGGCGGCGTCTGCGAATATGCAAGACAATCCATGCCGCCGGAATCATTGTTACCGTGGCGTCAGCGTAACCATGCGGTGGACTGGGGATAAGGAAAACCAGGGCATCCATCACTGCGGGCACTGTCGCATAGGGTAAAAGGATGGCTACGGAGTAAATAGCAAATGCTTGCCCGCTTCTTTCCTTCGGTATGACAGATACCAGGAGCGTCATTGCTCCTGCGCCCATGAGGAACTGCCCCAATCCGTTAACCATGCGCAGACCCAGCAGACCCCAGAAGGTATGGACGAAGAGGTAACTCATGCCGCACAAAGTCACCACCACTATTCCAAACAGTATAGTGCGCGGCGCGTTGGTGGCAGTAAGAAAGGGGCTCACCAGCAGGTAAAGTACCATTGCAGTGAGCGAGTAGGAGCCGATTACTAGCCCGCGCAGATCCGCAGGTATACCTATCGTCGAAAGGTAATTAAAGAGATCGTAGAAGATGGTGATATTGCAGAAAGCAAGAAATGTCACCACACACAGCCCTAAGAACTCAAACGTCAATAATTTGCGGGGTTCCAGCATTCTGTCTTAACCTTTCTCCGTTAAGCGCCGGCTACTTTATCCTGATTGAAAAAGTTAAGTCAAGGGTAACAAATAAAGACATATAAATCTGCGGCAGAACCTACGTCAACTTCCTAAAATCTTCAACATTGATTGATATCCAAGATTTCAAGTAGTAATAATTGAAATGCACTTTCCGATTAAATTTGATATAATTATATAGGAAGAATAGACAATGTTATCTCACATATTAACTGGCCAACAGATGCGTGGTTGAAATACTGTGGCACCGCCGGGAAACAGACGGCTAAAGGAGAAAACAAACGTCAACTGTCGGGGAAAACCGGTCTGCTCGACTCAAATGTTAGAAATATGAAGGAGATGTTGGATATGTTTAAAAAAGTTATTGTTCCCCTCGACGGTTCGATATTAGCTGAAAAGACCTTACCTTTCGTAAAGAGCTTGGCAAAAGAAGGTTGCGTCGAAGAGGTTGTCCTTTTGAATGTCGTCGAGATCCCCATAATGGGGATCTCCGAAAGCTTTAATATTTCCCCCCTGATGAATGCTCAGTTCAAGAGCGCCCAAAAATACCTTGCAGGTATAGAAACTCAACTCAGTTCCGAGGGTATTAAAGTCAAAGCAGAAATATTGGAAGGTACGGCCGCGAAATGTATCGTTGAGTACGCCCAAAATAATGCTGTTGATCTAATTGTTATTGGTACACATGGTTATACCGGCATGAAGGAATTAGTGTTTGGTAGTGTGGCTCTCAGGGTGCTGCATGATTCTCATGTACCTGTAATGTTGATAAAATGAGAATCACATACCACGTAGGGATGGAAACACGCGCAGAAATAAGTGTATGATTGCTGAGCACTTCCGGTTCTTGTCATAACAGTAAAAGACAGGAAGGAAGACTGAATCTAATCCGAAAGGAGAAAGCGACTATGAAAAAGGTCACTTTTAGGCTTTTCCTATTGGCAGGCTTCCTATCGCTTGTCGGTTGTGGACCGCAATACTACAAACCTGCATCAGGTCCGAATCAACCAGCGGAAATCATTGTCAGTGCATACACTCAGCAGGGCTGTCTTGATAAATTGCAAGAAGAAGCCCACGCAAGAAACGTTGAAGTCAAACTTAAAGATGTTCAAACAGAATTAGGTTGGTAAATTATTACGTTTCCATTTTACAAAGGCTATAAGTGTATAGGGGTTGTGGTCGAGCCAAAATAAATATAAGAAAACATGCCTATGAAGAGAATATGTCCAACCTTGCCCTCCAGTGCACACGGGCTATGCCCGCGCCCCTGATATTAAACGTTGCTGTCTTCAATCCGTAATCCTCCTATGTAAAAAAGCAAGTCTCTTATTTTTCATAGGCGAATGAAGCTTCTGTTCTTTTAAAGTTTATGTGTATAGCTCAATCTTTAAAATCAATCTCCTATCAGCAGACAGATCG
>JBEKOL010000042.1:0-29405 GCA_049521775.1 Syntrophales bacterium
CCCAGATAATCCTTGACGAGAGAACAAAACTATGAAATCTTAAACACAACTTAACACATTAATATCAATAGTGAAATCAGATTATGTTACGTATAGGTAGGTGAACTCTTTAAAAGTGACGAGACTTAATCTGAGAGTGTTTGTAAAGTCGAATATTCAAGTTTAGGGAAGTCCATGAGCATAATTCTTTTTCTCATGGCACCCAAGCGAAAGCCGACCTTATAATTTTAGACATACAATCCATGTCGGCAAATATAATCCTTGACCGCCTTCGGAACCATGTCCTCTATAGACTGGCCGGTCTTTACTCTGTGACGAATCTCGCTGGAAGAAACAGACAATGACGGTTCTTCGACGATGGTGATATAAGAACGGAAATCATCGGGAATTCTGCTTTCGATCTCGCCTTTGTCATACCCCGGTCTTGTGACGGCGACAAACTGACAGAGGCCGGGATAGGTTCTTGCTTGGTGCCAGTTGATAATAATCAATATGGCATCCAAACCCGTTATGAAGTAAATATTTCTGTCGTCGCCCTCCATTTCTTTGAATGCCCGGATCGTGTCGCCGACATATACGGGACACTGATATCCCCTCTCTATTCCCGACACTTCAAATCGGGAATTTCCAGCAATCGCCTCGCTGACCATGGCAAAACGGTGTTTAACCGGTGTGATGTCACTGATCGATTTGTGGGGAGGACAGTAGGCCGGAACAAAAACAATCCTGTCTAAGGCCAATTTTGATCTCACGACCTCCGCAACCTTTAGATGACCGACATGAATGGGATCGAAAGTGCCGCCCATGATGCCGAGGGCGTTCGTTTTTTGTTTAGTCGCATCTTTGCTGCTGTCTGCCATTTAAAGCACTCCATCGATGGGCAGCCAAAACTGCTGCATATTTTCACATGCTCATTTCCATTAAGTTTGAATTGTATCAGAAAAAAATGATCTGACTTTCTTTAAGGGGTCTTTATCATTACCAACATCATCTTGAATCTCTTTAATGACCTGCCCCCATTCCGCTGCAAGGCAGCACCGTATTCCGGAACATAACAACAAGTTTTTATGATTTAGCGGAACGACAGTCGGCTAAAGATTATTGATTTAAAAACCGATATAGAAAGAAACAGAAAGATATTTGTTGGTATTTGGGCGCCTAGGACTATCTGTTTGCCAATAGTCACCTGGATGAAAAATTACGGAATCTCCATCGAATTTGGTGAACGTTTAGTGAATGAAAATTAAAAGACAAAAGCCAAATAAATAAGATAATTAGATGGTCGGGGCGAGAGGATTTGAACCTCCGACCCTCTGAACCCCATTCAGATACGCTACCAAGCTGCGCCACGCCCCGACATTTGGTAAATGATAATTGTACTGTCACTATCACCATGACATTACTCTGTCAAGGACTATGAAAGCGGGTACCTCTGCCGGGAACAATTACACAAAGTTCTTGAAATCAAGCTTATCATGTAGTATTCTTATAAAAGTGCAGTCGGATGTGTTAGCATTTACCTTGTTCCGAGAAGACTAAATGAGGTCACTATGCAGTTGTTTGTCCTCGTGCCATTACTGATGATTTTAAGCATCGCCTCACCCGCCTCTGCTGATATATACAAGTACGAAGATGCACAGGGCGTTATCCATTTGACAAACGTCCCTACCGAAAGCGGCGTCAAATACGTTCTTATCATGAGGGAGAAACGTATCCTTCTCGACAGTAAGTTAGGATATAATATATCACAATATGATGACTTGATTAATAAGGCATCAGAAAAACATAAGATAGAGCCTGCCTTGATTAAGGCAATCATAAAAGCGGAATCGAATTTCAACCATCGGGCCGTATCTCGAAAAGGGGCCAGGGGACTGATGCAATTGATGCCGGCAACCGCCTCGTCATTGCAAGTGCAGGATTCCTTCCATCCGGAGAACAATATCGAAGGCGGCGTAAAATATTTGCGGTATCTCTTGAATTATTTCAACGGAAATCTTCCTTTAGCTCTGGCTGCCTATAATGCAGGCGAGAATGCGGTAATCAGGCACAGGGGTGTACCTCCCTACCGCGAGACACAGGTATATATACAGAGGGTCCTCAGTTATCTCGATAAATACAGATAACAGACTTCATCTCTTTGACGCTGTCATTTGCTCGGTACATCATCCGTGTAGAAATAGCTCTTGAGCTTTTGGAATTTCTTGTCTTTGATGCCGCGAATCTTCATCAAAACCTCAACACTCTGATATCCTTCCGACTTTTCTCTGAATTGAATAATCTGGCATGCAGTCTTCTCGAGGGCCACCCTATTCCATTATTCATTTCCACGATTCTTAAGCGTCCATAGGATTCCGTGACGACGCTCTTGCCTGTTGAAAGCCGTTCACTGAGCATTTTCTGATCAAATGCTTCAGGATTTCTGATACCGGCAGCCCCCAATAGATCACAAACTCTTGCTTCCTCGCGTACATAAAAGATGCCGTTAAAGCCCGCATTGCCGGTGAGCCCGACAACTACAGGACCAAAACTCTTATCGCAAATGGTATATTGCTTATTTGAGCTGGCAATAGTGAAGAGAAATAGGAAATCGCAAGAAAAATTGATGTAATGCAACGATAACGATGGTTCCGTCACGTTGTCTTTCCGTACATTGCATATTCATCTATTAAATTCTGCGATATCGCAAAATGGGAACTGTGACGTTTTTTATATCTTGCAAAGAACTTATCTCTTATCTAAATCGAATGCGTCATGCAGGGCTGAGACGGCAAGCTCTGTATATTTCTCCTGTATGACGCATGAAACCTTAATCTCGGAAGTACTGATCATCAGTATATTCACTCCCTCTTTGGCTAATGATGAAAACATCTTTGCGGCTACACCCGAATGACTGATCATCCCCACGCCAATGATGGATATCTTAGAAACGTCAGGATCTACCTCAACTCTGTCCGCACCTATTTCTCCTGCTACTTGTTCAACAAGCTCGTGCGCCTTTTTTATTTCCTTGCGCGATACAGTGAATGTCAAATCTGTGTAGCCCTCCAGGCTGGCGTTCTGTATAATCATGTCGACCATGATATTATGGTGAGCAAGCGGGGTAAACAGTCGAGCCGCGATACCAGGCCTGTCAGGAACGCGAACCACTGTAATCTTCGCTTGATCACGGTCATAAGTTACCCCACACACTACTTCCCTTTCCATCTCCACATCCTCCTTCGTCACCAGTGTGCCCCCTTCGTTCGTAAATGATGATCTTACGTAGACTGGTACCTCATATTTTTTCGCGAGTTCTACGGAACGCGGTTGAAGCACCTTAGCCCCTGCCCTTGCCATCTCGAGCATTTCATCATAGGATATCTTGCTCAACCTCCTTGCCTTTCTACATATGCTGGGATCCGCGGTATAAACGCCGTCAACATCGGTATAAATATCACATACATCCGCTTTGAGTGCCGCTGCCAAGGCAACAGCACTCGTATCAGAACCGCCTCTCCCTAAAGTCGTAATGTTGCCATCCTTATCTACTCCTTGAAAGCCGGCCACCACAACGATAGTTCCCTTCTTCAACTCCTTGTATATCCTCTTCGTATCGATATTGAAAATTCTTGCCTTTGTATAGCACCTGTCGGTGACAATCTTTACCTGATACCCCAGTAAGGATTTGGCGCGGGCGCCCATTCTGTTTAGAATTATGGAGAGAAGAGTTACCGTCAACTGCTCCCCTGTTGATATAAGAGCATCATACTCCCTCCTATCGGGCTCGTCAGCGGCCTTGTGAGCCAGTTGTATGAGTCTATCTGTCTCACCAGCCATGGCCGACAGCACCACAACAATGTCATTTCCTGCTTCTTTTGATTTCAATACACGTCTGGCGACATTCTCAATTTTGCTAATATCTGCAACTGAAGTGCCTCCGTATTTTTGCACAACAAGGGCCATCCTCTAAAAACCTCCGTTCCCCAATGCTTCCGAAATCATGGCTATTTTTTTCTCCTGTCCAGAAATGATTATGTTACGCTCATTTTCACCAGTGTAGCTTATCCAGACAGATAATGTTTCATCGGGCAGAATGTTTTTTACTTTTTCAGCCCATTCAATAACACTCACTCCGTCTCCGAAAAGATATTCCTCATATCCCATATCATCCATCTCTGAGGCCCGCGACAATCGATATAGGTCAAAATGATACAGCATCATTCTCCCCTGGTACTCATTTATCAATGTAAACGACGGACTCGTTATCTGATACTCATCCGGCACGCCAAGACCTCTGGCGATGCCCTGAGTGAGGCGGGTTTTCCCCGTGCCTAAGTCGCCGATAAGGGCAACGACATCCTTCTCGATGAGATTCCGTCCAATAATCTTACCTATGAAAAAAGTTTCTTCAGGGCTACTAGATGTAATCGTCAGCTTGCCTGTTTGCTCATTCATGCCATTTCGACACTCTATAATTGTCTTCTTTGAGCTTGAGCCCATACCTTTTCCCGCCCTGTCACTGCTACGTCCTTTCTCGCCAAGTTCCGCGTCCTCGCGCATTTCCTCACTTTTCAAGAACAACAATTGCGTGTGCATGTTCCCTCGTATGCGTCATGCTCACGTGGATCGCGTTCACACCAAGATTATCAAGGATATTCCCTATTTTTTCATTCATTTTCAGTACCGGACTTCCCAGTGCATTGTTGCTCACTTCAATTTCTCTTAACTTAACCCCCATGCCCAGTCCGATACCAAGGGATTTCAGAAAAGATTCCTTAGCCGCAAATCTTGCTGCAAAATGTATGGCCGGAAATACCCTATTTCTGCAATATTCGATTTCGTCATTGGCATAAACCCTGTATAGAAAGCGGTCCCCCCATCTTTTCAGAATTTTTTCAATCCTCGAAACTTCCACAAAATCTGTTCCAATTCCATGTATCATTTTCAGACACCTATCCGGTATATATGTAATTTTAAGTTCCTGCTTTACGCCCTGAGAATCGCATCGGCCATGGCAGCCACCTTCTTCATTGTCTTCACATCATGCACCCGCACTACATTTGTCCCATTCATGATAGCGGCTGTCACTGCAGCGGCAGTTCCCTCTATGCGCTCCATCGCTCCGCCGCCAGTTATTCTGCCTATGAAGGCCTTCCTTGAAGGCCCCGTCACGATAGGTCTTCCCAGGACATTGAACTCTGATAGATATTTTAGCAGCCTCACTGAGTCTTCTTGAGTTTTCCCGAAACCTATGCCCGGGTCGACCATCACATGTTCGCGCGAAATGCCGGCCATTTGGGCCTTTTCAATCTTATCTTCGAGGAAGTCAATGATGTCTCCTCTGAGAGATCTATACGACAAATCTCCTTTTTGCATGTCTTTAGGGGTTCCACGCATGTGCATCAAGATAATTCCAGCGCCTGTGTCTGCAACCGTATTCACCATTTGGTTATCAAAAGTCATGGCACTTACGTCGTTGACGATATCAGCGCCGCTTTCCACGGCAATTCTTGCAACCTCCGCCTTAGTCGTGTCAATTGAAATCGGAATCTTGATAGACCTCTCCAACCCCTTTATGACAGGAATAACCCTCGCAATTTCTTCCTTAAGAGGAACCGGTACCGCACCCGGCCGCGAAGATTCTCCTCCAATATCTATAATGTCTGCACCTTCATCCGTCATTCTCAAGCCATATTCGACTGCCTCGTCCGTGTCTTTGAACAAGCCGCCGTCAGAGAATGAGTCGGGAGTTACGTTAAGTATGCCCATGATCTCTGTCTTCTCTCCCAAGACAATTTCCCTTCTGCATGTCTTGAGGATAAAAAGATCTTTCGAAACATTCGCAAGAAGTTCTTTGATGGCCTTTGATATTATGCTTAATCCTAATGGCTGAATTGAAATCTTATCCGATAAACGCTGTATCTGCTTTGCCGTACCCATGATAACGCAGTCCGTTTCCGTAACGCTGCATGATACTGCTGAGCGTGAAACGGCAGCATCACCGCCGACGGAGAGCATCTCTTGTTTGATAATATTCGCTATGTTACATTTAATACCTTCAAGTAATATATTAAGATGAATCATCTTGGGCAGCATTGCCTCAATGCCGTATGGATCGCAATTGATCTTTCTCAAGACCTCAAGAGCCTCATATGAAGACCTAAGATGCAGACACCTGGGACGACTCTTATCTGTCATTGCATAAGAAATATGGCGAGCGGGGCCTCGATAGTTAATCTACTGTGCTCCTGGTATCGCATTCCCGCTTCCATCCACATCCTCCCTCTTCATTTGTATGATCTCGTCGAGTTCTACAGTATTCAAAACCTCCTTTTCCAGAAGTCCGGAGGCAATCCTGTAAAGTATATCGATGTGATCTGATAAAAGCTTCTTCGCCTTTTCATAGCTGTCCGATACCAAGTGCGTTACTTCCTTATCAATCTTTTGGGCTGTCTTTTCACTGTAGTCTTTATGCGTGGCAAATTCACGCCCGAGAAATATCTGTTCTTCTTTCTTTCCGTAACTCAGCGGCCCCATTTCGTCACTCATGCCCCATTCACAGACCATTTTTCTTGCAAGGTTCGTGGCCCTCTCAATATCGTTTCCGGAACCAGTGGTAAATTCATTCAATATCAGCTCTTCAGCCGCCCTGCCCCCTAATAGAATGGTAATATTGTTCAAGAGATACTGTTTCGGATAAGTATGTTTTTCATCAACGGGCAATTGCTGTGTAAGGCCCAGCGCCATGCCCCTAGGAATAATTGTAACTTTATGTATAGGATCACTTCCCGGCAAGAGTCTCGCCACCAAGGCATGACCTGATTCATGGTAAGCCGTGTTCTTCCTCTCCTCTATGCTTATCACCATGCTTTTTCTTTCAGCACCCATCATGACCTTGTCTTTGGCAAACTCGAAATCGCTCATATGCACCTTATCTTTTCCGTATCTCGCAGCATAAAGAACTGACTCGTTGACAAGGTTTTCTATGTCTGCACCGGAAAACCCGGGGGTCCCTCTTGCTATAACCGCAAAATCAATGTCATCCGCAAGTGGCGTCTTTTTGGTATGTACCTCCAGGATTTTTTCTCTGCCTTTAACATCAGGAAGAGGAACGACAACCTGCCGGTCAAACCTGCCAGGTCTCAGGAGTGCAGGATCAAGCACATCAGGCCGGTTTGTCGCGGAAACGAGAATCACTCCTTCATTTGATTCAAACCCGTCCATTTCCACGAGAAGCTGATTCAAAGTCTGTTCCCTTTCATCATGCCCTCCGCCCAAACCAGCCCCTCTATGCCTTCCCACTGCATCGATCTCATCTATAAAGATAATACATGGGGCATTCTTTTTACCTTGGTCAAAGAGATCCCTCACACGCGAAGCTCCCACACCGACGAACATCTCGACAAAATCAGAGCCGCTTATACTGAGAAAAGGTACCTCTGCCTCGCCGGCAATCGCCCTGGCAAGCAGTGTTTTCCCCGTACCCGGCTGGCCTACGAGAAGGAGGCCTTTGGGGATTCTTCCGCCCAGCCTCGTAAATTTCTTGGGATCCCTGAGAAACTCTATGACTTCCTCCAGCTCTGCTTTGGCCTCGTCTATACCTGCCACATCGGCAAAGGTCACTTTCTTTGATTTATCCGTAACCAGACGTGCCTTGCTTTTGCCAAATGCCATTGCCTTGCCACCGCCGGCCTGCATCTGGCGCATGAAAAATATCCATACGCCTATGAGCAGAAGCATGGGCACCCAAGAAATCAGGACATTCATATACCACGGGGACTCTTCCGCAGGCTTTGATGCTATCCGTACACCCTTGTCTTTCAGGATCTGAATCAGCCCTGCGTCTTTCGGCGCATATGTCTTAAAATTTTTGCCGTCGTTGAGCTTGCCGGAAATACTTTCGCCCTGTATGGTCACTTCAACGATTTGCCCCTTTTCTGCGTAGCTTACAAAATCGCTATAGATGATATTTTCCTGTGCACTCTTAGGCTGATTAAAAAGATGGTAGAGCAGTACGAAAATCAGACTGATAAAAAGCCAGAGCGCTATGTTTTTCTGCAATGAATTCAATATTACCTCCCCGTAGCCTCCCGCATGCGCGCGAATGACAACAAAAAACCGTTTTAAAGTTCTTAATTTACAATTACATTAACAACGGTATTATTTCAAACAAATTTTACTTTCAGTATCTGTCTTGTTTTTTCTGTTATTTTAACGCGTTCACTTAGTCGCAGCCCCGCAATCCAGAGCACTGCCTCCTGATCCAGTACTAAAGGAATCTCTTTTCTATGGCGGAGCGGTATCTTTTCGTCAATCAAGACAGATTTTATCTTCTTCATTCCTTTCATGCCCAGTAGTTGTATTCTGTCGCCTGGTCTGACGGTTCTTATGACCAGGGGAAGAGATATCCTGTCGTAGTCCATGAAAACGCACTCTCGGACGGTTGACCTCATATCAATAGGGCCTTCTATAAGCTCAAATATCATCGTCTTTCCCAACTCCACCATTTTCAAGGTACCCGGAGGGGTAACTTCGTAATAAAGATCAATGCATCTCTTGTTTAGAATTTCTTCTTCACCTATTTTCCTTCTGGAAATGACAAGGACGTCATATTCGCGCCTGACCTCAATATTATAGGGCAGATTCACATAGGCGCCGGGGCGATCAGAACGGACCAGTCCCAGAGCGGTTTTTATGTGGGTAAATCCAATGCCCTTACTATTTGGACTTCGCTCTTCTAACAGATGTTTCATAATCCTTCTCTGAATAGCTTCATGACATTCTAAGAAATCAGATATACAAATCCTGATCTCGCTATCTGCAGGCGTCATTCCCCACGCCGATAGCATTTTAGCGGTTGCAATATTCATATAATCGTCTTCTACGCGCATGATCTCCGCCATGGTCTTGACGCTTTCGTCTAATTTAGGATTATATCTTGACTTCAGCAGAGGTATCAATGTGTGTCTTATCCTATTTCGCAGGTAACGCTGATCAGCATTAGATACGTCTGTCACGAACGATATTCCATGCAATTCGAGGAAGGATGTTATTTCACTCCTGGTCACGCCAAGAAGAGGCCTGATATACGTTGAATCTCTGGCGGGCGGCATACCCTTCAATCCAGTCGGACCGCTTCCTCTCAGGAAATTCATCAGCACTGTCTCAGTTTGATCATTAGTATGATGCCCCAACGCAATTTTCCGTGAACCATGTTTCTTCGCAACATCATTTAGAAAATCGTATCTCACTTCCCTGCTCGTATCTTCTATACACTTGCCAGATCCTCTCCTTAGCGATGCGATATCGAGAAATTTACTCTCAAATACAAATCCCATATCTGCGGCCATTTTGCGTACAAATCGTTCTTCGGACGCGGCATCTTCCCTAAGTCCATGATTAAGATGAGCCACAATTAGAGTAAGTCTGTATTCGGAGGAGAGCATCTCCAGTACTTTTAGCAGGGCAACGGAATCGGGTCCCCCGGAGACTGCCACAACAATCTTTTCTCCCTCATCGAGGAGATGATTTTTTTCTATGGTTTCTCTAATTTTTCTAATCATATTTCATAGATACGGCGTAGATTTTAATCAAATATCTCAATCAATTTCCGGAGTCCTTCACAAGCATAATCGGGATCCAGGGCAAGGAGAATATCTCTGTGTGTAAGCCCGTTCAAAAGGGCACAACTCAATACGCCCGTATTCTTTGCGAGCATTATGTCGTTCACACCATCGCCTATCACGACTGTATCATTATATGTAGCGTGAACCCTTTCAAGAAGAGGAATAAACAAACGAGGATCCGGCTTTTTGTAAGCGGTGCTGTCCGCACCGATGATCTCTTCAAAGTATTTTGCTATGTCCAGAGCCTCTGTCATCTTAAGCGTAAAATATTTCCGCTTATTCGTGATAATGATCTTTTTCTTCTCACGGAAGTGGTCGAGTACTTCGATGACTGAATCGCACAGGCATGTTGTATCGAGCATGTGTCTCGCATAGTAATCGGAAAAAATATCCGTCGCCCGATCGAACAGATCTTGAAAATCCTTACCGAGTGCCCTTTCAATCATTTTATTGACACCATCTCCCACGAAAGTGAGAATCTCCTCCTGACTCTTTGTCGGTATATCCAGGCTCTTGAGGGTGTAATTTACGGATGCGACAATGTCCCCTCCAGAATTGACAAGGGTCCCGTCCAAGTCAAATATCATAAGTTCAATGTGTTTCATGTTGCAGGATCCTCTAAATCCAATAAGAGTTCTTATATATGACGGATCAAGCAATTACAAGATGACAAAAATTTCTTCTCAATCACAAATTTTGCTCTATTGACTGCTTGAAGCTGTTTATGATAGTAAGTGACTGTCCGCTTGGATCCGCGACGGATGGACCGAGACGGAATGGTCGAATAAGAGTGTTTTGGTCTTAAGACCTTCCGGGGTTTGTCTGGAGGGTCTTTTTAATTTTATAAACTTTTAATTATGAATACTCAAGAAATAAGAAGGGACACTGTTGCCATCCTGGGCCTCAGTAAGGTGGGTACGGCAGTTGGCTTTCTTCTCCGCCAGGCGGGATACAGGATAGTTGCAGTTGCAAGCAGGTCGAAGGCATCCTTAACTCAGGGCATAGTCTATACAGGGGGCAAGCCGTTTCTGAATTTTTCAGAGGCCGCCCTTGCGGCCAATTGTATTATTATTGCAACGTCGGACGACGCTATCGCCAATGTATGCAATAAGATATCGATTGAGGGAGGAATCAAACCCGGCACTAAGGTCATACATATGAGCGGCGCGGGAGGACTTGACCTTCTTGAGTCTGCACGGAATGCAGGAGCGCATGTCGCGAGCATACACCCCCTTCAGTCCTTCGCCGATATTGAAGGTGCTATCAGGAATATTCCCGGCAGCACATTTGGAATTACAGCGGGAGATGAAATCAAGGAGTGGTCTGTTCAAATGGTCAGGGATTTGGGTGGCGCGCCATTTTTCATTTCCGATGCCGACAAACCCCTTTACCATGCCGCTGCCTGTATTGCATCAAACTATTTGACAACCCTTATCCATATGGTCGAAGAGATTTATCAATCCCTTGGCTTGAACCGAGATGATGCTATTCGCGCCATCTGGCCCCTTGTTATGGGTACCATAGGCAATATCGAGTCAAAGGGGACGGTTCAAGCACTGACGGGACCCGTAGCACGTGGAGACGCAGGCACTATAAGAAAACACGCAGAGGCCTTGCGACAGAAGCTTCCAGACCTTTGGCCGGCGTACAGCGCACTTGGCGTTTTAACTGCCGACCTTGGATTGAAGAAGAAAACATTGTCACCGGAAACTGCGCGGTTAATTAAAGAATTACTAAAGTGAGGTAACGAAATGAGCAAGCAGACGAACATAAATAGAATCACCACTGCTGTGATTCGCGACATGAAAAGAAAGAATGAAAGAATATGCATGTTAACGGCTTACGATTATCCCACGGCTCTCATTGTAGACGAAGCAGGCATTGATGTTATCCTCGTAGGAGATTCGTTGGGCATGGTCATGTTAGGCTATGACAGCACCCTTCCCGTTACCATGGATGAAATGATACATCATACAAAGGCAGTGTCCCGCGCAGTAAAGCATGCCATGGTTGTCGGTGATATGCCCTTTATGTCCTATCAGATATCTTCTGAGGATGCGCTTTATAACGCTGGCCGTTTTCTTCAGGAAGCGGGTGCCCAGGGTGTCAAACTGGAAGGGGGCAGAGAAGTGGCCGAAATAACCAAAAGGATAACTTCAGCAGGAATCCCCGTCATGGCACATCTTGGCCTGACGCCGCAATCTGTGCATCAGTTTGGGGGATACAAGGTTCAGGGAAAGGAGGAACAGGCAGCCAAGAGAATCATGGAAGATGCAAAAATCCTTGAAGAAGCCGGGGCATTTTCAATCGTATTAGAATGTGTGCCTGCAGCGCTGGCAAAGACACTGACGCAATCCCTCACAATTCCGACAATAGGCATAGGCGCCGGCATTGACTGTGACGGTCAGGTGCTGGTACTTCATGATATGGTGGGAATGTTTGAAAAATTCATACCAAAATTTGTTAAGACATATGCACACCTCAATGTGCAGATGAAGGAGGCCGTCAATCAATATATTGATGAAGTGAGAAGAGATATCTTTCCCGAAAAAAAGCACTCATTCTGACGCGGTTCTGTTTGCCATATACACATTGCGGCATACTTGCAGATCCCACGCTATTATCGCTTCTGCTCCAGCACCTTGCGAATAATCTTAGCATGTTTGCCAATGACAAAAGGCTTCATGACAAACTCTCGAATACCCATTTCTTTGGCACGCTTTTCATTTATAAGTTCGCTGAACCCGGTGCATAATATAATAGGGATATCCGGCTGGATGGCCATAAGTTCCTTTGCCAACTCTATGCCAGTCATGCCCGGCATCGTTACATCAGTAATGATCAGGTCAAATGCATCAGGGTTGGCGCGGAAGGTTTCCAGGGCTTCCAGACTATTCGTTTTGATGGTCACACTGTAACCAAGCGACTCCAGCATCCCCTTTCCCAGATCAACAAGGGGTTTTTCATCGTCAACGAACAAGATTCTCTCACTTCCCGTAGGCAGCGCTTCCGTCACCATAGCTTCCGGCGCAATCTCCTGCTCAATCCTTGGAAACAGCGCATGAAAGGTGGTCCCTTTGCCAATTTCACTATGAACAGTGATCATTCCTCCATGTCTCTTGACAATGCCCTGCACAACTGCAAGCCCCATCCCCGTCCCCTCACCCGGCCCTTTGGTAGTAAAGTATGGATCGAATATCCGTTCCAATAGCGCCGGATCCACTCCATGGCCCGTATCTCCAACTGTCAGTCTCACGTAAGGCCCGGGCTTCAGATCAGGATACCGGGAAACGAGGTAGGTGTCGGCCTTTACACTCGACAAACTCACGCTCAATACGCCACCTTTATCCCGCATCGCATGTGCTGCGTTAGTGCAAAGGTTCATCAACACCTGGTGGATCTGAGTCGGATCAGCTAGAATAACCCCTTTTTCCGGTGGAATTGCGATGTCCTGACGAATCTCAATGGTACTGGGCAGTGAAGAGCGCAGCAGCTTGAGCGCCTCTTTGAGAGTCGGCACTATATCAATGACTTTTCGCTCCTGATCCGACTGATGGCTGAAGGCAAGGATCTGGTTCACCAGGTCTCTTGCCCTATAACCGGCCCTGAGTACCTGCTCCAGGTCACGCCGCACCGGCGTTGTGACTTCGGGAATCTTGTAAAGTGCCATCTCCGTGTAGCCGATAATAGCCATCAGTATGTTGTTAAAGTCATGGGCTATGCCGCCGGCCAACGTACCTATAGCCTCCATCTTATGCGCTTGGCGGAGTTCCCTCTCAAGTCTCACCTCGCGCGTGATATCCCGGTGGATGCTTACATAGTTTATTATATTGCCGGCGCTGTCCAGAACAGGTGAGGACGTAACCTCCGTTTCGTAGAAGGTACCATCCTTTCTTCTGTTCACCAAATGCCCGGACCATACTTCGCCGCGGGCGAGTGTGTTCCGTATATTATTATAAAAGGCCCTGTCATGCTTATCACTCTTGAGAATACGGCTATGCTTGCCGATGAGCTCATTCTTGCTATAGCCGGTTATGCGCTCGACAGCCGGGTTGACGTATTGGATTACCCAATCTCTATTAGTTACTATAAGACCTTCTGCTGTCTGCCCGATGGCCGTAGCCAGGTGCATGCGCTCTTCTTCAGCCCGCTTTCGCTCCGTTATGTCCGTGAGGGTCCCGACGTAGCCGCTTATTTCTCCCGCGTCGTTGAACTCGGCAGTAGCTTGGCCTAGCACCCATGTCGATGAGCCGTCTGGTCGATGAAATTGATATTCCAGATTAAACGGACGATTTCCCCGCACGCTTCCTGACCATTTGCTTATGACGCTCTCCCTCTCTTCAGGATGAATTGCGTCTGCCCAATTCTTTCCCACCGCCTTTTCCATCGGTATGCCGGCAATCTCACACCAACGATCATTCACGTAAATAAAGTCGCCTTGAGCATCAGCGCGAAAGATACCGACAGGAGATACCTGCGCTAGGGTATGAAATAATCTTTCACTCCTTTTTAGTTCTTCATTTGCCGTCAGCAATTCAGCGGTTCTCGCCTTCACCTGCTCTTCCATGCCATCATGCGCCTTTTTCAGTTCGCTCTGAACGGCTTTGTGGGAATTAATCAAATACTGGGTTAAAGTGCCGTAGGTGACAATCAAACTCGCTATTAACAGACGCACAAAAACGACACCCGAAAGCAATGAATCGAAAAACCAATATATTAACACGGCACCGATAGATATTATAATTAATCCATTATTTTCTATTTCCTTACGAGCTTCGTTTCTTCCCATATGGCATATCCTCGGACATGTCGATCTATTGGCGATAATTATATTACATGTTTGCTTATTTTATAAACCAAAGAAAATAATTGCGCGGGGATACATATTTCTGTAGTTGCATATCACGTGCATGCATTACATGCCTTAGATCAGCATGTCTGCGGATGATTATAAACAATATTTGCCATTTAACATATGGATGTGAAAAACTTTTCGAAGATGTAAATGCATGGCTTGACTCCATCAGTCATCCCGATTCTTGCATACGACGACCAGCGTTCCATCAGTTCCTATAAACTGTGATTTTGGCCTTGGCCCTCAATTTTTTTAGAATTGCATCAAAGGCCTCCTGCTGCTTCTGTTGTGCGAGAAACGTCGAGATATTTCCTTTCATCCTGTCATCAAGGGCAAGCGCCTTGGGGGCATGACGCTCCAACACCTGGATTATGTGGAAACCATATTCAGTTTCCACAACAGGCCCAATAGCATTGACCTCCTGAGAGAATGCAGCATCTTCAAATTGCTTTACCATTTCGCCCCGCGTGAATACACCCAAATCACCGCCCGTTTCTTTGCTGGGACAGTCAGAATTGTTTTTCGCTATTTCCGCAAAATTCGCTCCCGCCAGCAACTGTCTTCGTAAATCCTCCGCCTTTGCCTTCTTTTCCGCCTTGATCTTCTCATCGTCGTCCGCTGTTTTTGCTACCAGGATATGTCTGACATGAACAGACTCAGGCATCTTGAACTTGTCTCTGTTCTTTTGATAGAATTCATTTATTTCCTTATCCGTCGGTTTAGGTTTACCCGACATCTGCATCATAACGAGTTTACTGATTTTGATCCTGAACCGCAAATCTTCCTGCATCTGTGCCTTCGTGATCTTGTTCTTCTTCATGAGATCATCAATTGTCGTGCCTTTAGGAAGATCATTCTTTACCTGCTCTTCAGCCTCTTTCACCTCCGAGGCGCTTGCGCTGATGTTCAGTCTTTTCACCTCGTTTGTCAGGAGTGTCTTTGCGGTAAAGTCACTGAGCACCTGCTTTCTCGCGTTCTCCTTGGCCTGCTCGAGACGGTCGGCAGGAACCTGCTTCTTAATTATAGACATTATTTTCTTAATTTCTGTCTCAACCTGACCCTGGGTAAGCTTAGAGCCATCAACATCTATAACGACTGCAGACCCTCCGGTTGGTGCAACCCCGGGCGAAGCAGGGTTTGCAGAAACTATTTCTTCTGACTGCGCCTCCGGCTTTTGAAGGTCAGTTTGCGTGCTCACTTGTTTTTCATCTTTTGATCCGCAGCCACCAAGCGTAAGGATGACAAGGCAGAAAATGATAAGCAAGGTGCGGATATATTTTTCATCTATCATCACTAATCCTCCACTACTGAATAAAATTATCTGCGTTTGAACTTTTCAATTCAACCTCTCCGTTTCAACCTCCATTCTCTAAATGAGCGTAGTCCACGTAAGAATCGTCTTACGATTACGCAAAGCAGATAATTGGGTTTTAATATCCCCTTATTGCGATAAATGCACGTTTTATTTCATCAGCCCGTTTATGATCTCTGCTGCTTTCCCGTAATCATCGCCGTTTATCCAGTGAATCGTAGTGCCTTTTTTCTCCATGCGTCTGAACCATGTTTCCTGCTTCTTGGCGAATTGATGAATGCGTGTATTGAGCTTATGAAACATTTCATTATAGCTTATCGCGCCTCTGAGATAGAGTCCGACATAGCGGTATTCAAGACCGAAGAAATCCAGTTTTTCCCATCCTATACCCGACAGATGAAGCCTTTCCACCTCATCAATCATGCCGGCCTTCAATCTCACATTGAGGCGATCCGTAATCCTCTGGCGCAATTCGGAACGTTCCCAGCGGATACCGACAGCCAATGCAACTATCGAGGGAAAATGAGATTCGTGACTATTGTGAGCTCTTGTAAACTCCATAATTTCTATGGCGCGCACCAGGCGCTTTCGATCCAACAGATCAGTTGTATTGTGGACCGCTGGCTTGAGCTTGATAAGTCGCTTCGCTAATTCCTTCATTTCTTCTTTTTCGAGTTCATGCCTTAAGGATGGATTTTCCGGAACTCTCAACAACCTATATCCCTTTATTGCCGCTTCAATATACAGACCCGTTCCACCGACCATGATCGGAACTAGGCCTCTTGACGAAATGTCAGTGAAGACACGCGAAAAGTTAGCTTGATAATCAAAGACACTGAATTCATAATCCGGATCTACAACGTCTATGAGGTGATAGGGAACAGCCAGTCCATCGACAACATATTCCCCAAAATCTTTGCCTGTCCCTATATCCATGCCCCGGTATACCTGCCGCGAGTCTGCCGATATAATCTCGGAGCCCCTATCCCTTGCCAGACGTGCAGCCAATTTCGTCTTGCCTGAAGCTGTCGGCCCCAATATAACAATCAAATTGAAAGGCATTTTCACCACGGCCCTGTAACTTGCAAATATACTTCTCTCGTGCCTAAATTATATTGATATGTATTCGTAATCCGTGTATGCGAAAGACCATTCTATATTACTATACGGCTAAGAATGCAAAGATTTGCCGATACATTTACCGATGGACTCGCTATGCCTGCGGACGCAGAATTCCTGTGGATTGCGTAATTTCCTCCTCTTTCGTGGTCAGTCCTTGCGTTTATAAAACCGCTAATAACATATGATGCATTTCAATCCAAGATGGACATATGAAGAACAAGGGTCTTGACCTCGGGAGAGGTCCCATCCTTCCGCTGCTTCTGAAAATGAGCTGGCCATCCATAGCCGCAATGTTTGCAATGGCCCTCTATAATCTTGTTGATACTTTCTGGCTAACCCGGTTTAACCCCCAAGCTGTCGCTGCATTAACCGTGTGTTTCCCCATTCAACTAATATTTGGCGCCGTCGGCGTGGGTACAGGTGTAGGCGCCGGTTCGTTTGCGGCGCGCATGTTCGGTGCCGGACAGTATACGAAGGCTCGTCAAACCGCCGGTCAGGGAGCACTTCTTTCCGTCGTACTGGGATTAGTCATCATCGTAATTACACTTATTTATCCCGATAGAATACTGGAGATTTTCGGCGCCACCGGTGACATTTTTCCCATGTCCAGACAATACATAACCACCGTCATATTTGGTTCACCCTTCTTACTGTTCCTCATGATTTCCAATAACCTGCTTAGAGCAGAAGGAAATCCGAAGGCGTCAATGTATGTCATACTGGTCATGTCATTGACCGGCGCGATCCTCGATCCTTTCCTCATTTTTGGTTTTGGTTTCTTTCCAATGCTGGGCATTTTGGGTGCCGCCATTTCCGCGGTTGTCTCATATTTTCTGGCGAGCCTTCTCTCCCTGTATTATCTGAGAATAGATGCGTCCAGGTATAATCTAAAATGGTCACACATGATCCCCAATTTCTCCATAATGGCCTCTATTTATCAGACGGGTTTCCCTTCAGTTATCATGAACTTTGTCTTCAGTTTCGTCATGATAGTTTATAACCATGTCCTTGGAGCCTTCGGACCCATGGCTATCGCAGCCCTTGGTCTTTGTTTCCGGATCAATCAACTTGTTATTATGGTTTTGTTTGGCCTGGGACACGGCATTATGCCGATGGTCGGCTTCAGCGAGGGCGCCGGGCTCCATAAACGGCTCATGGAAACGGTTAATGTTGCCGTCAAAATATCTGTCCTTTTTTCAGCAACCGCCTTTGTGGTTCTTGAAGTATTGGCCTACCCTATTCTGCTGTTTTTCACGAGTGATCAGGAACTGTTGGATATTGCCGTGCCTGCCGTGAGGATATTTGCCACCATGCTCCTCTTGGTCGGTCCCAATCTTGTTTGGATCAATATGTTTATCGGCTTGGGCAAGGGATTAACATCCATGATTTTATTAATGACACGTGACACCCTCCTTCTTATACCTATGCTTTTTTTTCTTCCGGCCCTCTTTGGATTAACGGGCGTATGGGCGGCGCAACCCATCTCAAATTTGTTTGTCTTCTTTATCATCTTATTCTGGAAGAAAAGAGAATTCCGTGTGATTGAAAAAAAGAATTGATATCCTACAAATTATGTTTAGCACCCGTTCTAAAGAAGACATTATCCTCCCGCATATCAGAATCTCCGCGTCACCGGCCAATGATACATGATCATAATAGATAGCGGATACCGCTTATCCTTCCATGTGGCATGCCACGAAATGTCCGCCACCCCGGTCTTTCAACGGCGGTTCGTCCTTCTCACATATCTCAATCCTGGCGGGGCACCGCGGATAAAATGGACATCTCCCCGGACCTTCGATTGTACCTGCAATCTCTCTTTCCCCCATCAACCGCTGCTTCTTGCGTCCGGGATCAGGTGCCGGCACCGCTGACAGAAGTTCCAAAGTGTACGGGTGCAGAGGATGCTCATAGAGTTCGCTGTTGTCAGCAAGTTCGAAGATTTTACCGAAGTGCATCACCGCAATCCTGTCGCTCACATGCCTTACCACACTGAGATCGTGCGAAATAAATATGTAGGTCAAATTAAACTGCTTCTGCAGATCTTTAAGAAGGTTCAAGATCTGCGCCTGGATAGACACATCGAGTGCGGAAACCGGCTCATCGGCAACGATCAATTGCGGTTTGAGAATAATGGCCCTTGCGATACCGATACGCTGCCTCTGACCGCCGCTGAATTCATGAGGATACCTGTCCTTCTGTTCCCTTGTCAGCCCGACGATATCCATAATACGGGCGACCTCGACGGCTCTTCCCCCACGATCACCTATCTGATTGATGAGGAGCGGTTCCCCGATGGTGCTCCCTGCCGTTCTTCGGGGATTCAGAGATGCATATGGATCCTGAAAAATAATCTGTACCTTCTTTCGATAGGCTTTCAGATCTTTGCCGGATAATTTGAAGATGTCTTCGCCTTGAAAGAAGATCCTGCCTTCCGTAGGGAGATCGAGCCTCATAATCAGTCTTGCCAGGGTGGATTTCCCGCAACCGCTCTCACCGACAAGGCCCAGAGTCTCACCGCCGTATATTTTAAGGAACACGCCGTCAACAGCCTTGATGGGGGCTCGCTCTCGCGCGAGGAATTCGGCACGGAAGCTATAGTATTTTTTTATTCCCTGAATATCAACCAAGACCATCTTCATTTTTGTTCATAAAGCCAGCAGTGTACTCTATGCCTCGGCAAATGTTCCTTCAATTGCGGCTCCTCCTCTCTGCAAATTTGCATTGTGTGAAGGCATCTGTCCTGAAAAGTGCATCCTCGGGGAAGATTATAAAGACTAGGAACAACGCCGGGTATGACTTTCAGATATTCATCCCGTCCGTAAGCAGCCTGAATTTTGGGGATCGATTCCATGAGACCCACTGTATACGGGTGAAGCGGCCTAGAGAAGAGATCCTCCACAGAGGCGTATTCGACAACCTGCCCGGTGTACATGACGGCCACATGCTCTGCAGCTTCGGCTATCACGCCGAGATCATGGGTAATCAGGATTACAGATGTTCCTATATTTTTTTTCAGCCTGCCTATCAGTTCCAGAATCTGAGCCTGGATGGTGACATCAAGGGCTGTTGTCGGCTCATCTGCAAGCATAAGCTTGGGACCACAGCATAGCGCCATGGCTATCATGATCCTCTGACGCATGCCGCCACTCATCTGATGGGGGTAATCCCTGACGACTGTCTCGGGTGAAGGCATACCCACAAGCGAGAGCATTTCCATGGCGCGGTCCATGGCCTCCTTCCGTCCAAGCCCCAAATGCAGCTTTATAATCTCTGTGATCTGATCGCCTATGCGCAAGACGGGATTCAGAGAAGTCATCGGCTCCTGAAAAACCATGGAGATATCCTTGCCCCTGACCTTGCGCATCTCTTCACTATCGAGACTTAGGAGATCCACGCCATTAAAGAAGACATTACCGGAGACGATCTTGCCGGGCGGGCTTGGTATTAAACGCATAATGGACAAGGCGAGTACCGTTTTTCCACAACCGGACTCGCCAACGACCCCTAATGTATCCCCTTCATCAATGGCAAGGTTGACACGATTAACAGCCTTTATTACACCGTAGTCTGTGTTGAAATGGGTGCTGAGGTTTTTGATTTCAAGAAGCATCCCCATGGGTCATCAACTTTAATTCCGTTTCTGCCAGTCTTTTAGGAATTGCACCATCAAGCGGACACCAACACCGGACGCCCCTTTGGGGATATAGGGTCTGTCCATCTTAAGCCATGCCGGGCCTGCTATATCTAAATGCACCCAGGGGTAGTTGCCCACGAACTTGCTTAGAAATGCAGCGGCTGTTATTGCCCCGCCAGGTCTTCCGCCGTGATTTTTATAATCCGCCACATCGCTCTTTATCATTTCATGATAATCTTCCCATAGAGGAAGCTCCCAGACCTTCTCGTCCGTGGCATTTGCTGCATCCTGGATCTTATGCTTCAGCTCATCGTCCGTGCCCATCATTCCCGTAACGTGATCGCCCAGGGCAATAACACAGGCACCAGTCAATGTGGCAAGATCAATAATGGCTGCCGGCTTGAACCTTCCGGCATACGTAAGAGCATCGGCAAGAATCAGGCGGCCTTCCGCGTCCGTACTCAAGACTTCAATAGTCTGACCCGACAATGATTTTAGAATATCGCCGGGTTTATACGCCCTACCGCCAGGCAGGTTTTCCGTAGCAGGTATCAGGCCAACAGCATTGACTTTGAGACTCAAATCGGCCGCTGCCATTATGGCGCCCATGACCGCGGCGCCCCCTGCCATGTCGGATTTCATCTCATCCATCTTCTCCGATGGCTTTATTGATATGCCTCCGCTATCGAAGGTCAATCCCTTGCCGACCAGAGCTACAGGAGGATCAGACTTATTTGCTCCCCGGTATTCCAGGATGATGAACTTCGCCGGCTCCTCACTTCCCTTGGCAACGCCTAAAAAGGCGCTCATGCCAAGCTTGTTCATCTCCTTTTCATCGAGCACCCTCAGTTTAACATTCCTTCTCTTGGCGATCTTACTCGCTTCATGTGCCATATCTGTCGGCGTCATTTCGTTTCCCGGAGCGGACACCATATCCCTAGCGAAGGACACAGCACACGAGATAATCTCCGCCTCCTTTGCTGCAGCTCTTACGATATTATATGCTTTCTCGTTTTCCCCCAGTATTGTAAATTTCCTTATCGCTTTTATATTATCCCTGTCGACCGTCTTAAAGGACGTATATTGATAAAGGCCCAGGGAAACGCCCTCGACAACAGCCCTGGCTATCTCATCGAGCGGTTTCTTGAGGAATATAAAATCCACTGACGTGGAGAACTCTTCAATCTTGAGTGATCTTACGTGCCGAGCTGCCGTCGCGAATGCGCCCCTCAATTTTTCCGTGGTGAAATCCGCTTTTTTACCGACACCCACAAGGACAATCCGCTTTGCAGCTATGATTCCCCCTGTATATGTCACGGATACCTGAAGATGCTTGCCTTCAAAATCGCCGGCGCCGATAATCTCTTTTATCAATCCGCCGCTCTTCTTATCCAGAAGCTTCACTTTGCCCTGCAGTTCTCTTCCGCCTTCAAAGCATGGCACAATTGTCGCCTCTGTTCTGAACTCAGCAATCTCCCCTCTCTTAACAACAATTTTCATTTCGCCTCCTGATTACGGAAAATTGGCCATTTACACGGCGGAAAATTTCTGACTGAAAAAGTTAATTCAATCCTATTTGTCACGGCGAATCCCTGTTATACGCGAAGAAATAGCCTTCGCCGCCAATACGCCACTCGCCGATGCCTGCAATAAGCCCCTCGTGATCCCGGCTCCGTCGCCGATGGCAAAAAGATTTCTCACCCTTGTTTCCATTTCCGGCGATACTTCGATGCGATTAGAATAAAATTTAACCTCCACTCCATACAGCAGGGTGTGCCGAGAAAAAACTCCCGGAGCAAGTTTATCGAGAGCCTGAAGCATCTCGATGATGCTCTGCAAATGACGATACGGAAATACGAAACTCAGGTCGCCCGGTGTGGCCTGGAGCAGTGTAGGCCTTGTGACACAGTGGTCGATGCGCTCTCGCGTGGATCTCCTGCCGGCAAGCAAATCTCCCAGCCTCTGAATTATCGCACCACCGCCCAAGAGATTTGCCAGCCTCGCAATGTAGCGACCGTATGCGATGGGATCACGAAAAGGTTCCGTAAAAGTACTGCTTACGAGCACGGCAAAATTGCTGTTGTCACTCTTTCGTTTGGCATAGCTGTGACCATTTACGGTTGTGATTCCCTCGTTTTCCTCAATCACGACCTCGCCATAAGGATTCATACAAAAGGTGCGGACCTTGTCATCGAACGTCTTTGAATAGAAAATCAGCTTGGGTTCATAGGTGATGTCCGTAATCCTCTTGAGAATCGTAGCCGGCAGCTCTACGCGGACGCCGATGTCTACGGGGCTCGTCGTTGTCGTAAGTCCCAATGCATCTGCCTCTCCCTTCATCCAGTTGGCGCCGACCCTGCCGGGTGCAACAACGACAAAATCACTGTTGATCACCTGACCGCCGGTGAGTTTCACACCTCTGCTTTTTCCCTCTTCTACGAGCAATGATTGCACCTGGCTGCATGTCCTGACTTCGACTTTACCGTCAAGGGCTTTTCGCATGTTATTTAAAATGCGCTTGCAGTTTTCCGTGCCTATATGACGAATAACCGTGGGAATAAATTCGAGATCCGCTGCACGTGATTGATCAGCAATTTCCTCGACTGACATCGTTGAATCGCCGAAGATGCGGTCCGGCGCACCATATTTGACAAAAATTCGGTCTGTACTATGCAGAAGCTCTATTAATGTGTTCTTGTCGAGAAACTCGGATAGGTATCCCCCAACCTCCGTAGAGATGTTGAGCTTACCATCGCTGAAGGCACCGGCTCCACCCCACCCGCAGAGCACGTCTCTTACAGCACCCCGCTCACGTTTTTCGAGATCGTTGCCCTGATCAAGGAGGACGACACCATCGATGCCCCTTTCCGCAAGGGTCAGCGCCGTAAATATTCCCGCCGGACCGCAGCCGACTATTATAACCCGGTAGTCCATATATCTAAACACCTGCCTCTTCTTTAGATATTTTACTTATAGAGAATGTCATATTTTCTGGCTTAAATCAAGCTCCCTGCTGACGCCCAGACCATTACACGGTAAATCAAACTTTCACAGGACAGAGAAATAGTGTATACATTCATATCAGAGTATCTCATACAAAATAAAAAAGAATCATTGAGGTCGTGATGAAGAAGCGAATACTGGTCACAGGACGTCTGCCGGAAAGTATCATGGCGGATCTGTCGAAGAAATATGAAGCGGATATAAATATTGAAGACAAGCCCCTCGACAGGAAACACTTTCTTGATAGAATCAAGGATAAAGATGGCCTTCTTTCCATGATAACTGATACTCTCGATGAGGACGTACTTGGCAGGGCGAGTCGTTTGAAAATGATCGCGCAATTTGGCGTTGGCTACAATAATATAGACGTCATAGCAGCTACGAAGCGGGGAATACTTGTCTCAAATACACCCGGTGTGCTTACAGATGCGACTGCAGAACTCGCCGTTGCATTGATTTTAGCCATTTCCCGGAGGCTGGTGGAAGGCGACCGGATGACGAGGGGAGGACGTTTCCTATACTGGGCGCCTATGCTTTTTTTGGGTCGTGAAGTTACGGGTAAGACACTCGGAATCATCGGTATGGGAAAAATCGGAAAGGCTGTAGCGCAAAGGGCCAGATGTTTCAATATGCCTATCCTGTATCACAACCGCAGCAGGATTGGCATATCTGAAGAAAAGGAACTCATGGCAAAATACGTGGATATGAAAACATTACTTTCGCAATCGGACTTCATAACCCTTCACGTTCCTCTCACGGACCAGACTAAACATCTTATAGGCAGCCAAGAATTGTCCTTGATGAAGCCTACGGCTTATCTGATTAATACATCGAGAGGTCCCGTTGTAGATGAAAAAGCCCTGCTTCAGGCGCTGAAAAAAAAGAAGATAGGCGGCGCAGGACTGGATGTCTATGAAAATGAACCTGCCCTCACGCCCGGTTTAGCAGAACTGGATAATGCTATCCTGCTCCCACACGTAGGGAGCGGCACACTGGAAACGCGTTACAGGATGGCCAGCATGTCAGTTGAAAATCTCATCGCCGGCCTGAGCGGTAAAGTCCCTCCGAATCTTGTCAATCCCGATGTTCTATCACATCGACGTTTGTAAATGTCGGCATCTTCTAAGACGCAAAAAGATGCTCCGTCATCTTGGTCAGTTTCTTTGCGCCTTTGACCTCCGTCTCAAAGAGCGGCAAGATAGTTCCAACTCTGTCTCCAAAAATCTGCCATATCTACGCCATATGTTCATCCTGCATCTGCATGCGATTGCATACAAACTCCACGGCGTCTCGAACCACCTTGACCTGCCCCCAGAACATTTACCACATTCAGAATTAGAGTTCCGCCATTTTTATCGTCCTCAGTGCAACCATATCTCCAGTGCCGCGGAACCCGTAACGACAGACCAGTTCTTTTTCACAGAGCTCATCCGGAAGGGCGTAGGTATAAGCATGAATGGGCATGGTCTGGTGGAAGGCGGTGTCAAAAACGGTCATCTGCGGAATGGAAGGCAGAAGTCCCCGCATGAGCTCAATACTCGCCAAGTTGTAAGGGTTATGCAGCGGCGCCAGGCAGCAGAACGCACGGATCGACTTGATGATGTTTTCATTGATAAGGAAGGCATTCACGAAGGCTACGCACCGTGAACAACCCGGTTGCTAATGGCATTGAGATCACACAGTTTGCTGATGGCCCGGCAAGCCGGATCGGTTAGCGTGCCAAATATTACGTCAAAGGCGTCTTTCATTGTCATGACGTTCTTTTGATCATCTTTTCCGTTTGTCCGGGGCTATAGACTTTATGGATGGCGTCCCCGGAACCGATTTTTTCAATCTCGCCTTCCAGGAGCAGAAGAGCCTGGACGGTGTCAAAGAGAGAATATTTCAGAGAAGAACTGCCGCAGTTCAGTGCCAGGATTTTCACCGCTTTCGAAGCGGAGAAGAAATTCAAGTCATATAGATCCTGATTTTGAGGAAACGGCCGCTCTCTGCCCGCTTGATGACCGAAGCAGATGGCACATAATCGAACCACTACGCCTCGGAGGCAAAAAAGGATATCTCCTGATCACTCATGTCGGAGGGAATCTCCAGCGGCTTGAGAAATTGAGAGGATTCCATATTCTTTTCAGCCTTTCACGGTATGGACATGAGCAGGTGTAAAATTCAGATGAGCTTCCAACCCGCAAGATGCAGCATTTTGATGCCCAGGCAGTTATGGAGCTCGATCGTAAGCGGGTAAGGCGACAAGAAATCCTGCGGCAGGTAAACGTAGATTTTGTTGATAATCTGAACTTTATAGTAGTTGATATTTTTCGGCTTGCCCATTCGCACGGAGGGGCCAAAATTGATTCGTCCTCAACACAGACTAATAGGACCGATCTTAAAAAAGTATAGGGCCCCATTTTTTTTCAAGAGGTAGTCACGGGCTTTGTCGGAAACCGCAATCATAATTTTTTTAAATAGTGAAGGGAGGATCGTAAGATCCTCCCTTCTTTAGAAATAATTACTTTTGAAATCAAGGTCTCGCGTCGGGTGGAGCGCCAACGGGGATCTCCGGGCAGTAAACCACGCTACGTTCGACATTCATGCCGATAGGCTTGTCGGTCGAGAGCAACTTTATCTGGACTCGTATGTTTTCCACCATGATTATGACCACAAGGATGAGAATCCCGATGCTTAGCCAGGCGTTCAGCATCTGATCTTTTGCCAGGTACGTCTGGACATTCATGATCCCCGCGGCAAAAGTGGTGATTGTGATAAAAACGCAGGGAACAAACGTAATCAGAGCGTAGCTTTTCTTGGCACATATCCTGAGGATGATCGTGGTTCCGATCGCCAGGGCCAAGGATGCCAGGACCTGGTTCGTGGCGCCGAACATCGGCCAGATGGAGGAGATATCGCCCGTGTAGAGCATATAACCCCAGCACAGGGAGACGAGGGCACTGGTCAAAATAGAGCCAGGGATCCAGTCTTTCTTACCGAACGGCTTGTAGGCATAGCCGAGTATATCCTGAAGGATATAGCGGGCCACGCGGGTTCCGGCATCGATAGTCGTCAGGATAAACAGCGCCTCGAACATGATGATGAACTGGAACCAGTACTTCATCGTATGCCGGAGGCCCTCGCCGATATTGGCGAAGATATGGGCCATACCCACGGCCAGGGAAATGGCGCCCCCCGGACGATGAGAGACGTCCAGCCCGACCAACTGATTGAGGACCGGCAGATCGACGACGGACATTTGTAATTTCGCATATACGGCCGCAGAGGTATTGATGGCAAAATAGTCGTTCGGATTGAGGCAGACGGCGGAGAGAAGAGCCATTACGCCGACCAAAGCTTCCGTTAGCATGGCGCCATAGCCGATCATTTTGATTTCCGTTTCATGTTCGATCATCTTCGGAGTGGTGCCGGAACCGATGAGGGCATGAAACCCAGAAATGGCGCCGCAGGCGATGGTAATAAACACATAAGGCCACCAGGGACCGGGAATGATGGGTCCGGCGCCGTGCATAAACTCCGTCGTGAAGGGCATCTTTATCGACGGATTCACGAAGAACATGCCAATCACCAGGGCAGCGATGACGCCGATCTTCATGAAGGTGCTGAGATAGTCCCGGGGGGCGAGCAGGAGCCAGACGGGAATAGCCGCCGCACAGAAACCGTAGAGTGGCAACAGAACCGATACCTGTTTTCTACTGAAGGTAAACCAGGTGGCAAAACTGGAGTCTGCAACGTAGGGCCCCAAAAAGACGGCTGCGCAGACCAGGATAAACCCGGCGATGGATCCGGAAACGATTGCCCCGGGTTTGATCCTGAACATGTAAATGCCGACACACATTGCGATAGGAATCGTCATGGCAATAGAGAAAACGCCCCAAGGGTTGTTGAATAGGGCGTTGACCACGGCCACACCCAGACCGGCGAGAGCGACGATGATGATAAAGAGAATAACGACCGCGGTGACGCCGCCCGTGAGCTTACTGACGTCTCTTTCGGCGATGACCGACAGAGACTGGCCCTGGTGGCGGTAGGATGCAAAAAGAATGATCATATCATGGACACAGCCGGCAAAGACACTCCCTATCAGTATCCAGAAAAAACCGGGGCCCCAGCCCCACTGGGCGGCCAGAACCGGTCCGATCAAAGGTCCCGCTCCCGCGATGGCAGCAAAATGATGGCCGAAGACGACCCACTTGTTGGTGGGAACGAAATTCTGGCCGTCATTACAGGAGATTGACGGTGCGATATTCCGGTCATCCAGCATGAATACCCTTGCGGCAATAAATGCCGCGTAATAACGATAAGCCAAAGCAAAGACGCATAAAGCACCAATCAACAAATATAATGAGCTCATGAAACTTACCTCCTTCTACATTTTTTATAAAAATAAAGCGGGCGGGACTTTACTCTGTTCTTGATAATAAGATCCTTGATCACGCCAACCCCCTGACGACATTATGAAAAATCTTCTCTTGATATGAACTGGACAACCTAGTTCATCTTGGGTCAACTATAAAATCATAACTCGACCATAAATTTAGTCCCATCAGAAATGAAAGTCAATGATTTTTCTCGAAGCACTTGAAACGCCTTTTCCCCCTGAACTGTGGTTATTTCGATTTGAAACCGACCACTTATACTCCGCTTCGTTGATTGTTGATAAGAGGAACGGCATCCGCTGCCGGGGGGAGCCTCCTTAATCCGGAGATCGCCGCCATCGAAGCTCCGTAACGATTTACCCTTCAGACCGTAGCCGACAATGCCGACGCTGGCTCTATCCGCTGTAGATTTCTTCCATTCTGCATCCGATAATAAAGCCCATGGAGATAGTGATAATCACGGCGAAGGGGAAGAACTTATATTGACCTCTCATTTTGTGTTCCTTATCCATCGATCCCATTTCATCTCTCCTGTCAATCCCTTCCGCTTCCGAAAAACGGATCACCTTCTTCTTGGCAGGATCTCGATCCAATAGTCATCCGGATCATTGATAAAGTAGATTCCCATGTCCTTGTTTTCGTAGCAGATGCAGCCCATCTTTTCATGGAGGGCATGGGCACCCGTAAAATCATCAACCGTGAAAGCCAGGTGAAATTCATTGTCGCCCAGATTGTAAGGCTCCTGCCTGTCTTTGAGCCAGGTCAACTCGAGCTGGTGCGGCGTACGACCGTCTTCGAGAAAGACGAGGATGAAGCTACCATCCGGTGTTTCTTTCCTTCTTGTTTCCGTCAGTTGCAGCGCCTCCTTGTAAAAGGAGAGGCTTTTCTCCAAATTGAGTACGTTGAAATTATTGTGTGCGAAAGTGAATTGCATAAACTTGCATCCTTGTTTTGGAACTTTTTATGATTTACGTGCCTACACAATGTGGCTTTGTGAAATTTGGCCTCGTTGCAGCACCAGCCCTTTGTAACATAAGTGCTGGAACGGTTTGGGATCAAAATACAACTACCCCGATGATCAAGTCAATTATGTTTTTACATTATATTCCTTGAAATGATTGGAGCGCATTTTTCTTGACATCGGGATTTTCCGGATGCATTATATTAACGATTTACAGGATGTAAGACCTGTCGGTTGTGAATGCTTTTTTTAAACCGATCTAAACCGTTTCGGTGGAGGTGATAAGATGCCACAGGGTGAACAAACCAGTTCTGCCGTTAAGGAACTCAAAATCGGCGGCAAGATCAAGTATCTTCGTGAAAAAAACTTTTTTACCCTGACGGATCTTGCCGCGAAGACCGGACTTTCCAAAGCGATACTGACTGAAATCGAGGCTGATGAGGTCATGCCGCCCGTGGCCACCCTGCTCAAACTGGCCAAGGGGCTCAATGTGGGCATGTCCTATTTCTTCAAGGATGAGGCGCC
>JBEKOL010000043.1:0-27358 GCA_049521775.1 Syntrophales bacterium
CATGTCCGGTTCGATGAGCGGGGTGTGGAAACGGAACTATGGCAAGGCTAAACGGGCACCGTCAGACGAAAGGGACGGAAACAGACAAGCCAATACCTACGGCAACCGCGCCACATCTCGACTCTACACCGACCTCTTTAATATTTTAATTCATTGCTCTCGCACAGTACCAGTTGAAAGGTGCAAAGTCTTGGCAGCTTATTCCCATCACATGCAGCTTACGGCCTCCTTCCTGAAATCCACAAATATTTAACCTCAATGGAGATACAAGACTTCAAATCATTATCAGCGATGGTATCTTTTTAGTAATTATGATATGGGTGGAGAAACTTGTACGTACGGTTCTGTGAAGCGCTGGGGGCTGACAGATACGGGGTTGAAATATTGTGGCACATCCTGGAACCAGGCAGCAAACTGAGAAGACAAACCTCATCCTAAATATCTAGAGAAACTAGTCTTCTCGCCTCAATTAAAATAAGGGAATTTGTGAGATATATTTTTATTTTATTGTTAATTATTGGATGCGCAAATAATAGCGATGGTAGAAGAAATGATCCTGTCTTTTTAATTGCTGGGCAATCAAATTCAGTCAGTCCAGCTCAAGGAGATATTTCGTCTTGTTATTCCACAGAAGAGAAAGTTTTCGTAAACGATTTTTATTCAGATAATCATCCTAAAGGATATTTTGGAACTGAGCTTCGAATTCCGACTCAAAATAATCCAATGAAGGGTGGATGTGTTTGGATTTATCTAGGAGACCTTTTTAATAGAAAAGTTACATTTAACATAGTCGGTGAAGGTGGTACATCAACTCGCCAATGGATTGATTATTATCATGAAGGAATGGTCAATGCTTTAAAAGCAAGATATTACGATGCTATCATATGGGTTCAAGGGGAAAGTGACCAAGGCCTTGGAATATCAGAGGATGAGACTTACAATAATATGCTCGCTTTAATCAATGAATCTAGGCAAATACAGCCAGGTATTATTTGGTATGTCGCTTTAGACGGGATGTCTGTCAATCTTGATGGTAATCCAAGAAAGGCTCAATTAAGACTTATCAATGAGCACATTGTAAAACAAGGTGTAGATATTGATGAATTAAGGAAAAATCGTCCAAGCTGTTTTGATTCTAGACTGGTGCACTTTTCTGGAAGTATCGGCCTTCATGCCCACGCTCAATCTTGGTACGATATTTTAAAGAATGATTTCTAAGTTCCTGTAAAAAGATCAGTGATGTTTTTGTTATCTGCATCAGGAACTGTGAATTCAAGTTTTCCTCCAGATGATGATTTAGATGTGCTCAAATTATCACCTGATTTTTCAATATCTATGACATAGGTTACAGAGAGTTTTTCGGAAAGTTTGCGGAGATTGCCGACCGCAGTAAAGATACGATTCTGCCCTAATGAATTGTCTCAGGGAGATGAATCGAAATGATGAATGGAGCCACTGGTGAAAAAACTGAGGATACTGCTGACGGCATGGTTCTTTTTGACGACTTTTAATCTCTACGCCGCAGAGGTAAAGAATGTCATCTGCAAACAGGTAGGCAACCAGGTGCAGTTAACCTATGACCTCATCGGCGATGAGGCGGATGCGGAGGTGGACGTGATGCTTACCATCCAGGGGAAATCCTACAAGACCTCCGATCTGCACCTGAAGGGCGATTTCGGCAAGGTGTTAACGGGTAAAGGCAAGATCCTCTGGTGGAACGTCCTGCAGGACTTTCCACGGGGAGTGTATGCCGCCAACATGGCCTGGAGGATTGTGGCGTGGGAAAGGGTTTTTACCAGCCCTACGCTGGGGGCGAAGTTTGTGCTGATCCCCGCCGGCACTTTTCTAATGGGCAAATCCGGCAATCAGCACCAGGTGACTATCAGCCAAGCTTTTTACATGCAGACGACGGAGTTAACCCAGGGGCAGTGGAAACGGTTGATGGGGAGCAATCCGTCCCATTTCAGCAGCTGTGGCGACGACTGCCCGGTGGAAATGGTCTCTTGGCATGATGTACAGGACTTTATCCGGAAACTCAACAGACAGGAAGGGACGGACAAATACAGATTGCCCACGGAAGCCGAGTGGGAGTATGCGGCCAGAAGCGGCGGCAGACAAGAAGAATATGCGGGGACAAGCAGCGAATCGAACTTCGGAGATTATGCCTGGTATTTCGCTAACTCCGACAGCAAGACTCATTCTGTGGGACAGAAAAGACCCAACGCTCTAGAGTTGTACGACATGTCGGGAAACGTCTGGGAGTGGGTTCAGGACGGGTACGGTAACTATCCATCAAATCATGTAACGGATCCTGCTGGGCCTTCATCGGGCTCGCGCGCGGTCAATCGTGGCGGTAGCTGGGGCAACTTCGCCCAGCTCTGCCGCACAGCGTTTCGCAGCAGCTACACCCTGAGCAGCAGGTCCGCTTACTTAGGGTTCCGCCTCGCCAGGACACCTTAGATTTTGGATTTTTACCTTTTTACTTTTTCGAATCCCGTCACTAACCCCACAAGGATAGTCAGTAAAAGGGGGAAAATTTATCTATTGAGGACTTCTTTCCGTAATCTCTGATACAGACCCGTGTTTCATGGTGCACCTTTGTAGCAACTGTGTTTCACGTCAAGTAGTATTTTAACAGCCCGATTCATTCCAACAGGTACCATTTTTGATCATTGTATTGAGGATAATCATAAGCTTCCTCATGCAGGCAGTAATGGCAACTTTGTGTTTCTTCCCAGAGTTGATCAACCTGTTATAAAAGGCTTTTATCTTGGGGTTGTGACAAATGCCTGATATGACACACATGTATAATACGGAACGGATTCTTGCCCTGCCGCCCCAGATGGCACGCCTGCCTTTGTATTTGCCACTATCCCGATTCAGAGGTGCAACTCCAACAAGAGCCGCTATCTGCCTTCGGTTCATTGTTCCAATCTCCGGCAGATCAGCAAGGATGGTCAATGACATAACAGGCCCAACACCGGGAACACTTTGCAGGATCTTGTCCATATGCCGCCAATGCGGGCTTTTTTTGATAAGATTTTCAACCTCACGGTTGATTTTGGCAAGTGCCTTCTCCAGCCCTTTAATGCTTCTTTCAATATCTTTTTTCGTCCACTTCGAAGCTGTGGTCAAACGGTTTTTCTCTGCCGTCAACATTATGATGATCTGGCTGCGCCTGGTATTAAAAGCATCCAGCATTTCCGTTTCCTCGGTCTTTAATGGCCTTATCTCCGGCCTCACCGAATCTGCAAATCGTGCAATAACATGGGCGTCAATTTTATCCGTCTTGGCCAGAACACCCATAGCTTTGGCAAAATCTCTCACCTGTCTGGGATTGACACAAACTGCGGGAAGCTTTGCAACAACCAGGGATCTGAGAGCAGCCATTTCCAACCCCCCTGTGGCTTCAAGCACAATTAGCTCCGGCTGTTTTGACTGTACGAAATCCGTCAGCAGAGATATGCCGTCTTCCGTATTGGCAAATGTCATAAAATCCACCTGAGGCCTTACTCCTACATCAAGTTTCTCCTTCGAAACATCGATACCGATAAATGTTTTATCCTCTTTCATGTTTTGTTCTCCTTTTCCCTTCCTTGCGAAAGATGCGGGATCTGTTTAGGTCCCTGGCAACTGTTCGGGTTTGATTTGGAGAAGATCGCAGCGACCCAAGCTACAAAACGGGCTCTGCCCCATGGTGAAAACGGTCTACTGCAATCAACACACAACACATATTTATATTATCCTTATTTAACATATCCTATTACTTTTTATGCATCTACTAAACGATTTCGATTATACAAGGTGTTAGCAATAACCAGCGTACTTCATTTTCTCTTTGATCACTCCTGCTCATTACAAGATGAAAGCTGCTATACAATAGCACCAGTAGCAAATCGCGACTTCAATAAATTATCAGCAATATCTCAACATGATCGAAGTTATTGATAAGCAGGTGCAATCTATTATTTCGCAAGTCGGGCGATCTTGAAAAATCGTTAATGGGTTTTCTTGTTAGACACATACATCTATACATTCCTCCTGATATTCCTTTTTATACTGGTTTTCAAAACTAAAAAGTGATATTAAAAATTACAAAGGCAGCTTTATCTTGAAGCAGAATTCATCAAGTGTTTAACCCTATGTGGGGAACTAAAGACTTAGGGCCGAAACTAATTTTCTCAATAGAATAGGGTTTTTGATAAATGAGCGATTGGGTCCACCGACAGTTCCCTGTTTTTCCCTGTTCGGAATTCAATCAATTTCTCTTTACCCTACGGTAGTGCAAAGGAAGGCGGGAGTTATGATCAGATTTGAGGCGATGTTTAGGTCAAGTACCCTGTAAATTTCCCTGTTAGCAGGGAAATGGTGAGACAAACTACTCCTAGACTTCCTGCACCGCCATGATTTTATGGAGCGCCCATAGCTCAGATGGATAGAGCGTTGGACTACGAATCCAAAGGCCCCAGGTTCGACTCCTGGTGGGCGCGCCAGTAAATGAAGGACTATAGATTATCTAAGCTAGTCATATTTCAGTATATCGGTCAGGCTGTCATTGCGCTTCCCGCTTCCCGTCTTCGTGGGGAGAAACAGCAAAGTCTTATCGGTGAGCAACTTACAGCCGCGCCTTGTTTATATTTTCGAAGCACTTTTCGGGAGGCGAGGTAAAGGATAATGGTGTCCCCAAAATCTGAAGAACACCGGCCATGGGGTTATTTCTGCGTCCTTGCCGATGAGCCGGACCATAAAGTGAAACGGATCGTTGTGTTCCCGAAGCAGCGTTTGAGTCTCCAGAGACACCTTCACAGAATGGAACACTGGTATGTAGTCAGGGGAAGCGCCGTCGTGACCATCGGCAAAGATCAAATTCAGCTGGAGCGCGGCCAGGCTGTGGACATTCCCCAGGGTGCATGGCATAGGATCATGAACACAGGGGATGAGAATGTTGTCGTCATTGAAGTCCAAGGCGGAGATTACTTCGGAGAGGACGACATCGAACGCGCAGAGGACGACTACGGCCGGGTTTGACGGTTTCAGCATCAAACCATAAGATGTAAAAAGAGCCTTAGACAGAGCGAATCACTATATGGTCAAAATTGTTGACTATATATGCCACCGTCCAGGAAATGCACGCCGATTTGGCAAGAGATGTGCCATAATTTTTCAGGAATACTTGGCAGATTTATCTTGACAATGGGGAAAAAGGGAGTATGTTTCGTGCCTAAAGAAATGGGTTTAACACCCAGCGTCTGAAAAATTTTGAAAGGAGGTACTACGTTGATGAAGAAGGTGTTTGCTTTCATGCTTTCGGTGCTGATGTTAATAGCATTTTCATTCGTGTTGGTTGGCTGTCCGTCCGCACCAGAAAAGAAACCGGCAGAGCCTGCAAAGAAAGAAGCAGCAGCGCCAGCACCTGGGGCACCAGCTCCTGCAGTGCCAGCTCCCGCAGCGCCAGCGCCTGGGGCACCAGCTCCTGCAGCGCCAGCTCCCGCAGCGCCAGCGAGCAAGTAATATCGCTATTAAGATCTGATAAGAAAAAAACAACCGAGCATTTCAACAGTGCTCGGTTTGTTTTTTTGGGAGGGAATCAGTTCTTACAGGCTGCGCTTTGTATATTTTGCCAGAGACTTCCCGAATAAAATATTTTCCATTCTTGATCGGCGGAGGCAGCAGAGTGGATTATGGATCCTTCCGCGTTGAAATAAACAATCTGCAGGAACCTGATCCTGTTTCCTCTGCACTCAATCTCATTTAGTATCTCAGTGTACTTCAACCCTTTTGCCGATTTCTTTAACTTTTTTAACTCCCCTTTTACTTCCTGACGATATTTACTTTTTTCAGACGGGGCAATCAGTGACCATACCCGGGCAATATCAGGGGATGGATTGGAAATGCTTTTCTTTTCTATATAGAGAGCGTCTCTGTATTTCGTAAAGCCCACAAAAACCCATTGCTCTTTTCCTGCCTGTGCACAAACGGAAGTTGCTCCCAAGAAAGATGCACCAATAAAGAAAATAATAAAATATGAAAACGGAGTTAGTTTCATGGAGTGACCCCCACCTTTATTTGCTTGCCACACTTGTTATAATACTCTATTTTGCCCCCATAATAAATAGTCTATTTAACATGTACATCACTGGATACAGAGAAATGGAACTGAATTACACAGTAGTGAGGAGCAAGAAAAGAAAGAAGACGCTATCATTGTACGTGAAAGCAAACGGGACTGCAGTCGTCTATGCTCCGCATCGGATGCCGATTCCGGAAATAGATAAATTTATGCGGGAGAAAGAGGGTTGGTTATGGAAAAAGATCAGGGAGAACGGGAAAAGGCAAAAAGAAATCAAGGCAAAAAAATATGTAACAGGTGAATTATTTTTCTTCCTGGGGGAACGCTATCCGTTGATAATCGAGGCGGCAGCTCTTGGATATGATAAACTGGCTTTTTTCTGCGGCCAATTTGTTCTTCCCGGCGATAAGATCTCACAGGGAAGGGAGCTTTTCGTTGACTGGTATAGGAAAAGCGCACAGGTTTATATTGGGGAAAGAGTCGATCACTACAGCCAGGTCCTAAACGTCATTCCAAAAGGCATCAGGATAAGCAATGCGCGCTGCCGTTGGGGTTCCTGTTCTCAGGATGATCATCTGTATTTCAGCTGGCGGCTAATTATGGCGCCGTGTCCCGTCATTGACTACTTGGTCGTGCATGAGTTAGCGCACATGAAAGAAAAGAATCATTCGGAGCGTTTCTGGGGTCTTGTAGGGAAAACTATAGCCGATTACAAGAAACGTAGAGTTTGGTTAAAGGACAACGGGCATATATTGGATATTTAGAAGTGACAGAATGTGACCCCCCCGAGCTCATGCCATTTATATATTTTGTCTTCCGATTGTGGAACCTGGGGGAGATGCTTCATTTTTGTGTATTTTCCGGCGTAATTTTGGTATAAGCGGGCACGTTAAATTTTTGGTTTGTGAAAGAGGCACATGGGAACTGAGTTGATACCCGTAACATCGATGGGCATAGGCGAAGAGGGGATTATTCAAGCCATCTCCGGAGGTGGGTCTCTCACAAGCAGACTCGCAGGCATGGGTATTGTGTCTAATGCAAAGCTCAAAGTCCTTCGCAAAAGCGGAGGACTGATTATTGTCCAGGTGGCGGATACAAGGGTGGCCTTGGGAAGTGGAGAGGCATCGAAGATACTGGTATTTAAGGTTACGGCATCACGAGATGAAGGAGAGCAGAAGAGGGTAGAGAAGAAGCTTCTTGTTGCACTCGCCGGTCAGCCCAATGTGGGGAAATCCACGGTATTCAACATCCTTACCGGATTATCACAGCATGTCGGCAACTGGCCGGGGAAAACGGTGGAGAAGAAAGAAGGCGCTCATGTTTCGGATGACGTGGAACTGCAGATAGTAGACTTGCCGGGCACCTACAGCCTGACGTCCTTTTCCGAGGAGGAGAGGGTTGCACGGGATTTTATCATCAGTGCCAATCCCGATGTTATTGTCCATCTCGTTAATGCATCTGCACTCGAACGAAGCCTCTATCTCTTGTCAGAGCTGCTGCTTTTAGGTCCACCGATTGTTGTAGCAGTCAATATGATCGATGTTGCTGAAGGTCAGGGGATCCACGTTGATGTGAAGGCGCTGCAAGAATCTCTGGGGATACCCGTCGTGCCGATGATTGCGACAAAAAACAGGGGCATCAAGGAACTCGTATCCACTGTCATCGCTGCGGCAACGGGGGAACTGGATTACAAACCCAGGATACCCGATGTTTCCCCGGATCACAGGGCGATCCTTGATAGTCTCATGAATCTCATCAAAGAATGCGTCCCACCTCCGTTTACCGTGCGCTGGACTGCTACGAAGCTCATGGAGGGCGATCCGGAAATATCGAAGTTGATGGAGGGGCTCGTGCCCGCGGATGTATGGAATGGGATACAGACACTTCTCATCAAGCATGAAGACTCCCTCCACGCTGTGGTCGGTGGCAGGTATGACTGGATCGAGGAGGTTACTAGGGCCGCCGTTTCGAGATTCAAAATGGGAGAGGTTGTAATGACCGACAGAATCGATCACATTCTCACCCGCCCCATTTTGGGTATTCCTATACTTCTTGCAGTTTTTGCAGGCGTCTTCTTGGTGACATATAAGATAGGGTTCCCCCTGCAAAAGCAGGTTGAATGGATAGTCGGCACCTTTGCCCGGTGGGTGGATGCGGCAATCGTCTCTTTTCATCCATGGGTCAGGGGAATCATTATCGACGGCGTAATCGGAGGTGTGGGGTCAGTCTTGACATTGCTTCCCATATTGCTCATATTTTTTGCGGTCATGGCCTTTTTGGAAGATGTTGGATACATGGCAAGAGCGGCTTTTGTCATGGACAGATTCATGCACCTTGTAGGTCTTCACGGGAAGAGCTTTATTCCCATGTGTTTGGGTTTCGGGTGTAACGTGCCATCGGTTCTGGGCACGAGGATTGTGGAGTCAAAAAGGGAACGATTGCTGACGATATTTCTTATTCCCTTCGTCCCTTGTACGGCGCGGCTTGCTGTCCTGACATTTGTCGCTGCCGCTCTGTTTGCGGACAAGGCAGCCCTTGTTTCCTGGGGATTACTGGCCATGAACATACTTGTGCTGGGCGTCATAGGTATGCTCATAGATAGGTTTGTCTTAAAGGATGAGCCCATGCCTTTCATCATGGAACTGCCCCTCTATCATAAACCAGATCCCAGAACGATTGGAATCGTTGTGTGGGCAAGGACGGTAGCATTTGTGAAGAGGGCGGGCACCGTTATACTGACAGTTTCTGTTGTCATATGGATTCTCTCATATTTTCCGGACGGCAATATGGAGAACAGCGTTCTCGCGTGGTTCGGCCGTTTCCTGGAGCCGGTGGGGGAACCAATGGGTCTTGACTGGAAAATGCTGACCGCCCTGATTACGAGCTTCGTAGCGAAAGAGAATGTAATTGCGACCCTTGGAATCCTTTACGGTGTGGGCGAGCATGGGTTGCTTGAGGTCTTGCCGAATGTTGTGAGCCACGCCTCGGCGCTGGCTTTCTTGGTTGTTCTCATGCTTTTTATTCCTTGCGTTGCCACTTTGACAGTGATGAAAAAGGAGATGGGAAGCTCGAAATGGTTTGCATCCTCTCTGCTCTCAATGCTGATTGTCTCTTTTTCCGGCGGTATCATTGCTTACCACTTTGCTCTGTGGGCGGGACTATAGAGATTTCTGGCATTGAATGAGCGATTGGAGTCGCCCGCATGGACAAAAGAGTCTTTACCTACTATTAAACTGTAATTAATACCGTAATGGAATTACCCGCGCAAGTGTAATTAAAAAGGTTGATGATAGCGAACACAAATCCTCTTTTGGGGCATTCGCCGCGCTCTGAATTCATCGCGGGCGTCAGGGCCGAACTGCCAATCTTATTCGGTGTGGTCCCGTTCGGCATGATTTACGGGGTGCTGGCCATAGGCGCTGGGCTGAACGTTGGCGCGGCTATGGCGATGTCGTCCATTGTTTTCGCCGGCTCGGCACAGTTCGTGGGCGTGCAACTCATCCACTCAGGCGCGCCGGGAATGGTCATCGTCTTTACCACGTTCATCGTGAACCTGCGGCATATATTATATAGCGCCTCTATCGCTCCTTATCTCGCTCGGCTCAGTCCCAGGTGGAAGTGGCTGCTGGCCTACCTGCTCACTGACGAGGCCTACGCCGTCGCTATCACCCGCTACAATCAAGAATCGACATCACCCGTCAAATCTGCCAACAGGCATTGGTATTTGCTAGGGGCGGGAATGGCGATGTGGAGCACATGGCAGGTCAGCACCGCGGCGGGTATCTTCCTCGGAGCGCAGGTTCCATCCAGCTGGTCGCTCGACTTCACTTTAGCGCTCACGTTCATCGCTCTAGTCGTGCCGGCGTTGCGCGATCGGCCAGGCGTGGCGGCGGCGCTTTCTGCCGGCATCATCGCCGTGCTGGCTTTTAACCTGCCCTACAAACTGGGGTTGATGATTGCGGCCATCGGCGGTATGGTCATTGGGTTGTGGGTCGAAACGAGACAGCCGTTGCGTGACCATCGTCACGGGCGAGGGGGCAAGCAATGAATGTGTGGCTGCTTCTCATCTGCATGGGCTTAGTCACCTATGCTATTCGCCTATCGATGATCGGCCTGATCGGACGTGTGAGTTTGCCGCCTATCATTCAGTGGGCCTTGTGCCTTGTGCCTCCAGCAGTGCTGTCTGCAATTATTTTTCCGGAGTTGTTGATGCCCAGAGGTACGCTCGATTTGTCCTTCGGAAATCTTCGGCTGCTGGCCGGAGCGCTTGCCACCGCTGTTGCCTGGCGCACCAAGAACGTACTGCTTACGATCGGAGTCGGCATGGTGGCGCTCTGGGTTTTGCAGGCGGTGATTCCCCATTGACGTAGCGCAGCTTAGGTTTTGTTAGTTTGATCGGCACATTGGATTGCTTTCGTAAACAGGAATGCACACATTTGAGAGAAATAAAAAAGAAAGAGGCAACGTAGGTCCGCCGCTCGTCTTCTGTCTCATGTGAGATGCTTCGTGCTCTACCCACACCAACTCTCCCAAGATAGAAAAGCTGACAATTCATTTGCTATAGAACCGGACAAATCTATTTGTTGCTGACAGAACAAATGACCACGGAATGCAGAGCGTGCCGATGGGCGGTTTAAAGATTTCTCGAGGGATGTTGGCAGGCGAAGCGCATTAAACGATTTTCTCAAAGCCTCGTTATCTCCATTGAGAAAAAGAATTTCACAGGCGAGAAGTTGAATTTACTAAATTATACAAGATTGTAACATTGATATGAAGAGATGTACATAATCGTTATTATTTCAGATTAGAGCGCACCTATCTTATTATTAATCATATCTATAGTTTAAGTCAATATTCGCGCTTGGCATCATAATTGCTCTTTCTTTGACGCATAGGCCGATGAATTTCTGAAGTCTGCCCGCACAATGTGTGCGGGTAAGGAGGAGCAAAGAAGGTATGTGGCTATATTTATCCCAGGTTGACAGACTTGCCATTTCATCGGTCCTTCTTTATTACACGATAGTCATTATTGAATGCATAAGAGGCATAAGAAGATGTCCGCAAGAGAAGATGATACGAGACAGGATGGTTTGAGAGATCTCGTTGAGACATATGAGCGGGACCTCATCACCGACGCCTTGAAAATCACGCTCGGCAATCAGAGCCGTGCCGCCCGACTCCTGGGCACGTCAAAGAGAACAATCAATTACAAGGTTCATAAGTACGCCATCGAATTACAGCATTTCAAGTTAACGCGTCTCAAGACGAAACATGGCATGACGGAATCCAGGACGAAGGAGATTACGGAAAGCAACACCCAACCGCCTGAAATTTCCTGAATAGATACCCCCGAGAATCTCGCCCCACGAAATTACGCGGTGTGAAATGCCGCGGCAATGTCGTTAGTCATTAAATGCACTCACGTGCCCTAATCGTATGTTCATAGGACATCACATTAGTCATGCCCGTTTTTCATTGCCAATGCACGATGGATCTATGTGATAAGGGCTTGAAAAATAATTCTCCTAAAGGGTATAATAAATCGGAAACTAATTCGATGGAGAGCTTCTCTTGATAGGAAAATTTCAACACAGAACACTATGCGTGTGGTCTGTATTACTCCTCCGTAAATTACGGGAGAGAGATCTTGTATGAAGCTGATCATCTACACGATAGGCCATTCAACACGCACGGTCGATGAGTTTGTTGAAATGCTTCAGGTGTTCCATATCGAGATGGTAGTCGATGTCAGGTCTATTCCTGAATCCTGTCATAATCCTCAATTCAATAAAGACGAATTAAAGAAGATGTTGCGCAAGCGTAAAATTGATTACGTACACTTGTATGTTCTCGGCGGGCTGAGGCATACCACAAAAGCATCCATCAATACGGCGTGGAAGAACGCGTCATTCCGGGGGTTCGCGGACTATATGCAGACTTCTGAATTTGCCGAAGGGATGGAGCAATTGATCGGTCTTGCCAGGGATAAAAGGGTTGCGATTATGTGTTCAGAGGCCGTTCCGTGGCGCTGCCATCGGTCACTCATCAGTGATGCGCTCCTGGTACGCAATTACCATGTTGAGGATATTATGAGCAGCAAGACAACTAAATCTCACGTCTTGACACCCTGGGCAAAAGTGAAGGGTATGAGGATCACGTATCCGGAGCCTGAGACCTGAGGAACAGAAGCGAGGGAAGAATCTTATCCTGATGCCGGATAATTCCCGCTAATCCCGGATCTTCCCCAGATGTCCCTCTTCCCGCAGCCACTTTTCGGTTATTTGCATTCCTTCCTTCAATGAGAAGCGGGGCCGATAACCTAGCTCGCGCCGCGCTTTTTCTATGCTGAAGCAGGCCTTACGGGCCAGGAAACCAACAGCCTGCCGTGTGATCTTTGGCTGCTTGCCCGTGAACTTTGAGGCTATCTCTATCCCCAGGGCGACGATTTTTCCGAGCTGCTCGGGGACGGATCTCATTCGCGGTTTCCCGGCCATGTGTGCATAGCATCCGAAGAATTCTTTCCAGGGGAGAGCGACGCCGTCGGTAATTATATAAGCCTGTCCCACAGATTCGTCGCGTTTCGTAGCCAGCAGCGTGGCATCAATAAGATTATCGATATATACATAATTGCATAGACCGGTCCCGTTATTGATGAGCATCATTTTGCCGGACTTTATCATCTTAATCGGCCGAAGCGTCCACGGCTTGGAATGAGGGCCATAGACATTGGTGGGCCGTATTACCACGACCGGCAGGTTCCTGTCCCGGTGGTATGCCCATACGATTTCCTCGGAGGCGATTTTTGTGTCGCAGTAGAGATTGCCGCAAGGCTGAAAGGCGGTGTTTTCATCTGCTCCATCCGGAGGATTGAGTCCGTATACGGCGACACTGCTTAGGTGGATGAACTTCTTGACGCCTGCTTCGAGGGCAGCCTTAAGGATGTTCTCCGTTCCTTGGACATTGATTTGATAAAATTCCTTCTTCTTCCCTGTTTCACGGACAAGGGCAGCGCAGTGGAACACAAGATCGCACCCTTCCACGGCCTTGCTGAGAGATTGCGGATCGAGAAGGTCCCCTTTAACAATTTCCAATGGCAACTTCCCCAATCGTCCGGCTATCCCGGTGTTGCGCACCAGAGCGCGAACACGGACGCTTTCTTCAGTCGCTAGTCTTTCCACCAGCCGGCCGCCGATGAACCCTGAGGCGCCTGTCACCAATGCGAGCAATCCACGAATTTCCATGATGCCGCCTAAAAAATTCTTGTTCTCAATTCCATATCTCACCCATGTGACTCGTCCCAGTTTCTTCCCGATGAGATGTCCACCTTGAGAGGCACTTTCAGTTTGATTACCTCTTCCATCTCTTTCTTGACAAGGGCCAATAATTCTTTCTTATTGGCGAGAGGAACTTCAAAGACCAGTTCATCGTGGACCTGCATGATCATGCTTGCCATGAGACGCTTTTTCGTAATCAGGTTTGAGATATTGATCATGGCCACTTTAATAAGATCGGCCGCGGTTCCCTGAATCGGAGTGTTGATTGCCGTACGCTCGGCGAACTGCCTCACAGGGGCATTGCGGCTGTTTATCTCGGGAAGATAGCGACGTCTGTTCAGGAGGGTGGTAACAAAACCGTCTTTCCGTGCATTTGAAATGATTCTATCCAGAAAGGTTCTCACCTCCGGGTACTTGTTGAAATATTCGTCGATGTAAACCTGGGCTGTCTTCTGCGGCACATTGAGTTCCTTGGATAGACCGAAAGCACTCATGCCGTAGAGGATGCCGAAATTGATAACCTTGGCCTGCCTTCTCATCTCCGCCGTCACCATTTCCGGGAAGACACCGAAGACATTTGCCGCTGTTGCGGTATGGATATCAACATCCTCCATGAAGGAGTCGATCAAGGCTTTGTCATCGGAGAGATGTGCGAGTACGCGGAGTTCGATCTGAGAGTAATCGGCGGAGACGATTTCCCAGCCTTCCGGTGCAATGAAGGCCTGCCGGATTCTCTTTCCCTCCAGTGTCCTGATCGGGATATTCTGCAAGTTGGGATTGCTGCTGGAGAGCCTGCCTGTTGCCGTTACAGTCTGGTTGTAGGATGTGTGGATACGGCCTGTTTCCGGGTTGATTAGTGATGGCAGGGCATCGATGTATGTTGATCTCAACTTCGCCATGGTCCGGTATGACAGGATTTCTGCAGGCAGTTCGTGACTCCGGGCGAGGTTGGTTAAAACTTCAATGTCCGTCGAGTGTCCCTCTTTTGTTTTCCTCCCTTTAGGGAGACCGAGCTTTTCGAAGAGAACCATCTGGAGCTGTTTCGGCGAACTGATATTGAATTTTTCTCCAGCCAACTGGTAGATCTTGTCTTCAGTAAGAGACATTAGTTGTTCGATCTCTGCGGACATCGCCGTAAGCAACCGCGTATCCAGGAGGACGCCCTTCTTTTCCATGGCGGCAAGAACTGAAATGAGAGGCATCTCCACCTCATAGTAAAGGTCTTTGAATCCCTCTTTTATAATACTTTCATGCAGCGTTGCGGCAAGTTCTAGGATAGCATCGACCCTCCGGCACGCATAATCCCTCACCTTCTCGACAGGGATAACGCTGAAAGAGATAGCCTTAGCCCCGCTGCCGATTAAATCCCTTGGATGCGTAATCTGCCTGCCCAGGTGTTCCCTGACTACATCGGCCAGCTCGAAGCTGTGCTTTGCCGGATTCAGTACGTAGGAGGCCACCATCGTGTCGCATCCAAGACCCTGCAAATCAGCACTTTTTCTGGACAGGATGATCATGGCATTCTTCATGTCGTGGCCGTGCTTCTTGATGCCGTGACTGGAAAGGAGAGGTGTCAGGCCTCTCAGGACATCGCGTGTTTTGAGCTGCTGTGGAACACCCATGTATGCGTGGGAAAGTGGGATGTAGAAAGCTTCTGCCGGGCACAGGCAGATGGAGATACCGATAATGTCGGCAAGCATCGGCACATCCGCACTCGCGACTATATCAAAAGCAAATTCTTTCACATGCCCAAGCCGTTCAATTAGGGCCGCGAATTCAGCATCCGCGAGGATCATACCATACCGCCCTTTGATCGATTCATCTTTGAATTTCAGTTCCTGAAGGAGTGATGAGAATTCAAATTCCTTGAACAGGGCTTGCAATACCTCATTGTCGGGCGCCGAATAGCGCGCGCTTTCGAGGTCAATATCAAAGTCCGCGTCAGTCTTGATTTTGGCGAGGTCGTGGCTCATCCTGGCCTGGTCGGCGAACGACCGCAAACTTTCTCGGGTCTTCGGGTTTCGCACCTTATCGATGTTTTGAAGAACTCCCTCCACGGATCCGAATTCCTCAATCAGGCGCTGTGCAGTCTTCGGACCTATACCGGGAACGCCCGGGATATTATCCGATTGATCACCCGTGAGGCCAAGAATCTCTATCACCTTTTCAGGGCCGACACCGAATCGCTCTCTGACGGCCTCGACATTGTAGGACTTGTCCTTCATGGTATCTATCATCATGATGTCATCGGAAATGAGTTGCATCATGTCCTTGTCGCCTGAGACGATGACCGTCCTGATATTCTTGTCCGCATACTGTCTGGCCAGAGTGCCGATAATGTCGTCCGCCTCCAGTCCCTGCATTTCCAGGACTGGTATGGAAAAGCCGCGGATAATGTCCTTGATGTAGGGTATCTGCAGTATCAGATCATCGGGAGTGGGCCTTCTCGTAGCCTTGTACGCCTCGAAGGCCTCATGGCGGAAGGTGGGTCCCTTGAGGTCGAAAACAACGGCGACATACTGCGGTTTCCAGTCCCGGAGCAGCTTCAGGAGCATCGTGGTAAAACCGTAAATGGCATTAGTGGGGAAACCTTTGGAATTGCACAGTTCGCGGATTGCATAATAGGCGCGATATACATAATTGCTGCCATCGATTAAGAACAGGGTAGGTTTTTCAGCTTCTTCTGTCATCGCGCACTTTCTTTCATGGACGTTATTATGAAGATCGATTTTTCGTCTCCCACATTAAAAAATTCTCCTCCCTATTCCCCACTTTGTAAAAGAGGGGGTAGGGGGGATTTAATATCCTTCGCTCACAATTCAAACGTTGCATCGATCTTGAAAATCTTTGTGGCAGTCATGCTGATGATATCCGTAACGCCCGTTTTGTCGCGTATTTCGCCGAGGTATTTCTTCAGCGTCTCCTCATTCGACGCAATGAAAGTGAACCAGACATTGTATTCATTGCTTCTTCGGTAATTGTGCGTGACACCGGCATAGGAGTTTACAACTGCGACGAACTTTTCCATTTTTTCTTTGGGAACCTTGGCGGCGCACAGGGTGCTCGCATAGCCCATCTTTTTGGAGTCAAAGATAGCACCGATCCGGCGGATGATTCCTTCGTCCTTCAAATTTTTGATCCGTTTAAGAGCCTCATCTTCGCTAAGGCCTACCTTAACAGCTACTGCCTTGAAGGGTTCTTCAACCACAGGGAAGTTCTTCTGAATTATATTCAAAATCTGTTTGTCGACGGTATCCATTATTTTTTCGGTTCATAGATACAGAATGGTTCTGGGGCTAAGTAGTCTCCCGTGACCTCGTAGGCCCGCGCGCGGCACCCGCCGCAGACTTTGATGAATTCACAATGGCCGCATTTGCCTTTGTATTTATTCAAATCACGGAGGTCTTCAAATATCGGGGAACTGTTCCAGATGTTCTCGAATCCCTTTTCTCTTATCCTGCCGCAATCGACCTCCAGATAGCCGCAGGGCTGCACCTGTCCCGTATGAGAGATAAAGCAGAAGGAGCTTCCACCCAGACAACCGCGCGTCATGGCATGCAGGGTGTTTTCAGCTCCGGTGCTCCGCGTTAACTGCTTTCCCTTTCTATGCTTCAGGATACGGTAATAATGGGGCGCGCATGTAGCCTTCAGTTGTATCGGGCAATTGAGACTTGCCTCGTAGAACCAGTTCAGTGTTTTTTCATAATCTGTGGGGGATATGGCCTGCTCCGCCAGCTCTCTTCCCCTGCCGGTGGGAACGAGGAGGAAGATATGGTGTGCAGCAGCGCCCAGCTTGATGGCCAGATCCATGATACCGGGTAGTTGATCCAGATTGGCTTTAGTTATAGTCGTATTTATCTGGAATTCCATGCCGGCTTTTTTCATTGCTTCAATTCCCGCGAGCGCTCCTGCGAAAGCTCCGGCCACAGCACGAAAGGCGTCGTGACTTTCTGCATTCATGCCATCGATACTGATGCTGACGCGCTTAATTCCCGCTGTGAGCATGTTTCCGGCAATCTGTTCTGTGACCAAGGTTCCGTTGGTTGCCAGGACCATGCGGAGTCCTTTCTTGTCTCCGTAGGCGGCAATTTCAAATATGTCGGGACGGAGGAGCGGCTCCCCGCCGGTCAGTATGATCACGGGTTTGCTTACAACCGCAATCGCGTCCAGGAGACGCGATGCCTCGTCTGTCGTGAGTTCGCCGGCATAGGGGCCGTGTTTGGCCGATGCCCGGCAGTGGATGCAGGCGAGGTTACAACTCCTGGTCACTTCCCAGGCAACCATGCGGAGGGTATGCGGTAGCACTTTTTTATTCATTTCTGGAGAAACTTTGCCGCCTCCGTGGCAAAATAGGTGATGATGATATCCGCGCCGGCTCTCTTGATGGAAGTGAGCGCTTCGATCATCGCCCTTTCTCCGTCCATCCAGCCAAGTTTGGCCGCTGCCTTGATCATGGAGAACTCGCCGCTCACATTGTAGGCTGCAATGGGCAGGTCGAACTCCTCCCGTGCGCGGCGGATGATATCGAGGTAGGGAAGAGCGGGTTTGACCATTATGATATCGGCCCCTTCTTCAACATCGAGGCTTATCTCGCGGATAGCCTCATCGCCGTTGGCCGGATCCATCTGATAGGCTTTGCGGTCACCGGATTGCGGGGCGCTTTCCGCGGCCTCACGAAATGGGCCGTAAAAGCAGGAGGCATATTTTGCGGAGTAGGCCATGATCGGCAGGTTGTCGAAACCGCTTTCATCCAAGGCTTCCCGGATGGCGCCGACCTGCCCGTCCATCATGGCGGACGGGGCAACCATGTCCGCACCTGACTTTGCATGAGACACGGCAGTTTCCGCTATGACTTCGAGCGAGGCATCATTGTCCACTTCGCCCTTCTCGATCATCCCGCAGTGACCATGGCTTGTGTATTCGCAGAGACACACATCGGTAATGACGATAATGTCGGGAACCTTGTCTTTGATCCTTTTGACTGCCTGCTGAACAACTCCGTTTTTCATGAAAGCCCCAGATGCCACCTCGTCCTTTTTATCGGGGATGCCGAAGAGGAGAACTGCAGGGATACCAAGATCTTTCGCTTTCTGCACTTCTTTTACCAAATGGTCAATGGACATTTGAAAATTTCCGGGCATAGAGCTAATCGGTTTTTTCACATCCTTCCCGAAGGTTGCAAAAAGAGGATAAACGAAATTATCGACGGACAGCTTCGTCTCCCTGATCATCCTCCGGAAATTTTCGTTTTTTCTTAACCGCCGCGGTCGGTAAGCAGGAAAATACATGATTTATTCCAATCCTCCTTTTCTTGTGTTCATACTTTTTTGCTGAAATATGTCGTCAGTGTTTCAACCAGACCTGGTATGGTATAACGTTCCTGGATTATGTCCACGGGAAGGCCGGCCTTCTTGACGGCTGCGGCTGTGATCGGTCCGATACAGGCGATCTTGACTCTCTTCGGTATCGCATAATCCTGTCCCATGATTTCCATGAAATTCTCAACCGTCGAAGGGCTGGTAAATGTGATAACGTCCACCTTCCCATGGTTCATCAATGATGCAAGCTCCGCTTTATCTTTTCCCGAATTGACTGTTCGATATGCTGTTACCACATCGACCTTTGTCCCGAGTTTCGCAAGTCCTTCAGGAATGACATCGCGAGCGGTTTCGGCTCTGGGTAGCAGTATCCTGCTTCTCCTCAAGTTGATCTTCTCAAACGCTTTGACCACCCCTTCGGAAATGAACTCGTCAGGCACAAGATCAACCCGGATGCCTAAATGTTCAAGCTTGGCCGCTGTGGCGGACCCGATCGTGCAGATCCGGAGCTCTTTGAGATCCCGGATATCCCGTCCGAGTTCTTTCAGACGCCTCAAGAAGAAGACGACGCCATTGGCGCTGGTGAAAATGATCCATTGATATGCCGAGAGTTCGGCGATGGCCCGGTCGAGACCGTCGTAACTGACAGGGGGGACGATTTTGATTGTTGGGAAATTTATCACCCGTACGCCCTGCGCGTGGAGAAGGCTTGCGAATTCTCCCGCCTGCCCCTCGGGTCGCGTGATTACGATGCCTTTACCGAAGAGCGGTTTCGTTTCGTACCAGTTCAGCACGCTCCGAAGATCCACGACGCCGCCCACTGCCAAAACGGCCGGGGGAGAAAAATGTTTTGCCTCCGCTTTACTGGCAATGTCGCTGATGGTTCCTATCAGGGTCTCCTGATTTTCCGTCGTCCCCCATCGGATAAGGGCGGCTGGGGTATCCGCATGCTTGCCATGAGACATCAGATTGGCCGTAATCCGTCCGAGATTCCTGACGCCCATGAGAAACACAACGGTTCCGATTCCCGCCAGACACTTCCAATCGATATCACTATCTTCCTTCGTCGCGTCCTCATGGCCTGTCACAAAGGCGACTGTGGACGTATGGCCGCGATGCGTCAGCGGGATGCCCGCATACGCCGGGACCGCAGCGGCGGAAGTTACACCCGGAACTACCTCAAAGGGGATGCCGGACTGCGCAAGGATTTCCGCCTCTTCCCCGCCGCGCCCGAAGATGAACGGGTCTCCGCCCTTAACCCTGGCGACAACATTTCCCTGCCTCGCCTCTTCAAGGAGAAGCCGATTTATTTCATCCTGCGGAAGGGTATGCTCTCCACCTTTTTTCCCCGCATAGATCAGACGCGCCGATTCCTTCGCCTGATGTATGATCTCCTCGTTCACGAGATAGTCGTAGATGATGACATCGGCTTCCTGGAGGCATCTCAGGCCTTTTATCGTAAACAGCCCGGGGTCTCCCGGGCCGGCCCCGATGATATAAACTTTACCCTTGTTCGCCACAGAAGAGCCCCTTTCTGTAAACTTCATCAAGTATCGCCTGTCCACCCTTCGACAGGATTCTTTCCGCAAGTGATTTTCCCAGAACCTCGGCGTCTTCGCTCACTCCTCTTACTTCATCTTTTATCAACTCTCTGCCGTCAAGACTTCCCAAGAGTCCCGTAACGGTAAGGTCGTTTCCCTCCTTCATGCCGTATGCAGCCACGGGCAATTGGCATCCTCCGCCCAGTCTCCCCAGGAATGCCCGCTCCGCGCTCACCTCCACCCATGTACGGGGATGATTAATGAAGGAGACAGCGCGGCGGACGTAGTCGTCGTTTTTTCTCAATTCTATGCCGAGCACACCCTGCCCGACGGCGGGAAGCATTATTTCCACGGGTATGACCTGGGTGATACGGTCCGTCCATCCCATCCGCTTTAGCCCCGCTGTTGCCACAATGATGCCATCGAGGCCGTCCGTTTGAATCTTCCTTATGCGTGTGTCGAGGTTGCCGCGCACAGGAACGATTTCGATGTCCGGAAAAAGGTGAAGGAGCTGGAATCCCCTCCTCAGGGAACCAGTACCGATGCGGGCGCCGACCGGCATGTCCTCGAGCTTTTTTTGGTCTTTCGAGATCAGCGCATCCCGCGCGTCTTCCCTTTCCGACATCACTCCGATCTGCAGACCATCCGGGAGTTCCATGGGAACGTCCTTCATACTATGAACGGCGATATCTACCTCGTCCCGAAGCAACGCATCCTCGATCTCTTTCACAAAGAGTCCCTTTCCCCCCACTTTCGCCAGAGGTACGTCCTGCAGGATATCTCCCTTTGTCTTGATCACTACAGTTTCGACGGCCACCGTGGGCGTCTCTCTCCGCAATCTCTCCGCAACGCAATTGGTCTGCGTCAGTGCGAGAAGGCTTCCCCGTGTTCCGATTCTCAGTATGCTTCTAATGTGCCTGTCTCCTCATTTATCATCCAGCCCGAACAGCCTCCTGATCGCTGCGATGTAAGGCAGCGCGCTGTTATCCTTGCTTTCTTCCTTCAGTCCCGTAATCGGATCGTGAAGCACCTTGTTTATAATGGAATTCGCCATGATTTCTATATTTCTTTTTTCATCTTCCGTGAGATTTTCCATCCATGTTGATGATTTTGCAATCTCTCCTCTAATAATGCCTTCCATTTTTTCCCGCAGGGATATGATCGTCGGCACAACTTCCAGGGCGCTGTACCATTCCAGATACTTTGTTACCTCTTCGTCTATAATGTTCTCTGCCTTCTCGGCCTCCTTTTTCCGGATTTTCAGGTTGCTGTCCACAATATCCTGAAGGTCGTCGATATTGTACAGGTAAACGTTATCTATATTCCCCACCGCGGGGTCGATATCTCTAGGCACGGCAATGTCGATAAGGAAGAGGAAACGGTTCTTGCGCCTGCGGATGGCCGCTTCGATCATAGGAGACGTAAGCACGTAGCCAGGCGCCCCTGTCGAGGTTATCACAATATCAACATCGTGCAGTTTATCCGAGAGCATGTCAAACTCTATGGCTGCCCCATGAAAATCTTCGGCCATCTTCACTGCACGGGCATATGTTCTATTGGCGATGAATATCTTTCCCACCCTGCGGCTGATAAGGTGTTTTGCCGCAAGCTCCGACATCTCCCCGGCTCCGATGAGGAGAACATTCCTCCCTTCAAGAACGCCAAATATCTTCTTCGCGAGCTCCACGGCGGCAAAACTGACGGACACGGCGTTGTTGGCAATTCCCGTTTCACTCCTCACCCTTTTTGCCACCCTGAACGCATGATGGAGAATCTTGTTCAGTATGACACCGGTTGCGTTATGCTCAACGGCTGTGCGGAACGCATCCTTAATCTGCCCCAAAATCTGCGGTTCCCCCATAACCATGGAGTCTATGCTCGATGCCACGCGGAAGAGATGGCGCACCGCTTCATGATCGTAGTGCAGATAAAGGCATTTGTTCATCTCTTCTGCGGAAAGATTGCCGTGATGAAAAATAAAAGCCCTCAGCCTCGCAATTGCGCTCTCACTGTCTGCCGCATTTGCCAGAACCTCTACGCGGTTGCAGGTGGCAAGATACAGCCATTCCTTTATATCCGGGATGTTCATTATTTCCGCAAGATGGTTGATATCCTCCCCGCAGGATAGAGAAAGGCGCTCCCTGATTTCAAGGGGGGCTGTTTTATGGTTCATGCCGATAAGAATGATATTCATGGTGTTATATGAATCTGTGAGCAGTGACAAAGAAGAGGCTGACCAACACAAGTGAAATCAAGAGCACGGCAAATGCCAGCAGCGTGAAAAGCGCCGCCTTGTGCCCCTTCCAGCCCATAGCGAGCCTTTGATGCAGCAGCACGGCATAAGCGCACCACGCTGCCAGCGTCCATGTCTGCTTGGGGTCCCATTGCCAAAGACTGCCCCAGACGCTTCTTGCCCATATGGAACCTGCCAGGATGCCCAGAGTGAGCAGCGAAAACCCCAGCATGAGGCATATATGATTAATCCTGTCCAGGTCTGTAAGGGAAGGCAGCACCTTGCTGAAGCTGCTCACCTTTTTATTCTTTAGTAAGCCTTCCTGGATGAGATACATAGCGCCCGCGCAGGTGGCCAAAGCAAAAAGGGCCTCTCCCGTTACTGCGAGTATCACATGAACCGGCACTAGGTTGCTCTGGAGCGCAGCCGGAATAGAAACGTATCCTCCCAGATCTTTCGAGGCCGCGATCATGAGCAGAAATGTTACAGGAGAGACGAAGGCGCCCAGCACCCTGGTCTTCGTCTTCAATTGGAAGGCAAGATAAATACCGGCCATTGCCCAGGCGAAGAAGGAAAGCATCTCATGAAAGCTGACCACAGGATTCTGGCCTGTCTTGATGCATCTGAATGCGAAAAACAAGGCATGGAACGCAAAGGCCGAGAAAAGAATCCATGTGGAGACTCTGGCCACCAGTACCCTTCTGGTATACAGGGAGCCTAAATATCCTAGGGCGCTTAAGAGATAAACAACAAGAGCCACCCTGAAAAAAATGATATCCATCAATCACCAACTTTTATTTTTTCGCCGGTAATGTCGTAAATGATTTTTTTTACCTTATTCCAGCTCTTATCTTTTATGTGTTGAAGGATGTCTGAATGCACGACCGCTTCAAACAAACGCCTGTTCTCGTCGGGGGAGCGCCCTTTCACAACCAGTTTTTCTCTCAGTTGTCCCAGCACCTGAAGGAGGGTTTGATATTCCGTCCCGAAGATCTGTTCCATCTCTTCCCTCAATTTCTTCGCCAGGGCCGGGCTTTTCCCTCCGGTGGATATGGCGATCAGGAGGTCTCCCTGCTTGAGAAGGGAAGGGAGGACAAAATCACATTTGTCGGGGTCATCTACAATATTGACGAGTATGCCCTTCTCTCTCCCATCGCGGGAGATTTTCGCGTTGACGTCATCCCGGTCCGTGGCGCCGATTACAAGGAAGGCATGATCGATCACGGCCTTGTCGTAATCGGCATCGATGTGATTTATTCTGCCTTCTTTTTTCAAGGTTTCGAGACCGGGTGTCAGCGTCTTTGCAACAACGACGACACTGGCCCCGAAGTCGAGAAGCCGCCCCGCTTTCCTCTCGGCGACATCGCCTCCGCCCACGACGACGCATCTTTTATCTGTGATATCTAGAAATAACGGGTAATATTTCACGGCCCTTCCTTCCTAACGAGTCCCCCTTTGTAAAGGAGGATGGAGGGGGATTTTACAATGAGTCCGCCCAAATCCCCGCTGCGCTCCCTTTCAAAAAGAGGGGCAGCAAGAGACAGATTCTACTTCCAGACCAAGACGAAATAATCAATGGAAGCTATCACGAAGACCCTTAAAATTCAAGCTACTTGAAATATCATAGAAAAGAGGATATAGAAGTATATCCAATCGTTTCAGGTCAGGGAGGGACGAAAATGCCAGAAGTGACCGGGCTGACCGGAGAAAAAAAGGGACAATGGCTGAAGATCGAACTTTCCGTATCACCGCTGCTGATCGACGCATTGTCGAACTTCCTTACTGAAATAGGCGTCCCGGGGGCGTTTCAGGAAGAACTGGCGCCCCAGTCTCCGGGAGACTTTGGGCTCTCTGAAAAGAGAGAGGTCCTTAAAGCGTATTTACCTTTTGATGGGCGGTTGGAAGATCGAATCGCCTCCCTGAAGATATATTTGGACAGCGTCTCCGGTCTCTTCCCCGGAATGGAGGAGCCTCGCCTCTCCATGGAAATAGTTGCGGATCAGGATTGGGGGGAAGAGTGGAAAAAATATTTCAAGCCCCTACGGGTGAGCAAGAACATTGTTATCAAACCAACCTGGGAAAGATACACTCCCGCAGGTCGAGACATTGTCATCGAGATAGACCCCGGGATGGCATTCGGAACGGGCCAGCATCCTTCGACGAGGATGTGTCTGGAAGCGATTGAGGACATCCTTCTGAAAGACAGGGGCATCAAGAAGTGGCGCGTCCTCGACGTCGGAACAGGCACAGGCATCTTGGGCATCTCCTGTGCAAAGCTGGGTGCGGAAAGAGTGGTATGCGTCGATATTGATAAGAAGGCTGCCGCCATTGCCCGCGAGAATGCGATGATCAACAATGTGGCGGACAGAGTGGAAATCATCAATCGCGACGTCAATACCATTAATGAGCCATTTGATCTTATCGTCGCCAACCTCACGGCCAAGATACTGGGACGTCTCGGCGACCACCTAATGTCTCTGATTGAAAAAGATGGTTACTTGGTGATTTCAGGTATCATTGAACAGAATAAAGCGGATATTGAATCGCATTTCCTGAAGGGCACATTTGCAATTCACCAGATCATCACGGAAAAGGAATGGGTTTGCTACGTTCTTCAAGAAAAAGGAAATCAACCTTGAGTGCCGCAAAAGAGCGTTTGGCATTTTAATGCGGTCCAGCCTTCCACCCAATTCCAATTGTTTTGTGAGGGAATAAACCTTGACAGTGCCGAGAATATATTTCCCCGGGATTATGGGGAAGGGCGAGATATTTGATCTTGGGGGAGAGAACCTCAGGTATGTTAAGTCCGCCCTCAGGATGAAGAAGGGTGACCATCTGGTTCTTTTTGATGGCGCCGGATGGGAATACGAAGCTGTCATAAACAAGTTCTCCGCCGATGGCGTCGACGTAGAGGTCTTGGAAAAGCACAGGATTCATGTCGAGGCTCCAAGAATTACCGTTCTTCAGGCACTCCCCAAGGCGAACAAGCTGGATTCAATAATCCGGAAGGCGACGGAACTGGGCGCCCACAGGATCGTCCCCTTTCGGTCGGCAAGATCCGTTCCCCAATTAACGGCGGATAAGGCCCGTGCCAGGGTCTCGCGGTGGCGAAGTATTGCCACCGAGGCGGCAAGACAGTGTGGAAGAGCGGATATACCGGAAGTCAACGAAGTTCTCTCCTTTAAAGAGATGCTTGCATCCTCGGAAGGAGTGGCGTTAAAAATTATTTTCTGGGAAGAAGAATCTCAAAGAGGCATAAAAAAACTATTGCGTGACAATAGATACGAAGGAGAGAAAGACATCACCGTCATGATAGGCCCTGAAGGAGGATTCTCAAGAGACGAAGTGGATATTGCCGTGAAAAGGGGATTCATATCCGTGAGCCTGGGCAGGAACGTGCTGAAGGTGGAGACGGCCGCCATCACTATTCTTTCCGTCATTCAGTATGAATTGGGTATCTTTGGAGGAGAGCCGGAAGGGGGTAAGCTGTAGTGGCGGAAGATAGTTACGGTGGTTTTTGGAGAAGAGCGATGGCGTTTTCCATCGACAAGATCATTCTCTTTTTCACTTCTCTCTTTATCCTTTTTATAGGAATGCTGGCGTTGAGTATCAGCTTTCTGTCTCACTACCGCGATATGCTGCCGGAGAGATTTGAGGAAATGAGCATCACGTTTGTACTTGTTTACCTACTCATGACCGTCTTTATAAGCATGTTTTATTTTACATATTTTCACGGCGCCGCCGGACAGACGCCCGGAAAGATGATCTTCGGCCTTAAGGTTGTTCAGTCAAAGGGAGAACAAGTGACCTTCGGTCTCGCTTTTCTCAGATGGGTGGGATATATCATCTCAGCAGTTGTCTTTTACTTCGGGTTTGTCTGGATCGCATTTGATGCGAAGAAACAGGGCTGGCATGACAAGATAGCGGAAACCGTCGTCATCCGTATCAGGAATGTAGTTGATGGGCCTGCATATGAACCCGATGAAAAAGGCCTTGACAAAGAAGGGGATTTTTTATAGACGAGACTTCCACTCAATGACATAACAAACTGGGAGGGTCGGTAGCTCAGTCGGTAGAGCACTGGACTGAAAATCCAGGTGTCGGCAGTTCAATTCTGCCCTGACCCACCATGAATTTCAGGGGGTTAGCCATCATTGGTTAGCCCTTTTTTCTTTTTGGTCAACGGTTTGGTCAACACTTTTTACATAATCTTCAAATTGGTTAATGCCCTTTCGGGTATCCTCATTATCTACGGTGTTGTAGCGGTGAAACATTTCCGTGGTTGAATGTCCTGTTGTCTTCATAATGACCGATTGAGCCACTCCTGCCTTCCTTGCGTATGTGACGAAGGTATGTCGAAGGTCATGGCAGATAAAACCGCCTTTCTCAAATCTCCCGTAGGTGATATCAGCCTTTTTGCAAGCGGTCTTTAATGATCTGCGGATATACTTGATCGGCTTCCCCTTATACAGAAAGATATGATTATCATGGATTGCACGGGGTATATTCCCGAGCATCTCATAAAGCTCATTATCGATATCGATTTTTCGGGATTCCTTGTCTTTGGTATCCTTAGCTTCAAGACTGATAATCCGCTCTTTCAAATCGACTTTATCCCATGTTAATGGCAAAATCTCACCAATTCGCATTCCAGTATTGAAGGCCATTGTGATTACTGCCTTTGTATGTGTAGGCAGGTGTGACAAGAGTTTGCTATATTCGTCATAGTGCAGAATCTTATCACGGGCGTTTGCGTTTCTCTTTAAGAGTTTCTCTACCGACTTAAATTTCTTTACGGTGTAGCGTTTCAAAGGAAAGTGGACAGATGAGGGGATAAAATAAGAGACGGTTTTAGGTTATAATGACTCTGAGAAAGGAGAGGAGTAATGGAACCTAAAGCCAAACAAAGCCCCGAATCTGTA
>JBEKOL010000044.1:0-26734 GCA_049521775.1 Syntrophales bacterium
TATCGCTTTGGGAAGATGCCCTGAAAACCGGAAAAAATTCAAGTCGAGTACATGTAAAAAAGGCATATTTCTTACACAATAACTATTAGTTACAAAGAAAAAAACGTCCTTATCCCGGACACTAATGTCGCCATATATGTAATTTTGACTCATTGTCATCATCTCAAAAGGAGTCTCTTCGCTTTCAAGGATGACGGACTTTCCTCACTCTGTATTTGCTAAGCGGGCCAGTTTTCTTGGGTGCAATAAAAATGGATAAAGATGCGTCAGATCCCGCTGTCTCCGAACATGAATTGCGGATTTTGATTAAAGCTTTGACGAAGTCCGTCGAATATATCCATAAGAAACATTTTATATTGACGTTTATTGCCGGCTTGTTGATCGGTTTTGGCGCCGGGGTTCTAATTACCAATGTAGCGAGCATGAATCAGAAAAAATTTCCGGATGCCGAGGCATTGTTGAAAAAGGCGGATGAGACTCTTCGGGAATTGCAGCAGCTCAGATCCATGATGAATAGTTTGAATGCAGCGAAAGCGGGCAACACCGATGGAAAAACCGCAGTTATTGAGAAGGAATCGATTGCACCGCAAAGAAAGGCGGAGACAGTTAAGGTCATAAAGTATGTCTCTTTACCCTCCGCAGTTTACAAGGTTCACATCCACTATGCCCGGCAAGAAGACAAAGAAATGGCAGAGGCATTTTCTGATTTTTTGAGGAATAAGGGATATGCCTCCGTTGACACGGAAAAGATTGAGCACAAGTGGAGAGACATCCGCTATTTTCATGGCGAAGACAGACAGGCGGCACTGCTTCTGCAGAAGCAGTTTAACGATTTTGTTGCACATTCAACTGTTGCTAAAGAGATTAATTTAAAGGTCAAGAATCTGGGAAAGAGTTATCCTCGGGTGCAAAAAGGATCGCTTGAAGTATGGGTGCTTTTTAAAGGTTAACGGATCAGGCGGTCAATTAAGCGAAAAGATAAATGCCAGAGCTAATATCAGAAAGTTACATAATACTGATTGTCGGAATAATGGTCATATCGGGAGCATTGGGCGGTATGGCAAGCGCTCTCTTGAGCGCGAGAGACGATCAGCCATTCTTGAGTTTAATTATCAAACATACCTTGATAGGTATGGTCACTGCATTGATTGTACCGTTGTTGCTCAACCTGCTGTCCAGCGATTTGCTCGATTCCGGACAGACTAGACCTCTGAAACTGCTCACCCTAAGCGGGTTGTGTATTTTTTTTGCAGTGTTTTCCACCAAATTTCTCGAGCGCATCTATGGACGCCGATTAAAGGGTGAGGGGCCGTATGGTCAGGAAGTTCATAAAATCAGCGATCAGCCCGACAGAATAGGAGAACACACAGTTAAGGCAATTCCCATAAGTAGCCTTGGCAAGGCAAAAGAACACGAAAACGAGGCAAAAATCTTGCGGGAGCTGGCAGTTGCGGAAGATGCAAAACTGACGCTGGCAGATCTTATGAAAAATACAGAAATATCGCAAAAGGACTTTGATGAAACCCTCTCTCTGCTGATAGCCAAAGGGGCAGTCGCACAGGAGTTAAGCGGTGGCAATCAGCTTAAGCTTGTATTAACGGCACGGGGACGACAACAGTTGAACAAAATCTCCGCCAGTTGAAATCATGCGGTTCATCTATGAACGAGAGACCTTGGGGAAAGACCAGTCTTTCCCCAGCCCTTCTTGAGCCATCCGGATATGATCATCAGCTCCTTGTTTTGATTACCACTTTTACGGATGGCTCCCTTCTACCTTCAAATTGAACCTCTGGGGGTACAATCAGCCTTGGTGCAAACGTAGTTGTTGAAGTTAATGGCCTTAAGTCAATTGGGGCCGTCCGTATCCGTATTTTGGTGTTAAGCAGCTTGCGTGGTACCAGAACCACAATTGATGGAGGTGTCACCGTGACCTTCTGGATGGCAACTCCCGGGGGCGGTGTATTCTCAGTTACAACCTCAACAGGAGCGGAAATACGTACAAAACGTGACGCAGTGACAGTGATGCGGCTGGGCTTAATCCCCACAATGGTTAAGTTTGAAGGTGCATCTATCATGTCTTTCGTGAGCACTATATCCTGTCTGCCCTCTTGGATCTGTGACAGATTCAAGGATATCTTGAGTGCATCCGTATTCAAAATCTGAAAGGCCTGCGGGGGGCCAACGAGCATTACCCTGGCTTCAGAAATTTTCGGCTCTTCAATTACCCACTCAGGAGGTGTGTTCAGGTATTCAACAGGTATGGTAAAGTCCTTCTGTATTGACTCCCTCTGGTATCCGAAAATCATCCAGAGGATACAGGCAAGGAGAACGGCGATAACCTTTTCCTTCGTATTTTCTTTTAACCATCGTAAAAGAGGTCCCGGCTTCTTTACGGGCGCTTTGCTTGTATAATAAGTTACCAGGACACCTTTGAGGGCCGATGCGCTTGCTTCCTTGATCCGTTCACCTTCGGCAATGCAAATGGTTCCCCTTTCTTCCGAAACAACTATGCAAATAGCGTCCGACCGTTCAGAGAGGCCAAGGGCGGCAGTATGGCGAAGACCGAGATTCTTGTACCGACTGGCATTCGGCGAGAGGGGCAGATGGCATCCAAAACGAGTTACTACGTTTCCGTCGATAACAACGGCGCCGTCATGGCCTACGGAATGAGGATCAAAAATGCTTTCCAGCAGCGGCTCGCTGAGAGTGCCATTCAGTTCCACGCCGCCACTGAGATGTCTGTCAAGAGGATCGTTTCCCTGGATAACAATCAGGGCGCCGATATGCTTTCGGGCAAGATCGGCTACAGTCTGTGCTATAATTTCAGATGTCTGTCCATGTGATGTTGTCCTTTGAATTTTTTTCCTGATTATTCCCAGAATTGCAAGACGCTCAAAGAACCTCCGGAGGTCTTCCTGAAATATAACAACAAGAACGAAAACAAGGATGGCAAAAAATCCCTGCAGCACAACCGTAGTGAGGTAAAGCTGGAAAAATTTGGCGATGACGTAGATAAAACCCAGGAGACTGATGCCGATGAAGACAAAACGTGAGGCCCTGTCTTTAATCCATATCAGGAGTACGGAAATGGCGATCGATATGATTGCAATGTCAAGGACGTCCTGAATCCGCAGGCTCTGCAGCATTGACCAGACGCTATCTATCATAATTTCTTTTCTTTCCTTTCAGAAAAATCAGCTGTCCGCTTCTTGACTTTGTTAAATAAAACACGGTGATATAATTTTTGCAATAGACAATATTTGTGAATCTCACTTTTTTCTTGACAATGGCCCCTGCTTATGGTTCTCTTATCTCAACAACTATTAATAAGTGCGGTGGACATAATGAACGAAAACGGGTTGATCAAAGGTTATTATTACTGGAGCTACTATTTCCTAGTGGTCTGCCTGTTGCTCAGGAGAAATTAGCGCCAGTTAAATGAGACATATGAGCCATGGGTAGACGGAAGGAATCTGCCCATGGCTTTTTATTTTTGTGAGGCCATGGGAGCAGATGTTTCCATGGCCTTTTTTAATTCAATAAGGCCCGGCCTTTTAAAGCTTCTCACCTACAAAGCGGGACTTACGGGGAGCGCATCAGATCAAGGCAACGCCTTGAGAAAATAGACGCAGTCGAATTGACCGCGGGCGAATAAAACGGGCAGGGACTCTTAGGTTTAATCCAGAAGGGGGAGAATCGTGATTATCGTGATGAAAAAAGGCGCAACCGAAGGACAGATTGAGAATGTCATCGCTTGGATAGAATCCCTGGGATACAACGCCCATCCTTCACGGGGTGTAGAACGGGCTATAATAGGCGCAGTCGGCGATGAACGGGGCAAGGCCTACCTGAAGTTTGCAGAATCAATCTCCGGGGTGGAAAAGGTCGTATCTATTCTTAAGCCGTATAAACTGGCGAGCCGGGAGTTCAGGGAAGAGAATACTGTCATCCGGGTAGGGGAAGTGGAGATCGGCGGACCCCGCTTCGTAGTCATGGCCGGTCCTTGCTCAGTGGAGAGTGAAGAACAGATGATGGAAAGCGCCTATATTGTAAAGAAGGCAGATGCGCAATTTCTCAGGGGCGGAGCATTCAAGCCAAGGACATCCCCTTACAGCTTCCAGGGTATGGAAGAAGAAGGCCTCAAGTTGTTGGCAAAGGCGAGAGAGAAAACAGGTTTGCCTGTTGTTACGGAAGTCATGAATACGGAAGATGTAGATCTCGTTGAAGCTTATGCTGATATAATGCAGATCGGAGCGCGCAATGTCCAGAACTTCCCCCTCCTTAAGAAAGTTGGCCAGTCAAGGAAACCGGTTCTCTTGAAGCGGGGGATGATGACCACAATTGAGGAATTGCTGATGTCAGCGGAATATATTCTCTCTTCTGGAAACAATCAGGTCATTCTCTGCGAGAGGGGCATTCGCACCTTTGAGACTGCCACCCGCAATACGCTGGACATTAGCGCGGTTCCGGTCTTGAAAGAATTAACACATCTTCCCGTCATTGTTGACCCCAGTCATGCATCGGGCAACTGGAAATATGTGATTCCTCTGAGCAGGGCGGCCATGGCCGTGGGGGCGGACGGACTTCTTGTCGAGGTTCATCCTGAGCCTGAGAAGGCTGTTTCCGACGGCGGTCAATCTCTCAAACCGGAAAAATTCTACCAGTTAATGGAAGAAATAAAAAATCTGGAGGACATTATGAAGAAAAAGAAGCAGGTGCTTCGATGAAGAAGATAAAGGTCAATCTGGACAAAAAAGTCGCCTACTCCTATGAGATATGCATCGGATATGACGTTCTGGATCGGATAGGACTCCTCATTGTAAAAAATATGCCGGCCCTTCATTATATCATCATTACTGATGTCAACGTCTCAGCCATCTACGGAAGGATGCTTCTGGATAGATTGAGGGGGATGTCGCTCCCCGTGGATATGATCGAAATTCCGGCGGGAGAGAATACAAAAAACGTGGGCACAACCATAGCCATAGTCGAGAGATTAATAGAACTCGGAGCTGACAGAAAATCGGCTCTCATAGCTCTGGGAGGTGGAGTCGTCGGTGACGTGACGGGTTTCATCGCATCCACGTTCATGAGGTCTGTTCCCTATATCCAGATTCCCACAACTCTCATGGCCCAGGTAGACAGTAGCATCGGCGGAAAGACCGCCATCGATCTTCCGGAAGGGAAAAACCTCCTCGGGACCTTTTACCAACCTAGGGGAGTGTTCATCGACGTTAAGTTTCTGGATACACTTCCCGAAGAAGAGATGAGCAGCGGCCTCGCGGAGGCGATCAAATACGGCGTAATCGACAATATGGAGGCCTTTAATTTTTTGGAGAGAAATATTGAGGCAATTAAAGAGAGGAATGGGGATGTTCTTGAGGAGATGATTGAGAATGCCTGCAGGATAAAAAAGGGTATCGTAGAGATAGACGAAAAGGAACTGGGGCTCCGCCGTGTCCTCAACTTCGGGCATACTATAGGACACGCCATCGAAGCGGAGTCCAATTATGCTATCTCTCATGGGGCCGCCGTTTCCCTAGGCATGGTAGCTGCCGCAAGGATTTCAGAGAGCATGCATGATTTTCCGCATAGGGATCGGGAGAGGATTGAACTTCTGTTGGAAAGTGCTGGACTTTCCTGCTGTATTCCACAAACTATAACAACGGACGGCATTATGGCAAGGTTAAAGGCGGACAAGAAAAAAGAAGGTGATAGGATTCATTTCGTCCTGCTTAAGAAGATGGGAATGCCTTTCATAAACGGGGGCGTCCCTGAATCGGTTCTGCGTGAAACGGTGGAGGAAATGAAGAAATGAGATTGTCATCACTCGATTGCCTCCGGCGTGATCTCAAGGAAACGGACGGCAAGATCGTAAAGCTGCTCAATGAGAGGGCCCTACTATCCGCGAAGATTGGCAGGGCCAAGGCAGAAAAGGGGCTTGATGTGTTTGACGCCTCGCAGGAATCAAAACTTTTTGAATACCTGGCAAAAGTGAACGAAGGGGCACTGCCGGAGAAATACCTGAAGGCAATATTCAGGGAGATCATTTCCGCTTCCCGGGCCTTGCAGAAGCCCGTTACCGTGGCCTTCCTGGGACCGCACGCGACATTCAGCCATCTTGCTGCTCAATCCTATTTCGGCACAAGCACCGGCTTTATCCCTCAGGCAAGTATCTTTAATGTCTTTGACGAAATTGAGAAAGGAAAAGTGCAATGGGGGGTTGTCCCGGTGGACAATTCTCTAGAAGGTTCCGTCAACTTGACCCTCGATCGATTGATATTAACGCCCCTTAAGATTCAGGGGGAGGTTTTTCTCAGGATCAGCCACTGCCTGCTTGCGCCAGGGAGGAGAATGGACAGGATCAAGCGGGTCTATTCTGTTCCCCAGGTGCTGGCGCAGTGCCAGGGATGGCTCCGCACCAATCTTCCCCGATGTGCGCTTGCTGAGACAGAAAGCACCGCTGCTGCAGCCCGGATTGTCCGGGAGGATAAAGATGGCGCCGCCATAGGAAGCTACCTCGCTGCCGCCACGTACGGGCTCAATATACTTTCGGAAAGGATTGAAGATAATCCATCGAATACGACACGATTTCTGGTCATAGGAGAAGGTGAAAACAAGATGACGGGAACAGATAAGACGTCGATCATCTTCGGGGCCCGCCATGTGCCAGGCGCCCTTTATCATGCGTTGGAACCATTTGTTCTACGGCGGATTAACTTGATGAAGATCGAATCGTATCCCGTCAAAGAGCGGTTATGGGAGTATCTCTTCTTTGTTGATTTTTCCGGTCATGCAGATGATCCCGAAATCAAGAGATGCCTGAAAGCCGTAAGGAGGAAGACCAATTTCTTGAAGATTCTCGGATCATATCCTAGGGGCGAGGAAACACGATGATCTGTATTCCCATCATAGGAAACACACAGGAAGAAGCCCTGCTGCAGGTGGAAATGAGCCTGTCGCACGCCCATGTTTTAGAGCTGAGAATGGATATGATAAGCGGAGACTTAAGAACGTTGATGGAGAGGTGCAGATCACATCCAATTCCCGTCAAGATACTGGTCACAAACAGAAGGAGAGAATCTTCATCGTCTGAGGAAATGTCAGGAGAAGGACGGAGGGTCGCCGTGCTGAAAAACGCAGTCCATCTTGGTGCGGATTATGTGGACGTTGAACTCTATACACCCGAGGCTTTGCGGAAAGATTTGCTTGACGCGGCGAGGGCCCATGGCAACCGGACCAGGGTGATTATTTCGCATCATGATTTCAGCAAAACGCCGGCATTCGAAACATTGAAGAATATTTTCCATGACTGCATGGAAAGTGGTGCCAGTATCGCTAAAATAGTCACTCTTGCAAAAAGTCCGGAGGATAACTTTACGGTTCTCAGCCTGATCCCTTACGCCCGTGGCAGAAAGAATGATATCATCGCCTTCTGTATGGGGGAACAGGGAAGCGAAAGCAGGATAATGGCGCCCCTCCTTGGCTCTTATATCAGCTTCGCCTCGCTGCATGAGGGGCTGGCCTCAGCGCCTGGTCAGCTTACCGTCGGTGAGATGAATGAGGTCCTGAATCTTGCCGGTCATGGTGTTCACAGGGAGGGCAAATTATCCGTGCCCCCGAATGCGAGGCTTTTTGGCCTTTTTGGAAATCCTGTGACACAGAGCCTCTCGCCCTTGATGCACGATGCGGCGCTCAATAAGATGAAAATCGCAGCGAAGTACTTGCCGTTCTGCATCCAGGATATTGGCTCTGCCATAAGGGGCATGAGGGGGATTGGCGTCTGCGGCGTAAGCGTAACCGTGCCTTTTAAGGTTGCCGTCATGAAACATCTCGATGAAGTAGACGCTGACGCGCGGAAGATCGGAGCTGTAAATACCATCGTCAACGATAACGGAAGATTAAAGGGCTTCAATACCGACTGGATGGGTCTTGTTCAATGCATCAGCGAAGTTATAGATATCAAGGGGAAGGTATTTGCCGTTCTGGGAGCCGGCGGAACTGCGCGGGCTGCTGTCTTCGGCATAGAGAGAGAAGGCGGTACTCCTATTATCGTCAACAGAAATGTTGCAAGGGGGGAGAACCTAGCGAAAGAGTCGGGCTGCTCTTTTTACCCTCTTTCCGAGTTGGGTAGGGTCAGGGCGGATTGTCTGATCAATACAACACCCGTGGGCATGCTACCGAATATAGATGAATCGCCCATCAACGCCGCGGTCTTCGTTAACTACCGATGGGTCATGGACGTTATCTATAATCCTCTGAAAACAAGACTCATGAGGGATGCTGAAAAGGCAGGGTGCATAACTGTGCCGGGCCTCGGCATGTTCGTTCATCAAGGGGCGGAACAGATCAGACTCTGGACAGGTCAGGAAGCCCCAAGAGAGTTTATGAAACAGGTCGTGATGGAGTGCCTTTCATATGGAAATTAAGCCGGTTCGTCATTTGAATGCAACCGTCAAGGTTCCCGGTTCCAAGAGTTACACCCAGAGAGCCCTTGTTGTTGCCTGCCTGGCGAAGGGTAAATCCATGCTCGGCAATGCGCTCATTTCGGAGGATACAAGATATCTTATGGAGGCATTGCGTTTCCTTGGTGCTGAAATTGTCATCTCAGGGAGTAATGTTGCAATCACCGGAACGGGCGGGAATATCCATAATCCTGCACGGGTGATCATGCTGGGGAACAATGGGACAGCACTACGATTCCTGACGACAATGGCCTCCCTGGGAAAGGGTGAATATATTCTGGACGGCAGCAGCCGTCTTCGTGAAAGGCCGCTCCTGCCGCTTCTTAATGCACTGAAAATCCTGGGAGTGCAATTTCAAAGCAGGTACGGCTATCCTCCGGTCAAAATCGATGCAGAGGGCTTAAAAGGCGGCAACGTTGCCTTTGCGGATGTGGAGAGCAGTCAATATGTCTCTTCCCTCCTCATCGGCGCTCCCTACGCCAAAGGCGATATAGAAATTGCGCTCACAGGGAGGACAGTTTCCCAGCCCTACATAGATATGACTATGGACGTCATGGGGCGCTTTGGCGCGGAAGTGGTCACAAGAGGAAAAAAAATATTCAACGTAAGAAGCGGGCGGCATTACAGGGGACGGAGATATATCATTGAGGGAGATGCATCCAGCGCATCCTATTTTTTTCTGGCTGCCGCCTTGTGCCGCGGGCGGGTCAAAGTCGTGAACGTGGACCCGGCGAGCCTTCAGGGTGACATCAATGTTCTGGGCATATTGGAAAGTCTAGGCTGTTCCGTTGTCCGCGGCGATCAGTGGGTCGAGGTTGCAGGCGGGCCGTTACACGAAGGGGACGTTCTGTTCGACATGGGAAACATGCCCGACATGGTGCCGACCTTAGCGGTTCTTGCCGCATTCAGACAGGGGAAAATGATTATCACAAATGTGTCACATTTGCGCGTTAAGGAAAGTGACCGCATAGCGGCACTGGTAAATGAATTAAGAAGAATAGGCGTTTATGCAAAAGAAACGGCCGACGGTCTTATTGTTGCCGGAGGGAAACCGCATGGCGCCCATATTGATACGTATAACGATCACCGGATTGCTATGAGTTTTGCCATCGCAGGCCTCGCTGTACCCGGGATCACGATAAAGGACAGACGTTGCGTGGGGAAATCCTTTCCCGGATTCTGGGATGAACTTTCAAGATTGTATGAGGATTAAATGCACATCGTATTGATTGGATACCGTGGAACGGGTAAGTCTGCTGTGGGGAGAAGACTTGCTGATAAGCTGCGCATGCCGTTCTATGATACTGATGAGCTTGTCGAACGAGCGGCAGGGATGTCAATCCGGGACATGGTAGCGGAAGAAGGCTGGGTATACTTCCGGAAGAGGGAAAGCGAGGTTATCCGGAAACTGGCGCTTCTGCAAAGAGGCGTTGTAGCGACCGGCGGCGGGGCAGTGTTGGATCAGGGCAATTGCGACATTCTTAAGAAGTATGGTTTATTGATCTGGCTTACGGCTGAAGTGATGACGATGGTTGAAAGAATGAGGGACGATGCGACAAGTAAAGAACGGAGGCCTTCCTTCTTGCATGATGATACCTTTCGGGAGACAGAAGATGTCCTCAAAGAGAGGCTGCCAGTATACAGGTGGCTGGCAGATTTTTCGCTGGATACAAAAGGTAAAAACATAGATGAAATAGTCAACGCTGTCTGTGAATTTCTGAACGGAACAGGCAGATTTGTCAGGAAGGAGTAAACATGTCAGGAAATTCTACAGGCGTTCTCTTTAGAGTGACCACCTGGGGCGAATCACACGGGCCCGCAACTGGTGCGGTTGTGGAAGGATGTCCTCCCGGCATAGACCTTGCGGAAGAAGACATTCAGAGATGGCTGAATAGAAGAAGACCGGGCAGGATCGCATCAAGCTCGCCTCGCAGAGAAGACGATATGGTTAAAATACTGTCGGGGACTTTTCAGGGAAAGACCACGGGCATGCCCATTTCCCTGATTATAGAGAACGCAAACGTTGACAGCGGCGCCTATGAAGACATCAAGGACGTCTTCAGGCCAGGGCACGGAGATTTTACCTATTTCAAAAAGTACGGTATCCGCGATTACCGGGGCGGCGGACGTGCCTCAGGCCGGGAAACGGCAGCCCGCGTGGCTGCCGGGGCAGTCGCGCAAAAAATTATTTCGCGGGCGGGTGTGGAAGTCATTGCCTATACGAAAGCGCTGGGAGGTATTGTCATAAAGAGGGAGAGGGATGCGGCCAAGACCATCTCTCACGAAAACACAGCCATAAATCGTTTGCTGTGCCCCGATCCGGACGCTGCAATGGTTATGGAGGCGAAGCTGGAGGAGGCGAGGCGCTCCGGCGATTCCCTCGGCGGCATTGTCGAAATTATAGTCAAAGGATGCCCTCCGGGCCTAGGTGAACCGGTGTTTGACAAGATGGATGCCGACCTTGCTAAGGCACTCATGAGTATCGGGACAGTAAAGGGCGTGGAGATAGGCGCCGGCTTCATGATTGCCGAACTGACGGGTGCTCAGGCAAATGATCCCATGACGCCGGATGGTTTTCTCTCCAATCACGCGGGCGGCATACTGGCCGGCATCACGACAGGCCAGGAAATCGTTTTGCGGGTGGTGGCGAAGCCGATCCCTTCCATAGCGAAAGTTCAGCAGACTATTGACCTCCGGGGAAATCGAGCGGAATTGTCGATCGAGGGGAAGCACGACGTATCTGCGATACCTCGGATAATTCCTGTGTGCGAGGCCATGGTGGCCATTGTATTGGCGGATCATTTATTGAGGCAGAAGGCGATTTGATGAAGATTAAAATAGGCGTCATGGGCGGTACCCGCGGCATGGGTAATTGGTTTGCCCGCTTCCTCGAGAAGGAGGGACACGCCGTTCGTGTGTTCGGAAGGAATGTGAGTGAAGCGGATATTGCCGAAATGGCTGATAGATGTCAGGTGGTAGTCGTCAGCGTCCCCATGGAGGCAACCGGCAATGTTATTGCGAAGGTTGGCCCGCATATGCACGCGGCTTCTCTTCTTATGGATCTCACTTCTCTGAAACGGGATTCCGTTAAGTCCATGTTGGAAATATCTGTTTCCAAGGTGATCGGGTGCCATCCTCTCTTCGGCCCCAAGGTTGATTCCATTGCAGGGCAGCATGTTGTTCTCTGTCCCGCAAGGGCGGGGAAGTGGCTTTCCTGGCTCAAGGATATCTTTGAGAGGAACGGAGCCCTTGTGGTGGAAACGACGCCGGAGAAGCATGACCAAATGATGGCCATCGTCCAGGGACTCAATCATTTCAATACAATCATGATGGGTCTGGTTTTGAGCAAAGCAGGGGTGAGCCTGTCAGAATTAATGAAGTTTGCCACACCGGTCTTCCGGGCAAAGATGGAAATCATGGAACGGGTATTTTGTCAAAATACCGGGCTCTACGCTGACATCTTAACGATGAATCCCGGAATTCATCGGCATATCGATGCATACGAACAAGACGTAGCTCAGCTGAAAAACCTAATATGTCAGGGAAATAGCGCGGCTATTGCAGATGTGATTGAGAAGCACTCGTCTTTTTTTAGGATCATCTGAGCATGACGCGAAAAATCAGGATTCACCCGCGGATTTTTTCTGGACAAAGCTATCACGGAATGCACGGGATATCTTAGTTTCCTTCATGTAGCTCGCAGCCTCTTCCAAGGTCGCAAAATTCCCTAGCAATATCCTGTGCCAAATTCCCCTTCCCCGGATATAGACCGTCTCCATACGAACATCGGGCAGCTTCTCTTTCATATCGTCCACAAATCCCGCAGCCGCGTCTTTCTTATTTTCAGGAAATGCCTTTATCTGAATGGCGTATTTCAGTTCACTTCGAGTGTTCAACGGTGCAGCTGGAGCTGGTGAATCCTCAGCACGAGTCTTGGCCTGATTTATCTCAGGAGGTAATGCCACCGCTGGTTGAACGATCTGTTTTTCCGGGACAACGACCTTCACTTCCGACGGAATAGGGGGCCGCAACCATTCGGCTCCATCAAAATATGCTGCTTCACCCGTGAGCCTGTTAATCCTGAGCGGATAGACCTTCCCTTCAAAATTGAGCGCATCATAATGGTAAAACACGGGCCAGTAAAAAATAGTAATCAGGCCGAGAATAAGAGCAGGCAGCAATGCGAAGACGATGCGGGAAGATCGAAATCTGCGCCCTTCTCTCCTTTTCAGGGGCCATTTCTCCTCGTCGGTATGAAGCCTTGGTTCTTCAGTTACCATCGCTTCAGTTTTCAATTGTTCCGGGGCATAAAAGGCATCTTCCGCTTGATCGCGGCTTGAGACCTTCCGATATAGGACATCCAATTCCTCTTCGAGTTCGACCTCTTTCGGGTCCCCTTTTTCCATTATATGCCTTTTGTATCCCGGGAGCGCCTCATGCCCAGCCTTTTGCCGGCGAAGAAAGGGTGCATCATCCGATAAACATCTTTCTTGACGGGCAGTCTATAAGTCCAAAGTTTTGCAATTGCACTTTATAAAATTATTTTCCGTCTCCTATGCGTTTGATAAAACCATTGACGACGACGTTCTCATCAATCTGTAGATACCGCGCATATGATTTAAGGAAGCCTTTGAGATACACGGCAGGCGGAAAAAGTTCCAGGTTGTCCTCTTCTATTGCCCGAAGCATGCCTATTTGCACTTTTGTATTATCCGCAATTTCCTCAAGAGGAACTTCCAATTCCGTTCTTATCTTATTGAGATCCGCCCCAGTCAGTATATCCTGGGCCAGGATATTTTGTATAATGGAGTTTTGTGAGCCCCGTTCTTTCAGTTCGTCAATCTTTCTGGCAGGTTCAACCACGTCAAAATGGATTTTTTTGAAATCATATATGGGAACCGGTTCTTTCATCTTTTTGCTGTATTGCCTTTCCTTATCGAATAATCCGAGTTCAATGAGCCTGCGATCATACTGTGCCCTGGACTCAAGGTCAACCAGGGTCAGATACGCCTTTTCCAAAAGGAAGAGAATCTCTTGTCTTTCCTCCTTTGAAAAAAAAGAGTAGCTCACAATGGATTCGTCCTGATAAAGTTCAAAGACCCTTTTATATGCGCGCCTTATCTCTAACGGCGATGCATCAGGTAGGATCTCCAGGAGTTCATAGTAGTTCTGTTCACGGTATGGTTTCATTTGGCCTTGTTCGATCTTCTATAAATTACTAATCAACGGCATTTTGCAGGATTGGTTCTGCTTCATTCACTGACATTAGATTTTTGTGGCAGTTCCTGAGATCAAGGGTAGTCTCAGTGTAGGGGTAGAGATCGAGAAAGGGAATCTTCTTACAGACGGCGTTGTGGACGCGATCATCAAAACAGATGTTTCCGATAAAATGCATCTTCAGGGCGAGGTGTCTTTGGATAATTTTGCAGATCAATGTTCCGATATGCGGGTTATCCTGCTTTCTTAACTGATTGAGGGCCAGCTTGAAATTAAAAGTCCGCAGTTCATTTTCCAGAATTTCACCCTTTTCGGGATCCAGTTCCTTCATGATATAGAGTAAAATGTCCGGGTTGCTTACAGTGGCCCTGCCATCCCGCTGCTGGGCTTCCTCGGCTAATACCCGGAAATCACGAGTATTAAGGACCTGGCGGATTTTACGAAAATAAACAGAACGAATTAGCCGGTAAATATTTTCTATGGAAGTCGGTTCCGGCGTTGTTACAAAGATGCCCGAGTTGGAGATCATAAAAAAATCAATGGTGTTAAAAGATGTTCCCGCGCCGAGATCCAGCAGGATATAGTCATAAGAGAGCTTGGAGATGTTTCGTATGATCTTTAATTTTTGTTCGTGGGCAAGATTGGCGATGTCCAAATTATTCATGGCGCCGCCGATGAGATAGAGGTTTGGAACAGGCGTGGGTTCGACTGTCTCTTGAAGGGTGCCCACCTTCTTGTTTACAAAATCCGAGATGCTCTTTTCAGGAAGAGGAAGACCGATAATGGTGTGGAGATTGGCTGCCCCGAGGTCAACATCAACCAGAAGGGTCTTATATCCTTCCTTCGCGAGCAGAATACCGAGATTGCCGGTAATGAAACTCTTGCCGGAGCCTCCCTTACCACCTCCGATGGACCATATGTTCGGCATAGTTTTTCTCAGCAATCTTCGTTAGATGGTCGAAGTATAAGAGAAAGTTGATTATATGTCAAGAGCGACTCGCTGCTGAAAATGGTTTTTTCCAATCTCTAGGAGCCGGAAAATCACAACAATACCATGACAGCTTCGGCCACCCCCTTTTCGATTTTATCGCACGGGCAAATGCCGTTCTTCTAGGGGCTTGCAAGACATTTGTTGTGTCTGGTTTGCGCCTTTTCGACCCACAGGGCCGAGTTTAATATCAGTCCCCGGCCGGAAACAAGAAAAATAATGCTTGATTAAAATAAATTCTTCAATTAACTAAAAAGGTTATGCATAGAGACCCTTGCAAATCTGTGCCTCATGTCATCATGAGGTCAGCCCGCAGCCTCGGGCGGTTCTGAGTGCAGCGACTCTTTCACCGGGCGACGCAGGGGATACGGAGGGCGGAAGGTTTTAAAGTCATTGCGTAATGCTGCCGCTTGCGGAATTTGCATGAAGATTGGAGAAATGGAGATTAACTTGTGATCGAAATCGATTTTGAAAAAGGCAGCGGACTTGTGCCTGTCATAGTTCAGGATGTTGACACAGGAGAGGTCCTCATGCTCGCCTACATGAATCGGGATGCCTGGCTGAAAACGCGCCAGACGGGCAAGGCAACGTACTGGAGCAGGTCGAGAAATGAGCTATGGGTCAAAGGTGAGACCTCCGGGCATATCCAGATTGTTGAAGAGATTTTAGTTGACTGTGATTCTGATACGGTTCTTCTGAAGGTCCGGCAAGCAGGCGGCGCCGCGTGCCATACTGGCTACAGATCATGCTTCTTCAGAAGGGTCGTTAATGGGAAAACGGAGGTAATCGGGGAGCGAATATTCAAACCGGAGGATGTCTATAAATGAAAAAATTGAAACTGGGAATACCGAAAGGAAGCCTGGAGGCCAAGACTGTGGACCTTTTCAAAATGGCTGGTTGGCGAATTACATATGATGAGAGGAGTTATTTCCCGGAAATAGATGACGAGGAGCTATCGTGCACCCTTGTGAGGGCGCAGGAGATGTCAAGATATATTGAGGATGGGACTCTGGATCTGGGCTTGACCGGTAAGGATTGGATAATCGAAAATGAATCTAATGTTGTCGAGGTGCAGGATCTGATTTATTCGAAAGCATCAGCAAGGCAGGCGCGTTGGGTTCTGGTAGTGAGAGAGGATTCTCCGGTGCGTGCCGTCAAGGACATGGAAGGGAAAAAAATCTCGACGGAACTGGTGAGATTCACAGAAAGATATTTCAGGGAGAAGAATATCAATGTTCATGTCGAGTTTTCCTGGGGCGCAACGGAGGCGAAATGCGTCGAAGGCCTCGTGGATGCTATCGTGGAGGTAACCGAAACGGGAACGACGATTAAGGCCAACAAGCTGAGAATCGTGCATGAACTGATGAAGACCAATACAAAGCTCATTGCCAATCCTGCCGCCTGGGAGGATCCCTGGAAGCGCAAGAAGATAGAGCAGATAAGGACGTTGCTGAATGGTTCATTACTGGCCATGGGGAAGGTGGGCTTGAAGCTGAATGTGTCCAAGGAGAATCTTGGGCGCGTTGTCCTCCTCCTGCCTGCGCTAAAAGCGCCCACGATTTCCGGGCTGTACTCGAATGACTGGTATGCTGTCGAAACAATAGTGGACGGGAATGTTGTTCGGGAATTGATACCCCTGCTTAAGGAAGCCGGGGCCGAAGGCATTATTGAATACCCCTTGAATAAGGTTGTCTGAGAGGTGCAACAGTTATGGCTCGGAAGGCTAAAATTTACAGAAAAACAACGGAGACGGAAGTATCCATGGAGCTTAATCTCGATGGCGCGGGGGAAGGAAAGATATCCACGACTGTCGCGTTTATGGATCACATGCTCAGCCTCTTTACCCGGCACGGCCTCGTGCATCTCATCGTAAAGAGCCGTGGCGATACGCAAGTTGATGATCATCATTTAGTTGAGGATATCGGGATATGCCTCGGCGATGCCGTGAAAAAAGCTCTGGGTGACAAAAAAGGCATACAACGTTACGGATCCGCCATGATTCCCATGGATGAGTGTTTGTGCAGTGTGGTCATGGATATTTCAGGAAGGCCCTATCTGATTTATAACGTGGAATTCAAGAGTAAAAAAAGCGACAAGTTCGACTACTCTCTGTTGAGGGAATTTTTCAAGTCTTTTTCAGATCATAGCGGAATAACCTTGCATATCAATCTTCTTTATGGTAAGAATAACCACCATATAGCCGAGGCGATTTTCAAAGCCTTTGCCCTTGCCTTGAGAAAAGCAGTGACCATTCACGGCCGCATAGAAGGCATCTTATCCACTAAGGGAAGTCTGTGATCAGCAGTCTCCGAAGAGGAGGTGGTAACATCCACAGAGATTTGTTCAGCATTTCAGATCGGTTTGCCCAGTTTCTCCTCTTATTTTTCATTCTTTGCGTAGTTTGCGGGTGTCAGGGTGCGAGCGGCGTATCCACTACTCTTAAAGATGACGGTAAGGTTGTCTTCAAGCGTATCGCTGTCGTCCCATTTCAGGCAATCAGCCAAGAAGATGCAGATATTAAGACAGTGCGATGTCCTGTGTGTGGACTGGTGTTCAGTACAGAAAGCTATCCCAAGGGTTCAGAGACGGTTGTCGAAGGCATATTCTTTGATCGTCTCAAGGGGGAGAAAGCGTTTGCTCTTATCCCGCCGGACAGAGTAGGAGGCGTTTACGAGGGGATCACGGGAGGCCTTTTCAAAGCGGATATCCTGGATGTCCTAAAGAAAGTTGGCACTGAATTGGAAGCGGATGGAATTATATTAGGTTACGTATACCGCTTCCGGGAAAGAAAAGGATTCTCGCTATCCGTCGAAAAGCCGGCATCCGTGGCCTTTGAAATTCATCTGATCAGGGTTGCTGACGGTGCCATCGTCTGGAGAGGCATTTTCGATAAGACGCAAACCTCACTTATGGAAAATCTTCTTCAAGTAGCATCTTTTTTAAAAGAGGGTGGAAAATGGGTTACCGCGAAAGAGTTGGCCGCCGAGGGCATGGATGACGTTTTGAAGGATTTTCCCGGGGTTCGGCACGAATGACAGAAACTCATAGACAGTCAAGTGTGGACCCCTGTTACAGCAGTTTTCATGGTGGGAAGTTTAATAGATTCGGGTTGGGAGTCGACAAGTGATCATAATACCGGCGATCGATTTGAAGGACGGCCGGTGTGTGCGGCTTGCACAGGGAGATTTCAGGCGTGTGACCGTATATTCTGACGACCCTGTCGGCATAGCCAGGAAGTGGCAGGAGAACGGTGCTGAGCGCATCCATGTGGTTGATCTTGACGGTTCGCTCAACGGTTCACCAAGGAATGCGGATTTGATCCGTAATATCGTCGAAGAAGTCGGATTACCAATCGAGGTTGGCGGTGGCATAAGAGACATGAAGACCATAGAGGTCTACATAGGGATGGGCGTAAACTGGGTGATCCTGGGCACGATGGCTCTGAAAGACAAGGATTTCGTCAGGGAGGCGTGTGACGCTTATAAAGGCGAAATTATCCTCGGCGTCGATGCGAATGATGGGAAGGCAGCAATTCACGGTTGGACAGAGCAGACGTCAGAATCTGCCGTTGATATAGCAAAAGGTTATGAAGGCTACGGACTGGCTGCAATTGTCTACACTGACATCAAAAAGGACGGCATGGAAACGGGCGTCAATATAGAGGCTACCAGAAATCTCGCCCGGTCAGTTGATATACCGGTAATAGCTTCAGGCGGCGTTTCAAGTGTTGAAGATATCCGAAGACTCCGTGAAATAGAAAAGTTCGGCGTTGTGGGTGTTATTATCGGTAGAGCACTGTATTCAGGCGCCGTTTCGCTCCGGGAAGCCATAAGCCTGTCAAAGTTTTGATATCTGTGACAAAGCATTTTTGATGATTTCGCTTGATGGTAAGAAAAGTCGGCTCCGTAATGAAGAAGGCTTTAATGCGCCCTGATCCCAAAAAAGAGAAGATATAGGCGTATGCCCAGGCAGGAAGGGATACAGGAGGACGCACAAAGCTTGACTTTTGCTGACTCTTCATTCTTAAAGTCCCGCCGTTCAGGCGTGGAGGTTTACTTCAAAGATAAAGGATGGTGTCATGGAAGATTGCATTTTTTGCAAGATAGCAAATGGCACAATACCGAGCAAAATAGTTTACGAAGATGCCGAGGTAGTGGCCTTTGATGACATCCATCCTATGGCTCCTATTCACGTTATCATAATCCCCAAGAAGCACATCCCAACCATGCTGGACGTGACGAAAACAGATATGAGCTTAATCAGTTCCATGTTTACGGCAGCTCAGGAGGTGGGTCGTATCAAGGGAATAAATAAGAGAGGATTTCGAGTCGTCATAAACTGCAATAAAGAGGGGGGACAGATCATTTTTCACCTGCACATGCATGTTTTGGGAGGGAAAAAACTGAAAGACGGGTTGGCCTGACTAAAGACGTCTTGACAAACAGCAGATGTGACATAAATTACTGAGGTTTAAGGTTATATGGGTGGCATAATGAATATTGATGAGAAAGTTAACTGTGAGATGGTTTTGGCCGCCAAGGCAAAGGATCAGATAAGGCTGTCTGCCATACGGATGGTTAAGGCAGCCATGCATAACAGGGAAATAGACCTGAAGAGAAAATTAAATGAAGTGGAATTCTTGCAGCTGCTGTCATCCATGGTGAAGCAGAGAAAAGATTCGATCGACCAGTTTAGAAAAGGCGGAAGGGAAGATCTGGTGGATAAGGAGGAGGCGGAACTGAAGGTTATACAGGCATTCATGCCTCGGCAGATGTCGGAAGAAGATGTAGCACGCGAGATTGACATAGCAATTAAAGAAGTCGGCGCAATCAGTATCAAAGATATGGGAAAGGTAATGAAAGTCCTCATGCCGAGATTAACTGGTAAGGCAGATGGTAAGATAGTTGGCGAGAAGGTTAAGGAAACATTATCAACTTAATTGCACATATTCCATGAATTTAGGAAGATCTCTGCACATAGGGTTCATCCTGGCGTAAGTATTTCCCCTCCCTCTTCAGTCAGGGGGTGAGGGGCTGAATTCATATCAGTCACCGAGAAAAATGAACATAGATGAAACTCCCCGGCAAGGAAGAAATTATTCTGCATTGCGCCCTTTCTCCCGCCGTACGGGCAGGCCTATTGGAAGCGCTCCCGGCCTATGATTTGCCACTCAGAACTTCTCATAAAAAGATTCGATAGTTTTAGCCCCTTTTGGAGATTTATCGACGTCTGCATTTTAGTCCTGAAAGGATAGAGAGACGCGGCAGTGAATGGACATATTGCTCCGGATAAGATAGAAGAGGTAAAAAGAAGGGCGGATATCGTTGATCTAGTCTCAGAATACGTCACGCTCAAGAAAGGAGGAAAGAACTTTCTCGGACTCTGCCCCTTCCACAAGGAGAAGACACCTTCCTTTACGGTAAGTCGAGACAAGCAGATATTCTACTGTTTTGGATGCGGTGAGGGAGGCAATGTTCTGACATTTCTGATGAAAATGAGTGACATGTCCTTTCCGGAAGCGGTAAGGCATCTGGCGGGAAAGACGGGGGTTGTCATCCCTGAGAGGATATTGACCCGCCAGGAGGGGGAGTCATACAGCGTCAGGAACGAAATCGGCCGTGTCAACAAGATGGCAGCGGCGTATTTCTCCAAGAATCTATTTTCACAGGCGGGAAAAGAAGCGCGAGACTACCTGAGAAAAAGGGGGATACAGGATGATGTAATCAGGGAATTCGGCCTTGGATATGCCCTCGATGGATGGAGGCATCTGAGGGATTATTTTGAAAAGGCAGGCATCTCCTTGAAGCTTGTTGAACAGACAGGACTTGTCATCCCAAAGGCAAACGGGGGCGGGTCTTTTTACGACCGGTTCAGGAGGAGATTAATTTTCCCCATAGAAGACGTCGGCAGCAGTGTCATTGCCTTCGGCGGCAGGATTATAGGGAGCGGTGAACCGAAGTATCTGAATACTTCCGAATCGCCTGTATATATCAAGGGAAGGAATCTCTATGGCCTAAACCGCACGAAAGAAGAGATCCGCAAGAAAGGTTATGCGATCCTCGTAGAAGGATATTTTGACTTAATCACTCTGTGGGCTTCCGGCATCAGGAATGTTGTCGCCACACTCGGAACCGCTCTGACGCGAGATCATGTCGATCTAACGCGGCGGTATACTTCGCACGTTGCGGTGGTGTTTGATCCTGATGAAGCCGGGAAGAAGGCACTGACGAGGAGCATAGAATTATTTCTTTCCGGGAATATGCATGCAAAGGGTGTTGTACTTCCGGACGGCTATGACCCTGATCAATATTTGAGGACGCATGGAAAAGAATCATTCATGGAAATAATCGATAACGCCGAGTCCCTAGTCGATTACTATATTGAGAATGTTATCGGGAGAGTGGTGACTTATGAAGAAAAGAGAGACGCCCTGAAGGAAGCCGTGTCGTTTATTATCCATATTGATAATACAAGAGAGAGGGATTTGTTCATAAAAAGGGTATCGGAGAAAATAGGTTTAGATCAGCTGCTTCTGACAAAAGAGGTCAATCTTGCCTTGAAGGCGCCTGCCGGAAAGAAGGCAGATGTCTCAACAGAATCGGATATGAATATCGACACGGTGGAGTTGAGTATTATCCATATCATGATGGAATACCCTTCTGTCGTTCCTGAAATTGTCAAGAAAAATATCTTTGATTGCTTTATGAGCGCGAACTTAAAATCTCTGGCCGTAAAGCTGGCGGATTATTATGCAAAGGAAGGGTCAAAGGGTATCGATGCGTCGCAGTTCATACAGGCAATTGATAACGAGTCTATAAGGAAGAAGCTACTTAGAATGATGATCGATGAGAATCCTTACGGTGAAAAGGTAGTTGATCGCGTGACTGCGGATGCGATGAAGCAGGTTAAACGGAAGTGGTACAAGGAGAGATATCGGGTCTTGAAAGCGAAAATTAAGAAGGCCGAGGAAAACGATAATCAAGAGCTGTGGGCAAAGCTTTTGGAAGAGCTGCAAAGATTGCAGAGAGAAGAAAGAACGTCGTTGTGAAAACAACGTGATTAAATTCGTATTTTGAATTCGGTAGTGAGCGCATTCCCCGTAGCTTGCTGCGGGGTAAGCGAGCAAATACTGAATGACATTTTTCCTTAAGAATCGAAGATTCTCTGCAGGCTTGCCGCGGAGAGCTTCAATAAAGCACCGGGAGAAACCAATATGGGAAAAGAAATGGAATCGGAAGAATTTAAGAAGTTAATATCATTGGGCGAGTCGAAAGGCTTCTTGACTTATGATGATGTTAACGATTTGTTGCCATCCGATGTCATATCTTCGGACCAGATAGATGATATCATAATGCTCTTTGGTGAGAAAAATATTGACATCATCGATACTGACAAAGGTGAAAAGCTGGTTGTGAAAAAGGTTGCCGATGAAAGGGCGGAAGTCAAAGAGGAAGACATTCTTGACCTCGTGGCTACTGTGGGAAAGACCGGCGATCCTGTCAAGATGTACCTTCGCGAAATGGGACTTGTATCCTTACTCTCCAGGGAAGGAGAAGTTGAGATAGCAAAGAAGATCGAAGAGGGAGAGAAGGAGGTCATGGACTCCATCTTTGGTGTAACAGCTCTGGTGAAGGATGTCGTGGATATTGGCAAAAAAATAAAAAGCGGTGATCTCCGCATAAAGAGCATAGTAGCCAATCTTGAGGATGAAGATGGTTTTGTTGAAGAGGACATGCATAAGGAAAGGGTAGTAAAGCTGATTGACAGGATAACTGCCTTAGACAGGAAGAATGATACCCTTAAACGGAAGCTTAAACTCAAGAGCCTGCGCAAGAAAGAGAGAGGTGCTGCCGAGGAAGAACTTGAAAAAAATATCAGGAGCATCATTCGTCTATGCAGAAAAGTCAAGTTCAGCAAGAGACAGATAGAAAGAATGACCTCTAAGCTGAAGGGCTATGTGACGGCAGGAGAAAAGGCAGAAAATAACCTCCGCAGGTGCAAGGAAACAACGGGATTGTCTCTCAATGAGATGGAGAAGGCATGGAAACGGGTAAAAAAGTTGCCTGCTGGTCGCGTAATCGATAAAGAAACGAGGGTATCAATTCAGAAGTTGAAAGAATGCGAAGCCCTCGTAGGGGAAGCGAAAAAGACAACAGCGGCAATCGCACAGGAAATAGTTATCTCTCTGTCTGCTTTAAAAAAGATTGTTACTGTCATCGAGAGAGGAGAGAGAAAAGCCGAGAGAGCCAAGAGAAAACTGGTTGAAGCAAACCTGCGTCTGGTTGTAAGCATAGCCAAAAAGTATACAAGTCGAGGATTGCAATTTCTGGATCTTATTCAGGAGGGGAATATTGGTCTGATGAAAGCAGTTGATAAATTTGAATATCAACGAGGATATAAATTTTCCACTTACGCCACATGGTGGATCAGGCAAGCAATAACAAGAGCAATTGCCGATCAGGCAAGGACGATAAGAATTCCCGTCCATATGATTGAGACGATAAACAAGCTGATTCGTACATCGCGTTACCTGGTGCAGGAATTGGGCAGAGAACCAAATCCTGAGGAAATTGCAAATAAGATGGAGTATCCTTTAGAAAAGGTGAGAAAAGTTTTGAAGATCGCCAAAGAGCCCATATCTCTCGAGACGCCCATAGGTGAGGAAGAGGATAGTCACCTTGGTGATTTTATCGTCGATAAAAAAATTATGTCGCCTTCAGAAGCTACGATAAGCATGAATCTCGCGGAGCAAACAAGAAAGATATTGTCAACATTGACACCGAGAGAAGAAAAAGTGCTGAGGATGCGTTTTGGAATCAGCGAAAGGAGCGATTACTCGTCGGAGAGGGAAAAAAGCCACCTTGAGATTAACAGGGAGCGGAACAAACAGTTAGAGGCAAATACGGTCAGAAAATTGAGGAACCCGTCCAGGAGGAAAGTATTCCGACCGGCAGCGAAATAAATATTGACAAGGATTAAGCAAGAAGTATAAATAATCAATTTTCAACCGAGGCGAGATCTTTTATAAGAAGTGATGACGGGCCCATAGCTCAATTGGAAGAGCCACCGGCTCATAACCGGTAGGTCCCTGGTTCGAACCCAGGTGGGCCCACCACAATAATTCAAAAGCCAGGACGTTGCAATTCTGGGTCGCGTATAAGGCATGTTATTATAGGCATTACCGCATCTGTAGTGAGAATGATGTTTGTATGTGTAGAAGAAAGATATCGGCAGGCATTTCAACAAAGCATCAGGGGAGAAATGTCCTGAAGAATCAAATGCACCACATGTTGGTGCATTTTTTTTGCACCTAAGACAGGTCTTGACTTCAAGAATGCATTAATGGATACGGCGCCCGGATTGATAAATGAAAATGAAAGGGGATTCTTTTGAAAGAACAGTTATCATACTTAATTGAGCTTCAAAAACTCGATTTGATCGTAGGCAGGATAATCTTCAAAAAAGGCGAACTGCCTGAAAAAATTGTGCAGATGGATGAAAGATTCGCGGTCTTTGCGAAAAGTGTGGAGGAAAGCAAGAAGAAGTTTGAGGAATTGAATAAACTGCAGGGAGAGAAGGAAGACAAATTAAGAAGAGGTATCGATACCCTAAAAAAGACGAAGGATCGCCTCTTGGAAGTAAAGACAAACAAGGAATATCAGGCGATGCTGAAGGAAATGGAGACCATAGAGAATAAGAACAGCGAAGTCGAAGATGAAATTATTTCCGGTTTGGAAGAGATTGATCATATGAGGGCCGAGGTGAGGACAAAAGAGAAAGACTTTGAGACTCACAGGTCGCAGTATGAAAAGGAAAAGGAAAAGATAGAAAAAGAGATCAGTCAGCTTGACCACGATCTTCGCGACGCGGAGAAAAGAACCGATAATCTTAGGAAACAGATTCGTGACGAACTTCTCAAAAAGTATGAAACAATCAAAGGTAGAAGAAATGGCGTGGCCGTGGCATTGGTCTGGAAAGAAGTCTGCGGTGGCTGCCATATGAATATACCTCCTCAGATGTATATTGAACTGCAAAGGTCCTCGGATCTACTGTCCTGTCCGAATTGCAACCGCATCATCTACTGGCATAGTCAGGGTGAAAAAGATGCTTAGCCCGGTTGTGAATCTTTACACTGATGGGGCATGCAGGGGAAATCCGGGACAGGGCGGTGCGGGAGCTATCCTGATGGATGAGAAGGGAGAAATCATAGCTGCTGTGAGACTCCCATTGGGACATTGCACGAATAATATAGCTGAGTACAAAGCCCTGATTTTTGGTTTAGAGGAGGTTATAAAAAAGCAATACGGGCGGCTTAACATATTTCTCGATTCGGAGCTCTTGGTTAATCAGATAAAAGGTTCATATAAGGTGAAAAATGAAAATCTGAAAATCCTGATGCGCGAAGTGAGAAAATTACTGTCGTATTTTGACAGTTATACAGTGGCGCATATCGATAGAAGTCAAAACCATATGGCTGATAAATTGGCCAATGAAGCAATAGACGAAGCCATCTGATCCATCTTTCCAATCAGATTTCCACTTACAAATTTCAAATGGTCCCCTGACACTCCTGGCACATATCGTCCATAGGCTGCTTGAATCATGAAATTGCCTGTGACTTTCGGGAGATGATCTTCATATAATAACTTCTCTTTTGCGTTGAAATTTACTATAATGAAAGAAATTTAAGGTGTTGGAGCAGATCAGATGATCGCTGGCCCGGTCTTCCGGGCGGGAGGAAAGTCCGAGCTCCGCAGGGCAGGATGGTCGCTAACGGCGACTGGGGGTGACCCTAAGGAAAGTGCCACAGAAAATATACCGCCTGTCATTGACAGGTAAGGGTGAAAAGGCGAGGTAAGAGCTCACCAGTTTCCCGGGTGACCGGGAAAGCTTGGTAAACCCCATCCGGAGCAAGACCAAATAGGAGAACATTAAAAGTGGCCCGCTTGTCGTTCTCGGGTAGTGTCGCTTGAGGCAACAGGCAACTGTTGTCCCAGATTAATGATCATCACCGCCTTTCTGGTGACAGAAAGGCGGGACAGAACTCGGCTTACGATCTGGTCCAGCACCGACTAAATACCATTTTTTAAAGAAGGAATTGCCATGGGAAGGGGCCCCGAGTGAGTCGGGGGGTCTTGGGATTAACAATCTGCACATCGCACTACACGAAGCCGATTTTCAATTCATTTGTAATGTTATTTTGAATTCGGTAGCGAGCGCATTCCCCACGGCTTGCTGCGGAAAGCTCCAAATTTAACTCGGCAATAAAACATTTTTTGATGTGGACCCGGTAATTTTCAAAAGGAAGTATTTTAAGATATCGTCTTATCTTAAAAAAAGGGAGAGAATAGAGAATACGTAGCAGGCGACGGACTCACCATGCATTTTCATCCCTGTTTCGATTTCAGCATGATTATGACAAGCAAGGACAGATTTAGATGTAATGAGCTGATTGTCGGATCTGAATCAACAGGCTCCCGTGGGGAGCCGATGGTTCATTACCTGATGAAAAAGCCAGTGAGTGTGGTGCAGGTCAATCCTATGCACACAAAGAGGGTAAAAAAGATAAATGACAATTCTCCGTTAAAGACAGATGACAAGGATCCGCGTCACCAAACTCGTTTCTCTCTATTCTTTTTGATCAAGCGCGCGCCTTATGGCATCGGCAATCTGACGCTGAACTATGGGTTTCATGATAAGCTCCTTTACACCGAGGGTCCTTGCCTTTTCCTGCGTCATTCCTTCAGTGAATCCAGTGCAGAGGATGACCGATATGTCGGGACGGATGTGTATGAGCTGCTGGGCAAGTTCGCTTCCCGTCATATTCGGCATGGTCATATCAGTGATCACAAGATCAAACCGGTCAGGCCGGGCCCGAAAGAGTTCCAAAGCTTCCAGACTGCTTGTCCTGCCTACAACCTCATACCCCATACCGCTCAATGTGCTCGTTGCTAGTTGGACGAGAGCTGCCTCATCATCCACAAACAGGATGCGTTCTTTCCCTCCGGCAATAGGCGCCTCGACCTTAGCTTCCTGTTTATCCTCAACTTCGGTCAGCAGGGGG
>JBEKOL010000045.1:0-26715 GCA_049521775.1 Syntrophales bacterium
TTATCGATCTGTCTGCTGATAGGAGATTGATTTTAAAGATTGAGCTATACACATAAACTTTAAAAGAACAGAAGCTTCATTCGCCTATGAAAAATAAGAGACTTGCTTTTTTACATAGGAGGATTACTAGTTGAAAGAAAATAACGCTCTGTATTAACCCGCTGGTAATTGTCATGGACGCGTTGCCGCTCTTACACAGCAATATTCACTTAAAAACTACTTGAATATTACAATTTGAAAAGTGAGAATAAGTGAGTCTTTATTTATTAATCTGGGAGAAGTGCCATGAGCAATATAGAAATTCAATTCCTTGGCAGTGGTGATGCCTTTGGCAGTGGCGGTAGACTGCAGAGTTGCGTTTTGGTTAAATACAGCCAAGGTCAATTCTTGATCGACTGCGGGGCATCATGTCTGATTGGGATGAATCGGTATGGCGTCGATCCGAATGATATAAAGATGATTTTTGTTTCCCATATGCATGGCGACCATTGCGGGGGAATCCCATTTCTAATACTTGCATCACAGCTCACATATAAACGTAAAGAGCCTCTTGTAATCATCGGCCCTCCAGGAATGAAAGACTGGATCTTTCAGGCGATGGAAGTATCATTTTCCGGCTCTTCCCGGGTGCAAAGGAAATTCGCAGTGGAAATCATTGAATTCAAGGATCGCTGCCCTGAGATTTTTAGGGATGTTGCAGCCATTCCTTATTTAAACTTTCATCAAGGTGATTCGTCATTCTCCCTCCGAATAGAATGTGATGGAAGGCTTATTGCATATTCGAGCGACACGGAATGGATAGATGTTCTTTGTGAAGCGGCCGTGAATGCGGACCTGTTTATTGCCGAAGCCTATTATTATGAAAAGAAAATCAAAGGCCACATGGATTATATGACGCTGATGAGCAATTATTCCAAAACCGGAGCGAAGCGTTTGATGTTGATCCATATGAATACGGATATGCTGGCTATGTTAGATAAAATAGAATGCGAATATGCTGAAGATGGAAAGATCGTGAAGATCTAAAGCTGTTCCTTCTCCCACAAGAAGTGGCAGGTTAAGGACCCTCAAGAGAGCATACGTCCTATCTGTCAAGAAGCTGAACTGTGGTTATTTCGATTTGAAAGGGAATAATTTTACCACGCTCCACTGATTGTTTAGTACAGTCAATATTGAATACCGATTGAAAGGAAGTGTGCCCGCCAAAATTGCCGGATGCCTTAGAAGAGGAAGGAATTAAGGAAACCTATTATTGATTTCTCAAGATCAACAACTGGCGGAATCGCTGCCTGCACCTGTAACTCTTCAGCACTATTTCAAGCTGCCGAGTGAAGATCCAAGGCCGCTTTGATCTCTTCCCGGACGGCCCCTTCACTACCTACAAGAAAACGCTCCAAGGCCTCTCTCGCCCCACTTCCCCCGATCTTGCCTATCGCCCAAGCAATCATGCCCCTGGTTCGCGCGTCTTCATTCTCATCCCAGGCACGAATCAGCTCGGGCAGGTAAGAGTCGTCATGGCTGTTTCCCATGGCGCGTGCGACGTTCATCTTCCATTTCCAAAGGTTGTTGGGTGACATGTAGAACATATGTGGCCAGATCCTGTTTTTAAAGTAGTCGGCGTCCATGTGCAAAAGGGTCCGGAGGTCGAAGTCCTTCTCCTTCGCCTCCACGCGAGCATTCACCGACCGTGGACGGGAGGACCAGGGGATATTGCGCGGGCAAACATTCTGGCAGCGGTCGCATCCGTAGACGTAAAGGCCCATGGGCTCCCGCAAGTCCCTCGGCGTGATCTCTTTTCCGTAATAGGTCATGAAGGAAACGCACAGGCGGGGATCAATTGCCCCGTTTCCCTTGATGGCCCTCGTAGGACAGGCGGCAACGCAGACGTTTCTGCACCAGTCGGGGCAGCCTATGCCTCCTGCGGGAGCATCGGGCGCGAATTCGCGATCCACCACAACGGTAATCGGAAACACCCAGGAGCTCATGCAATTTGCCCGGCCCGAATACAATAAGGCATTCTTGCCCATGGTCCCCATGCCCGCGCGGGCCGCAGCCGACCGGTGGGGAAGATCGAAGGGCACCTTGGAGTCCATCCCGTCATTGCGCAGAAAGCTTCGGAATGCCTTGATGCGCAGCGCCAGGCCATTCCTTGTCACCCGGTCATCGTCGAGGTAACAGCGCCCGAAATGGCTTTCCAGCGCCAACGGGAATGACTCCCGGAAGTAGCCCTCCAGGAGTACGATGATGGATTTTGCCGTGGGCATTACGACCTTTGGGTCCGTCCCCTTTACCAAGTCAAGCCCCACTTTCTCCGTCCAGCCATATTCGTCCTGGTGATTCTGAAGGTATTCCCTCTGAGCGACGAAGGGCTCCGCCGTCGTAAACCCAACATCCTCAAAGCCAAGCTTTATCGCTTCCTCGATGATACTGTTTTTTGTCAGCATGGAGCATCCTCTGGCCCGATCGCGACCTTTGGAATTCCAGGGACCTCATCGCGACTGGGCGCAACGATCGGGTGGTTTTGATAACACATTGCTACTGTGGGGAGGAATTATAAGAAGAACGGTCTTGTGTGTCAATGCAAGATTGCCCAATCATTACCAATTGAAATATTGCATCAAGAATGGAAATTCCAAAAACAACATTACAAGGAAAGAATAAATAAAAAGGGCGTAATGGACGGTCTCTAAATATCGGGCGGCGCCATTTCGAATTCCCTCATTAGTTTTTATTGCAAATAATGTTCACGTTATTCATCGTCCCACCAAACCGATTAACATACGTATGAATGGCATGATTGCTCAATACTTTGCTTTTTTCAAAGATCTCGCCGAATTCTGGATTTGACGTTGACCTTCCTGAAAATATCAAGTCATCCCCATTAATCTCTGCTCTGTAGACAGCTGCAAATTTGGTGGTGGGGCTGTTCACTTCAACCTGATTTCCTTTTACGGTGTAATGCACTTGATATTGAGAGGATACGCCCACGAAATTACAAGTCCAATCACCTTCCAAAAATGAAACCGCGCTTGTCTGCGCCAAGGCGGTAACGGGAATGACGATCATAATAAAGGCGATACAAAAGTACTTCATAATCTCCCCTCCTTTCAGAGCACTGTTCTCTTCTTAAGCAATGTGTTCTAGTGGCCTCAAATAGATAAAAGATTGACACGTACAAGAAAAGATTTAATGGACGTGATCCAGCTTAACAAATCGGTTCCATTTTATATATCAGCCGCTATCAAAAAACAAGGCATGTTAATGATTACTAATTGAAAGGTTGTATAGATGGATAACTTTAAGAAATCAACAGTACAAGGAAGAAAGTCATTTTCCCCTTGTAATTATAGTTACCATGTTCCGAGAGTCTCATTTCTAAGGTTACGTTTATAGACTCTGTTCGGTATTTTGCCGGTCCACTTAAGTTAGGTGAGGCGAACCCAGACTGCATGGCATCCAAGCAGTCACGAGTTCGATTATTGTCAGCTCCACCATATAAATTTAATAGAGGGTTAGCTTGAACCGGTTAGCCCTTTTTTAATATTACGACTATTTGCAACATCTTTACGCATTGAAAATCCCTCCGAACCTCCCTTTTACAAAGGAGGTTCCATTGTATGTTTGATATGAAACCTGACAGGTGGATGTCATGGGTGGCCTTAGGCACCTCTGCCATGGCTGTCTTCGCCGCAGTTACAATGCTGTACGTAGGCAAGTATTACTCCCGGGCAATTCTCAATCAAGGCCAGGAAACAAGCCAGTGTGCCTATTATCAGGCAAGCGAAGAGCATCAAGTCATATGTTTACGAAATACAGAAGCAGAAACTGGAATTAGAGACGATGGCAAAGGCTAAAAGGCCGAAAGCCCTCACGGATAAATACTCGCAGTTCATCAATAACTATGATATGAAGATCAAGCGATACTATGCGGAGATCAAGGCGACTGCCGATGCCCTGGCAAAATCAAAGGAAAACACCCCGGCACGGGCGGGAAATTTCGGGTACGGCCTTATCTTCCTGCAGATATCCATCATGCTTGCCTCTATCTCAGCTCTGACGAAGAAGCCCCTCTTCTATACTCGGCATTGCAACGGTATGCGGGTGGATATTTTTCTTTCTTGACGCTATTTTCTTATTTTACTGAATATCTTCTACTGAACATCAGGAACTCGGCGATGAGGGAATTTGATTCGGAAACTCTGGCACAATTCAACGGACAGGACGGAAGACCTATCTATATCGCATACCAAGGAAAGGTCTTCGATGTAAGCGGAAGCAAATTGTGGATAGGCGGCCTGCACATGAAACGCCACCACGCGGCCCGTGAACTCAGCGCAGATATTGAGGCGGCTCCTCATGGTGAGGAGGTCTTTGAAAGATACCCGCAGGTAGGGATTATAAGGGACAAGACGGAGCCCCTGAGAACTATGCCGGCGATCCTATCGTCCCTTCTCAGTCGGTTTCCTTTTCTCGAAAGACACCCTCATCCCATGACAGTCCACTTTCCAATCGTTTTCTTTTTGTCCGTTGTCCTTTTTAACATCCTGTATCTGCTTTATGGCGCAGATTCTTTTAAGAGTACAGCTTTGCACTGTTTGATAGGCGGGCTGTTATCTATGCCGGTGGCCATTCTAACGGGATTGTTCACCTGGTGGTTAAACTATCTGGCGCGACCGATGAGGGCTGTAACGCTAAAGATTATAATGTCCGCAATTCTTCTCATTGCCGCAACCGGCGCCCTTATCTGGAAGATATCATATCCCGGCATACTGGAGACCCAGGGAATTGCACGGTTTCTTTACTTGATACTAATCCTGTCCTTCGTGCCGCTTGTATCCTATATAGGATGGCTCGGAGCGACTTTGACCTTTCCCATTGAAAGAAAATAAGGCCGACCCCTGCTTACTCATTCGCGGATACAGTGAATTGAACTCCGCCATGATTTCTCGCCTTTAACAGACAGAAATTCTTACAAAATATTTTTGTTTGACTTGTAGACTAAATTCTTTTAAGAAACAGCAGATTCAAACCCGCTATAGCGCCGTTCATCTTGTGCTATATTCCGTCTCAAAAAAGGAGGAGAAAATGAAACGTTTGTCTTTATTCGTCACGATAATCTTTATCGTCGGTCTTTTTTCGGTAAGTGCGTATGCCCAGGAGGTGCTTAAATTGGGTATCCCCCTGCCCCTCACGGGCACTAACGCGAAATTCGGGGAAATAGAAAAGAAGTCCTATGAGATCGCTATGCAGGAGATAAACGCCAAGGGAGGCGTAAAAGGGAAAAAGATAGTCTTGGAATTTGAGGACTCCCAGGGCAAACCGGAAGTGGCACGGTCTATAGTCGAGAGGCTCATCGATGTGAAAAAACAGCAGGTAGTTTTCGGTGAGTACAGTTCTTCCTGTTCTAAAGCGATTTCAGCGGTTGCCGAGGAAAGAAAGGTCCCTTATATGGTCGTCACCGGTGCAACGGATGATATTACCCAGCAGAAATACAAATACGTGTTCCGCCTGAACCCCACGAATGCATATTATGCGAAGGGATTTATGTCGTTTTTGGATACGGTAGTGAAACCAAAGACGATCGCAATTCTTTACGAGAGTTCGGACTTCGGAACCTCCGGCGCCGAGGATATGGTGCATCAGGCGAAGAAAGCCGGCATGCAGGTCCTCGTAAAGGAACAGTATGAAAAAGGCGCGGTTGATTTCAGACCGATTTTGTCGAAAGTAAAAGCGGCTAAGCCTGATGTTATCTACATGGTGTCGTATGTTATGGATGCGGCGCTCCTCATGAGACAGATAAAGGAGTTGCGGATTGACGCAAAGCTCTACGCAGGCGGCGCGGCCGGATTTGCCATCCCGGAATTTATACAGAATGCAAAAGAGGCTTCAGAACTTGTTATGACAGCCACCCTCTGGAGTCCCCAGATAGCGTATCCCGGGGCAAGGGAGTTTGCAGAAAAGTATAAGAAACTCTACAAGGATTACCCCTCTTATCATGGTGCAGAGGCCTATTCAGCCCTTTATGTCATAAAGGATGTGCTGAGCCGGTCAAAATCCTGGAGGTCGGAAGACATCCGTACGGCTTTCAAATCGACAAAGATGATGACGGCCTTCGGTCCCGTAAAATTTGAGGATAAAGAAGGATACACGAACCAGAACTTCATGGACACGCTCGTGATGCAGGTCATCAAAGGAAAACACGAAACCATCTGGCCGCAGAAATATGCAAGTGCGAAATATGTATACCCTATCCCGAAATGGAGAGAGCGAAGGTAGCAGAAGGGGGATGAATGGAGCAGCTTGAACTCTTTTTACAGACCCTGATAGCGGGGTTCATGTTAGGGGGGCTTTATGCGCTCATTGGTCTCGGTATGGCGCTTATCATGGGTGTCATGCGGGTCATCAACCTTGCCCACGGCGATTTCATGATGATAGCCATGTATATCGCCTACTGGCTTTTTACCCTTTTTGACATAGACCCCTATCTCTCCGTGTTTGTCGCCGCGCCCGCGCTCTTTTTGTTCGGGCTTCTAATTCAAAAGTACCTGTTAACCCCTGTCATGAAGGTGGAGTCCATACTGCCCCATAACCTAGTGATACTCACCGTGGGCCTGGCGATGGTATTCTCCAACCTTGCAACGGTATTCTTCACGGGAGACTACCGGTCCACGCCGGTAAGCTATGCCTCAAATGCGTGGTACCTGACAGACTACTGGCCGGAATCTCCTATAGAACTTTCCCTCTCCATGCCGTGGACATTATCGTTTGTCCTCGCCGTTGTTATCACTATAGGTTTGTGGATATTTCTCACCAAGACGGACACGGGGAAATCCATCAGGGCAACGTCACAGGATGTCGATGCGGCGCTCCTCATGGGCGTCAATGTGAATCGGGTCAGGATGGTAACCTTCGGTGTTGGAATGATCCTTGTTGCAGCTGCCGGCTGTCTTTTCATTCCGATCTATTATCTCTACCCGGCCCTAGGGAGACAATTTACCAACGTCGGGTTTGTTATTACGGTCATCGGCGGCATGGGATCAACAAACGGTGCTGTAATTGGGGGGTTGATCCTCGGTATTTTTGAGTCCATGACGGCCACCTATATCGGGATGGGATGGGCGCCCGCGGGAAGATTCGTAATCTTCGTCGCAGCCCTTGTATTTCTGCCTGGAGGGATTGCATCGCTCATCAGGAAGAGGAGGTTAGGAAAATGAAAAAATACCTCCCTCTCATGATCTTTGCCGGCCTTTGCTGCGTCCCGTTCATGGATCTCAGTTCATATTCCATGCACATACTCATTCTCGTCCTCATGTGGTCCGTAATCGGTATGGCATGGAATATCCTTGGCGGATATACAGGCCAGGTATCCTTTGGACATGCTGCCTTCTTCGGCTTTGGCGCTTACACAGCGGGACTTCTCTATTACCATTTAGAAATATCTGCATGGTGGGGCATACCGGCATGTGTTGTCATACTCACGGCGCTTTCCCTAGTCATCGGATATATCTGTCTGCGGCTCAGGGGCGCCTACTTTGCTCTCGCCACGCTCGCCTTAGGAGAGATATGCAGGGTTGCCGCAGAAAACCTCGTCGATTTCGCCCAGGGGAACATGGGAATAATGATAAGGGAGAGGACATGGGTCGAAAAGACGTGGTACTTCTACATCATACTTTTCATTGCCGCGGGAACATTTATTCTCATTAAGACAGTCATGGAATCCAAACTCGGATATTATTTCGTGGCAATCAGGGAGGACCAGGATGCTGCGGAGTCCCTCGGAATAGACACAACCCTTTATAAAACAATCTCTCTCTGCCTAAGCGGCGTCCTGACCGGTATAGCAGGCGCCTTTTTCATGAACTACATGGGATATATTGATCCCGGTGTCGTATTCCCCCTCTATGACATTTCCATAACAACAGTGATGGTTGTTATGGTTGGCGGAGCTGCTACCTACTGGGGCCCCGTTGTAGGTGCCGTCATCATGGTTTTCCTTGCGGAAGAAATACGCTCTCTCCCGTATATCGGGGCCGCGCACATGACTATCTTTGGCGTCATTCTTATACTGATTATCCTATTTGTGCCAAATGGCATTGTCGGCGATTTTCGAAAATTAATAAAACCCTTCAAAAGCAAAAAGGGAGCGTCATCATGAGTCTCATTGAGGTGAAGAATGTCTCAAAACAATTCGGCGGGCTTGCTGCCCTTACAGACGTTTCCTTCGTGCTTAACAAAGATGAAATACTCGGCCTTATCGGTCCAAACGGGGCGGGAAAGACAACTATGTTCAATGTCATCAACGGATTCTACCACCCCACAAAAGGTGATGTATTCTTGAATGGGAAGAGGGTTACAAACCTGAGACCTCACGTACTTTGCAAGCTGGGTGTGGCAAGAACATTTCAGGTAGTAAGGCCGCTGCAGAGGATGTCCACCCTCGATAATGTTGTAGCTTCAGCTTTCATAAGGACCAAGAGCAAGGCAGAGGCAGAGAAGGTGTCCCTCGAATTACTGCAATTTACCGGCCTTTACGAGGACATCAATGTTCTTTCCAAAGGCCTGCCTCTCGGCAAAAGAAAAAGGCTCGAGATCGCCCGCGCCCTTGCCACAAAGCCTGAGATTATTCTGCTCGACGAGGCCTTCGCAGGACTCAATCCGACAGAGATTAACGAGCAGATCGAGATTGTGAAAAAGATAAGGACGGAAAGGGGAATAACCATCCTCATTATCGAACATCATATGAAGGTGATCATGGCTGTCTCCGATAGAATTGTCGTACTTAACTACGGTGAAAAAATTGCGGAAGGCACGCCTTCAGAAATTGGCCACAATCCCGTTGTCATTGAAGCCTACTTAGGAGAGGAACACGGTGCTTGAAATTAAGAACATTGATGTTTTTTATGGCGATGTCCAGGTAATCTGGGACATCTCCTTTAATGTAAAACAAGGAGAGATAGTAGCCCTCATCGGCGCAAATGGGGCGGGAAAGTCAACAACCCTAAAAACCATATCAGGTATCCTGAGACCCAAGGCTGGCGAGATTCATTTCAATGATATACCGATTCATAAGGTGGAACCTTACAAGCTGATCGAAATAGGGCTGGTCCATGTGCCCGAGGCAAGAAGACTCTTTGTGGAAATGTCCGTCGAGGAAAATCTCGATATGGGTTCTTTAAAAGGGGAAGCGAAAAAGGAGCGTGAACTAACCAAAGAATTGGTGTTCGACCTCTTTCCAAGACTTCTCGAAAGAAGGAGACAGCTTGCAGGAACCTTAAGCGGAGGTGAGCAGCAGATGCTTGCCATCGGAAGGGGACTCATGTCAAAGCCAAAACTGCAGATGTTCGACGAACCGTCCCTCGGCCTTTCTCCGATCCTTGTGAAGGACATATTCAACGTCATAAAGAAAATAAAAGAAGAAGGAACAACGGTACTGATCGTAGAGCAGAACGTAAAACAGACGCTCGCCATTGCCGACAGGGCCTATGTTCTGGAAAACGGAAAGATAGCCCTTCAGGGGACGGGTGAATCATTGCTCAGCAATGAACATGTCCGTACAGCCTACCTCGGTGTTTAGAAGAGTCGGGCATGGCCTTTTGCAAGGCATTGCCGCAGAAGAAGGTCGCAGTCGCATTGACCCTCCATTGATTTGATCAATCCAATTGAGTCGAGAACTCTCTTCATTGCGCCATTCAACAAAAGTGAATGCTTCCAGAACCCATCAAATCTTCAACAAGAATTGACATGCAGGATTTCAAGCGGTAATAATTTGTCGGCACTTTCTCAACAATTATGATATGCACGCAGCGAAGAAATGGTCGAAATTGATCGTGCTAATGGTTACAGAACCGGCGGCGAGAGAATTTAGGGAGAACATATGGCAAAAAAAGATAGGAAAAAACAGGCATCAGTTCCGTATGAGTTTATTCAAGAAGTAAATAAATTGAGCAAAGACGAGGTAGTCAAACGCTTCATCCAGGAAGAGAATGATCTTAAAGCTATGAAAAAGGTCAAGAGGGAGGACGAGCAAATATCTGAGCTCGCTTCACAGATCAAATATAAAGAGGAGAACATAAGAGATAAGATAGACGCCCTTAAAGAGAAAATGAAAGCGATCAGGGAAGAAGACGACGAGTTCGTGGAGCTCAAGGAAAACAAGAAAGCCCTTGAAGGCGGCTACCGCGATGAAATGAAGCGGCGGAAGGCCTATCGTGATTACCTATACGAGACGATGCAAAAGATCTATCAGGGATGATATTTTTTGCCAAAAACTGCATCCTTCTGAGATATACATGTTATGAACCTGTCAGATATCCGGTTTCCCCGACAGTTAGAAGCCGATGACAATGCCGAGTCCATCCGTCAGGCGTTGATGGCCCGCACTGTAAAGCTCTGGCCCGGCGGTCACCTCGATGTTTCAATGATCACGATGAGTGACCCGCTGAAAAAAGCATTGCAGAAGGCCAAGCTCAGGGGGCAGATTCGATGCGGATTCGAAGCGATCTTTGATAAGCTGGAAAGCGAAAGAAAAGGTATTGCGAATGTCCGAAAGCGCCAAGGCTCCCCCTATGGAGATCGTGTTTCAAGGCTGCTTTTATTTTCCAACGATGGGGCCGAGCGTCTTTACCGGCATATTGAACACCTCCTGCAGGCGCACGCCCCCAGACTGCTGGGGTGTCTACTAAATATCGACGGCATTGCCCTCGGTAATTTGATCATCGGTAAAGATAGGAAGATCAAACTCGTCATGGCGGAACACAAGGCGGTCGTTTCCGAGATATTACGCGGGATTATTGCCGGTCATGATGTGCTCTTTCCTTAGTGTCCCTGTGAATAATGATCGTTAACACATGCTTCCTTGTAGTCCACATATCGTCAATCTCGATGAAGATTCATGACTTCAAACCGTTATCATTGATGTCAAAGTTTTTCTTAGAAAAAGCTTGACATTACCACCCTTTCGCAGGTATACGGCAACACAAATCGGTTCACGCATACCGGAACACGGTGTGAATCCGTGGCGGACCCGCCGCTGTAATCGGCGAGGTTCTTCACAACGGCTTATGGCCGGTCACTGCCGGGATAATCCCCGGCGGGAAGGCTGTGAAGAGCTTACGACCCGAGAGCCAGAAGACCTGCGAGAACTAAAACAATTCTGATGAATCTGATGGTAAAGGGTTCTGACTGACGATAGTCGTCTGTTGGAGCCCTTTTTTTATTGCAGGGCAACTACAAGAAAGGAGAGTAAAAATGAAAAAAAAGAAAGTTAAAAAAGATGTGATCGCTTATCGGAAGGGCTGCAAGGCCAAAGGGACCGGACTATCTCACTATATTCTGATGGATCGGAAAGTGAAATAATGGCCGGCACGAAGAACGACGTCATTAATGGTATGGCGGCCCCCTCGCGGGGCCGTTTCATAAACACGGGGAATGGTCCTATGTTTCAAGCAATCAACATTGGTCATCAGGAATATGTGGCCATGATCGATCCCGACACAGCCTTCTGGTCCCTGATTCAGCGTGAAAATCTCGCAGATGTCCTGTCGGAAGGTGCTTTAATAAAAGCTTATGCGAAAAAATCCAAACAATTCGCCAAAGAGATGGATTCCTTGCGGTTTGGACTAAAACCTTCAGCGGTTTATTTTAACCCTACCGAACGGTGTAATATGAACTGCACCTACTGTTATATTCCCGAGAAGATGCGTCGCAGCGGCGAGCATATGACGGGAAAGAACTTGTTGAAAGCTCTCGATATCCTCAAACAATACTTTCGTAAGACACTGCCGAATGATTCGACACCTCAAATTATTTTCCACGGGGCCGAACCTCTGCTTAACCGGGATGCGGTCTTCGCGGGTATTGAGGAATATGAAGATGATTTCCTCTTCGGTATCCAGACCAATGCAACCTTACTGGACGATGCAGCCATCAAGTTCCTGACGAGCCATCGTGTGAGTATCGGGATTTCACTGGACGCTCCTGCCGCCCGGATTGCTGATCGCACCAGAAAAAACTGGGATGGCCAGGGAATCTTCAAACAAGTTATAAAAGCCATGGAGCGGCTTAATGGTTACAAAGGTTGGAGTGTTATCTGCACAGTCACCGGTGCAAACCTGCGGCACCTGACCAAATTGGTGGATTTCTTCCATGACAAGGAGGTACCGACATGCCTGATGAACATCCTCCGTTGCACCCTTGCTCCCTCACGTAGTCTGAGGCCCGGTGATGCAGAGGCAGCCAAATACTTCCTGGCAGCTTTAGATCGCACATACGAATTGTATGAGCAGACTGGACGCAGATTACCTGTGGGCAATTTTGCCAATATTCTGCTCGCAATCATCGCACCGGCGGCCCGTCGACTGATGTGCGATATATCCCCCTGTGGCGGAGGGAGATGCTTCTTTGCGTTGGCCCCCAGTGGTGATATGTTCCCTTGTAGTGAATTCATCGGACTTGATCATTTTCGGTCCGGAAACCTTTTCAAAGACGATGTTTCCACTATACTCCAAACTGAGCCATTCCGCTTGGTCACCGGTCGCAAGGTAGAAAATATCGAGCCATGCCGACGTTGCGCAATTCGACATTTCTGCGGATCACCGTGCCCTGCCGAGGCCTATGAAATAAATGGTGATATGAATAAGACCGGTGCGTTCTGTGAATTCTATGAGGAGCAAGTGCGATATGCTTTTCGTATCATCGCCGACAGAAAAGTCGACGCATACCTTTGGGACGACTGGGATAAAGGCATGAAAACCACATTCAACATCGATAGATGTTAAAGATCATCTATAATAAAATCCGCTCTCTCTTTGTTAGCTAAAATTCAGAACCGCACTAATTTAAAATGCACTGGACAGTGAGAGTTCTTTGTGGTTGAGATATTTTTTTTCAGGTAAGTTTTTTTCTGACTACCTCGGCAATTCTCTCGCAGTGTTTTACTGTTTCTTCTTTGGTAGGGCCTTCAACCATAACGCGGCACATATTCTGCGTCCCAGAATAGCGAACCAGAACCCGGCCCCTGTTTCCCATAGCGTCCTCTGCGCCTTTAATCGCTTTTGCAATCTCCGGCACTGTTGACAAGCCAGGCCTTGCCTTGACGTCTATGTTGATCAGCACCTGGGGAAATACGGTCATGACCGTTGCGAGATCGGAAAGGAGTTTCCCTTCTCTCTTCATCGCGGTCAGCACCTGCAATGCTGTTATAATACCGTCTCCCGTTGTATGGTGTTCAAGAAAGATCAAATGACCCGAGTCTTCGCCGCCTATTGCCGCCCCTTTCGTACGCATTTCTTCCAGAACGTTCCTGTCCCCCACATTGGTCATTACGGAATTAACGCCCATTTCTTCGAGGGCGACACCCAGGCCGATGTTGCTCATCACCGTGCGCACGACCAAATTATTGGTAAGTGTCCCTTCTTTCTTCATCATCCTCGCACAGATGGCAAGGATCTGATCACCTGTCAGTACCGTACCTTTTTCATCAACGGCGATGAGACGGTCGCCGTCGCCGTCGAATGCAAATCCGACACCTGCCTTTCTTTTCACGACTTCTTGGGCGAGTTTCTCCGGGTGCTGTGATCCGCAGTTGACGTTTATGTTGACCCCGTCAGGATGATCAAACAGGGTTGTCACTTGAGCCCCCAGTTCGAAAAAAGTGTCCGGTGCTATTCTGTAGGTCGCCCCATTCGCACAATCGAGGACTATTCTCGTTCCCTCCAAGGTATATTCCTTGGGAAAAGTATGTTTTAAAAAAACTGTGTATCTTCCCCTCGCGTCATCCAGTCGATACACCTTGCCCAGGTCTCCCGGTGCAGGGCGCTCTTTATCTTTGTCGCTTGCGAAAATAAAGTCCTCTATGGCAAGCTCTTTTTCGTCGGGAAGTTTGAATCCTTCGGAAGAGAATATTTTGATGCCGTTATCTTGAAGGGGATTGTGAGACGCGGATATGACGATACCGGCGTCAGCCCTCATACTGCTTGTGAGAAAGGCAATGCCCGGCGTTGGCATGACACCGACCATAATGGCATTCACTCCCATGGAGCAGATTCCCGATACGAGGGCGCTCTCAAACATATACCCGGAGATACGCGTATCTTTTCCGACAATGACCTTCGCTACATGACCTTTCTTCTTGAACAGATGGGCTGTGGCGCGCCCGATGTTCAAGGCCATCTCCGCCGTCATGGGATATTCATTGGCGATGCCCCGTATGCCGTCGGTACCAAAAAGTTTTCCCAAAGAAGTCCTCCTTCAGTTCACTTGTCACCATGAACAGCGCCCGGCACTGGGGCTCTCATGACGGTATTTTTCTACAACACTCAGAATTTTTTTGCAACAAGGATACCTCCGTGGTGTTATATGCGCTGATTGGTGCCGAAGCGCGTCAGGAGAACCCCTCCCAGGCCAAGGACAATGGCGCATACCTTGACCATCCAGCCAACGTAGGGTATCCATCCGATTATCCACAGGATGATAAGACCCCAGACAGTCTCACGCATCATGCTTTGATCATTCCTCTTGAGAACGGCGAACAATTTTCGACCAACAAGCTGTGACACTGAAATGAAACCGATCAGGACCGCGCAGAGAACGATGGTCATTTCCAGGGGAATAAGAACGATACCGACAACCGAAATTGCCAGAAGCACGGCCAATGGGACAATCAACACCAGTCCGCCGAGTCCCCACACAATAACTTTGAAAGGCTTCTCCTTAATGGCTGCCGAAACCAGACGTACCGGCTTCGGAATCAGAAGCACGGTTACGATTGTAATGATCAGGAGGCCGAGGAAAATGGACATGGAGATAACGGCGAAAATCCATGACCATCCTTCCCATTCTTCGCTCAGGGCATTTGTCACGGCTTGGGAGATGTCATTGGAATTGATCTCCGTAACGCTGCCACGGACTTCTGCGCCCCTCCCTCTGACTATGATACCTCCGAGGCAAAAGACGTTCCCGCCGACGACGGCCGTGTTTGCAAGGACTACAGACCCTCCGATGGCTGTCACGTAATTTTCAACGGTGCCCTCCACGGTAATCTGTCCGCCCACGACCAGGACATTATGAACCTTCGTGCCTTCCTCAACTGTGAGATCGCTGCCGATTTTCACGAGGCTTGGACTTTCTGCCCGGGCTGTTGCCCCCGAACAGAAGATGATAACGAGAATCAGAAAGAGCACCGTCTTCTTTTTCATGTCTTTTCCTTATATGTATGCTAGTGCCGTTCTTCTATGCCATTCCTATTGCGATAATCGGCTGCGGCTGCGAAAGTATTCAATGACCATAGGGAGCATGGATACTACGATAATAGCAAAGATAACAAGAGTGAAATTACGCCGGACAGCAGGAAGATTGCCGAAATAATAGCCGCCGAGGATGAACAATGCAACCCAGGCAACGCTTCCGGCAATATTGTAAGTAATGAAACGCAGGTATGACATTTTCCCGATGCCAGCAACGAAAGGTGCAAATGTACGGATAATCGGTATGAATCTCGCGATGACTATCGTTTTCCCTCCGTGCCTTTCATAAAAATCGTGGGCGCGGTCAAGATATTCCTTGTTCAGAAAACGAACGTTGTCTTTGTGAAAAACTTTCGGACCAACGAATTTACCTACGGCATAGTTGACCGTATTTCCTGCTACAGCGGCGATTGCGAGGAGGACCAACAGCCATTCGATATGAAGCAATCCCAGGGCGGCAAAGGTGCCGAGCCCAAACAGAAGAGAATCTCCGGGCAGAAAGGGTGTAACGACAAGGCCGGTTTCACAGAATATGACGAGGAAGAAAATGAAATAAGTCCAACCGCCAAAGAACTGAATGATGGAAGCGAGATGCCGGTCAAGGTGAATAAAAAAATCTGCAAAATTGATAATAAGTTCCATTTTCTTTATGCAAAAAAGATGATCGCTGTGCGCAAGATACCTATTTGGTTAGTATAAGAAAGGGGTTGCTGTGTCAACAACAAATAAGATTCATGTATCAGCGGCGCTTACATCTTTTTGTGCGGCCACTTTTTTGGTTGATATTTGCTCCGTTCATGTAATAGACTTTTTCAAAGGTGGAGGACTGCTATTCTCGGATAGAGGCCCAGGAAATGCACGAACTATCAGTAACAGAGAGTATCCTTAACATCGTCCTGAAACACGCACAGACGAATGGAGCCGAGAAGGTTCTCACCATCGGACTTAAGATAGGTGAGCTCAGTGAACTTGTCGGTGAGTGCATTCAGCACTATTTTGATTATTTGAGCAAAGGCACCATCGCGGAAGGGGCGGTTCTCGAGATTGAAAGAGCGCCCATAATATTTGCGTGCACTGAATGCAAGAATACCTTCCAGGTTTCTTTGAGTGACACGAGAGATTTCACATGCTCTGCATGTCATGGAGCAAAGGTCACGCTGGTCTCCGGCCGTGAATTTTTTATTAAGGATATAACAATCTCGTAAGAAGGAGTCATATAATGGCAGACATACGCCTGATCGAAATCAAGGAAGACATCCTATCCGATAACAAAGACCTTGCCGATGAGATCCGAGATACTCTCAAAAGGCATAAAGTTTTTATGCTGAATCTGATGGCATCACCAGGAGGCGGAAAGACGAGCCTTATTTTGAACACGATCCGCAGGATGAAAGGAGCTTTCAGAATCGCCGTGATCGAGGGCGACATAGATTCCATGGTCGATGCGGAGAAGGTCGTCAAAGAGGGAATCCCGGCAGTTCAGCTGAAGACGGGGGGGTTCTGTCATCTGGACGCCTCCATGATCAAGTTGGCCATCAACGAAATAGACCTCGCCGCTCTTGATCTTATCATCATTGAGAATATCGGAAATCTCGTCTGCCCTGCTGAATTTGATACGGGCGCCCATAAGCAAGCGATGATCCTCAGTGTTCCTGAGGGCGATGACAAGCCTCTCAAGTACCCCATGATGTTCAGCATATGCGATGTCCTGGTAATCAATAAAATAGATTATCTCAGTATTGCCGATTTTGACATGGATGCCGCAAAGGAGCGGGTCGTCAAACTGAATCCTGGAATTAGAATCATCGAGGTCTCGTGCAAAACGGGACAGGGCATTGAAGAGTGGACCCGCTGGTTGGAAAAAGAATTGAAAACTTATCAGAGCTCCGCTGTCCCTTGATGACAATGCTGCTACATGTACACATGTCTTTGAAGCAACTAAATCAAATAACCGTTTCTTTCCTAGGGCAACCCTTGAAAAATGCCAGGTCTCATTGAATAAAGAAATTGCCGATGGATGTTCACGAGAGGCTGCGCGAGATTCTTGATGCCCACCCTTCCGGTCCTCCCAAATCAAAGGCGCTTGATGAAATCTTCGCATTCTATTCACACACGCGGAAGCGGAGCTTGCCATACACATGAGCTTTTCACCAAAACCCGTTCAGATGAAGGTGCTGAAAGAAAAAGATAAGCTCGAACGCTTCTTAGAAATCACAAAGAGGTAATGCCACGGTGAACTTCACGATAATGAAGTCATCAAACGCACACGTGGCCTGCTTCTGATACGGCGAAGAAGGCCTGCACCAAGCCTTCTTCGCAAATTGTTCCGTCTACCGCTTCCAGAGCCTCTTGATGCTCCTTGCGTAAAATTTATTTTACCGTCTATCATAACACTCCCCATTTTTTGTCTTCCGAATTTCGTGTCCGCAAAAAAAATTGCAAATTTATAAAAAAATCCTTGAAAAATTCCGCAAAATTTCTTATGAAGAAGCTAACGTACAACATAGAAACGAGGCGAAGATAAAAAAACAGCCCTACAGATAATATTGCAGGACTCCGTACCACAGACCTTCTCACGTCCGTGGAGCTGTTAGGGCATGGAACAATTGCACTGCCGATTTCCGGGAGCACAGGCCGTATCCCGTTTTAAGCGGGCACTGGGTCAGACTTCTAAATATACGAAGCATCATTAACTGCTCCACGTGAACCTGTAAAAAGGAGGTAGTGCAATATGCCTTTAGCGAGGAGTCGCACCGATCTACCGGTCCTGTTGCTTCACAATATCGACCAAGCATGGGACCCCGCCGATATAGATCTCACACTCCAGGAAGTTGCAAACCTTGAGTCAGCCTTGGAAGAGCAGGGGCATCCCGTCACCAATGTGCCCGTCTTCAATCCTGATCTCATTTCATGCCTCAGCTCCTACGACCCCGACCGGCATATCGTATTCAACTGGTGCGAAGATATTCCCGGTGTGCCGCACAGTGAAGCGCTTGCTGCGGAGACGCTCGATCAGTTGGATTTCACATACACAGGCTCGACGCCCGAAGTGCTGCGTTCCTGTTGGCATAAAGAAAAGGTTAAGCGACTCTTGGAAAGAGCCGGTGTACCGACGCCGCGCTGGCGTATTTATGATGACCTCGATATCGACGATTGGAACTATTTTCCGGCGATTGTAAAGCCATCCAGGGAACACTGCAGTTATGGGGTTACTACGGATGCCGTCGTCACTTCACCTCATGAACTGCGCGATCGGGTTGCCTATATTCTTGACGCATTCCGTCAACCTGCTCTCGTTGAGGACTTCATTGACGGGCGGGAATTTCATGTTACCATCTGGGGCAATGGCAATATTCGGATGCTGCCTCCTGCCGAAATGGACTTTGCCCTTTTCGACGATGTGCGTGACCGTCTCTGCACCTACGATTCCAAATTCATGCCCGGCTCATCCCACTATGTGAAGATCGGCCTACAATTGCCTGCGCCCCTCAATGACACCGAGTATGGGCGGCTGAGGAAGACCAGTATTCTGACGTACAAGACCATCGGCTGCCGTGACTATGCCCGGCTTGATATCAGGCTTCGGGACGGCATTTTTTACATACTCGATGTCAATCCCAATTCCGATGTCAGCGCCGAAGCAAGTATGGCGTGCGCCGCTGAATGTGCGGGCTACTCGCACGGGGAGATGATCAGCCATATCATCAACCTTGCCGCCAAGCGCCATCCCATCTTCAGAAAACGTACTGCACGGGTGGTAGTATCATCACAATCTTTACAATATGCGTAGCTATCCCTTCCCGCTTTCATTAGCAGTCCCCATATAACACGCGTCTTGTTCATCCCCGATCTGATCTGTCGCAAGAGGGCGCTCAGTTTGCAAGCCAATTTCAGGCTGCCTTCGCTTATTCCGCTTCTTTCTGGCGCAGATATTGGTCAGTCCCGTCTTACACAGGGCGGGCTTCTTTCTTGACATGCAAAAGACTTGTTCCTATGCTTGATTCGCCAACAAAGCCGTCCTCGCCGTAAGGCTCATCCATATTTTCGCACCGTCCGGCGTTTACTCCCATCCTTCCCGACATGAGAGCATATTTTGCTATTCCCGGAACATCCTTGCGAAAACAATCTTTAAAGATCACATCCAGTCAATTACCGCATTGCCTGCGCGCCTGCACAGACGGCCTGCCCGAGAGATATGCAGCCGTCATTGGCGGGTATTGCACTATGAAAGAATACGTCAAAACCCGCTTTCTCAAGTTCCGCAATTGTTCCCTCAGTGAGGATGCGGTTCTGGAAGCACCCGCCGCTGAGGACAACGCGATTCAGCCCTGTCTTATCGCATATTGTCCGCGCCATTTTGCAGAAGGCGGCCTGCAATGTTAGGTGAAAGGAAAAGGCGAGATCTTCAATGCTCCTTCCCGCCCGGAGTTCTGCAACGATCCCTCGGATCATGGGCGAAAAATCGAGATGAATAACGTCATCGGCCTCTTCGATATTGTATTGCAGAATGCTGCCGGTCTTACCCTTTGCCAGGGCTTCGAGTTCCATCGCCGCCTGTCCCTCGAAGGTGACCTTTCTGCGAAGTCCCAGAATGGCGGCGACACCGTCGAAGAGCCTTCCCAGGCTTGACGTCAGGGGAGAATTAAATCTCTGTGTCATTATCCTGTCCATGGTTTCATAGAAGCTTCTCTCGGGGACTATATCCAAACTTTCCGCAATTTCCGGCCAATTATCACCATACGCCTGCTTGAGGAGACTCACGGCAATCCGCCAAGGCTCCCTGATGGCCTTCTCCCCGCCGGGAAGGAGGTAATTTGTTACATGGCCGATCCGCGTGAAGTTCGATTCGGATGCGATGAGGAATTCCCCGCCCCACACTGTGCCGTCCGTGCCGTATCCCGTTCCGTCCATGGCAATACCGATAACATCTCCTTCAATGCCATTTTCCGCCATGGAACTTACGATGTGGGCATGATGGTGCTGGACGCGGATGACACGGGACGCTGTTAGCCCCTCTGCAATTATCGTGGTGTAATAAGCGGGGTGGAGGTCGCAGGCAACGATACCGGGTTCACATTCCGCGATCTTTTGCATAAGACCAAGACTCTCCTGATAAAAATCTCTGGCCTCCGGGGTCTCCATGTCGCCTATGTGGGGGCTCAGGAAAGCAAGGTTTCCTTTCAAAATACAGAGGGTCGTCTTCATTTGGGGGCCCAGGGCAAGGATGGGAGGATAAGACTTCGCAAGAGTAATTGGTATAGGGGCAAAACCTCTTGACCGGCGGATGATTCTTCTCTCCCCGCAAGATACCGTGGCGATGGAATCATCGCACCGCACGAGGATATCCCTGTTATGAATGAGGAAGTAATCGGCAATGCCGTCCAGACGCTTTATCGCCTCCCTATTTTCGATACAGATGGGCTCATCTACCTGGTTTGCGCTGGTCATAACGAGGGCGTGAAAATGTTGTTCCAAGAGCATGTGATGAAGCGGCGTATAAGGAAGCATGATTCCGAAATCAGATACGCCCGGGGCGACGGCATCGGAGATCGCATCCCCCACTCTCTTCTTGGCAAGTACTATAGGCCGCTGAGAAGAGAGGAGAATGTTCTCTTCCTCCTTGCTTATCATGGAAATCCGCGCGGCTGTTTCCACATCCCGCACCATGACGGCCAGTGGTTTTTCCTCCCTGAACTTCCGTGACCTCAACCTTCTTATGGCTTCATCATTGGTCGCATCAACGGCAAGATGAAAACCTCCGAGACCTTTTATGGCAACTACATATCCGGAAAGAAGAAATTCGATGGCTTTCCGAAGGGGGTCTCTGTCAGAGAGCTGGTTCCCTTGTCCATCAAGAAGTTTAAGCGATGGCCCGCAGGCAGGACAGGCATTTGGTTCGGCGTGAAAACGGCGGTCTGCAGGGTTTTCGTATTCCCGCTGGCACAGAGGACACATCGGGAAACAGGACATGGACGTATTTATCCGGTCATACGGGATATCCTTGATAATCGTCAGCCTGGGGCCGCAGTTTGTGCAGTTGATGAACGGATAACGGAATCTTCGATCGGCGGGGTCAAAAAGTTCCTTCAAACAATCGTCGCATGTGGCAATGTCGGGCGCAATATAAACTTTCCCCGGCCCCCGGGCTTCGCTTTCAATAATCCGGAATGTCTTGTCGTTCTTTATTTCCACCTCTTCGGAGGAGATTCCCGAGACGTCGGCAAGAGGAGGGAGTTCTTCGTTTACGCTGACCAAGAAGGAATGGATGGCGTCCACAGCGCCTTCCACCTCAACTGCGACCCCTTCCGGACGATTCTGAACGAAGCCGGAGAGCGAATGCCTTGTTGCCATGCGAAAGATAAAGGGGCGGAATCCCACCCCCTGAACGACGCCGGAAAACAGGTAGCGTACTCTCTTCATCACTGAATTGTTTTTGCTCCCGCACTCGTCATGTGAAGACTCAGATTATTTTCTTCTTTCAAAAAGAAAAAATCGCCTCTTAAGAATCGAGATGATACTTGTAATAGGCTGCACAGGTGCCCTCTGATGACACCATGCAGGGGCCTATGGGATTGGATGGGGTGCACGTCTTTCTGAATAACGAACACTGATCGGGAAGTCTGATGCCTTTCAGGATTTCCCCGCAACTGCAGCCTTTGATCTCTATTGAGTGAATGGGAGGAATATTAAATTTTTCAAGTGCGTCAAAGGCTTTAAACTCATCCCTCAGGAAAAGGCCGCTTGCCGGTATTCTGCCAAGCCCCCGCCATTCTGCATCTCCCGTCCTGAAGACCCTGTTCATGATATCCCGTGCACGGGGGTTCCCCTCTGGTTTGACGCCCCTTGCGTACTGTATGGCAACCTCTCTTTTCCCTTCCGCAATCTGACCTAAGATCATCAGTATTCCTTCCAGAACATCAACGGGTTCAAAACCCGTAATAACGGCGGCCCTTCCAGCTTCCGCGATTACATTATATGGACTCAAACCTATGATGGTACTTACATGCCCGGGACAGATGAAACCATCGACATTTAGGGAAGGGTCATCGATGAGGGCTTTGAGCACCGGAGGCACGACCTTGTGCACGGAGAAGACGGAAAAGTTTTTAATCTCCTTCTTCCGGCAGAGCTCCACGACAGAGGCTACCATGGGGGTCGTTGTTTCAAAACCGATACCCATCATAACCACTTCCTTTGCAGTATTCTTCTCGGCAATGTCAATGCAATCCGTCGTAGACGCAATCACTCGGACATCAGCTCCCGCCGCCCGTGATTTTTGCATGCTTGCGCGTCCTGTACCCGGGACCCTGAGCATATCGCCAAAGGTGGCAAAGATGGTGTTCTTCATTCCGGCAAGATAGAGGGCCTTGTCGACATCGTGGATGGACGTGACGCAGACAGGGCAACCTGGCCCCGAAACAAGCCTTATATTCTCCGGCAGGAGCTTCTTGATTCCGTAGCGGCCGATCACGTGAGTATGGGTCCCGCAGATCTCCATAAGAGTAATCTCTTTGCCTATCTTCCCTGCGCATTTTTCTATGGCGGCGATAAGGCCCTTCACAAGGGACCGGTCTCTGTACTCATCGATATATTTCATTTCATACTCTCGTTTAAATAAATTTCGAATCGAGCCTCAGGTCTTGTGCAGGAAGTTTTGCCTCGACGCCTGGAACCCAGGGAAGATCCGATCATGTGTCCTACTATAAAATACGCTAACGCCGAAGCAAAATTCTAGGAACGGTCGCTCAGGATGCACAGATCATTTCCTGTGGGCGTTTTCTGCATCGAGATATTTCAGCGTCGTCTTCCAGAAGGAAAGATCGTACTTGGTTTTTTCGTACAGCCTGGCATTTATGATGGCTAGGCCGGCGAGCTCTGCTGCGGCTGAGAGGAAGGCCACTTCCTCACCGCTATACTGCCTCATCTCTTTTGAATAGAGCCTCAGGATACCGATCACGCGCTTCCCGGCTATGATAGGCAGCGAGAGGATCGAAGCAATCCCTTCCCGGGAATTTTCATGAGGATACTCGATTCGCGGATCTGCTGTCGCATCAAGGATCAGCACAGGTACGCCCTTCAGGGTCTCACGGATGCTCTTTTCTATATGGATAGGGCCCTTTTTCAGGTAGTTTTCACTGAGTCCCTCAGATGCAACCAGTTCAAGCTCCCGCGTCGTTTCGTTGACCAGTCGCAGCGAGCACGCCTTCACTTTCATGATAGCGAGCACTTTTCCAATCAACAGGTCTATCACCTGCCGTGAGTCCAAGGTGGACAGGATGGCCCTGGCAATATCATGGAGCGCCCGGAAATACTCGAGGCTCTTGGAAGGCTCGACCGGTTCCATGGTAATCGAGCTTGATCGTTGCTTCGGCCTTTTATGCTCCTTCGGAAGGTCGATACCCACTTGTTTGAGAAGGGAAAAAAGGCTGACGCCCTCGTCCTCATAGATTTTCGCATTGGCGATGGCGATCCCCCCCATCTCTGCCAGCGCTGAGACGAATTCGATCTCTTCATCACTGAAGTCCCGGGGCTCCCCTGAATAAAGCCTGAGAACGCCGATGACCTTATTCTTCGCAACTACCGGAACTGACAAGATTGTGTTGATGCCCTCTTTTATCTTCTCTGCCCTATACTGAATTCTCGAATCGTTATGGGCATTCTTGACGAGGACGACTTTCCCTTCCATAACTTCCGGGATGCTTTGGTCGGAACTCAAGGCGCCTTTGTTAAGATACTTCTTGCTGAGGTTCTGCGAGGCGGCCAGCTCCAGACTTTTGGTCTGTTCGTTTACAAGCCTCAAGCTGCCGGCCTTGACCCCCAGGGCGCTGACAGTTTCCTTCACCAGAATTTTGAGTATTTCCTTAAGAGACAGAGAGGAAAAAATGGTTTGATTCACATCGAAAAAAGTTTTCAGGTATTCTGTCATCTTCAGTTCCACCATCATTCACCTTCGCCTCATGGAATATGAATTTCTTCTTTTTTTAATATATGGAAAAAGGATCTGCCTGTCAAGAGAGTGACGTCCCTCTTGCGATTATGATCTGGCGCCACACCACCAAAGCGAAATATCTAACGCCCACTTTTGATAACTATCTCGTCTCTTTCTTGAAGGCGAATTTAAATTTATTGCCGGACCATTCGCCATCATGTTTCGAACCGTCCGGAAGTGTTAGAACCCCTGCGCCGTAAAACTTATCTTCTTTCCATTTCCCTTCATACGTAGAACCGTCGGGGAATGTCAAGATCCCCTTCCCGTGGAACTTATCATTTTCCCACTCGCAATCGTACTTCTTACCGTCCGGGAGTGTTAGCACGCCCTTCCCGTTTCTACTGCCGTTTTTCCATTGTCCCGTATATTTGCTTCCATCAGGCTGGGTCAATGTCCCTATCCCGTTGATGCCCCCTTCCTTCCATGCGCCTTGATAACGGCTGCCATCAGCGAGTGTCAAGACTCCCTGTCCATTTGGAAGGCCCTTATCCCAATCGCCCTCATACTTGCTTCCATCGGGCCATTTAAAGATCCCCTTCCCTTGAAAAACGCTTTCCTTAAACAGGCCATCAAACCTGCTCCCGTCGGGAGAGCCGTAAATTCCCTTACCGTCATGGGCATCATCCTTTAATGCAAAGTCAACCTGTCCGCTCTCGAAGATTTCTTTGACCAGTTTTTTCAATGCCCCGCTCCTCTGTCACACATGCGCAATTTTCCTATCCGACAAATTTGCCGTTCTCAAACCGACCCTGATATTTCCTGCCGCCCGGAAACGTCATAGTCCCCTGACCGTGAGGCAGGCCATTCGCCAGTTCACCTTCATATTTTCTTCCGTCAGTAAGGAAGAGTACACCACGCCCATGATACTTGTTATTCTTGAACTCGCCCGAGTATCGGTCTCCGTTTGGATATGTCAAAACCCCTTTCCCATTTGATAACCCATTCTTAAATTCACCCACATATTTTGTACCATCGGCAAGGATCAAATTACCCTTCCCCTCATATTTTCCCATTCTGAATTGACCTTCATATCTTTTCCCATCCGGGTAGATATCAAGTCCTTCGCCGTGGAATTGATCACCCTTCCATCCGCCTGTATACTTTCGTCCACCCGCCAGAGTCAATACTCCTTCGCCTTCCCTCACATCCTTCTTCCAATGGCCCGTATAGACGGAACCATCCGCTAGTGTGAACAGGCCCTGCCCATTCCTTTCTCCCGCTTTCCACTCACCCATATACTTCTCGCCACCGGGAAAGATCATGGTTCCCTGCCCGTGTGGAAGATCATCCTTTAGTTCGCCCAAGTAACTTCGGCCATCGGGGTAGGTTATCGACCACTGTCCAGGGGAGATAGCCGCCTTCTTTCCGAAAGTTTCGCTCTCTTCTTCTTCTTTGCGTCTTGCCTTTGCCTCTTCTTCCTCGTCCGCTCTGGCTTTAGCTTCTGCCTCTGCCTTTTGCCTTGCCGTCTGCTCCGCCCTTCTTCTGGCCTCCGATTCCGCCTTGGCTCTCCTTTCAGCATCTTCTCTCGTCTTTGTCTCTTCAGCCAACCGGCCATCTATTTCAGCTCGCGCCTTTGCTTCTGCCTCCGCCTTAACTCTCGCTTCTGTTTCTGCCTTCAGCCTGGCCTCTGCCTCTGCCCTGGCTTTTGCCTCTTCTGCCAGGCGTGCCTCTATTTCAGCTCGCGCCTTTGCCTCCGCTTCTGCCCTTATCTTCGCTTCTGTTTCTGCTTTCAGCCTGGCCTCTGCCTCCGCCCTGGCCTTCGCCTCTTCTGCCAAGCGGGTCTCTACTTCAGCCTTCGCCTTTGCCTCCGCTTCTGCCCTTACTTTCGCTTCTGTTTCTGCCTTCTTCCTCGCCTCTGCCTCTTCTCTGAATTTAGCTTCCGCTTCTTCTCTCGCCTTCCCCACTTCTACTAATCGAGCTTCCACAAGCACTCGGGCCCTTGCCTCTTCATCCGCCTTCGTTTTCGCTTCCTCTTCTGCCTTCCTCCCGGCCCCGGCTTCCTCCCTGGCTCTTCTTTCAGTCTCCTCTCTCGCCCTCATCTCGGCCGCCAAACGGTCTTCCACTTCAGCCCGAGCCTTCGCCTCTGCTTGCGCCTTCGCTTTTGCTTCCTCCTCGGCCTTTTTCGCGGCCTCCGCTTCTTCTCTGAACCGTGCTTCCGCTGCTTCCCTCGCCCGGAGCTCGGCCGCCAGCTGCGCTTCCACATGCGCCCTGGCTTTTGCCTCCGCTTCCGCCCTGGCCTTCGCTTCCTCCGCTGCCCTCTTCCCGGCCTCCGCTTCCTCCCTTGCTACCTTCTCGGCTTCTTCTCTTGCCCTTACCTCCGCCGCCAGCCGGGCCTCCACGTGGGCTCGCGATTTTGCCTCCGCCTCCGCCCTTGCCCTCGCTTCGACCGCCGCCTTCTTCCCTGTGCCGGCTATCTCTCTATAGCGCGCTTCCGCTTCTTCTCTGGCCTTCAATTCGGAAGCCAACCGGTTTTCCAGTTCGGCT
>JBEKOL010000046.1:0-26679 GCA_049521775.1 Syntrophales bacterium
CATATAAATACCTATGTATAAAAATAGACACTAAATTGTGTTCTGTGTCAAATGGAATAATTACCGATAAACGCAGATTACCATTTAAAGTCTTGAACTTTTAGGCACTAGTTGCGATTGTGGATAACAGGAAAGATTCTCGTCAACTTACTATTCCCCGTTGACTTAATATTAAAGCATAAACGAACAGGGAAGATATATTTTGACAATCAGCGAATCATTCTTAGATTAATCATACATTATTGAGATTTATGGAGGATAAAATGAAGAATCTCCTTTTAGGTTTGATATCACTTATAATTATAATGGGATGTCAGAGTTCAGGCAGAGACCAACGGGAGGCAAGAAGTCAAATGAAAGAAAAAAGTGCGACGGCCCAAATAGCCACATTTGCCGGCGGCTGTTTCTGGTGTGTAGAGTCTGATTTTGAAAAAGTTCCGGGTGTAGAGAAGGTCATATCCGGCTATACAGACGGAACCGGGGAAAATCCAACATATGAAACATATAGCAAGAAGGGATATCTAGAAGCTGTCCAGGTTTATTTCGATCCCTCAAAAGTCACATATGAACAACTGCTCGATTACCTTTGGAAACATATCGACCCCGCAGACCCGGGAGGACAATTTGCCGACCGCGGTCCTCAATACAGAAGCGCGATATTTTATCACGACGAAGAGCAGAAACGTTTGGCGGAAAAGTCAAAGGCGGAATTAGGTAAATCCGGGCGGTTTTCCAAACCTATCGTGACGGAAATCATCAAATTCAGCAAATTTTTTGATGCGGAGGAATATCATCAGGATTACTACAAGAAGAATCCTATAAGATATAAATACTACAGACAAGGATCGGGACGTGATCAGTTTTTGAAGAAAGTGTGGGGAGAAGAAAATACCGGCATCAAACCCGCCGCGGCTCAAGAATACAAAAAACCTGATGACATGACATTGAAGAAGGTATTGACACCCATGCAATACAAAGTCACACAGCAGGAAGGCACAGAACCAGCATTCAGAAATGAATACTGGGACAATAAAAGAGAGGGCATCTATGTGGATGTAGTTTCAGGTGAACCCCTTTTCAGCTCGCTCGACAAATTTAATTCTGGAACAGGCTGGCCGAGCTTCACAAAGCCTCTCGAACCGGGAAACGCTGTCGAGCTGGGGAGGCCCACTTACGCTGGTACGGAGATACGGAGTAGACACGCCGACTCACACCTCGGGCATGTCTTCCTCGATGGGCCGGAGCCGACCGGACTTAGGTATTGCATGAACTCGGCCGCTATGAGATTCATACCCCAAGAAGATCTGGAAAAAGAAGGCTATGGCAAGTATCTAAAATTATTTAGCCAGAAGTAATATCAAATCGTGAGGGGTTAACCGCGATGGTTAACCCCTCATTTTTTGGGGGCTGATTCGCAGGCGCCAACAAGAAGGAGGCAACAAGCAAGAATGAAAACATTGATATATGGGAATTTAACTCCGTATCAAAAACACGGATGTTCTTAGCTATTGAACTGTTCCTATGTAAGTACCGGCCTTCTTTAAGGCCATTTCCATTTCTTCAATTGTAATTATTGCCGGATCATAATAAACAGTGTTTATCTCCTTAAAGTAGCGAAAGCCTTTTTCAACTCTCTTCACTCCCTTCAGCCCTTCCAGGGCCTCCTTGCCAACGTCAAATCATTTAACATAAAAGATCGCCTCGGATGTTACAGCATCTTTTGCGAGAGAGACCCCGTAACCTGAAAAGAGAAACATCATCAAAACAAAAAGAGTCAAAGACTGAGTGATTCGGTTCTTCATGATTTTTCCTTTGAGCTCAGATGCCGGCATACCACTCGTATCCCTTGTCTTCCCAGTAACCTCCATTCCCCCCGGCTATCCTGAAAAAATCTTCGACGATTTCAAGGCGCATGACATACTTCGCCATTTTGTAGCCAAGCTGCCGTTCCAATCGCAAGCGAAGCGGTGCGCCATTCGGGATTGGCAATGGTTTGCCATTCAGTTCATAAGCGAGTATCGTCTGTGGGTGAAAAGCGTCTTCCAGGTCGATGCTCTCGTAATAGGGAGAGCTGCCATCTTCTTCCATCGGGTCTGCGCAGTGGAAAACAATATAACGGGCATTGGGCTTCAGCTTTACTTCTTCGAGGAGTGCGCTAAGACGCGCCCCCTTCCACATGCCTATGGCGCTCCACCCTTCAACGCAATCGTGGCGAGTTATCTGGGTGCGACTGGGAAGCCTTCGAATATCAGCAAGCGAAAAATACATGGGCTGTTCAACCAGACCGCCTACTTCGAGACGATAGTGCTTAAATCCCTTGGCCGCCAGTTTCCTGTATGTTGGATTATTTGGCATTGATGTCCCGTTACTGCGGAAGTGTGGTGACACATCGTTTTCTGTGAATTCCTGCGCCATCGCTTTGCGCGACAGGACCAGCCTTTGAATTTTATACGTAGCCTTTTCGCCTAAACCCAACACCTTGGGGAACCAGGTGGTTTCCGATAGTTTTTCGCAGCCGCTAAGCATCACTAGGCTTACGCCGGCAAGAAGGCGTGTCATAAGACTACGCCGGCTGAGCTTATCGTCATTACCCATGATCCACCTCCGATTCGACCCGATAATATCCTGTAATCATCGAGCGAAGGTTGTTCCAGAAGCCGGTGATGATTACCATAAAGACGTGAATGATCACAAACAGCACCAGCGCCCAGGCGACAACGAAATGGATCGTCCTTATGGATTGCCGGCCGGAAAAGATATCCACCCAGCCGGGGGACAATGCGTTTAGCGCCGGCGACATACCTAGTCCCATCAGGATCATTAGGGGAAGAAGGAAAAAGATCACCGCCAGATAGGCGCATTTCTGGAGCACGTTATAGCGTTTGGCCGCCTCGCCTTTGGGATGTCGAAAACGCAGATGATCGATAATCGCTCTGCCTATCGAAAGCCAATCCTGTTTCGTGGGAACAAGATCACGGTGCAAATGTCTGCTCACAATGGAGTAGGTCACAAAGGTGATGCCGTTTACCACGAGCAGCCAGGCAATAAAGAAGTGCCAGTGCCGCGCCATGGAAAGCCATCGATTATTGGGTATTGTAAGCCATGAGGGAAAGCTGCGTTCGGTTAATTCTCCCTCCGAGTCTCTGGAGGCGCCGAGGAATCCGGTTGTATTGAATTCATGGCCTAAGATACGGGTGACGCCGACGGAGATATCTCCTTCATCGTCTTCTTTGCCCTGCAGTTCCAATACGGGGGGAGCGCCGCTGTAAGACTGTTTGCCCCAGTAGAGGGCAGGATGGGCGTCGAAAATATTGAGACCGCTCATCAGGAGTGTGGCAAGAAAGACAACATTGCACCAGTGCATGATGCGGACAGGCAGTGAATGCCTGTAATATGGATATCCGCCGGAAGCGGCGCTGCTCAAGTATTTCCATAATTTTCTTAGCCAGCCGCATATTGTTTCGTTTATTCGTTTCATCAAAAGCGTGGCACGCAAAACGGCATTGCGGAAGTGCATAATGCCTACAGACAACGAACGCCTGCAATACGAAAATCCACTTGAAACGATGCGGCTTAAGTTCTTCATAATTTGTTTTGGCCAACCGCATGTTGAGGTTAACTGGAAAGTTCAGTTCGAACCCTAATGACTTGATAAAAGTCTATAAAATTTGTATGGAAACTTCAACAAGAATTATCGATTACCGTTTGGAAGGTTATATGTCGGACCAAAAATGTAAAATCAATGTTTCAGGAAGGAGTGTGTGTTCTTCTTTTAGACTTACCAAGGCAAACTCTTTTGTTGGCTTCACCTACAACTATTCAGTGGTGGGCAATTGTCGGAATTGAGGATTACGGATGGAAAGAGAAGAGCGTCTAGCATAACTGATCTTTAACAGTTGTATGAAATACTCCGTCCCTCTCCAGTCTTCGGTTCGTTGCGCTAGAACATCCAAACCTTCGTGTGAGAAATTGCTCACACTTCTTTTACGGTCCGTACGTTTTGTTAAGATAGTCGATCACCGTGGACTGTTCCGCCGCACTCAAATGAGCGCCCTTGCCAACCATGCGCGTGACGGTCTGCGCCCATTGGTCGTGCGTCATTTTTGCTTGCTTGACACGGTCCAGACTGTGGCAATCCGTACAACGCGTTTCCAGGAGCGATACGCCATCATTCGCTGGTACCATCGAAGGCGGTCTCACCGTCTCCCGTGCTAACGTGGCAGTCAATCCAGCGATTAATTGCTGCTTTTCTGCATCCGTAAACCGCGCGGTTGGATGCATCAACAGGTACTGCGGCAAAGGCATTCTACCGCTATTCATTTGCGCAGCCATCGCAGCACTGCTCATGTCGCCAGCATGCCAGTCTGAGAAATTGAAAGCGGCGCGCGCATTCAGTACGTCATTTGCCAGCAGCCAAGAAACTGGCGCTATGTAACTGTACCAGGGCCACTCGATTTCATTGCTGTGGCAATCGAAGCAGGCGCGCTTTGCCAGCGTGCGCGTTTGAGGAATATCCCACTTTGGTTCGGCGACGACGGATGGATTGGTGCGTTGCGGTCCAATCGGTATGATTTGGATCAGCAGAAGCAACACCGCACCTACCGCGACGAAAACGATACCAACTCGAATGATTCTTTTTCTCATTCAGACCTCTAACCTCCCCCGGAACATGTACCACATTCAGAGTTAGAGTTCTGCCATTTTTTGTCGCCGCCAAATTATTTATCACAAAAATCATTAAGTAATGTGTCCCCTTATCTTACCCGGATTCCTGAATATAAAGAAATGGCTATTCTTCAACCATAATTGTGCCGGTCATGCCTTCATGACCATCTCCGCAGAAGATATCACAATAAAATTCATAGGTGCCTGACTTTGGCGCTAAGATGCGCACGTGTGCAACTTTTCCAGGTTGAATAGTGGCACGAATTCCCCCTAAATTTGGAACGGTGAACCCATGCACCCTGTCCAACGAAGTGAATTCTAAAATCACGGGAACCCCCTTTTTTATCCTGATTTCGTTTGGGGAGTATTCAAACTTCTTCACTGTAATTTTGATTACCTGCTCAGCTTGATCTTTCGCGAAAGAGGGCATGGCAATGCTGACAATGAACATCATGATAAGGAGGCTCACGAGCCCCCTCCTTTCAGGTGTTAATTTCATGGTTCTATCCTTTCATTACAGGATACTCTGTGAGTTTGTATTCTGCCTTTTCAGCATCAGCCTTGACGCTACGATAACCTAGTCCTTTATACGGCTGTGCAGGATCCCAAGGAATTGGTACACGCTTCGGGAGGGAGCCCGGCGGAGGCAGGGGAAGCATCATACCTTTGGCGGCATGATGCGCTATATGGCCGGTCATATGGTGATTTTCCTGATGAATGTGTCCATAAAAGACCGTTACATTTTTATAAGGCATCAGGAGATCAATGGCCTTGGCACCATCGCGGGTCCACCAATCCCAGTTTGAGTATAAATCGAAGAGAGGTCGATGAGTAAAGACGACAATAGGCAAGTCTTTATCAAGATTTTTCAGCTCTTCATGCAACCATTGCAGCTGCTCATCGCCAATGCTTGACGTGGGGTCAGAAACGTTGTCCACGACGATGAAATGCACCCCCTTGTGATCAAAGGTGTAATGGGTTTTTCCGAAATATTCCTGGAAAGCCTGGCCATTATCCAGCCCAGCGTCATGTTCCCCGGGCATGAATTTGACATCTTTCACTTTCAACCCACCAATTATGTCACGAACTTCACTCATGCGCTTCCTTCGTTCTTTAGGATCATCCGTTGTATGTGTCAAATCGCCGGTGAATATGATAAAGTCCGGCTTCACTTTCATACTATTGATTGCGGCAATGGCTTTTTTTAAAGTACCGGCCGCATCGGGGTTTATTGATGGGGCGTTAAATCCCCAGTGCGTATCCGACACCTGGATGAAAAGAAAATCATCCTGGCCTGCTTTCATGTTTGCAGCATAAGCGAAACGAGAAGTACCGAGGACAAGAACAGCACTGCCCATGCCGAACAGTTTCAGAAAATCTCTTCTATATATCTTCATGGTACCCTCCTTTTTCCTTTTCTGAGAAGTTGATAGCTCTTTTTCGAGTAGTAAATTTTTCTGCATCCTCGTGTTTGAAGTACTACGATAGCATAGTGGAGTAAAAGCCTTTAATAAACAATATTAGTAAATAGTAAGTTAAATGGCAGGAGATAACTATTAAATGACTTACCTCATCATTCTCATTGAACAAGTTTTCTAAGTTCCTTTTCGTCCAAACGGAACTCCCTTGCCAGATGCTCGACTGTTGCGCCGGTCTGTTCTATTACTTCCGATATATATTCTTTTAAGCTTGTCTGTTTTTCGCAGTCATTAAAGTAATTCTTCAGTACGATAGCGAGCCCTTCGGATGGTATCGTATATCCCTTTTTTGTCGCCTCCCTTTCACCTACACTTTCCGGGATGCCAATCACCACAATTCTCTCATCAACAACGCTATAACGGATACTATGGACCATAAGACAACTACTGAAGTGAACCTCAGCCCCCGCTTTCGTGTATTGAATGCCGATCTGCAGCCGGTCCGGAAACTTCGGCAAAAGGTATTTGATGGTCACCCCTTTCTTGGTTATATTCTCGATAGCATCCGCAATATGCCTAGTCATCTTCATATCATCACCGGAAGGGGGCGTACCGGTAATGCATCCGATTATCTCCTGTTTCGCATCAAGCATTGCCTTCATGACAGAAAAGAAGTACTCCTGACGCGTGAGGACCCTTGTAGCCCTCCCGACTTCCCTGAGCAAGTCGTCTCTCCGCTTTCCCTCGTGAATGCCATAAACCAGAAGTACAATGGTAGCGACGAGCAGTGCGGATTCGAGCAGCAGAAGTCCAAATTCCACGGTCATGATTAGGTCTCCTAGAATAGCGGCCGGTCTTTACCTGGGAATAGACCCGGCATGCCGTTTGGCGGGCTTATCCTCCGATTGTTGGTATTGGTCTTGCGCCCGATCTTGATGCTCAAGACGGTGTTGTTTCCTGTCTTACCTCTTTTTCATGCATCTTTTCTTCATACCATAGGTCATGGTGCTGTTGTGCCCAGACCGCATCGATGAAGCCTGTCCACATGCCCTCAAAGACGCCCTCGACGCCCAGGGTTCCCATATAAATATGACCAAAGGAAGCGGTGACGAAAAGTACCGCCGCCGTGACATGAATAACGTGAGAAAGCTGCATGGTGAATCTGGTCTGTCCCCAGACGGGGAAGTCGAGCAGAACGCCGGTTACCCCCACGGCGATCCCGAAAATGAATATGAGCCAGAACCATCCCTTCTCGCCGCCGTTGACCTTTCCCGTATGCGGTCGCGGCCCGCTGCCAAGCATACCGCCCATGCTCTTGAACCATTCCAAATCCATCTTCTTGGGGATGTTGTAGCGCATCCAGATGAAGAACTCCAATAAAATCCCTATAAGAAGCAGCGGCCCGCAATAGTTGTGCAGCAACTTTGACGCTTGCAAAAATCCGGATACGACGGCATGTCCGAAAATCGGTATTAGCACTATCCGCCCCAGAAGAAGGCCCAGTCCCGTGATGGCCATGATAATGAACAGCACGGCTGTATACCAGTGCAGGATCCGTTCCCTAAATGTATAGCGTTCGATCTTCACCCCGGACCTCGGCTTTTCCAATTTATCCGGACCTACAAACTTATAAAAAAGCCCCATAGCCACCAGCGCCGCTATGATGATTAACTGAGATAATCGGACGAGGAGGCCGTTTCGAATCTCGCGCCAGTTCTCCCCGCTGTTTAGGATCAATATTTTATGGCCGGCGGTTGTAACTTTAGTGAATCCCGGGACCCCCTCTCTTACTACGCGCCAGAAGTTGGCCCGCGGATTGCTGATATCGGCACCAACTGCATGCCAGTAAAGAATCCCGCTCATCAGTAAAAGGAAAACAACCAGGACAATCACGCTGATAGTCCGCTTTACGTTTCGCGTTACCATAAATCCTCCTCTTATCAGCGATCGGTTTGCACCAGCTTGAGGCGATCGATTAGTTCCTGTTGCTTCTGTAATGCCAGCAGGGGATCCTTCGCGCCCCTGTACACTCCGGGCTTGTGCATGGTTACATTCCGGGACTCCGAAGAACAGCCGACAAGACCGGCAATAACGGCAAATGCCGTCAACATAAATAATATGCGACTCATGGATTCTTCTCCTTCTCGGACTTGAAATTGTAAGCCGTATTCCATCCCCATGTATCAGGCCTGCCGCCCCGCTTGACCACGCGCTTGATGTAGATATCGGAAACGACATCTCCGTCTCCGCCCAGGAGGGCCTTGGTAGCGCACATCTCCGCGCACAGAGGAAGTTTGCCTTCGGCGATCCGGTTGCGCCCATATAGTTTGTACTCTTCAACAGACCTGTCCGGCAGAGGCCCGCCGGCACAGAAGGTACACTTGTCCATCTTGCCCCGGGCGGCGAAGGAGTTCTCTTCCGGGAACTGCGGTGCGCCGAACGGACAGGCGTAGAAGCAGTAGCCGCACCCTATGCACAGGTCCTTATCGTGAAGCACAATGCCGTCAGGGGTAAAATAGAAGCAATCGACGGGACAGACGGCCGCGCACGGCGCATCCGTGCAGTGCATGCAGGCCACGGAAATGGATTTTTCACCAGACACGCCGTCATTTATGGTTACCACATGCCTGCGGTTTATTCCCCAGGGGACATCGTGTTCATTATTACACGCCGTCACGCAGGCATTGCAATCAATGCATCGTTCGGCGTCGCAGAGAAATTTCATCCTTGCCATGATTTACCTCCATTTCACGCCGGCATTATCCGGCAGAGCGTTGCTTTCGTTTCTTGCATCTGTGTCACAGAATCGTATCCGTAAGTGGTCGCGGTATTGCATGCTTCTCCACGGACGTAGGGAGCCGTGCCTTCAGGGTAACGGTCATAGAGGTCCTTGCCCTGGAACCAGCCACCGAAATGGAAGGGTGTGAAGACTGTGCCTGGACCCACCCGTTTGGTGATCAGGGCACGCACCTTGATCTTGCCTCCTTCCGCGCCCTCCAGCCAGATGTACTGGCCGTTGAAGATTCCTGCGTCTGCCGCGTCTTTCGGGTTCACTTCCGCAAACATCTCCGGCCGCAGCTTGGCGAGCCACGGATCGGAGCGCTCCTCCTCGCCGCCGCCTTCGTATTCGACCAGACGGCCGCTCGTAAAAATCAGAGGATATTTTGCGCTATGGTTGACTGACTGGATCGACTGATAGCGGGTGGGCAGCCGCCAGTACGCCTTGCGGTCCGGATAGGTCGGATATTTCTTCACCAGGTCGAATCTAGGCGTGTACAGCGGCTCGCGATGAAGGGGAATGGGATCGGGATATGTCCAGACGTTGCATCGGGCTCTGCCGTTCCCAAAGGGGGCGCACCCGTGCTTGATGACTACTCGTTGAATGCCGCCGGAAAGGTCGGTTTTCCAATTTTTTCCTTCCGCGGCCTTTTTCTCGTCCGGCGTCAGTTCGTTCCACCAGCCGAGGGTCTTGAGAATGTCAGAGGTGAATTCCGGGTAGCCTGTTTTGATGTCCGCGCCTTTTGAATATACGCCGTCCGCAGCCAGCAGACTTACACCGTTGTGATCCGTTCCCCATGCCGCCCTGAAGACCAAGCCGCCCTCTGCCACGGGTTTGCTTGGGTCGTACAATATGGGCGTGCCCGGATGCTTCATCTCCGGCTTCCCCCAGCAGGGCCAGGGTAGACCGTAATAATCGCCATTGCAGGGACCTCCCTCGGCCTTCAGCGTGAGGGGATTAAAGGTGCCCCGGTGTTTTGCGTGCAGCTTGAGACGCTCCGGGCTCTGGCCCGTATAGCCGATTGTCCAGGCGCCGCGGTTGATTTCCCGCAGTACGTCTTCGATCACCGGTTCGTCATTGGTGATCTTGATGTTTTTGAACATCTCCTTTTCGAAGCCCAGTTTTTTTGCCAGCTTGTACAAAATGGTATGGTCCGGCATGGATTCATAGAGCGGCTCGATGATCTTGTCGCGCCACTGCAGCGAGCGGTTTGATGCCGTGGCCGTGCCGCAGGTCTCGTACTGGGTCGCCGTGGGCAGCAGATAGGTATCATTATTTCTGTCGCTCATTACGGCCATATGGGTCGGATGAGGATCAGAGATCACGATCAAATCCAGTTTTTCCAGGGCCTTTTTCATCTCCACCCCGCGCGTCTGGCTGTTACAGGCATGGCCCTGGAAGAAAACTGCGCGTATATTGTCTTTCTGCGAGAGATTTTTCTTATCCTCAAGTACACCGTCGATCCAGCGCGAAACGGGAATGCCGGGGATGTTCATGGTGTACTGCATGTTGCCACCACCGGCATCGTACTTCTGGCTCATATCAAAGCGGGATTTAATCCATTCGTAATCGACGCCCCAAACTTCGGCCCAGTGTTTCCATGCCCCCTCGGCAAGGCCGTAGTAGCAGGAGAGGGTGTGGCAATTGGGTCCCACGTCGGTTGCCCCCTGGACGTTGTCATGACCGCGGAATATATTAGCGCCGCCACCTGACATACCAATGTTTCCCAGTGCAAGCTGCAAGACACAGAACAGCCGAACTGTATGACTGGCTATATGATGCTGGGTAATGCCCATACACCAGACGATAGTGCTCGGCCGGTTTTTTGCCATGGTCATGGCGATCAGGTATACCTTGTCTTTAGGAATGCCGGAGACGTTTTCAACCTCTTCGGGTGGCCATTTTTCGACTTCCTTGCGGATGTCGTCCATGGCATAAACTCGCCTTGCAATATATTCCTTGTCTTCCCAGCCGTTCTTGAAGATGTGCCAGAGAAGACCGTAAATAAACGGGATATCGGTTCCGGAGCGGATCCTCGCGTAAATGTCCGCGTGGGCCGCCGTGCGGGTGAAGCGCGGATCCACGACGATCATTTTCGATCCTCCTTCTTTGGCGCGGAGGATATGCTGCATGGCCACCGGGTGGGCCTCTGCCGCATTGCTGCCAAGAAACAGCATGGCCTTGCTGTTTCGCATGTCATTGTAGGAATTCGTCATGGCGCCATAACCCCAGGTGTTTGCCACGCCGTCCACGGTGGTGGAATGGCAGATGCGCGCCTGGTTGTCCACGTTATTTGTACCCCATAGGGCGGCGAATTTTCCCTGGAGATAGGCCCCCTCGTTGCTTGCCTTGGATGAGCCGCAGAAGAAGAGCGCATCCGGTCCCGATTCCTGCCGGATCTTTAAGAGGCGATCACCGATCTCACTGATCGCCTGATCCCAGGAGAGCCGCGTTCAGGCTCCGTTCACAAGTTTCATCGGAAACTTAACGCGCTTGTGGCCGAAACCGTGGCTTCGGGCCGCGGCACCCTTGGCGCAATGTGCGCCGAGATTGAAGGGCGACTCATAATCAGGTTCCTGACCTACCCACACGCCGTTCTGCAGCTCGGCGATGATGCCGCATCCGACAGAGCAGTGGGTGCAGATCGTCCGCCGGTATTCCGACTGCAGCTCTGGTCTGGGGAAGTTTCTCTTTTCCTCTACCGTGGCCTGCCGCATGCATGATAACGGTAACAGACTTATCAGCGCGCCGCTTCCCAGGGCCGCGCCGCTTACTTTCATAAACATCCTCCGGTCCATATATTTAGGAGAGGCAGGTTCGGAGGATATCTTTTGCAACCACTTTTTATTGAACTTTTTCATGTATCATACCTCCACAACACAGAGTCGGCCCGCTACAGTCTTGCCTTCTCATAATACTTTTTTATATGCTCCGTTAATCGATACCCCTGGCTGGATTCCGTCTTCTGCTCTATGGGCTGTTCAGGTGTCGCTGCCGCTGGTCGGCCCCGGCCGAGCAATGCTGCAAATCCGGCGAGAATCGCCGCTCGCTTAATAAATGCCCGCCGGCTACCAGTGAATTCCGTCTTCATCTTGAGCTTCTCCTTTTTTTGTATCTACTTGAGCGTTTGACCCGTATTTCAGGTATTCCTTCTCGGATTCGAGAAAGTAACTGCCGAGTGAACCGACTACCCGGTAAAATCTGGCGCTTTTTGCGGACTGCATATCCTTAAATAAGATCGGCATCCACGATGCGATATGCTTCTCAAAGAAGCCCGCCTGCGCATCATACGGTACGTCATTCGACTTGTCGGATATAATCGCCATGATTTCACAGAGCGCACCGGCATGATCTTCGGAATCATGATTGTCCTCCTGCCTCACTATGCCAAGGCGAAACAAGTCGGACCGCAAGGATGCCAATGGCAGGGACTGAATCATTCTTTCCCTGTACCACGATGCGTATGGGATGACCTCACCGCATCCCAGACCAACGAAGAGCTTGTTATATTCATCTCCCAAAATAGCGGGTTGATAGCCGTGGCTGCTGCTGCGAAGCGCTTCGAGTGCTTTGTGCATCTTTTCAGAGATATCCTCATCCCATTCCAGATGTCGTAACACATTCAGATGTTCTTCCGAGGGCGGACTTACCAGAAGCGCAGCCAGCATGACGTAGATGTCCGTGCGGATACGCGCATACTGATTCAACCAGGACGGCGCCACCTTTTTTTTCTTTACCGATTCCATAATTTCATATCCTCGGAAGTAAGGGCATCACGGGTACGGCAGACGCGGCACATCTGTAGCCTGCGCAATTGCCGTTCGTTTGCGTACATCCAGTGGTCCCTGAGTTTCTCCGTCATGCGGTTTACCATGGCCTGAGGGGCGAAAGGAGCGTTGCATTCAATGCACCGGAACGTTTCGGCCTCACACAAGACGACCTGGGTTTCTACTGTCTTCGGATCGCACATCATCCGGGGAAGCAGTTGAATCGCGTGCTCCGGGCATGTTTCCTCGCACAGGCCACACTGATGGCAGCGGGCTTCGACAAACAAAAGCCGCGGCAGATCACCGCTCGCAGAAAGCGCGCCGGAAGGACAGGCCGCCGAACATGCCATGCACAGAGTGCAGGTGCCGGGCTTGACTGCTACAGCGCCGAACGGGGAACCCGTCGGCAAAGGGAGCCACGGTTTACGACTGCCTGATGAGTCACAGAGGTGCTGAGTGGCCAGGCGGATAAGCGCCCTCCTTTCCTCTCCGGGGGATGAGGTCCAGGACAGCACAGGGGTGTCATATGTTTGCGCATCAAAGCCGGCCGCCCTTGAAGTCTTCTCCTCGAATGGACTTTTTTTTGAAGAAGGAACAACGAACTGGCATTTGTCCTCCGGCATATCGAGCCCCCTTAGAATGGCGCGGGCCATCTCCGTCTGCCAGGCCACGATATCCCTGATGGATTGCGGATTTTCCGTTCCGCAGACCACCAGAACCCGGTTTGCGCCATGAGAGAAAGCCGTCAGAATCGTCTCGAGACCGACGTAGCCGATTTCCTCCACCTCGAAAGCTACTGCGGAGCCTTCGATACTTCCGTCTTCATGCAACAGTTGCTCCGCACATGCCGTTCCAGTGTCGGAGATAACCACGGTCGTCGGCAGAGCGTCACCAGCTTCCTGGCTTGCCAATTTCTTTCTCAGGATATTCAATAGCTCTTCCCGGGGTGGGTGAACCGGACGGATGGCATCGGCGGGGCAGACCAGGGCGCAACCGCCACAGCCCTCACAGAAGTAGTGATTGACGGAGATCTTGCCGTCCATTGACTGAATGGCACCAAAAGGGCAGACCTCCACACACCGGCGGCAGTCAAGTGTGCACGACTGGCCGTGGAAACAGCGGCTCTTTAGAAAAGCCATGAATTGAGGCTTACGAAATCGACCGCGCATCGCCGGCAGTTCCGCCATCACTTGATTGAGCTCTTCCGGATTCGGACCGGGTGCGTAATACCCCATAGGCAGACGTCTCCCCGCAAGGAATGGGGTGGGCTGAAGATCAAGAACAAGGTCAAATGGTTCCGGCAGGTGCCTTTGATCTCCCTTCGCAGTCACCGTTGCGGAAAAACTACCGAAAGCACCGGTAACCGATACGTCATCCGCTTCAATAAGCGTCAGCCTGTTGAACCACGAAAGGGACGAATCTTGTGCTGTCTTTTTTGTCAACACCAGGGTGCAGGTCAACCGCTTTTCACTAAGGATCTCGCCGCATTTTTGGGCGCGCACGGCATCCGTATCTATGATCAAGGTTCTCCCCTCAGATATCACGGTGAGAGAAGATAGATCTTCAAAAGTCTCAGGCTCATGTCTTTTTACCGTTATTTCCTTTTTTCTCGATACTGCCGCCTCACATGCAGGAGAATTGACGCAGCCCTTATCGCGCAGGCGCTCCATTTGGTGCCGCATGTCCGCCGTGATTATGCCGTCGAGAGGCTCAAAAAATCGGTAGTTTCCGGAAGTGTCGTTCAGGTCGTCGGTATGATTAAACTCTGGTGAATGGAAGTTTATGAAAGTCTTTAGGGACCCATCAGGTGAGGATGCTGCAGTCCCTGCCCCGCCTCTAGAAGCGGATGCAGAAGGGTTTTCCGGAGCTTTGTCTTTCTTAGCGCCTTCCAGTTTCATGTTCGCTACTCAAAAACTGCATCTGCGTATATGCTGATCAGCTCGTGCCACCCGGATGGGGCATAGAATATTAATGCGCAATTTTGACTAAAATAACCGGATTCAGCCTGGTTGGGCAACGATGATTAAATGGAAGTCTTTTGGTAGGCATAAACTACCAGTGGGAAAAATGATGACTTGAGTTAGGCGGTATTGTAAAGTTTAAATTAGGGTCACAGGGGAACGCGGCTTGAAATCCGCTGTGCAGCTTTTCCTCGGGAAGCTCTGGGTGTTTGTGTTTCCAATCGCGCGGAGACCGTACAAGTAGATAGATAGCTTTTTCTATCTGAATGCAAGTTGTGGAGTGCCGTATTTGGTTAGCACCAGGAATGGAGTTGTTGCTCAAATAAGATAAATGTACAAGGATTATTATACCAAAGAGAGCATGTCTGGTTTTTGTACTACCATTGATCATGGATTGAAACATTCATGACGGCCAGCCGTCACAAAAAAAATGAAAATAGCCTTGTGGACACTTTTATGATGAGTGCAATAATATCAACGTATTAGGCTTCTATTTACAGGGGAAAGAGAGTGCCATTCAATTAATCAGTAGCACCATAAAATACCGGTCGTGCCCTAAGAAAAAAATTGCGGAACCCTATCTTAAAATGCTACATTGAAAAAAAGTAGAATTTCCTTTGCGAATTACTGCAAATTCCCATATTCGAAAGTCCCGCATATATGTTGTGGTTTCAGGGGGTGCATTATGAACTATAAATGGTTGATATTGGCAAGTGTCCTGATCTGGTTGTGTGCGTGTGTTATTCCTCAGGTCTACGATACAGCTCAGAACCGCGCAATTTCACTTAAGGCTGAAGACCTTCCTAAACATGGGGTGGCATTTATTACACCATCCACCGTAACTGGTCAGGAAGAGGAAAAGCAGGAGGTTGCCCTCACCTTTGCGGAAGTTCTAAAGAAAGAACGGCCAGCTATACGATGCCTGTCTCTTCCAGAAACCCTTACTGCAATAAACCAGGCCGGACTTTCAGAAGATTATAAGCGCATGTATGTTGATTATCGTGACACTGGGATTTTCAATCGTGATATTCTGCGAAAAGTAGGCGAGGCGACAAAAACGAGGTATGTGGCGCAGCTTAAACTGATGGCTTTTACTCAAGGATCTGATAATCGGCTTGGTGTACTGGGTCTCCGTATGATTGATACAAAGTTTGCGGACCTGAGGCTGTTCTTCCAAATTTGGAATACTCAGGATGGCTCCATAGCCTGGGAAGGCGTCCAGGAAATACACTATGCTATTGATAGAGTAACTGAAAAGCCGGTAACCCAAAAAACCATCATAGAGAAAGCCGCGCACGCTATTGTTTCAAAGTTGCCATAGCCGGCAGATGCTGATCCAACGTTTGGGAATTGACCTGCCCCCAGAATTCGTTCCATATCCAGGGTTAGGATTCTGTCATTTTGAGAGTTCCTATTATCTGTGAGAGCCGTTTCTATTTATTTCCAATTCAAGTCTTGTGTCCCTGAGATAAGGACAGATTTAACGCTTTCAGGAAGTTAGCCGTGGGCTACATGCGCGGGGAATAAGCTGTAAAGGAGTAGCATATTTCATCTCGCATTCAACGTGCTGCTCTTGCAAAACGACCTGCGACTAGTATTTGAAAATCTTGCATGGCCGCAATTTAGTCAGGGTCAATTATACTTCGCCAAGGGAAAATGGAGATCAATTAAATCAGCATTTTTTGTGTGAGACTTTGTGTGAGAAAACCTTTCCAAAATTAGCAAAAATCGGCAAATATCTGCTAAAGTTGATAAGTAAAAAATTAATATATTTAGAAACATACAAACAAATGAGGAAGTTAGGAAACTCGCGTGGTGCGATTCGTAATCAATAGGTCGCCAGTTCGATTCTGGCCATCGGCTCCGAAAAACAAGTGGTTACAGACTTAAATCTGTAACCACTTGATCTTTTTCTACCCTATATCTACCCCAAGTAAACATTTATAGTGACCTCGAATGAGGTTTGCCATCATCCCTGATCGATTGTTTCTTTCACCTACGGGCCTCAATGCTCGGTATAGATTTGATGTGAGGACTACCATTTGAACTGTGGCTCTGATAGTGTTGCAAAATCCGTAATGCCGTACCATTTGCCCCCCTGTCCGGTATATGATAACACATGCGGCCATTCACCTCAGGGCAAGGAAGGTCTTGGTTATCTTGCACAACGGAGGAAGGGTAAACTCTGTATCGGGGACAGCGGCTATTTAAAGAGCTTTCTGCGGCTTCATAATGGGCCGCTGTCCCCGATGATTACTGAATAGCCCCGGTTGTCGTGACGCCTGTAGGCTGCGTCCCGGCAGCCACTGGCGTTCCGGGGGTCAATGCCCCGGTGGTCTGATTGATGGTATAGACCGAGATATTGTTGGAACCGCTATTTGCCGCATAGGCGAATTTCCCCGAGGGGTCAACCGTGACGGAATAAGGATTCGTCCCGGTAGCCACTGGCGTTCCTGCGGTCAATGCCCCGGTGGTCTGATCGATGGTATAGACCGAGATATTGCTGGAACTATGATTTGCCGCATAGGCGAATTTCCCTGACGGATCAATCGTGACGGAGAGAGGATTCGTCCCGGCAGCCACTGTCCCTTGTGCGGTCAATGCCCCGGTGGTCTGATTGATGGTATAGGCCGAGATATTGCTGGAACTATAATTTGCCGCATAGGCGAATTTTGGCACATAGGTGACTGCCGTGGTGCCGGGGGCCATGGCCATAGATCGGGGCCCGGAGCGTGCAGAAACAGTCCCGGCTGCGGTCAATACCCCGGTCGTCTGATTGAGGGTATAAACCGAGATAGTGTTGGAACCATTATTTGTCGCATAGGCGAATTTCCCTGACGGGTCAACCGTGACGGAGAGAGGCTGCGTCCCGGCAGCCACTGGCGTTCCTGCGGTCAATGCCCCGGTGGTCTGATTGATGGTATAGACCCCGATAGTGTTATCACCATAATTTGCCGTATAGGCGAATTTCCCTGATGGGTCAACAGTGACGGAATTAGGGAACTGCCCCGTAGCCACTGGCGTTCCAGCGGTCAATGCCCCGGTGGTCTGATTGATGGTGTAGACCGAGATAGTGCTGGAAAGCGAATTTGCTACATAGGCGAATTTCCCCGACGGGTCAACAGTTACGGAATAAGGCTGCGTTCCGGCAGCCACTGGCGTTCCGGCGGTTAATTCCCCGGTAATTTGATCGATGGTATATACCGAGATAGTGTTGCCAACCTGATTTGCCGCATAGGCGAATTTCCCTGACGGGTCAACCGTGACGGACCAAGGATTCGTCCCGGTAGCCACTGGCGTTCCAGCGGTCAATGCCCCGGTGGTCTGATTGATGGTATAGACCGAGATAGTGTTATCACCACTATTTGCCGCATAGGCGAATTTCCCCGAGGGGTCAACCGTGACGGAGTTAGGATTCGTCCCGGCAGCCACATAGCCGTTATGACGCAATTGACCTGTATCGGCAGTGACGGTATAGATAGATATAGTTCCGTCAGTGTAATTCGCTGCATATGCAAAACGCGGATATTTCGTTGCATTGGAACTGCCACCGCTATATACAACATTCGGAATGTTTAATGTGCCGCCTGCAGTGCTCTTAACGGTCGTTATGAGGTAATTTGACGATGCCACCGAAAACTGGTATGCCGCGGCTGTGCCCTGAAACAGGGCCGCAAGGTCGGTACCTGTAATGGTCTTTGTACCATTATTGGGAAGCATAAGGGAAGAGGCACTCCCGGATTGAGTGAGCGCAGTTCCACTGACATCCCAGGCGCTCACGGCAATGGCCGCTCCTGAACTGCCAAGAGATCCGCTCAAATCGCTAATCTTGATCGTATCTCCGGGATCTACAGAATTAGTGGTGAAATTATTAGTGCCGCTCGGAAACACGGTGGGAATGTCTGTCGAACCGTCCGCACTGCCCTTGACGTTGGTGATTATATATTGTGATGATCCGACAGCGAACTCGTATGTCATTGGTGTACCGCCGGTGAACCGGGCCGCAAGGTCGGTACCTATAATGGTCTTTGTACCATAATTGGGAAGTGTAAGGGAAGGGGCGCTTGCGGATTGAGTGAGCGGATTTCCGCTGGCATCCCAAGCGGTCACTGTAATGGCACTCCCCGAGGAAGGAAGGGAACCGGACATGTCCGTGATCTTGAGTGTACTGAGAGACCCTACAGAATTGGTGCAATAGTTTGTTGTCCCGCTCGTAAACACGATGGGAACATTGATATTGAGAGTACCATCCGTACTATTCTTGACATTGGTGAAGATATACTGTGTTGATGGCACGGCAAATTGGTACGTCATGGGTGTGACGCCGGGAAACATGGCCGCAAGGGCGGTACCTGTAATGGTCTTTGTACCATAATTGGAAAGTGTAAGGGAAGGGGCGCTTGCGGATTGAGTGAGCGCATTTCCATTGACGTCCCAGGCGGTCACGGTAATGGCACTCCCTGAGGAAGGAAGGGAACCGGACATGTCCGTGATCTTGACCGTACTGAGGGGGCCAACCGTGTTTATGGCAAAGTTGCTCAATCCATGTGTGAACGTGATAGGGAAGTTGAGTAAACCGTCTGCACTCTTCTTGACATTCGCGATTACCGTCATTGAAGAGTTAATAGTAAAGCTGTACAACATGGGTGTGCCCTGAAACATGGCCGCAAGGGCGGTGCCTGTAATGGTCTTTGTACCATAATTGCAAAGTGTAAGGGTAGGGGCGCTTGCGGACTGGGTGAGTGCATTTCCATTGGCATCCCAGGCAGTCACGGTAATGGCACTTCCCGAGGAAGGAAGGGAGCCGGACATGTCCGTGATCTTGATTGTACTGAGGGGGCCGACAGAATTTGTTGAAAAAGTATATGCATCTGACCAGCATTGCATCAGAAAAAAAAAGATTATTCCTGTGATACATAAAAAAAGTGTTTTCCCCCTAACCATAATATATCTCCCTCCTTTTGAGTGATGCCTCAATTTCAACTATATATATTTTATCACGGCTTCTGAGCAGAACAGGGCTTACGGATGTGTTTTGCCCATGCCGCTGACCGCCTGTTTTCCCGGCGGTGCCACAATATATCAACCGCGTAGCCATTGGTTCCACGCCCTCACAAAACTTTAAGGATGATTAAAACACAAAACCCCGCTCTCTCTTGAGAAACGGGGTTTCAATAATCTCTTCATGGTACAACCCTTACAAAAAAGGGTCAGATTAGTTGTTAACCTTTTGACGATGCCATATTTAAATATGGTTATTTCTGTGCTCCTAATTATTTGAAAAGTCAAGAGACAAATTTCATTGATAACCATTTGAAAGGAGTAGCATGTTTTATCTCGCATTCAACGAGCTGTCTTGACAAAACGACCTGCGACTTGTATTTGAAAGTCTTGTATGGCCGCAATTTAGTAAAGGTCAATTATACTTCGCCAAATTAACATGGAAGTCAGTTAATGCAGCATTTCTTGTGTGAGACTTTGTGTGAGAAAACCTTTCCAAAATGAGCAAAAATCGGCCAATATCTGCTAAAGGCTCAAAATGAAAAATTAATATATTCAGAAACATACAAACAAATGAGGAAGTTAGGAAACTCGCGTGGTGCGATTCGTAATCAGTAGGTCCGCGGTTCGATTCCGCGCATCGGCTCCATTAAATCAAGGGGTTACAGATTTCAATCTGTAACCCCCTTTTTTTTACCCTATATCTACCCCATGTGAACGTTTATAGTGACCTCGAATGAGTTTTGCCATTATCCCTGATTGCTTGTTTCGTTCACCTACAACTGCTTGGTTAACCTCCCCCTCCTAAAACTGGACCGGTTTTAGGGGGGCAGGTCAGTCCGTGATTCTGTCTTATGTTAAAGGGCTTTCAGGAGATAAGGAAGACGGCAATACATATGTTAACCGCCGATATCCAAAACTCTGCAGGCAAACCACCTATCTGCGAACCAACTTCCACCTATCCAGTAAGCTTGTTAACTGTGAAATATTTTCTTCCTTAGATTCTGCCGCACTTTCCGAGTGAATTAACATCTCTAATAATAATCACGCAATTTGCAACGTTGCCCTTTTTGTATAGTCATCCAAACTATCTTCTTTATGTTTGATTACCATTAGGCCCGGAGTTTTCGTCATTTGAAAGATAAAGGAGTTTCTGCCACAGGGAGGTGCGCTTAAGTATTGCAAATAAGGGGAATTAGATTATGGAAAGGGCAAAAAAAATCAGGGAAGGAGACGTTCGCACCGCTTCTCGTCTCATAAGGAATATTGAAGATAATATTCCGGAAACGCGGCAAATCATTAAGGACATCTTTCTTCATACAGGGAATGCTCATGTTGTAGGAATTACCGGATCTCCTGGTACTGGGAAAAGCACATTGGTGGACGGCCTCATCGAATGGAACCGCGGCATAGGAAAAACCGTAGGCGTCCTCGCTGTCGATCCCACCAGCCCCTTTACGGGAGGCGCAATTCTGGGTGACAGAATTCGCATGCAGCGGCATGCGGAAGATAACGGGGTTTTTGTGAGAAGCATGGCCACACGCGGCTCAATGGGAGGTCTGTCGAAGGCCGTTGGCGAGGCAATACATGTCCTGGATGCTATGGGCAAAGAACTAATCATGGTGGAAACAGTAGGTGCGGGTCAGCAGGAAGTGCAGGTCATGAATTATGCCCATACTATTGTGCTCGTCCTCGTTCCCGGGATGGGAGACGAGATTCAGGCCCTCAAGGCCGGCATAATGGAGATCGCCGACATTTTTGTTATCAACAAGGCAGACCGTGATGGAACTCAAAAACTTCAACGCGAACTAATGGCCATTCTCGACATGTCGCCAAACCGATCAGGCCAATGGCGACCTTCCATCCTCACCGTTGAAAGCGTCTTCGAACCTACGAAGTTCCGAAAGGGAATTGAAGCTGTGGCTACGACTATTCTGGATCATCACCGGTATCTCTTCGACAACAATGTGATCGGCGATTGCAACCGTCGCCGATCATTTCATGAATTGAACGACGCCCTTGTCTTATGCATTCTCAACCCAATCTTAAACCAACTAATTATAGAAGGGGAGATGGACCGCATGGTTGATAAACTGCTTCAAGGTGAAACTGACCCTGTCACTCTCGCCGAGGAGGTAGCTGGAAAATACCTGCAAATCACCGCTGAATAAATCAACTCTCATATTTTGGAGGAACTCATGGAAGCGCAGGCGACAAAAAGATTGCGTACTTCTCCGTTGGCATTAACGGAAGATCTCTGGGTGTTGGGAAATTATTTTTTCAACCTCTATCTTGTCCGTGGTAAAAACGCATCAGCGCTTATTGAGGCGGGCATTTCAGCGATTGCAGATAGGGTCATCCGGCAGATAGAGACATTGGATATATCTCCGACGTACTTAATCCTAACCCATCCGCATGCCGACCATGTAACGGGACTGGGAGCCCTGCGGGAAAGATATCCGGATGCCATGGTTATTGCCGGCATGGGAGCAAAAGAGTTTTTGACCCATCCCAAAGCCCTGCAAACGATGTTAAAAGAAGACCGATTCATGACAGACCGTCTATACGGCATGGGCACAAAATACGGCCGTCCTCCGATTGAGAAATTTGAATTTCCGGAAAATCACATTGCCGTGAAAGATAAGCACGACATTGACCTCGGTGGGATTTCCTTGATGTGCATTAAGGTCGGAGGGCACTCACCGGGTAATATCGTTATACATATACCGACGATGGGAGCATTGATACTTTCAGACTGTCTCGGCTTTCACTTCCCGGGACAGGAGTTCCTGCCTCTCTTCCTGACTGATTTTTCAGACTATATAAACACCATCGATTACATGAAATCGCTCAACCCGCATATCCTGGGATTCGGTCATCAGGGACCATTGATGGGTTCAGCTGCAAAAAATGCTTTCAGGGAATCGCGGCAAGCAACATTCGATATGTTGTCGAGGGTCATGAATGAAGAAAAGAAAGGCGACGTCCTGGCTGACGAAATCTTCAAGGAATATTATCGGGATGAATTCACGGTATATAGCGAAGACAATATCAGAAGTGTAGGACAGCTCCTGGTTCGCAGGGGGCGCGAGACCCTCATAACCCGGCGCCTTACCCAATGATCCCTTGTTCGTGGAGGATGCATATATGAGTTTTGATTTTGCCAGAGCTAATAGCCTTAAAAAGTAGAGTTTCGGAATTGTGTGACAGTGAATGTTGGCCGAAACTGGAAGCCATATTGTATAGCGGTTGTGGATTGTTGCAAACGACATTTCTGTCCGCTGCTATATAGATGGATTCTAAATGCGATAGTCAAAAAACTAATCGCCTTTTCCCCACGTGTGCGTTATTATTCTTTCAACAGGCGATACCATATTAAAGGGGATGGCCATTTTTTAAGACTGTGCCATGATAGAGAACAATTCACCGCGGACAAATATCTACCATATAACCTACTCCCGGGAATATGGTGTATGTTGCCTTTTTTTCTGGGGATGCAATTTGAGCTGCCAGCTCTGCCTTCTTAAGAAGGAGGCTTTTGACTGCCATCTTCCCGAAACTCGCTTGCGCATCTATGATCCGGCATACATAAGCGAGCGGCCCAGTCGTTTTTTGACTTTACAGAAACTCGTACACCTTCTCGATCCGCTGTCATTAGAACAGATCGTTCTTATGGGCGCCGAACCCGTATGTGACCCCTTTCTGTCGCGGATTCTGGTTTCTCTGAAGCAGTCGAAGACTTGTTCCTTTGTGCTTCTCACAAACGGCAGGAAATTACCGCCGCTTGCGATGCTGGATCAAGTTATCTTCAGCATTAAAGCTGTCACGCCGGCCTTGCACCGGGACTATACAGGAGTCGATAACAAGGTCATCTTGCGGCACTTCACTGAGATTTCCTCATCCAAGTCTGTCTCGCTTCATGCTGAAACCGTTTTCGTACCAGGCTACGTCGATGAGGAAGAAATCTTGCGGATCGCCGCCTTCATCGCCTCCGTGGACCGATCCATTCCCTTCAGAATAGATGCCTATCTGCCCATCCAGGGTCTGCCCTGGCGTGTTCCAACGCCCAAGGAAATGCGGGCATTGGCGTGTAGAACGAATCAAATTCTTCCTAATACCACCTGCTTTTACGGTAATGAAGGAAAGACTGAGCTGGCCTATGAAATCGAGAGAATTTATTGAGACAAGGGGCGATTGACTCGTGTATTTTGCAAAAGAATTGCTGGATCAATCAAGCAGACTCAAGAAAAAGTGGGAAGACGAGGTTCGCAGGAGTGTTGCCCGGAAACCCGACCAGAAATCTCAATGGGCCACCAATTCAGGTCTGAAGATCGAGAGGCTTTACACGCCTGATGATATTAAGAACTTGGACTTTGCCCATGACATGGGTTATCCGGGGCAGTTTCCGTTCCTCCGTGGGAACCAGGTGACAGGCTACCGAGGAAAATACTGGACTTACAGGATGTTGTCAGGAATGGGCACCACCGAGGAGACCAACAGGAGATGGCATAAATTTCTCAAGGATGGACAAACAGGTCTCAGCATTCCTTTCGATTTTCCAACCCTCATGGGCTACGATACGGACTCACCGAAGGCCCGCGGAGAATGCGGAAAATGTGGTGTGGCCGTTGATTCCCTTGAAGATTTTTTAATCCTCCTCGATGGAATTCCCATGGACAGGGTGACGACCTCCATGACCATCAATCCGCCTGCAACGGTCATCTGGGCCATGTATTGCGCTGCTGCTGATTTGAAAGGTGTCCCGCTTAACAAGTTGTCCGGAACCATTCAGAACGACCTGCTCAAGGAATTTATTGCGCAGAAGACATTGATGTGTCCCCTCGAATCATCCTTGAAACTTGTCTGCGATGCGGTGGAATTCGGTGTTAAGCATGTTCCGAAATGGAACACTATTTCCATCAGCGGATACCACATCAGAGAAGCGGGATCTACAGCTGTTCAAGAGCTTGCCTTCACCCTGCGCGACGGAATAGAATATGTTGAGGCTGTAATCCGAAGAAAGGGACTCGAAGTTGATTCATTTGCATCGAGACTTTCCTTCTTCTTCAACTCCCACATTGACTTCTTTGAAGAAATCGCAAAGCTTCGAGCAGCAAGGAGGATGTGGGCAAGGATTATGCGTGAGCGCTTCAAGGCGAGGAAACCCCGGTCTTGGTGGATGCGCTTCCATACGCAGACGGCGGGTTGCTCTCTCACTGCCCAGCAGCCTTACAACAACCTCGTCCGAACCGCACTGGAAGCCCTTGCGGCAGTCCTTGGAGGAACCCAGTCTCTCCATACAAACTCGTTGTACGAGGTTCTTAGCCTTCCCTCCGATCATGACTTGCAGCTCGCCCTCCGGACCCAGCAGATCCTCGCAGAGGAAACCGGGGTGGCAAATACAATCGATCCGCTTGCCGGTTCCTATTTTGTGGAAGCACTCACAAACGAATTAGAACAACAGGCCTGGGACTATATCCACAGGATCGACAGGATGGGCGGCATGGCCGTTGCTATTGAAAAGGGTTTTCCGCAACTGGAAATTGCCGATGCGGCGTACAAATTTCAGCGGCAGATAGACTCCTGTGAAAAGATTATGGTCGGGGTTAACAAATATATTTCAACCGGAAAGATATCCATTAAACCCGTTGAGGTGGAAGATACTCTCGAAATCGAGCAAATAAGACGGCTGCATAAGGTTCGCAGGAAGCGGAACGGCAAGGCTGTTAACAAATGCCTCAAGAATCTCAAGAACGCCTGCGAGAGGGATGAAAATGTCATGCCCTACTGTATAGAGGCAGTGAAATACCTTACAACCGTGCAAGAGATTTGCGACATTTACCGCGAGGTCTACGGAGAATATCCTGATCCAGGGTACTACTGATATTGCCTTCTATTTTCCTGTATGGCCTGAGGCTAAAAGCTAATTTCCGCTTCTGGCTGTTTTTCCTGTGCTGAATGCGCAATGAATATTTGATGGCCTGCAATATTCAAGATTTCCCATTGTTGGATTATCGGTAAAATCTTGCGGAAGCACATTAAGAATGTATGTTTTTCCCTTGCAGGTTTTTCCATGTGCTCTCCGAGTACCAAATATCGACGAATTCGAGAATAGAGTTTCTTTCTCTTTTCATGATCTCTTCTGCAAGGGGACCTCTGAGAAGTTTCTTGATGCTTTTGAAAGCGACCCCATCTTTTTCAGCGTATTGACCGGCGATTTTTTTCGCTTCAGCCTCCAAACCAACTTCTGATGAGATTTGATCAATCAGTCCAATCTGGTATGCTTCGTCTGCCGAATACATTGTCCCGGTATATGCTGCCCTTTCCGCATTTTTTTGTCCCAGCAACAGTTTCATGATCTCAATGCTTCCCGAAAACAGGGACGAGCCGAAGTTGATTTCATTGAGGGCGATCTTTGCTTTCCCGGAAACCATGATCCTGTAATCGCAGGCAATGGCGAGCATACAGCCTCCGGCAATTGTGTGGCCGTTGAGTGCCGCAACGACCGGTTTAGGATACAAGAACAGGTAAGTATAGAAATCAGTGAACTTGGTGAGATAACGGATAAATGATTCTTTGGGGTAGCTCAGAAACTCCGGAATATCAAACCCGAAAGTAAAAAAATTTCCTGTCCCTGTGAGGATAACAGCCCTTACTCCGGCATCGACGGCGAGTTCTTTAAAATAACCGGTCATTTCATCAATCACTGTTTCATTGAGGGCATTCACTTTTCCCCTGCTTAGTGTGACTGTAACGATTCCCTGATCATTGATGCTATGTACATACTGCATAATTTCACCATCCCTCCTATATCCTTTTTTCTTGTTCATCTTTTCCGTACTCGACACCGCCAATAACAGAATATATAGCTCATGTTATCTCGAAAAGCCGTCGGGGGCTCCTTGTCAGAACTTCATTCCCCTCCTTCTTAATGAGAATCATGTCCTCCAGCTTAACAACGCCGGCAGCCTCGTCCATCATGTGAATATCCAACGCCACAACGTAATTATCCCCCACCTCGGAATGGTCATACTCTGAAGGAACGGGAGGCTCGTTCAGCTCCAGGCCGATCCCATGACCGATAAGCC
>JBEKOL010000047.1:0-23513 GCA_049521775.1 Syntrophales bacterium
GGTCTTCTATTTCGACATTCATCGGCAGAGAGCAAACTTCCCGCGAAATCGCCTCGGTTTCCGGAAATCCCCTATCCTCGAGCCTCAATGCCTCATGCCTGTAATAAGGCTTGCGAAACTGGGTCAGGACCTCAATGCCGTTTGTCTTCAGGTACTCAGAGAATTCATTCCCTTGTTTCGATCGTACAGTATAGTTTTGATAAACATGATCGCGCCTGGGGTCATTGTAATGCGGCAACAGCAGATCGGGTAGGTCCGAAAGCCGCTGCCGATACCTCTCGGCAATCTCCCTCCTCCGTACTATCCATTGCGGCAGGTACCTCAATTTTACGTCAAGGAATGCCGCCTGCATGTTATCGAGAAGGCACGTGAAACCGTGTCCGTGATACTCGCCGGTATCACGATCTTCTCCGTTGTAACGCATCCTTGTTGCAAACAACGCAACATCGGCATCGTCCGTTGTGATTGCGCCCCCGTCACCATATCCGCCGAGAATCTTGAAAGGGTAAAAACTCCAGCATCCCGTTAACCCCCAGGCCCCTGCCTTCCGCCAAAGCATGTTTGACCCCAAGCTCTGGCAGGCATCTTCAATCACCACGAGGTTATGTCTATCGGCAATTTCCATGATCCCTACCATATCAGCCATATATCCGCTGAGATGCACGGGAATAATTCCCCTGGTCCGGGGCGTTATTGCCTCCTCTATCTTGTCGCAATCGACATTGAAATCCTTCCCGACGTCCACGAGCACAGGTGTGGCCCCAACATTGACCACCGCCGAACATGTGGCTACAAAGGTGTGTGCAGGGACAATAACCTCATCTCCCGGCCCAATCCCTCCAGCCCTCAACGATATGTGCAGCGCATCGTATCCACTGTTCAGCCCCACAGCGTACTTTGTGCCCACGAATTTCGCAAGATTGTCCTCGAAACTCTTGAGTTGCCACCTGTCTATGAGGTCGCCCTTTTCCATGACCTCGAAATAAGCAGCATCAAGCTCATCTTTGATAATTCTGTAATTCTTAATCGGATCAACAAATTTAACTTTGTATTCCATTCTATTCTAAGTAAATGCTGTCGTTATAATAGTTCTTTCTCTAAAATGCTCAATATTTTCTCGCCAATCGCATCTACAGTCAGTCCGTAAGACTGCCAAAGATAATCAGCAGTTCCAACGATCTTACGGTCAAGTGTTTCAGGAATACCTATACGTTTGAAAATTCCGCCGTAAGAGTTCTCGGCCAACACTTCGCCGACTGCCGATCCCAGTCCGCCGATAATGCTATGCTCCTCAACTGTAAAAACAGCGTTATGGGCTGACGCACATTGTTGTATAAGTTCAACATCGAGAGGTTTGATGGTATGCATGTTGATAAGCGTCGCAGAAATACCTCTCCTCCCCAAACTCTTTATTGTCTGCCAGGCTGGCTCAACCATATTTCCTATCGCGAAGATTACAATCTCCTTGCCTTCGCGGAGAATAATCCCTTTGCCAATTTCAAAACTATAACTTCTATCTTCATGGTTGTTTATTCCCGCCCGACCAAGACGTATGTAGAGTGGCAAAGGATACTCATAACTCAACTGGGCAACTTGCACTGCATTTTCTATCGTATCCGGAACAACGACATGCATATTCGGCATTGCTCGCATAAGGGCCATATCCTCTATGCCGAAATGCGTAAACCCTTCAAATCCATAAGTGAAGCCGGCCCCCATACCAACTAGTTTCACATTCAAATTATGATACGCAATGTCGACCCGTATCTGCTCATATGCACGCATAGTCAAAAATGGTATTATAGAATAGCAGTACACATTTTTCCCTGAAAGCGCCAACCCCGCTGCTATTCCGATCATGTTTGCCTCCGCGACACCGACATCTAGAAAACGGCCCGAACAACTCTCTCTTATATTGTCAAGAAACTTAAAACCGAGATTAGCTGTCAGAATATAGACATTTGTGTCTTTTACCGCAATCTTCTCGATATGATCATAAAATGCTTGTCTCATATAAAAATGCCCTTAAAAAGTCTTTTCAGAAAGTTCATCTAATGCCAGGGCATATTCCTTATCGCTTGGGGAACTGTAATGCCAATAAAGGCTGTTTTCCATGAAAGAGACGCCTTTACCTTTGGTTGTGTGAGCAATAAGAGCGCTCGGTTTGTTTACCTCAAATGGGACTTTGTTCAATGCTCCAACGATTGCTGGAAAACTGTGACCATCTATTTCTTCGCAGGCCCAACCGAACGCCTCAAGTTTTTCCTTCAGAGGAGCAAGCTCAAGAGTACCTAATGCCTGCATCTTGTTATAGTCTATGACGATGAGTAAATTGCTGAGTTTGTGATGGGCTGAAAAAAGAACGGCCTCCCACGTAGACCCCTCATTCAGTTCACCATCGCTTATCAGAACGCATACCCGATGTTTTAGTCCATCATTCCGAGAAGCTAAAGCCATTCCTGCAGCAATAGCAAGTCCATGGCCGAGAGAGCCAGTTGAAACTTCTATACCTTTTGCATTATCTTTATTCGGGTGTTGTTCAAGACATCCGCCATTGACAGCAAACCCGGCAAGATCATCATCATTTAAAAAGCCAAGTTCGAATAAAATCGCATATAAAGCGGGTGAAGCATGGCCTTTGCTAAAGATGAATCGATCCCGCTCGGGATCTGACGTATTCGCAGGGGATGCATTAAGAAACCTAAGATACAAACCAACAAGAATTTCAACACATGAAAAGGCTGATCCAACGTGCGGTCCTTTTGTCTTGTGTACCAGTGAGAGTATGTGTTTTCTCACTCTGCGCGAAATATTTTCGAGCTCTTTTAAGTCTGCTTGTTGCCTAACATGCATGCTATGCCCTTATATTCGCGCCATTTTGTTATTCCTGATGTCCGTTACTGCTTTGCTCCCGGGTCGCACAATAGCCAATATGGTCAAGAAAACGATTTTCAAATCTATCCAGAACGATTGCTCCCGGACATATTTCAACTGCAGCTGCAGCTTTGTTGGCCGGATCAACTCTTCATACGCCTTGTCAGGATCTTCCGCTCCGGCCAGGAGTTCTCCTTCATCAGCGTTCCAGATAGACGCCCAGTCCGTAATCCCAGGACGCACAGACAAAATCGCCCTTTCCTCCTCAGTCAATTGATCGGTGTAATACTTCACTTCGGGCCGCGGCCCCACGAGGCTCATTTCGCCCTTCAACACGTTTATAAGCTGGGGAAGCTCGTCAAGTTTGTACTTTCTCAGAAATTTTCCGACTCTCGTAATACGAGGGTCATCATCCGCTGTCGAATAGCCTCCAATTCTTTCAGCATTCACGACCATGGTCCGGAACTTAAATATCTTGAAGGGTTTTCCTTTCCGGCCCAACCTCACACCCCTATATAAGACCGGCCCTCTATCCTCCTTCTTTATCATCAGGGCGACTGCAAACAGTATGGGCGACATGAGTAAAAGACCTATTGACGAACAGACGATGTCAAAGAGCCGCTTCACTTTTTTGCAATCGCATAGATAATTTTGTAGGCCTGACAGGGGATATCATGTGGTATCACAGATGGAGGCGCATACAAGTCAAGCACCCCGGATAGTTCTTGCGGCAAGGGGGACATTCTACCCAGAAATATCCTTTTTAATTTCGCACGGCCCTCCAGAGTCGAGGGTATCAAAGACAATCTGATCGCCCATCTCTTAAGAACGTTCATCACGAATTTGTCCTTGTTTTCTTCAAAACCTGCGTAGACAGACACGTCACGAAAGATTCCGTGCAACATGGAATAGAGCTCAGAAGCCGCAAAATATCTATATGCGAAGGGTGAAGGGTGATAGGACGCCCACTCCTTATTTACGGACCCGATAATCAGCATGCCGTCGTCCCGCATGACCCTATGAGCCTCCGACACGAACAGAGCGGGATCGCGCAGATAATATATAGCCTCGAACAGTAAAACAATATCGAAGCAATTGTTAGGAAACTGAAGAGCGTGCGCATCCATCGTTCTAAAATCAAGCCGGTGTGTCGGCCCTAGCGACAACTTCGCAAGCGAGCCGAAATCCTGTTGCTTGCTCCCGCCCTCGGAGGAACCATACGTATCAGCGGCAAAACCGATGTTCTTGACATCAATGTCGACGCCCACAGCTGATTTAGCTTCTTTCGCAATATAGGCCAGGCCAATTCCGGTACCGCATGCGATTTCAAGGATGTCCTTCCCGTACGTGAAGTCCGCAGCAAACCGATATCTCTGGACCAGGCGTTCAACCTGCTCTCTGGTAGCGTCAGATCCCGGCCGCTCAGTGACGGTTGAATAATCTTGAATGTTTTCTGCAATTAATGCATACCTTCTCAGTCCAGAAATACCGGTCCTCTTAGCAGATGTCTCGCAGGCAAAACCCACGCTTTCTGCAAGCCGCCGTGAAGCAACATTAGAGCCTTCGCACACGTAGAAGAAGCGATGCACGCTATCATCAGAGGAGCATATAATTTTGTGAAGTATATAACTTGCAAGGCCCTTATTTCTGTGAGCAGCATGAGTTCTGATTTGACCAATTTGTGCATCGTTGATACCAACGAATGGGAATTTGAAGTACCCACGTGTGACAAACGTATGATGTACTATCTTATTTTCGCAATACGCAAGGTGAACGCGATACATGCGATCCACCTTGAACTTGGTAAATAAGAAATATATCCAAGTGATCAGAAAGTCGCTAAGAGGCGCTCCTCTGGGACGGACACGAAGCAAAGAGGGCTTCCAGACAACGTACGCGTAACCTTCGGGCAAGGCCGGGACATCAGTTACGCTTTTATTACTTTGCCTGGTATAGACAACATAGTTCATGATATGTTGGGTCGATAGCCGAAATTGTCGCGGATAAGCGACAAATGATCTACCATCTTGTTATAGACCTCGTCGGCCGCAAATCTCTGTTCATACAACCTGCGTGCATGCTCTGACATCACCTTCAACTCTCCCGGATTGTCATATAGGTTTGTTAGGATGGAAATTAACATGTCTGAATTGCCATTTTCATAAGTTATACCGCATTGATGAACGGATAGTAGCTCTTGCAGGACGCCTTTCAGGCTGGAGATTACCGGCAGACCCGCCGACAGATATTCAATTGACTTATTAGGGATGCTCATAGAAAAATCCATCTTACTGTAATAAGGAGTGAGACCGACAGATGAACGCTTCATCAGCACCGTTATGTCGGCCTGATTAACCCAGCCAGGGAATATGATGTTATCGCAACCTTTCGCAAGGTTTCTATAGTACTCAGAATTATCCCCATCGCCGCAGAGGACGAAAATGAAGGGACTTTTCTGATCCAATAGCCTGCGAGCAGCATGAATGACGGTATCTAGGTCAAGCTGCCTGCCAAGCGTCCCGAAGAAACAACAAACGAATGCCTTTTTTTGATGATCTATACCGTGCTTGGCCCAAAAGTTCACCGATCTGGAAACTTCCGTGGCATCGACCTTCTTCGACGGGTAACCGAATGGAAAGTCGCGATCAAAAGGAGACTGCGGCCTTGATGCTTTCTCCAGACCCCATCGCATGATAGGGTCGGTAATTCCAAGGACAGCGGTGGCGTTTCTGAAAGCAGATCTAGCAGCCCAGAAATAGGGAAAAAGCAAAAACTTCACCAGCCACCTCAGTTTTTGCGGTGTAAAATCCAGGAAAATGTCTGGCCACAGATCCCGCACATCCAGAACGACTGGCACCCTTTGTTTTACGCCGTATCGCGTTGCCGCAAGACTCAATTCGATTGTCGGGAACGAGCATAGAATTATATCGGGTGCCTTTTCTCTTTTTGCAAACTTAACAAACTTCCTCCCAATCATACAATGATTTATTAGCCTAGCTATGGATATGTTTCTGCTGTAGGCCGGCGCATGTAATAAAATCAACCTGTACCGGCTCGAAAGAACGATGACCTCATCCTTCCGCACCCGTTGCCTTTTAAGGGCATGATAAAATGACGAGGTCCACCAGGTTACACGATGTCCTCTATCTACCAACAAGGAGGCAATTATGCCTGTTCGCCACATCCTTACGTTTTCACCGTCAGTGGGCAATGATTCGCCTGTCGTCAGTAACCAAACATTCATGAATTATTTACTAGTCAAAACTTGACAATACGAGAAGTGTTTGCCGCTATTGCTCCATTTCCCCTACAGCTGTTTTGAAATCCGTAAACTCAAATCGGTTCTCTTTCAAGTATTCTATAGTGTACATGTACCATTGTTTGACAGTCATAAAACCGTCCTCAAAATACCTGTCATGGAAAAGGATTGTGAGATGCGAGACTCCGTCTTCAAAAGCTTTTCGAATTATTGCTTTGGTGTCTCGGATGGATTCACTTAGCGTTAAACTTGTGAACTTCTTATTCCCATGCATTATATGGCCGTCCATTATATGCAATGGAAACTCGAAAATACTGCCCACCCGCTCAGGATTCCCCCAGATTCTGTAAGTCGAGTCAAAAACATATCCAAGCTTATCTAGGCGACTCAACATACCAGGCACAGTTTTCAGGTTGTGCATTCTTATCCCAAATTCAGTTGTGCCACTTAAGGAGGCAAACATCTCATGTTCCTTGCGCATCGCTTCTATTGCATCCACACAAATTCCATGGAGACCCACATCAAAGCCCTCATTTTGAATTCTTTGCACCCAGCGTTTAGCATCTTTCAGCCCATATGATAGACCGCCCCCCCTGCGTACAGCGACGAAGAAAGTTGAGCCCACCCCCTGCCCGCGATCATACTCCATTAATTCTTCAATGTTCTGCCATTTATTCCTAATCGAGGCAGCAACTCGCCTCAAGTATTCCGACGATGATATCTTCCTTTTTAAAAGTTCTATGCTACTCCTCACAATGAACTTGGGAACTATAAGATCTTTCTTGTGTTCTAGCAGCGTCAGGTGGTCAACATCATGCGATACTATTATCTTCAACGTTGCCCCTCTTTATTATTCGCCACATGATCAAAACAGGTCCCTCTTGAACAACTTCAGCAGCATTTCTAGAGGCAGTTTCGCCTTGCTTATTCGGTAATACGGCACCAGCTCTCCCCCAAATCCTCTAAAATATTTTTCTATGCCAGGAACCATAGAGCCTTCAAAATCAAAATGCTTGAGGCCTATTCGTTGACCATGCTCGATTGATTTCCAGAGACATAGCGGTCCTGCTCCATGGTGTTTATTTTCGTGAGCATACCCTCCCAGTAAGTAATACGCCGTAACAGCATCATGGACGCAGAACGAAGTCGCAATGGGCATATCGCCCCTTCTGGTGACGAATGCAAAGCTGTTTTCCTCGGCCGCGAATTCCCCTAGGACTTTGTCAAGGTAATATTCATTTATTTTCTTTCCTTGACGCAAAAAAGTTTCAATCACTGAGGCCTTGATGCATTTGTGATCGATGACCTGTTCTGTTATCAACCCGTCTTTGGTGCCTTTGGTGATACTCCTTCTTCTTTCCGGAGACATGTCCCTCCAAATCTCATCTAATGGTTTACGCAAATCGATCACGTACGTGTATCGGGGACTCACTTTATTTCTCTTCCATATAAACGGCTGAGTGTCAACAACACTCCTGTTTAACGAGATGGACACAACGGCGTACGAGAGGTTCTCAAGGTGATCGGCCATCAGAGCCAAAGCCCGTTTCCATTTTTCCATGACGACCACGCGGTTCTGCGAGTCTATCCTTAGAAATGGACCTATTCCTGGCGTAAAGGGCGCATTAGTGCAAATAGTCAAGGCGAATCTGCTCTCTTCGTATAAATGATAGCCCCCCATCAGATTGCTTCCGTCATCGTAGAATCCGTAGAGTTTGACTGCTCGGTCAAAGAGCCGTAGCCAATTGGTCGTGTTGAAAAGAGTGCCATTCTGCCATGCCAATTGATCATAGAGCGGGATGTCGGCATCTTTCAGCCGTTCGATTTTCATGTCAATTCCTCACAAATGAAGCTGTTCCGAGAAAACTTGACAGAATAGAATCCGGCCGCAAATAATCCCTGCAAAGTCAAACAGAAGGATCTTAAAGGCGGTGCGGTGGCCCCGCGAGCATCTTGACGGTACGGCTCACTGAATTGTCTAAGTCCTTCTGCCTTATGCTGATTGCTCATTACTTATGGCGCCATATAAGCTTATCAACTTCTTGCACTCTGTCTCCCAATTGAAGTCTGTCTCGACCAGATGCCGCCCCTGTGCTCCCAGAAAAGCTGCCTTTTCCGGGTTTTCGAGAAGAAACGAAATCTTATCGGCAATCTCTACTGGGTTACGTGGGTTTGCAAAAACAGCACACTTATCGAAGACTTGACGCCAATAGGGAAAATCGGACATGACCATTGGTAACCGGCACGCCATGTACTCAAAAGCCTTAACCGGGAGGCTCCTCACATAATTCCTGACGGGATATAACGAACAAATTCCAATATCCGCACATTTCATGTAGCCGTAAACCTCGTCCATTCGAACGTTTCCTTGATATCTCGCAAATGTCCATCCACTTTGCCTCTCACACTCCTTCCTGAATTCGGCACTTTCCCACGGGCCCAAAAGCCACAGTTCTGCCCCCTTTGGCAACGCCTCTATAGCGTTTATTACTTCTATTATACCCCTGACTCTTGCGAGTCCGCCGACATACAGGATTATGTGTCCGCTCTTCGGCCGCAAACGGGCTGGTGGTGAACTATCAATCAGTCGCAAGACCGGATAATTCCTAATTACGGCGAAGTTGAAAGTGGCCTTGTATCTTTCTTTGTAGTAATTTTCATAGTCGTCTTCAGCTAGTATCAGGCTATCGAACATCGCGACAGATAATCTTTCCATTAGCAGATAAGCCTTTCCGTATAGCGATTTTAGGATTCTTCGCTTTATCCAAGCCTTGTCCTTGATGCTAAAAAAGACCAATTCATGGACATCGTAGATGATCTTTTTGCCTAACAATTTAAGCAAGAGGCAGGCAGGTATGAGCTCTGGATCGTGAAAATGGTATATATCTGCTTTTACCTTTAGAGCCAACAGCAACAACCGCCAACCTCCTATTAACATTCTCTTAAGCCTGCTATTCGGCTGACCCACGGGTATGATGCTCACGCCTTTTATCACCTCAGCCCTTTCATGCTGAGCAATCAAGATTGTTTCGTAACCCGCTCCCGCTATGCTTAAAGCCTGTGCGAAAAATATCCTGCTATCAACGGCTGGATGAGCTGAACTGAGAATGCAAACTTTTGTCATAGGCACCGCTCGGGGTGGTGTGAATTGGTACGAAGTCCAAAAAGCCATGCAAGGCCGAGCGGCGCTATAACCAGCACAGCCCAACTACTTGCGTCAAATTGAGGCGCAGCCCATGCACCTATCGGACGAAGTGCTTTTTGAGTACATCGTCGAGCCATTGCTGATCTTGAGCCGAAAGATAGACTGGGGCGTACAGGGCAATACCTTTTATCTTTGCGAAGAGGGGATCAGTACAGAGCAATAATATCTGAGCAGCAAGATGGTCCCTGAAGCTTTGAGAACCGCCATCAGCCAATTTTTGATACATACCTATGCCCATTACTGTCTTCGCTGTGATTCCGGGAGCGCAATTCTCGAGATGCCTGAGATACCTTATAAAGTAGCTTAAACCTTCACTTTTTGCAGTACTCTGAGCGACATAAATTTCTGGAAGGACCATATCCGCGTAATCGCGAATGGTTTCGAGCAGGAAGACATTTTCTTTGGTCCAATAGCCCGATATCCAGATAGCAATCATCTTGTCCGGATAGGCTCGCCGCAGCTTTATCAAAATGCCGTTAAAAGTTTCGGCTTGCTCTCTTGTTAACTCGTGAGTGACTATCTCATCGACCGAGATACCTTTGAATTGCTTCAGGTTCTTCGCGAACCTATCGTACATCTCGTTCCCTGTCTCAGCCCCTGTAAAAGGTTGGACGCGATAAAGAATCGATTTGCCTCTCTTTTCCCAGTACTCTTTGGCCCTCTGCCAGTTTCGGTCTGAGGATTGCCAAGTAACGTCCACTATATCGGGCGTTTCCATATTCCAATGGAGGAGGTCATTCTGACCTTCTGCGATCGGCCAATAATAAGAGTAGATAACCCGGCCTTCAGCTGATGCCGGAACAACCGATCCATCGACAATTGTCGCGAGCAGAAACAGGCTGGCTGCCAAAAGAAAAAGCTTCCAGTGATGCGTTGCTGGTGGAGTAACCCGATAAGAAGAAGCTATCATGGTTTTCTAACCTGGATTCTCAGCAAATGCAATGGTTTGTCGCCGGGACAGCATAGACCCAAACATGATAGCTATTGGAAGCGCAACAGATGGCATCATCGCCGCAGTTTCCATAATCCCATAGAACAGCCATACGGCGGCAGATACAATCAAGACATCCTCCGTTCCGTTAAGCCGGGCCTGATTGACAAGTTCTCTCCACGATGAAGCCACAAGAGCGACCATCATAAAGACACCAAGCAGACCCAATTCCAACATAACTTTTACATAAAAGCTCTCAGTATAAATGGCAAAGATTCCAGACCTTTCCAACGCTATCGTTTCACAATCAAAGCCTGACCCGAACAGCAAATAGTTGAAGTTGTTGATCCAGACGCGGACGGCATCCACGTTGATATCGATCCTACCGTAATATGAGTGAGAGACCCATTCACCTTCAGAAAACCTGAGAAACCCGCTAAAATCCTCACCAGATAAAACATAGGCAATCACGGTTACGACCATTCCAAGGCATGGCAGCAGCATCAAGAACGACAAACGTTTCTTCCGGAACCATAGATACAACAATATTACAAAAAGGGCTGTCAACATCGATGATAGACCTTTCGCCATAAAGAATATCCCGACAAACGCAAGCACGGCAGAGCCGTATTTCAGCAACCTCTTACGCGCGTGGAGATTAAAGAGCATAATAAAGCACATTAACGCGCCAAAAGCATTTGCATTTCCAACAAGCGACGATACTCGCCTTAGATTCCAAGGGATGTCCCCTACAGATATGATTTGGGGAGGCGAAAACAGGGCCTGCTCGTACATGAGTTGTGTCGCGTAAACTGGCGAAAAGAGTTGATACGCACCTACGGAAAATAATAAGAGTAAAGATAAGAATAATCCTATACACACTTTTTGTCGTCCCAGTTGCGAGCCTAAAAGATAGGCGCCATATACTGATAAGGGGAAGAGAAGGACGTAGACAAACCTAAACACCGGAAGCCGGCCGTCCATGTAAAGGATGAACGGATTGGCCACGAAATAGGAGTAGAAAACCATCAACAAGTAACTGCGAGTATTACCGGCTCGCCCGCTAAGAAGCTTATATCTGACTAAAACGATAACATAGATGAATGCCACGGCTCTTATAGCAGTGCCATAGAATTCGCTATATCCTAAAACGCTTGCGAACACAAGGACGAATGCCAACAAGTATGCTTTCACTGAGGAATTGTGGAGATCGCTGCTCACGGGGCGGGCTTCCCAGTCAGAAATAAACCGTAATTCATTGCGCTCCTTGACCCCGCCCGCAAGGCGGGCTTGCGGAGCGGTGCGGGTCAATGCTGTCGAATTCGCTCGTTCCATCCTTTTCTGAAGGTTCTCGTCCGCAATCGAGCTTCTGATGCCTCGTTTGATGTGTCTATCGTCTTGCTCTTATGCCGTCACGTGTAAGATGTGGTTGGCCACGCTCGCTTTAGAAGGCAATGACAAAAGGGCATCGTACAAATCCGTAAGCGCGGCAGCCTGCTTTACCGCCGAATAATTCTTTTCAACGTGACTGCGAGCCGATACTCCGAAATCTGAGATAAGCTTGGGGTTGATTATGAACTGCTTCACAGCCTCCGCTAGCATTTTTGCATCCATCTCATTTACGAGGAACCCTGTCTGCCCATGAATGATCTCTTCCGGGATATCACAGTGAAAAGTCGAAATAACGGGCATTCCCGTAGCCTGAGCATCTAGTAACACGACCGGCGCACCGCCTTCACAATCGCCGTCGGGAGCGGTGATACTGGGATGGACAAAAACATGATGCAAGAGCAGTTCGGAGTGTAGCTCGTTGTATGGAAGTTGATTGACAAATGCAACTCTCTTCCCTAGCTTATATTTTGCGACAAGATCCATAATCTTTTTTCTGGTCGGACCGTTCCCGATAAGTGTCAAGTGAAGCTGATTGCCGTATCCCTCTTTCTCTAAAAGTCTCATGGATTCTATTAAAACGGCGTGTCCTTTTTTCTCGGTAAAATTCGCTATTTGAACAAGTCGCAGATTATCGTTATGTTCCTTCTCGCGTATCTTAAATGGAATCGAGCCAACGTCGACTCCAAGATGGTGCACCTTAACGACCTCTGGTCTGCACCCCCTTTTGATCAACTTGTTCCGACCGAATTCTCCCTCTGATAGGATCAAAGCCGCTTTCTCGAAAAGCATTCGATACCGCCGTATCCAACTTGGGTTTCGATTCAATATCACGTCGTAATCATAGCCGTAGAAGGATACCACGAGCGGTATGTGCAGCAGTCTGGCCACACGCAAGTACCTCCAGGCAACATGCGCAAAATGCCCGTGTATGAGTTTGATCGACAGCTTTCTCCCAATCCAGGCAAAATATAGGCATCCGACCCCTGACTCAAACAGAGCAATTCGCAGAGCCCGTCCTATGAATTTCCGCAAAATGTTGGAGCCTTTTTTTTCATAACCAGGGCACATGTAAATCGAGTCGCGGGCCCTTAATGGAAATGCACTGTGCGACTCATAACACGCCGAATAGAAGAGCACGTCGAAACGGTCTATGTTTCTGTACATGTTATAAATCCACGTATATGTACTGGGCAAATAAGCGTCTAACGCAAACGCTATCCTTCTCTTCATCTTGCCTCTATGAAAATACCTTTACTGCACTTCACCTTCGATGCCATCGTTAGTTGTTATTTCATGAAGGAGGCGAGATCAGACCACAGCTGCATACCGTATGACTCCCGGTCAAATGGGGTGCAGTCAGCGATACCTGCCACATGGGTGCCCGGCTGCATGATCTTAAGCATAAAGTCAGGATCTCTTCTGATCCCCTCTCCAATATTTATCATAACTGTATCATTACTCTTGATAAAATTGTTCTTTAATGCATAAAAGAACCCAGCGATACCGATTGCAGCCGCGGGTCCGATTCGCACAGCGACTTCGTAGGACACAAGGCGACCCACTATAGGAGCTATTTCTTCAGGCACGCTAAATATCTCGCCTTCAGACGTTTTGACGCACTCTGCGACAACGGGATAGCCGGATGGATTGCCCGTTGCCAAGGTCGGAATATCTGTGACAGGATTGTCCAAGATGGGGTACCTTTTTTGCCATCCTTCCGGAAACCCATCTGCCTTTGATGATACCCAGGCATCAGCCATCGGCGAGCACCTATCTGATTGAACCAAAAGGAGCCTTGGAAGCTTCTTGATTAGTCCTGCAGCCAGCATTTCTTTGCATCCTTTCATGACGCCAACTGGACCAGTGCCGCCACTTAATGCCTGAATATATACGGTCGGAAAGTGTGCGGATAGTCTACGCCATTCAAAGGACATGGTTCTCTTCGCCTCTATCCTCATCGGATCGAACCCGGTAACTGCCGCCAATAACCCATTACTTTTCGCAAACTCCATCGATAGCTGTTTGGTCCTAGTATAATCTCCATCCACGCGGTATACTTTTTGTCCAAAGATAGAAATCTCTCCCTCTTTATATGACGGAGAATTCGAAGGTATAAACACGAGTACCTTGCCAGCAAAGTGAGATATATATCGAGCGAAAGCTACCCCTATATTGCCTGTACTCGCAACAACATACTGGTTTATGCCGTTCTCTTTCAAAACGCTTGCCAATAACGACCCCGCTAAATCCTTAAAACTTCCAGTCGGGTAATTATTATCCTGGCGATGAGCATATACCCGGCACTCAATCTTGTACCGATTTTGAGCAAACGTTTCAAGAAAGCCCCATCTTTCGACTGGCACCAACCCTTCTCCCGCGCTAATAATATTCTCCCTGGACATTAGTGGTAGAACATTAAAGTACCGCCACATGCCCTGGGGCGACTGATCCTGGTTTTCAAATACATTCGTAAGTTCTTCAGAAATATTAGCGTATACAACTTTGGCAACTATGCTTTCACAAGACGGACATCTCTGGTTTAAGCCAAACCATTTCTTGAAGTCGAAAGTGGCTCTACACGTCGTACATTCTAAGCAGAATTTACTATTATTCATTACACTGACTCCTATATCGATTCTTGTAAACCTGTTGAAGCCACAATTCCAGCGTAAGGATTCTGCACAAAACGGAGCTGTTATCACATTTTGCCTTCATGTGTTCCTCCAGCAATGCCATGCATTTGTCTTTTTGAAAGAAATCCGGGAATATAGCGTTTTCAGACATAAGGATATTCACGAAGACCTGTCTCGCCGGCGGCATCCTTATCCAGCGCGGGTAATCATGCATTGACACTTTCGGGGATTTCAGCAGAACGGGAAACTTTCTGTAGGCAAACCTCTCTGCTTTCCTCAAAACCCTATAGTGCCACGCAATAAATCGCGGGTAGGAGATGGCGCATCCCCAATCCGCATAGGGTATGGCTTTGAAATAATCCGGGAATTTTGTTAACAGGAGCTTATGATACACCTTGCCCCGTATTCTAAGGGCTGGAGGGATCGAAATAATGAATTCATTCAATCGATTATCAAAAAAAGGTAGCCTTTGATCAATAAAGTGACCCTCAAGTGCAACACCCATAACAGACCTTCCCACAATTCTCTTCTCAACAACCTCTATTTCCGTCATGTCCTTGTCGTGAAGAAATCCTCCGCCGATAAGCCCGCCTCCGATGATGCCGCTTAATACAACGTCCGCATTTTTCCTCACATCAGCCATAAACTCAATGCCGTGCATGTGCAGCAAATCAAGCAAGCCATCTGTCAGCCAGACACCCCTGATTCGATTGTCAAGCCAGTTAGACGAATTTAGTTCGAACACCAGATGTTCGCGACCCATCTTCCGAGCAACGCGCTTAGCTACGCTCACATCGTCACACCCCGATTTGCCAAAAGTATAAGCCGTGATGTGATCGGAATATTCATCGGGAATTGAAGCCAGTATCAACCTTGAGTCAAGACCGCCGCTGAGCGGCACGCCGACGCTCAGTTTACCTTTGACTCGTCTGTATACTGCGTCATGAAACAGCCGGGAAACTTCATCAACCACTTCGCGAACGTCAAGAGGACCACGCAAGGGTTCAACGGTTTGCCAGTCCCAATATTTTCTCTGAATCAGGCTACGCGACCGAAGATCAAATGTGATAACCGTCGAACCAGGTATTCTATAAACATTCTCAAACCAAGTCTTATTATCTGATAGATATCCGCTTGAAAGAAATTCCTCGGCCGTCTCGCGCGACATAATAGCTTGGAATTTCGCAATTTCCAGAAAGGCTTTAATTTCCTGGGCCCATGATAGATTCTTATTATCGAAGAAATAGAACAGTTGCCTGGAGGCCATCCTATCAGTGATTAGATGAAGGGTATCTCTCTCTTCGTCCAAAATTACCATCGAAAATTCTCCAGACAGCCCCTGAAGAAATCCCCATCCCTGATTCGACTTCATCGCTTCACTGTAGATAGCCCCAATCAATTCAATATGATTCGTTCCTGTAGAACCTCCATATCTCTCAATCGGCAGCGAGCAATCGTAAATCTCTCCGTCCAGCCATACCTTTACGGCTCCAGAACTGACAGGCATAGCGATAGGCGATATCTTCCCTAAATGGATCCTCGAGCACGCTACTCTTGCTCCTATATAATCCAAATCCTTTCTGTAGAAACTCTCGTGTTTTAGTAATTCGCACATTTTATACAAATCTCTCTTGGCAATCTCTTCTTCACCGCGCTCGTATGTAGTACCGAAAATGCCTGGCATCTCAACTCCGTAACATGCCAACTAATTGGCAAAACTTTTTTTTATCTAAAAGCCAATAGAGAAATACGTAGACGGTTGCTCCCGTAATTAATAGCCATGTCAGCCATTTTAGACTCGGAAGCATGCCAAGCCGAAGTCCGCATTGTATAAACATTACCATTCCAATAGATGCCACGACGACACCGGCTGAACCTCTCGCCAGCTTCCAGTAGTTGAGGTGACCTACCCGAATAAGCAGATAGTGCCATAAACAATCGAATGACAGTGTCGCTCCCAGCAAACTCCAGGCAACCGATTCAATGGAATTACCTATTTTAATTCCGGTGAAACATGCAACGATCAGGGCAGGGGTCCATACAAGTTTCCAGTAGAAGCTGATGTTTGCCTTACCCTTGGCGAGGAGCACCGCTCCACCTTGAAGGCCCAACGATTTGATAATACTCACGACGCACAAAATCTTGAGAGTGGTTGCGGCCGCCAGCCACTTTGGGCCGTACACGGTGCTGATGACTGGTTCGGCAAATTGCATTAACAAGATAAAAGCCGGAAGCAAAAACACGAGATTATAATGAAAAGCGATCGAATAACTCTCTTCAAATTTCGTTTTCTCTTTTTGTACAACGGATAAGACAGAATAAAGGACTCTTCCCGTGAGCCGCTCTATGCCCATGAACGGATAATTTACCAACTGCCGCGCAATAGAATACAGGCCTAGGGGAGCTGCTCCCACATACCGGCCAATCAATATATAATCAATGTTAGTAGTAAGCGTGTTCAGGAGGTTCTCACCTGTTTGAAACAGGCCGAAGCGAATGTGCCCTTTAATCACCGAAGCTTTAAAATACAATCGTGGCTTCCAACGCTGCAGCCCAATGTATGTCAGTATAATGGTGGTTGCCGTCGTAAAACTAATCTGCCAGAAGACGAGAGAGAGAACACCTGAGCCATCTAGTGCCAACCACACTGCAATCAAGGATGCAATTAGAGACCCTGCGATTTCTATCTTGGCTATAGTCTGAAACCTTAATTCTTTTTGTAACAAGACCCTGAATTGACGACCTATTGGAATAATCAGGAATACAGGTGAAAGCACATGAATTAGTCTTCCGAGCCTTGGTTCGTTGTAATATGTTACGACAAAAGAGGAAGAAAACCAGACAAGGAGAAAGAAAACAACTCCTGTTAAAATGTTGAACCAGTATAAGCTTGATAGCTCATGAGAAGAGCATTCTAGTTTCGATATGATTGAGTTACTCACGCCCATGTCTGCGAATGCTTGAGCAAATCCAATGATGGTCATTACCATCGCCATCATCCCGAAGTCGGCTGGCGAGAGAAGTCTTGCGAGTAGTACTTGACAAGAAAACTGTATGATACCGACAGCGAATATCGAAAGGCCACTCCATTTAACCCCAGAGATCGCTTGTCTTTTCAGTGACATCCAATTAGCAGGGTGTATAAGGGCAACAAGTTTTTGCGAGGGACCAATGTTCCTTATGTGACGGGAGAAAGTCTATTGTTTTCTCCCGGACATAATGGAAATTCGTTCACCGAGATCAAAATAATCCCAGAGATGCTTAAGGTTTGCGAAGCTACAGAGGTTCCGATATTTCTCCACGGATCTAAACTTCCAATAATCGCCGCTGTATTTATCTGATGTATTTTCAATCAAAAAAAGCAATCCACCTTTTTTGAGAACCCTGTCTATTTCCGACAACGTCTTGCATAGCTGCTGCTCATCTGTTATTCCCCCAAATACAAGACAGACCCAAACAACATCTACGAACGCATCATCGATATTTATGATATTGTTCTGCAATAATCTGTACTCTGTGTTTTCACTTTCCGGCGCTACACGTATAAAATACTGCACGGGATCCACGCCAATAGCATAGCCCCCTACGATAGAGGCTAGATCTCTTGTAAATCGTCCAGGTCCGCACCCAAAATCAAGTACTAAGTTTTCATTACCCGCAAGCGATTGCTTGAAAAAAGGGAATATTACTTCTTTCTGTGTTCGTGTGACAGCCGACATGTCCTCTTCAGAATGCCCTAAGTTCAGCACAGCCCTTTGCCCATACTCTCTTGCCCTTTGCTCCCAGTATTCGGTGGTGGTCAGCTTTCGCTGCTTTTTTGCATAACTCTTCTTTGCTCTTCGGAGGATTTTCTTTACCAAGGCCCATGGTGCCCGCATATACTCCCCGTTCGATCTATATTCTTCGAAGGTCATCTAATGTGAATGCAACACCCTTCGCACTGCCCCAACCACATCTTCTATATCCTCTTCCTTCAGCTTTGCCGAAATAGGAAGACTAACTGTCTGCCGTCCGATCGCCATGGCGTTCGGATATTCTTCCGGCCGCCAGCCGAATACTTCCTGATAGTATGGATGCTCTGGGATGCTTAAATAGTGAACTCCTACGCCAATATTCTGTTTGGTCATAGCATCCAGAAATTCATCCCTGCTGATTTTGGCTCTGTCCCCGTCCACTAGAATCGTGTACAAATGAAAGGCGTGTCGGGTGCCTGATTCAGGTTCCGCAGGCAGGCCAATGGGAAGGCCAGCGAAGGCTGAGTTATATTTTTTCCAGACCTCCCGGCGGCGCTGCCAATAGGATCCAACTCGCTGCAATTGATGTATGCCAATCGCTGCCTGCAAATCCATCATGTTGTACTTGAAACCGCAACCTACTACATAGTAATGCTTATATCCTTCATCGCTGAACCGCTTCCAAGCATCTTTGGTCATCCCATGTAATCCAAGAATCTTGATGAGGGCAGCATCTCCTTCACGTTTTGCCAGAACCATTCCGCCCTCTCCCGTAACGATATTTTTTGTCACATAGAAACTAAAGCACCCGAAATCTCCAAATGTTCCAGCTTTGCGTCCTTTGGATTCCGTCTCTATTGCATGCGCGCAGTCTTCGATGATCTTCAAATTATATTCTTCAGCGATGGCGCATATCGTATCCATGTCGCATGGCCGACCGGCAAAGTGCACGGGAAGAATCGCCCTGGTTCTTGACGTAATCTTGGTCCTGATCTGCTCTGGATCAACGTTCATGGTGTTACGATCGATATCGGCCAACACCGGTGTGGCACCAGAATGAATGATGGCGTTGACGGTTGAACAAAACGTCATGGCGGTAGTAATAACTTCATCACCAGGCCTGACTCCGGAGGCGAGAAGGCTCAAATGTAGCGCGGCCGTGCACGAGTTGAGCGCAACAGCATATTCCGCTCCCTTGTATTTTCGGAAGTCCTCCTCGAAGCGAGCGACCTTTGGGCCTGTACCAAGCCATCCGCTCTTCATGCTTGCCACTACTTCCCGTATCTCGTCATCTTCAATGATCGGGGAACCAAAAACAAGAAAGTTATCTTTTGCCCGTGCCGGATCTTTCATGTTGTTATCTTTTACCTTCTGACCAGTTTATGCAACATTCGCCCTGGCGCATCCGGACTGCACTATCAAACCTCCCTGTCAACGTGTCCCATTCTATATACAATTCCTCCTATACACAGTCATCTGGGAGTATAGTACGTAATGTGAAGGTTAAGGCTGTATGTGTGCCTTATAGATATCCCTCGTTCTATCACGTCTCAACTCTCCTATGATAGGTGCCGCCTCCTTATATTGCATAAGAGGTTCCATCGGAAGACTCAATACCTCCTCTGCTGCCCGTTCCGCCTCTGATAGCTCACCATTCACGATGCACCTTCCACTAAACACCCTCATTTTATGCAAAGGTATCGGGTAGTAGACCATGCTGTCAATGCTTGAATCACGTAGGTGCTGCTGAAGGACGTCGCGCGGGCCGTCAGGGACGCGGAGGGTGAATTGGTGGAAGACATGGTCGATCGCGTTTTGAGTTTTGAGTTTTGAGTTTTGAGTCAAAGGCAAAACGATGCCGGGTAGATCCTTTAGACCTTCAATATATAATTGTGCGATACGGCGGCGACGGGAGTTGAATTCATCAATATATTTAAGCTTGGCGACAAGAATAGCTGCCTGGAGCGTATCAATGCGGGCGTTGTACCCGATATGGTCTACGTTATACTTGTCTTTGCCGCCGTGTTTGATCAACATACGGATCAGGGCAGCAATTTCTTCATCGTTTGTTGATACCATCCCTGCATCGCCAAACCCGCCGAGGTTCTTGGAAGGGAAAAAGCTGAAAGCTCCGCAGGTACCGATGGAACCCACCCTTCTGCCGCCATAGATAGCGCCGAAGGCTTGGGCAACATCCTCAAGGACAAAGAGACCATTCTCATCCGCAATCGACATTATTTCGTCCATCTGGCAGGGCTGGCCGTAAAGGTGAACGGGCAAGATGCCTACAACTTTCGACGGGCTAACGGCTGAGGGCGAAAGGCTAAGGGCGGACGCTTGAAGACATTCGCGGATACGTTCCGGATCGAGGTTGAAGGTTGCGGGGTCGATGTCCACGAAGAGGGGAGTTGCGCCGGCACGGAGGATCGCATCGCCGGTGGCAGTAAATGTAAAGGGCGTAGTGATAATCAGATCGGAGCGGTCGAAATATTCCTGCCCTTTTGTTTTGATCGCAAGGGCGCGCAGAGCGAGGACGAGGGCGTCGGTACCGGAGGAGGTGCCGATGCAATATTCTACATTAAGATACTCGGCAACCTTGTCTTCGAACTCCTTTACCTCCGGCCCAAGAATCCACTTCTGATGGTCAAGGCAGCGGGCAATGGCGGCATCGATATCAGCTTTCATATATTCGTATTCACGTTTGAGGTCAAGCATGGGAATGTGGGTCATAAATGCCTCTGGGCTAAGGGCAAAGAGCTAAAGGCAAAGGGATGTGCGCAAAGGGCGAGTAATTTTTACGCTTCCTTTAGAATAGCGAATTGGCCATTATCCAGGGCATATTCATTACCACAGTGCGTGCACTTTAACGTTGTTGTACCCTTAGCCCTTTGCCCTTTGCCCTTAGCCGCATTTGTTTTGCCATTACCCCTCAAGGTCGTTCCGCATTTGCACACCCACCCTACTTGCCGGGCGGGTATGCCTACCATTATGGCGTAGTCGGGGACATCGGAGCGGATCATGGAGCCTGCGCCGATCATTGCGTACCGGCCTATGGTGGAACCGCAGAGGATTGTGGCGTTTGCGCCGATTGTGGCGCCTCGCTTGACGAGGGTCGGTCTGAATTCCTGCTTGCGCTCTATAAAAGCCCTGGGATTATAAACATTGGTGAAGACACAGGATGGACCGCAGAAGACTTCTTCCTCTATGGTGACGCCCGTGTAGACCGATATGTTGTTTTGAAACTTGCAGCGGTTCCCTATGGTAACATCCGGGCCGATCATGCAGTTCTGCCCGATGATGCACTTAGTGCCGATTTTGGACCCGCCGAGGACATGGCAAAAATACCATATTTTTGTGCCTTCACCGATTTCAACATTATCATCGATGTAACTGGATGAGTGTGCGAAGTATTTGTGATCCTCGTTCATTGCCCTATGCCCGTCGCCCCTGCCCTTTAGCTTTCAGCATTAGCTTTTAGCCTTTAGCCTGTCCTAGTGAATTATCGTTTTGAGAAAAGGATGGTAATAATTGCTCAGTGGCGCTTGCTGTGCATTTCTGATTTCATAGACCGTTTCGATTGCCGGGCGGACATCTTCGAGTCCAAAGCCTTGTCCTGCAAGTATTCCCTTATAGGTTTCCGTATGGAGTTCCGCAAAGCCATCTGAGAATTCAACTTCTTCGCCATTTAGCAGAATTGACCTGTAGGTAGTTTTACCAGTATTCCTTGCCGCCTCCGGGAGATCCCTGTTATCGACAGAAAGAAACCACCTTACCCTGGCACGCTCGAATTCGAGGAACCCCGCCGCCTTAGTCGGTTGCGAGAGATGGACGATGTTGAGTTGCTTTTTCCCGAATATCCATTGCAGCATGTCAAAAAAGTGGACTCCGATATTTGTGGCGATCCCTCCTGATTTACTTATATCCCCTTTCCATGAAATGAGGTACCACCGTCCTCGGGAGGTAATATATGTAAGATCGATATCCGCCTTACGGTCCTTCAGTGTTTCAGCGACCCGTTCCTTGAGTGCAATGACCGCAGGGTGAAGCCGCAATTGAAGAACAGCGTTGACCTTTCTCCCGGACTCTTTCTCTATTTCATGCAAGGCATCGAGATTCCATGGGTTGAGTACAAGAGGTTTTTCGCAGATTGCGTCCGCCCCGATGCGAAGCGCAAATCGTATGTGTGCATCGTGAAGGTAGTTGGGTGAAGCGATGCTTACGTAGTGGACCTTTTTTTCGTCTCCCATCCGCCTCAGTTTATCAACATGCCTATCCAGCCTTTCGAATTCGACAAAGAAGTCTGCCTCCGGGAAGTAGCTGTCTATGACGCCAACCGCATCATGTCTGTCCATGGCTGCCACAAGATTATTGCCCGTCTCTTTGATGGCTTTCATGTGGCGGGGTGCGATATAGCCTGCGGCACCGGTGAGGATGAAGTTTTTCACATTTACCGCCTATTTTTCCGCTTGGTTGTTCGCGTTGCCGATAACCGTATCAAACCCTATCCGACCAAGGGGAGAAGGTTGGTACTGAAATCCGGGTCTAAGAGTATCAGGTAAGCGGCGGATTTGACCTGGAAGCTCACTCGCCTCCAAATCTTCCTGCCTGGTCCCCCTGCCATTCTCGATTTTGGAATCCTCCCGCCTGGTCCCGCTGTTCTTTTCGATCCTGCCCTGGATTCTCTTTGTATCTCCGTTGTACTCAATTTTATACTTGTTGGCCTTGACGGCATGATTTGTATCCGTCTTAAGCTCTCCCTGTGTGTCAATTGCACGGCTGACAGAGTCCAATTTGTTCAAATCCAACTCTCCCTCTGGAGAGTCTGATATCGTTCCGCCTACCTCGTAGTCATTTTGACCTGAGGGGAGGTTCGGGAGGGAGGGTAGCTTATCTATCGGCCGCCCGGTAGTAAGAAATTGAGCTAAGCAAGGCGTGGAGAACAGGCAGAAAAGCAGCAGGGAGCAGAAAATGAGCAGGGAGCAAGAGAAGCAGCGCGGAGCATGGAGCAGAGAGCGAGGGCGGGGAAGCAATGAGCAAAGTGCATGGAGCATGGAGCGGAAAGGCAGCATGGAGCAAAGAACATGGAGCATGGAGCGAAAGGGAAGCAATGAGCAGAGAGCAGAGAGCAGAGAGCGACACAAGCGACGTGCGCAGTGTTGAGTGCTGAGTTTTGAGTTTTGAGTTATCATTTTTAACCTACGGCGTAAGGAGCAGCATAGAGCAGAGAGCATGGAGCATGGAGCGAAAGGGAAGCAATGAGCAGAGAGCGAAGGGCGAAGTGTTGAGTTATCCTTAAAAACAGTGTTGAGTTTTGGGTTAAACATGAATGCTCCCTTCGGTGCGTCACTTGTTGGCGGTCGGCTCTATGAGGCCGAGACGGATCATCTTCTGAGCAAGTGCGTAGATGTCCTTTTTGTCTCCTTCCTTGCGGATCCCCACTGCCACCACAAGAACGATAACGGTCGTGGCCTCTACCCGGTAAAGA
>JBEKOL010000048.1:0-22890 GCA_049521775.1 Syntrophales bacterium
TTAGAATTTGAGAGCTCCGCCAAAGCGATCGTTTGACCTGTTTGGTTGTAAAAAGCTATTGCCTTGGCCACCCACTGTTTCGCTTTTTGCTGTGACTTTTCAAGCATTTCCCCCCTCCTTTTTCAAAAAGATGATATCAGTGGTACCTAATCATCATTCTTCCCCATTACTCTAATCTGAGAGTTTTATTTTCTTAGCGAGGCTGACGATCATTTTTGCACTCTCACGAAAACCGAAAAAACTTGAGTCGATGCAGAGGTGAAAATTACGCGAGTCTGTCCAATGGACGCCTGCCATGTCCCGTATATACTTGGTTCTGCTATGGTCTGAATCTTTGACTTTATTACGTGCTTCCCGGATGTCGGTGATATTCTGCATCTGCATGACTCGTTTGGCCCGAAATTCCCGGGGAGCGTGGATAAATACACGAATCACGCCAGGCCGTTCTCTCAGTGCGTAGAAGCCGCCACGCCCTATGATGACGGAATTATATTGATCCGCAATTTCTTGGATGATCTTGCACTCCCGGGTGAACAGATCCCTTCTGTAGACAGGTGGTCTCATCGGTTGTAAAGTTCCCCCTGGGGGTGTTACGAATGAGAATCCTTTGATAATTGTTTCGATAAGGCTTGGTGATCTTTCACCAATGTCTTCCAGCATCCCCACATCTGTTTCAAAATGTTCTGCAGCTTGTCTCAATATCTCACGGTCTAAATATTTGAATCCGAGCTCTTTCGCTGCCAGATGACCTATATACGCACCGCCGCTTCCCATCTGTCTCGATATGGTTATCGTAATATGTCGTTCTTCACTCATGTGTCGCCCCGATTCATCCATAAGTCTGCAATGATATTCACGCTAACGGCCCTTTGTGTGTCTTCATTAAGAAATGTCAGGGGTATTGAAATAAAAAAAGCGACGCCCTTCCCAAGCACGCAACCGCAACCGCACATACCAGCAACTTTCTCATCCCCTCCTACATCGTAAGATATAGCTTCCTCTCCAACTGTGTTCGCTTGAAAATCTGCCATTCAAATTCTAAAGAAAAATCGGGCACAGGTTTAAAAAGGTCGGAACAAGTCCGAATGTCTCTTCGATCTGTCTCTAAACCTCTTGCCGGCTCATGACCAGTATCCTCTTTCATTTATTTCTTCTTGTTCTATTTATCAAGATGAATCTGATCTGTGGTTATTTGGACTTGAAAAGAAGTACTTTTAGCGAACTCCGCGGATTGTTTAGTACAGGGAAGGAGTGCTTGCTGAAAACACCTTCTATCTCAACGAAGGCTGGGGGGTGCCGTATTTGGTCAAGACAATCTGCCAGAGTTGAATGTTCCTCGCACGGAATGATCCTGCACAGGACAAAAAGTAATATTCCCACATACGCTTGAACTTCTCGTCATATTTTTTCTTCAGCATGATCCATGCTTTCTGAAAGTTTTCATGCCAGGCCATAAGCGTTTTTTCATAGTGAGGGCCCAAGTTGTGCAGATCTTCCGTAACGAACAAACCTTCAATGGCGTTGCTGATCTGAGAAATGCTGGGCAACATGCCATGGGGGAATATGTATTTATTAATCCAAGGATCGCATTTTATCTGGGATTCGTTACCGCCAATGGTATGCAGAAGGAAAATGCCAGCATCTTTGAGACAACGGTGGGCAGTCTTCATGAAGGTCCTGTAGTTTTTAAGGCCGACGTGTTCGAACATTCCGATGGAGACGATCTTATCGAATGAACCTTGAACATCGCGGTAGTCACATTGGAGAATTTCAATCGGCAAGTCTTTGCAGAATTCTCTGGCATAGCTGATCTGTTTTTTGGATATATTGATGGCCGTGACCTTGCAGCCGTAGTGTTCGGCCATGTACTTTGCAAAGCCTCCCCAGCCACAGCCGATATCCAGGACAATATCATCTTTGCTGAGATTAATCTTCCTGCAGATCATGTCCATCTTTTTGACCTGCGCCCCGTTTAACTCATCCGTTCCATCGAAATACGCGCAGCTGTATTGGTTGTAAGGGTCGAGAAATGACATAAAAAGTTCGTTATCAAGATCATAATGTTGTTCGGCAACAACGCGAGAGCGTAGCTTCGATTGCATATTGAAAAGCACGGCTGATAGGACAGGCACGAGCAGTTTAAGGCTGTCTTTGACTTTTCTGTCCAGTCCGGCCGTCAATATCTTGCAAACGAATTCATCCAGTTGCCGGCAGTCCCACCATCCTTCCATATATGATTCGCCGAGACCTAAACTCTTATTCTGGAGGAGCCGTGAGAAAACACGGTCATCTTTTACGTGCATATCCCATGGACTATTGCCATTAATAGTAATACCTGTTGTGGCAAGCATTCTTTCAAGCACATATCTCTGTCCGAACATTGTGCGTCACCTATTAATTGCAATAAATCCTTTTTTCATAGATAGTTGCAAAAGTTTATTATTCTATCCTTAGTTTTGATGGTTTTTTTAGCATTCCGGTAACCCGCAAGCGGATATAATTGTCCGCAGCAGACATACATTTTTCAACCCTTCCACGGGTGCCAGCACTCTTTTTTGATGTGGGTTCTGTATTCTTCATGGCAGTCACTTTCTCCGCAGAGACCTAAGAGATAAGCAACCCTCTTGATTTCAATGATTATCTACTAATTCATCTATCACGTGGAATAGAAGTACAATTCTAGCAGAAAGGTTTATGCTTTGCAATGTATAATTTCTTATTGATAATAGTCAGCAAGGATTATCGTTTGAAAGAAAGTATGCCAGTCAAAATTGCTGGATTTTGTTACAAGGAAGTTGTCAATGAGATAGAAATTCACAAGTCACATTGGCTCGTAGCACCTCATAGTAGAATATACAAGGATGGTCTAATTCTAAGCCTAAAATACACGTCATCGCTATCAACATACAGCAATATTATGGAAATAGCATCGTCTGAAATTACTTCATTTTAACCCGTCAAAAAGATAAAAAATAACGCGACTTATTTGGTAAAAAATGGTATAAATTCTCATAGAAAACCTGCTACGTTAGTCTTTGAAATTGCAGGTGTTTTTAGAAGTTAAAACGTATAGCAAGGACTTTAAAATTATGGAGCAGCTTTTCCAGAAGAACATCCCCATCAATATCGAAGATGAGATGAAGAAATCCTACATGGATTATGCGATGAGCGTGATCATTGGCCGCGCCATCCCGGACGTCCGGGACGGCATGAAACCGGTCCATCGGAGGGTTCTCTTCGCCATGTCGGAGATGGGTAACGTCTGGAACAAGGCCTATAAGAAATCCGCCAGGATCGTCGGGGATATCATCGGTAAGTATCACCCCCACGGCGATACCGCCGCTTATGACACCCTTGTCCGCATGGCCCAAGACTTCTCCATGCGCTATCCCCTGATCGACGGTCAAGGAAATTTCGGGAGCGTCGACGGCGATCCGCCCGCGGCGATGCGTTACACGGAGATCCGCATGGCGAGACTCGCGGAGGAGATGCTTGCCGACCTCGAAAAAGAAACAGTGGATTTTGTTCCGAACTATGACGCGTCCATGGAGGAGCCGACGGTACTGCCCGCGCGTATGCCCGCGCTTCTGCTCAACGGCACTTCCGGGATCGCTGTGGGCGTGGCGACAAATATCCCGCCCCATAACTTAAGTGAGCTCATCGACGGGACAATCGCCCTGATCCGCGATCCGGAGATCACGATTGATGGACTGATGGTTCATATTAAAGGCCCTGATTTCCCGACGGCCGGTTTCATCAACGGCAGGGACGGAATAATATCCGCTTACACTACGGGCAGGGGTTCCATACGTATGAGGGCCAGGGCGAGCATCGAGAGAAACGCGAGGAACGATCGTGAGAGCATAATCGTCACGGAGCTCCCGTACCTCGTGAATAAGGCCAATCTCATCGAGAAGATATCAGAGCTCGTGAAAGAGAAAAAGGTGGAAGGCATCTCCGATCTCAGGGACGAATCGGACCGGGACGGGATACGGATCGTCATAGACTTGAAGAAGGACGAGCCCTCCGGCGTGACCCTCAACCAGCTGTACAAACATACACAGATGGGGACGACCTTCGGGGTTATCATGCTGGCAATCGACCGTAACCAGCCGAGGGTCCTCAATCTTAAAGAGGTCCTCCAGAAATTTGTGGATTTCCGCAAGGAGGTCATCACGCGCAGGACGATCTTTGATCTTAGGAAAGCGAAGGAACGAGCCCATATCCTGGAAGGACTCATCATTGCCCTGAATAACATCGACGCCGTGGTTCAGCTTATCAAGAAATCCAAGAGTCCCCAGGAGGCCGCGCAGGCCCTGACTGAAAAGTTCGGCCTTTCGGAGATCCAGGCGCGGGCTATTCTCGATATGCGCTTGCAGAGGCTCACAGGTCTCGAGCGGGCCAAGATCGATGATGAGTACGCGGAACTCAGCCGCCTGATCGCCCAACTGCAGGGGATTCTCGATGATCCCAAGAAGGTGCTCGATATCATCGTGGCGGAATTGGAAGAGATCAGAAAGAAGTACGGCGATGAGAGACGCACGGAAATCGTGGAAAGCGTGGAAGACATTAATATCGAGGACATGATCGTGGAGGAAGACATGGTGGTGACAGTGTCCCACTCCGGCTATATTAAGAGGAACGCCGTGAGCCTCTATAGAAGCCAGCGCAGGGGCGGCAAGGGGAAGGTCGGCATGGGAACCAAGGAGGAGGATTTTGTCGAGAAGATCTTTATCGCCTCCACGCATAACTATATACTCATTTTTACGAATTTGGGAAGAGTGTACTGGCTGAAGGTTTACCAGATTCCCCAGGCCGGGCGCGCGTCAAAAGGAAAGGCCATTGTCAACCTGGTCAATCTGTCGCCTGGAGAAAGGGTAGCGGCAATCCTTCCCGTCCGGGAGTTCGTCGAGGGGAAGTATGTGATTATGGTGACCAGGAAGGGCATAGCGAAAAAGACCGATCTGGCAGCCTATTCGAACCCACGGGCCGGGGGAATCATAGCAATATCCATTGACGAGGGAGACGAGCTCATTGCCGTTCAGTTGACCCATGGTGACCAGGACGTCTTTTTGGGGACGAGGAAAGGCCAGTCCATCCGTTTCCATGAAGACGACGTCCGGGATATGGGGAGAACGGCCAGGGGCGTTATCGGCATTCGCATGGACGATGATGATGCCGTGGTTGGGATGGAGATACCATCGGAGGGTAATTCCATTATAACCGTTTCCGAAAACGGCTACGGCAAACGAACCGATGCGGAAGAATATCGGCGGCAAAGCCGCGGCGGCCAAGGGGTTATCAATCTCAAAACGGTTTCCAAGGTGGGAAATGTTTCGGGGGTCCTTCAGGTTACGGGCGATGAAGACATCATGCTGATTAGCGACGCCGGAAAGATCATACGCCTGAAGGTCGCGGAAGTTCCTCTGCTTCATAGAAGCACTCAAGGAGTGAGGCTGATCGAGATCGATCCTGAAGAGAAGCTGGTTGGTGTCGCCCGCGCCGAGAGAGAACCGGAGGAAAAGGACAACGGCCTGCCACAGGATGACGCGGAGGAAGAAGTCGTAAACGAGCTTGAATTCGCTGCTGGCGACGATGAAGAAGCGTGAGCGGAAACACATCGCGCAAGTCCTGCTTTGGCTAATATTTTTTATCTACGTCTCCACTCCCTTGATGGGAGGGATCGAAGGATGGGGACTAAAGAATTAACAACACACATTGTCACCCCTACCCAAGCTTCCCCATCAAGGGGGTTGAGAGTGGTCTCGTCTCTGAAGTATCTTTCACTCTAAATAGATAACTTAAATTACTGGAACCTTACAAAGCCTAAATAGTCCGAGAGTATCTATTGTTGTGCTATTTGGATAACTATGGAATAATTTATGAAAAGGTATCGGCTGTTTGATCATACGGCGGATTTAGGAGTTGAAGTATACGGCAAGACCGCAAACGAGTTGTTTGCCAATGCGGCCTTCGCCGTCTTTGACATTCTTGCTGACCTGAAGCATGTAAGTCCAACCGTGGAAAGAAAAATAGGTGTGGATGGTGAAGGCTGGGAAGACCTTCTGGTGAATTATCTGCGAGAGATACTCTATATGTATAACGGCGAGGGTCTTTTACTCAAAGAGTTTTCCATAATTGATATAGATCCTCGACATTTGAAAGGGAAGGTGTCGGGGGAGCCTTTTAATCCCGCGAAGCATACGATAAATACGGAGATCAAGGCGGTAACGTATCATCAGGTTGCTGTCAGAGACTCCCCGAAAGAATGGACGGCAAGGGTGATTCTTGATGTCTGAACTCAAAAAGATCGACGATTGTCGGTGGATGATTCCCCAGACGGGCAACATGAGGGTCCCCGGGATCATTTATTCGAGTGAGCGCCTCATAAGGGAAATGGGTTCGGACGAAAGCCCGAAGCAGGTGGCCAATGTAGCGCACCTCCCAGGGATCGTGAAATATTCACTGGCCATGCCTGATATGCATTGGGGTTACGGCTTTCCGATAGGCGGTGTCGCGGCCTTCGGTCTTCAGGACGGAGTTATTTCTCCCGGTGGCGTGGGCTATGATATCAACTGCGGATGTAGGCTGGTGACTACCCGCCTTGCTCATGAAGACGTAAGGGATCGTGTAAAGGACCTTATAAGCGCCCTGTATCATCATATCCCTACGGGAGTTGGATCAAAGAGTGACCTCAAGCTCTCCGCTAATGAAGAAAGAAAGGTTCTTACTGAAGGGGCCAAATGGGCGGTGGAGCGGGGATATGGCACACATGAGGATTTGGAAGCTACGGAAGACGGAGGAAGAATATCGGGAGCCGATCCCGAAATGGTGAGCGCGAGGGCTATCGAGCGCGGACGAGAGCAGTTGGGCACACTCGGATCGGGCAACCATTTTCTGGAGATCGAGGTAGTCGATGAGATCTTCGATAAAACGGCCGCGACTGCCTTCGGCCTAGAGCAGAATCAGATTTGCGTTCTCATCCATAGCGGTTCCCGAGGACTTGGCTATCAAGTCTGCGATGATTATCTGGCCAGGATGGTCAAGCATCTTGGCGAACTGGAAATTTCCCTTCCCGACAGGCAGCTTGCCTGCGCGTACATTGCTTCAAATAGGGGGAAGGAATATCTCGCGGCCATGGCCTGCGCTGCTAATTATGCATGGGCCAACCGACAGATGATGATGCACTGGACGCGGGAAACCTTTGAACATACCCTGAAAAAGGGTCCCCGCGATTTAGGCATGAGATTGCTTTACGATGTCTGTCATAATATCGCCAAGATCGAAACTTTTAACGTCGATGGTAAAAAGGTGAAACTCTGCGTGCACAGGAAAGGAGCGACCCGGGCTTTCCCTCCCGGCCATCCGGCACTTCCGGCACTGTACAGCAAGACAGGTCAGCCTGTATTAATACCCGGTGATATGGGAACGGGCTCGTACGTCCTTGCGGGGACGGAGAAGGCCTTTGAAGAGACCTTCGGAAGCACCTGCCACGGTGCCGGGCGCCTCATGAGCCGCACCCAGGCGAAAAAGGCAAGCCGTGGGAGATTAATAGAACAGGAAATGGCCGCCAAGGGTATCATCATAATGGCCACTGGTAAAGGAACCCTCAGTGAGGAGATACCGGAGGCTTACAAAGATTTAGACCAGGTAGTGGAAGTAGTTCACATGGCCGGCATCTCCAGGAAGGTCGCAAAACTCCGCGCATTGGGATGCATCAAAGGGTGACGGTTCATGTTATGAACTGTTGTGAAGATAGATCCTCCTCTCCAATTCACTTTTAAGCTGATCCTTGGCCGTCTGCGCCTGTTTAAACACCTGGTCCGCCTTGTAGAATTCCAGAGCGCGAATATTGGAAATTTCAATCTCAATATAAATGTCCGGTGACGAATTGCGCAATTTTTCCCGGACGATGCTTCTCTCCATGATCTGGAAAGTGTTAAAAATGGCTTCCTGCAGAGATGGCATGCGGTCCCGTCTTGCTTCACGGCGTCCAATAACATCGACGGCAATGGTTAGATCACAATCGTCTGGCAACAGGTCAAAGGGTACGGGATTGACAGCTCCACCATCGATTAAGACGTTCTCTCCCATTGTGACGGGCGTGAACACACCGGGCAGCGACATGCTTGCCTGTATAGCGGGCGCCAATTCGCCGCCGTCAAGCACCACCTGTTCGCGAGTCCAAAAGTCCGAAGCGACAACACGCAGAGGAATTACAAGTTCCTCAAATGTCCTTGCCTCGATCGATTCGAACAGATAGTTTATAAAGTGCTCCGCTTTCAGCAAACCGCGGCCATCAAATTGCAGCGCCTTGAAGTTAAACCACTTGAACACATGCTTTTTGGTCACGACATCTCTCAACGAGTCATTTTCATTAATACTTATATTGCTCATAACCTGTCTCAAATTCTTTGCACTTAATCCCGAACAATAGAGAACGCCGACAACCGCGCCGGTACTGGTCCCTGTGACATAGGATGGTTTAAGTGCAAGCTCATCCAGTGCTTCGAGTATCAGCACGTGTGCCAATCCTTTGGCGCCGCCTGCGCCCAGGGCAATACCGATCTTCTTCATAGTAGAGCGCCTTTATTATTTAAAATCAACGGGTTGCTTCATTTATCTTGCTACTCTATCAAAATTGAACTCACTGGTTCCGCTGATTCCCTCGCGACTGCGAGGAAGACATATGGGTTCCCGCTGGAGCCTGCCCTCGAATGTCGTTGTCGAGAGCTGGAATGACACTGAAGGCAGCAGTTCGTGAACATTATGCGGAGGAGCTGCGCTTATCTTTCCACAGAGTGAAGGCGGCAGCAACTGTTTCGACAGAGCCGTCTATGCCGATTTTCCCTGTGTTGACAACCATATCGTAGTGCGATGGATCCGTCACATCAGCATTGAAGTACTTGCGAAGGTATGCACGGCGATCTGAATCTGTCTTAATGACATATTTTGTAGCATCTTCCTTGGTGGAGGCAGAAACGCGCATCACATTTTGGATTTTGGTTTCCATTGGGGCAATGAAACGCAGCCTGAATGTGTCCTCGGGAGGCAGGACATACTGAGCGCCTCTGCCCACGATGATCATATTGCCCTGTCTTCCGAATGTGCCGATGACCTTTGTGAGGTGGTGGAGATAATCATCTACCCAGAGGTGGCGCGTTTCGAACATAGAGCTTAACCAGTCATCCCGCCTTGTGACTTCCTTCTCATCGAGGGACTCAATAACCTTTGCGCTCATGTTGGCGCTTTCCGCTATCTTTTGTATGATTTGGGCGCCAACCAGATCCATTTTCAGTTTTTCCGCGAGCCTTCTCGCTATTTCACTGCCGCCGCTCCCCGGCTCTCTGGATACGGTGATCACCGGACCAGGAGTTGCCTTTACAGCTTTCCGTCCCACTATTGCGCCTTGCCATTTTTTCAATTGTTCATCAACCAACTGGTTTACTGAGCGAGTCTGAGCCTTCACGTATATGCCTCCTTCCCTGCCAGATTTTTCATTCTTAAACCGGAAACTTTTTTTACGGGATTATAATACTTAAAAAGAATACAGCCTCTCACCGGGCAGGACAGTGAACCCATTTTTCAGAAGGACATCAACGGCATCATCCGGGGAATCGAAACGGAAAATGATCACGGCATTCTCGCCGCTTTTTTCGATGAATGCGTACAGATATTCAACGTTAATCCCATGTTGCGCCAGCGCTGCGAGTATACTGTGAAGACCTCCCGGACGGTCAGGGACCTCGACTGCCACCACGTTTGTCCGGCTTACTCTCAAGCCATTGTCATTCAGCACCTTGAGTGCCTTGTTTGCATCGTTAACAATCAGCCGGAGAATTCCGAAATCGGACGTATCAGCAAGAGACAGGCTCCTGATATTAATATTAGCATCCTTCAGCAGCCGCATTACGCTTTCGAGTGCTCCCGGTTTATTCTCCAGGAATATGGATATCTGTTCTACTTTCATATGTCCTCCTAATGGATTTCGGGGGAAAAAGAATATGCGAGAGCTTCCCCTACATTTTTCGTTTATCAATTATCCGGCTGGCCTTACCTTCAGAACGCTGCAGCGATTTGGGTTCCACCAATTTTATCTTGGCGGTTACGCCTAGATAGTCCTTCAAGTCTTTAGCGAGGCTTTTCTCTAAATTCTGCAGATAGCGGACCTCATCCGCGTTTGCGAACGCCCGTTCGCTTACTTCAACCTGGACCTCCAAGGTGTCCATCGTGCCGGCCCTGTCTACAATGAGTTGATAATGCGGTTCAAGCCCTGTGACGCCGATGAGAACTGCCTCAATCTGGGACGGAAAGACGTTGACGCCCCGGATAATAAGCATGTCGTCACTCCTGCCGGTGACACGGTCCATTCTGATGTGGCTCCTGCCGCAGCGGCAAGGCTCGGCAATCAGGCGGGATATGTCTCTGGTGCGATACCGGATGAGGGGGAATGCCTCCTTCGTGATGGTAGTGAAGACCAGTTCCCCTTCTTCGCCATATGGCAATGCCTCACCCGTTTGCGGATTGATCACCTCTACGATGAAGTGATCCTCAAACACATGCATGCCGGAGCGCCCTTCCATGCACTCCATGGAAACACCGGGCCCCATAACTTCTGAGAGACCGTAGATATTCAGAGCGGCAAGATTCAATTTGCTTTCTATTTCGTCTCTCATCTTTTCAGACCATGGCTCGGCGCCAAAAACGCCGACACGAAGCTTCAGCGACCGCATGTCAATACCCATGGCCGTGCCCTGCTCTGCCAGGTTCAGCGCATAGGAAGGCGTACAGCAGATTGCCGTGGGACCGAAGTCCTGCAGGATCATGATCTGCCTTTTTGTATTGCCGCCTGACATGGGTATGACGCTGGCGCCAAGTTTCTCAGCGCCGTAATGGGCGCCGAGACCGCCGGTGAAGAGGCCATAGCCGTATGCGTTATGGATAATGTCATTCTTGGTCAGGCCCGCGGCCACAAAACATCTCGCCATCAGCTCCGACCACGTATCAATATCTCTCTTTGTATATCCGACGACGATCGCCCTGCCGGTTGTGCCGGAAGAAGCATGAAGCCTGACGACACTGCTCATTGGCGCCGCAAAGAGTCCGAAAGGATAGTTGTCTCTCAGGTCTTGCTTCGTCGTGAAGGGAAGCCGCGTTATGTCTGGCAGTGTTTTGATGTCATCCGGCTGTACGCCGGCCTTATCGAAAGCCTTCTTGTAAAAGCCAACCGTATGATAGACGCGCTGCGCAACCTGCTGCAACCTCTTTAACTGCAGGGTTTCCAAAACCTCGCGGGGCAACGTTTCAAAATCTTCATTATATATCATCTATAGCCTCCAATTTGCGCTGAGAATTTTCCTTAATATACCAAAACTTAATAAAGGGGGCAACAAACATTAGGCACGGAAAGAGATTTTCTGCTTTGCGGAAATCGGCAGGATATGGTACTTATTTCTCTACGCTGTACGAGGAGAATTGACAATACCGGAACGAGTAATGAAACTGACAATAAGCAGAAAATTGCTCGCGAGTTACCTGGCCATGGCCCTGCTGGCCATCCTGGCAAGTGCCTACGCGATTTTCAGCCTTAATAATCTGAATAAATTGGCATATGCAATAATCGATGAGGATTTTTTTGTTGTAGATACCGGGAAGAATATGATGGATGCGCTCCTTGCCCAGGAAAGTGCAGAGAAAAGGTATCTTATTCTTAAAGACCCGTCAATCGCAGAGCTGTTCTGGTCGCGAAGCCATGAATTCAGTGACAGCCTCGAGAATCTCAGGAAGAATAACATACCCGGTATTGCAAAGACGCTATCGCAAGTTTCACTGCTGCATAAGCAGTATGATGACTTTTTTAATCAAACCGTAACACTTATCAATGGCAATCACACAGAGGATGCAACTAAAATCTCCGAAACGGAGAGTCAAAGGGCTATTGAAGACATGGCCACAGCATTGCGCGATATCCGCACTAAGGCCGAAAATAATATAGATACACGCATGAATCTTATTAAGACGCGGGGTATACTGGCTTCGAGAATGACAATGATCCTCAGCGCTGTCGGGCTCTTTGTGGGACTGGCTTTGGCTCTGGTGATTACTTATAATATCTCCAGACCTCTAAAGGAACTGAAAAAGGCCACAGAACATATTGCCGAGGGAAAGTTCGAATATAATCTGAATATCAACCGCCCTGATGAGATAGGCAGCCTGGCGGACGCTTTCAGCTTTATGATGGAGCGACTCAAAGTCCTAGAAGGTCTCCTCCTTGATGCGAGTCCCTTAACGGGTCTACCTGGCAATATCGCGATTGAGATGGAGATTCAAAAGCGGCTTTTAGAAAAAAAACCGTTTTCCCTTTGCCACGTCGATCTTGATAATTTCAAGCCTTTCGCCGATAAATATGGTTATGCATGGGGCAGTGAGGTCATCAAGGAGGTGGCCCACATCCTGACCGAAAATGTGCATACCAGTAATCTTGATGGCGACTTTGTTGGCCATGTAGGCGGTGATGATTTTATTGTAGTTACCGGCTCCGAGCGAGCGGAACAGGTATGTAAAAAAATCGTCGAAGAGTTTGATCGCCGCAGCATGAGATTTTACAGCGAGAAAGACAGGCAGAAGGGATTTATCATCGGGAAAGACAGACAGGGGAAACAGCAAAACTTCCCTCTCGTAACCATGACTATCGCTGTAGTGACGGATGACGGGTCCAAATTTCAGGGACCTTTGGACATGGCGAAGAAGGCCGCAGAATTGAAGGAATATGCAAAGACATTGCCGGGAAGCAACTATGTTAAACTCGAATATTTGGAAAAATTATCGTAAAAATTTGATTTTTCTTCTCCTTGTCATCTTGGGGGCCTGCTCTTCTCTGCCATCCCCCCCCGGGACTTCCCCGCGGGCGAATGACAGGAGTTGGTTCAAGAGATCGCCTGCAGATGTAGATATCTTTTATCAAGGAATATCATATCTGGGAGATAAAGAGAAAGCGACGGATTATGCTAAGGCCAGAGCGGCATTCAATGAAGTGCTGAAGACATATCCCAAGAGCAAGTGGCGGGGCCTCTCAGAAACATTCATCCGCCTCATTGATATGGAGCAATTATATGAGGAAAAGTGCCGCACGGACGCGCAATTTATCGAGAAGGCCAGAGAAGATAACGCGAGACTCCTTAAGGAGAACGAACAAGTGAAGAAAGACAACCGTCATCTGCTTGAGGAAACAGCGAAATTGATTCAGGAGAATGAGCAACTCAAGAAAGATATTCAGCTCTTAAAAAGCCTGGAGGTTCAACTGGAAAAAAGGGAAAAAATGCTCAGGTAAATTTGCAGACCTGCCGATAATAGAATATGAGAAATCCGGTCTTCTATGGTTGGAGATCACTATGTTCGGCCACGGTATGCAAAAAACGATTAACACGGACAACCTGAAAATCGGCATGTATGTTATTTTGCCGCTATCGTGGTATCAGCACCCCTTTGCAAAGAATGAATTTCTCATTAAATCGAAAGAACAGATACAAAAAATTTCTGAATGTGGCATAACAGAAGTTATCCTTGATACCCAAAAAAGCAATTTTAACGGAGAGCAAAAGAGTCGCGCACCTCAAACCGAATCTGAACAGACCACAAGACCACCCGTATCCAGAACCGTCGTACCCGACGGACTCATGGACGCAATCCACGATGTAAATTTACCTCCTCAGGAAAAGGCGAAAGCAGTCAGAGCCCATTCCATCACCATGATAAGCAACCTGCTTGAAAACCCGACTGCGGAAAATATTCGGGATGTTAAAAAAGGTATTGCTGAAGTTGTTGATCTGATTCTTACTGATGATGAAACATCCCTATACCTGCTTAACATTACATCCCATGATTTTTACACCTATACGCACTCAGTCAATGTCGGTTTTCTGGCGGTTTCCCTCTCCAAGGCCCTTTTCAAGAAATCAACGGCTCACGACATGCACGAATTGGGCGCTGGTTTTTTTCTCCATGACTTGGGCAAGGTGCAGGTAGACGCGTCTATCATTAACAAGCCCGGCAAGTTGACGGAAGAAGAAATGACCCAGATGAGGCAGCACCCGTGCATGGGATACAAACTTCTCTATGAGACTAATCAATTGACCCATGAATGCAAGAAGATCATCCTGCAGCACCATGAGAGGTACGACGGCAAGGGATATCCGCATGGGATTGAAGGAGATGATATCCATCTCTATGGGAGGATATGCTCAATCGCCGATGTGTTTGATGCACTAACATCGGAGCGTTCCTACAGACAAAAACTTGACCCTTTTGGCGCCCTTCAATTGATGAAAGAGGAGATGATTCATCACTTCCACAGAGACCTCTTCGAACAATTCGTTCTGCTTTTAAAATAACACCATGACGGGAAGCCACAGCGTTGGAAAGCCAATCGGATATTCTTGGAATATCTCAGTTTGTCTTCATGATGGCGAGCAGATGTCGTTCAATTTCTTCTTTTGGCAAGGCACCGACCAATCTGTTAGTTAGATTTCCGTCTTTAAACAGCAGCATCGTCGGGATATTGTGAACGTCATATTTCGACGCCGTAAGGGGGTTTTCATCTATATTCAGTTTAACAACCTTTACGCCGCCTGCATATTTGGCTGCGAGTTCCTCCAAAATAGGACCTATCGTACGACAGGGAGCACACCATGGTGCCCAGAGATCCATCAGAACGGAACCGGCATAAGTGAGGACTTCTCTTGAGAATGTTTCGTCTGTTATATCCACCGGATATCCCTCACTGCCCCTGATGACGAGAGGCACGCCGCACTTCCCGCACAGGGGGCGTTCGTTCAGGCGATTCTCAGGCATGCGATTTTTCGTTCCGCAACTGAGGCATCTGATAATCATATCGTCCAGATGGGCATGACACCTGCCGCACGTGGGCCGGTCATGAATACGGTCCCTCTTTATGCGATTCCTCGTCCCGCAGTTGAGGCACCTAATTATCATTTGCTCATGTGCCATTTTCATCCTCACTTCATTTGCAATATTATTATCATTTGCGTTTAAAATGTCAATACCACCGTCGGTCAGCCATCTTTAGACTGGGAAAGAATGGGATTCTACAGCAGGGGCGATTGACAATGCAGGAACCGCTGACGGCTGTCAGGCGCATGAGAAGTTGGGAATGTTTCTTTGGGAGACTCTATTAGAAGAATGTCCATGACTTGGACTTCAGGAAGTGCCTTTGCCGCTTGCACCATGCTCTGTCGTGGCGGAGAAGAAGAGTGCCAGGCAGGTTGGGCATAATACAAAAAGGCAACTTTCCCCCTCATTAATATTGTGAACGCGCTGGGCAATCCAGTTCTGGCTATGTGCAACTGCCATTATGAGGCCCAGTGTGTCAATACCCTCTACATCTTCAGGGCATATTTCTTTGTCATGCCATTCGAAGAGTTCCGAACCTCCGCATACGCGGCAGTGCAATGTACAGGAGAGGAGAACTGCGCCCGCCGATGTCTTGATTCCGCTACCGGTAACAACTTTATCTTTTGCTTTTTTCTTGGTCACTTTAAAATCCTTTCATATAGCGCTTATCGGTTTTCCATTAGAGACTTTAACTCCGTTCCTTCTATCTTTTCCTTTTCAAGCAGCAATTCTGCGCCTTTCTGCAGGATATCCTTCTTGCTTCTGAGAATATCTAGTGCTTTGGCATATTCCGTACTGATGATCTTTTTTATCTCTTCGTCGATGGCTTCTGCCGTGGCGTTGCTGTAGTCACCAGTCTCCTGCAGGCCCATATCAAGGAACTGTTGCCGCTTCTCATGAGCGAAGTACACCTGACCTAATCTGTCGCTCATGCCGTATTCCTTGATCATGCTCTTTGTGATGTCCGTAGCCCTCGCGAGATCGTTATGGGCGCCAGTGGATATATCTCCGAAGATGATTTCTTCCGCCGCCCTCCCCCCGAGGAGGGAGGCGACCTTGTTGAGGAGTTCGGTCTTCTTCATGAGGAAACGATCCCCTGTAGGAACCTGCATGGTGTAACCCAAGGCGGCAATGCCGCGAGGTATTATGGAGATCTTTTGGACCGGATCGGTGCCAGGAAGAGATAAGGCCACAATGGCATGACCCATCTCGTGATAGGCCACGGTTTTCCTCTCATCGGGGTTTATCAGACGGTTCTTTTTTTCGAGTCCCGCCACAATCCTTTCGACAGCCTCCTCGAATTCAGGCATTCCCACTTCTTTCTTGTTTCTTCTGACTGCGAGGAGCGCCGCTTCATTGATTAAGTTGGCGAGATCCGCACCTGCCATACCCGGGGTCATGTTCGCCAGTTTCTCCAAGTCAAGGTCTTTCGCTGCTTTTATATTTCTCAGATGAACCTTCAGGATCTCCGTCCGTCCTGTCTTATCGGGGCGGTCCACAAGGATGTGACGGTCGAACCGGCCGGGTCTGAGGAGTGCGGGGTCTAGAATTTCCGGCCTGTTTGTTGCGGCCATGAGAATAACCCCTACCTTCGGATCGAAACCGTCCATTTCCGCCAGAAGCTGATTTAGCGTTTGTTCCCGCTCATCGTGCCCGCCAAATGTCCCGATGCCACGGGCCTTTCCGAGGGCGTCGAGTTCATCGATGAAGATGATACAGGGAGCCTTCTCCTTGGCCTGTACAAAAAGGTCACGTACCCGTGCCGCTCCCAGTCCCACGAACATCTCCACAAATTCAGATCCGGAGAGGCTAAAGAAAGGCACGCCGCTTTCACCTGCGACAGCCTTGGCCAGAAGCGTTTTTCCTGTCCCCGGCGGGCCCACCAGGAGGATGCCCTTGGGTATCCTGCCTCCCAGTTCGGTAAACTTCCCCGGGTTTTTTAAAAATTCGACAACTTCGATGAGCTCCTGCTTGGCTTCGTCAACACCGGCAACGTCTTTGAAGGTAACGTTCAATTCATTTTCCACATATATCTTTGCCTTGTTTTTGCCGATAGTCATGAAGCCGGCCTGCTGGGAGCCCATCTTCTTCATGAAGAAGTACCAGATGCCGACAAAGAGTATTATGGGGAAGATCCACGAAAGGATGTCGCGCAGAAAAGTCGACTCGATTTCTCCTTTGAAAGTGACTTTGTACTGTTCAAGCAAGGTGGACAATTCGGGGTCAACACGGATTGTTTTGAAAACCTTCGTCTCACCGGGAGCACCCCCATCCGCCGTCATTTTACCCTGAATCTGATTGGCCGTTACCGCCACCTCAACGATCTTTCCAGCCTTGAGAAGGTTAAGGAACTGGCTATACGGTATCATCTGGGCGGCAAACATGGACGCGATATAACTCTGGATAATCAATACCACCCAAACGCCCAAAAGAACATACCAGACAGAAAATCTATGACGTTTTTCCATGCTTTTCTCCCACTGTGCACTTTCTCTATGAAGTTCCTTAGCCGCTCCTTGTTAATCGTTACCTCGGAACCAGGGACTCTTTTGTAAGTATAAATGTGAAATAGTTTTTTTACCATACTTTTTTGTCCCGTAACTCTTGAATGATGGGGAAGGCAAAAACGGGGATGCTTGACGTACATCTTTCGTGGTGCTAAAAGAAGGGCATGAACTGGATTCATGCTGATGGGATGTTGCGGTATTTAGTAAAAAGGTGGACAATAAAGAATCAGTGTATATATTATTTTTACATCAGGCTTGTCCTCGATTCCCAAGCCGGTCGAGGCGAGGCTCTGATCGGGGAGCGGGCATGACAGCATATATAAAGGAGCGCCGATGAAGAGAAGGGATTTTATCAAAGCTGCCCTTGCGGCAGGCGTAACCTTAACCTTCCCGGGAAATGCGAACATGATACTCAGTTCCCTGGAAGCCGCCGATAAGGTGGACCTTGCCGTAGCACATGGCGGTTCACCTGCAGGGATAACGAAAGCGGCCATTGATGCTTTGGGTGGAATAAAAAGATTCATATCAAAGGGCGATGTCGTTGTTGTCAAGCCGAACATCGGATGGGATAGAATGCCCGAATATGCGGCAACTACCAATTCTGAAGTCGTCTCGACAGTTATCAGGCTGTGCTATGAGGTGGGGGCAAAACAGGTAAAGGTCTTTGACCGCACCGTTGTAGACCCGAGACGGTGTTATAAGCAGAGTGGCATTGTTGACGCAGCCTCCGCTGTGGGCGGCATTGTGAGCTTCGTGGATGACAGGAAATTCAAAGAGGTAAAACTACCGGGCATTGCGCTGAAATCATGGCCATTGTATACGGAGGCAATGGAAGCGGATAAGGTCATCAATATTCCTATCGCGAAGACACACGGACTTTCCACCCTTACCCTCGGTATGAAAAACTGGATGGGCATCATGGGTGGATCGCGAGGCAGGATTCACCAGAAGATAGACGGAAGCCTTGTCGATGTTGCCATGTTCATCAAACCCGCCCTCGTTGTACTCGATGCGGTTCGCATCTTAACCGCCAATGGACCGCAGGGAGGCAGCCTTTCAGATGTGAAGCAGCTCAACACGGTTATTGCGGGAACGGATCAGGTGGCGGTTGATGCTTATGGAGCCACACTCTTCGGGCTGAAAGGGGCGGATATCGGCTACGTTATGGCAGGGCACAAGGCAGGACTCGGTACGATGGACCTATCGAAATTGAGAATCAAGAGGATTGCCGCCTGACCCTCTGCCTCGATGAGAGAGGAGCGGGGAATGAAAACAAGAAAAATTTCATATTGTCATTTCGAACGGAGAGAGAAATCTTAATAAAGTATGTTCTAAAGATTTCTTCTTTCAGTCGAAATAACGCAATAAAGACCTATGACAAAAAAAATCCGTATCGCGACGCAGGGGCTCTTCTTGTTGATCTTCCTGTGGCTCTTTCTGCAGACCGAATCGAAAGGGGCCAATGAACTCGGCTACCCCGTGAAGATATTCCTGGATGCGGACCCCCTGATTTTCATCACAACGATACTTTCCAGCCGCGAGTGGTATCAAACATTTTACCTCGCCATTCTTGTTATTGTTGCGACAGTATTTCTGGGGAGGGTCTTCTGCGGGTGGGTATGCCCTCTCGGAACCTTGAATAACATGCTGGGTTCCATAAAGAAACGGCGTCTGAAAACATCGACCGCAAACTGGTATCAGTTCAAGTATTATGTCATGATCTTTCTCCTGGTATCGTCCCTTTTCTCTCTTCAGCTTACAGGAATTGCCGACCCGATTTCGCTGTTGATCAGGTCGTTTTCATTGGCTATTTACCCATTGAGCAGCTACGCAACGAGCGCCACTTTTGACGCCTTCTATAATGCAAATATGCCTTTTATTGTCAATGTTTCAGAATTTATCTACTCCATCCTGAAAAAGATTTTTCTCCCGTTCCAGCAGCCCGGTTACCGGCAGAGCGCTTTTGTGGGGTTCCTGTTTCTTGTCATTATGGGACTGAACCTTGTGGAGAGACGTTTTTGGTGCAAGTATCTCTGCCCTTTAGGCGGACTCCTTGGCATTCTTTCCAGGTATGCCTTTCTGAGAAGGTCTGTTAGCGAAGACTGCAATGACTGCGGGGCTTGTGCACGAGCCTGTCAGGGGAGTGCAACGCCTGATCCGGAGGGGAGCTGGAGAAATACGGAGTGTTTCTATTGTATGGACTGCGATGATCTCTGTCCCCGGAATGCGGTCCGTTTCGGTTTCCTGAGAAAACAGCCCGTTGTCGACATGGATCTCGGCAAGAGGCGGGTCATCGGTTCAATCCTGACGGGTCTTATTGCCGTACCGTTGATGAGAATCACACCTCTTGCTAGGGCAGGGGTTTCAGATCCAAAATTAATCAGGCCGCCGGGCTCCCTCGATGAAAAAGAATTTCTCAGGAGATGCGTCAAATGCGGCGAGTGTATGAAGGTCTGTATTACAAACGGTCTCCAGCCTACACTCCTTGAGGCGGGTATTGAGGGGATATGGTCGCCTGTCCTTGTTCCTCGAATCGGCTATTGTGAATACCGGTGCACCCTTTGCGGTCAGGTCTGTCCTACGGGCGCGATTAAGAGATTGGAGCTTCCTGAGAAAAACAGAGTAAAGATAGGACTCGCCATGATCGATAAGGGGAGATGCCTGCCTCACGCCCATGCCACGCCGTGTATCGTATGTGAGGAGGTCTGTCCCACCCCGAAAAAGGCCATCTGGTTTGAACAGGTAATGGTCAGAAACAGGGAGGGAAAAGAACTGATATTAAAGCTGCCAAGAGTCGACCTGGATCTTTGCATCGGCTGCGGACTCTGTGAGGCAAAATGCCCTGTTCTCGGACAGCCAGCCATCTATGTTACAAGTGTCGGGGAATCGAGATCCCGAGACAATCAGCTTCTGCTTCCATGACGGGATGAGTTTTTCACTCTATTCCGATTCTTAACCGCACGTAGCCGCGCGAGATGAGCTATTTTGATTCTTTAAGCACGTAGTAGCCCGTCACGGACTCTTCCAGTAAGTCTTTCTCTTCGCTTGGCATCTTCCTCTCTCCGTATTCGGCGAAACGATCAAAAGGTCCTGCCGAACCAGTCCCGACCGACGGATGCATGATTTTCATCTGACATACCGGATCAATCTTTGATGCCGGCAATTTCTTTAGCCAGCTTCTTTTTGTAATCGAGATTTCCCTGGCGTGAGATCATGATCCGTTGCGCCTGCGGTGAGCCTGCGCCATGCATGGATTCGGTCCGGTATCCTACCGCCGCCGTTCCCAGCGTGACATTTTCAATGAGCCGCAGCACGCGGCAGCGATGTTCAGTCGGAACCGATGCAACCCCTTTGAAATATTTTTCCACCACCTTGCCGATCTCAGGGTGGCGCAAATCCTGTTCGGATGCCATCGTGACCATCAAACCCCCGGCAATATCCTCCGCAAGTCTCGCGATCTCGTAGGGGAGACGCGTGACATTCTGTTTGCAGACATTGGCGAGCAGCAAATCAATCAGATAGTTTCCGGATGCGGTCTGGTGACCTTCCGCCGAACAGGCAATCCCGCAGGCGTAAAGGGTCTCATTGAGGTGCATCATTTCGATTAGTTTGTCCTTGATGTGGGATGCCTTGGCTGCACCGTTGTAATCCGCAGCCAGAGCCGCAGCGCCAATGAGCACGTCGCCGACACCGACCTTGCAGCCGCCATAACTCTGGCGGTGATACCCGGCAAACCTTTCCACTAGGGAGCCGCTGTATTCGTATTCGCCGCACATGAACACGTTTTCCCAGGGGACAAATAGGTTGTCAAAGACCATGAGGGCCTCGTGGCCTCCGAATTCTTTATTACCCACGTCGATTTCACCGCCTTCGAGTTTCCGCGTGTCGCAGGACTGGCGGCCGTAAATGTAAAATATACCCTCGGCGTCGGCAGGTACCACAAAGGAAAGGGCATAATCGCTATCCTCCTTCGTCATAGTCATCGTCGGCATGACAAGAATCCAGTGGGAGTTGACGGCCCCTGTCTGGTGGGCCTTCGCGCCCCGGACGACAATGCCGTCTTTTCTTTTTTCGACCACGCGCGTGAAGAGGTCCGGATCGGCCTGCTTGCCAGGCGGCAGGCTGCGGTCACCCTTAGGGTCGGTCATGGCGCCATCCACTGTCAGGTCCTCTTCCTGCATCATTAGCAGGAACTTGATGAACCGCTCATGGTATTTAGTGCCAAGTTTTTTATCCATCTCAAAGGCGACGCTGTCCACGGCATTGATGGCATCCATTCCAACGCAGCGCTGAAAACATGCTCCCGTTTTCTGCCCCATGAGCCTCTGCATCTTCACCTTTTTTATCAAATCTTCAGTATTGCGGTGTATGTGACAAAAGCGGTTGATCTTTTTATCTGTCAGGTGCGATGTGGCTGTCATCAGGTCCTCATGTTGGGGATTCTGGGCCAGGGCGTATGTCATCTTCACCGAATTCATCGAAGGCCTGATGATCGGATGATCCACGGGATTTTCCACCCGCTCACCCATCAGGTAGATCTTAAAATTCATTTTACGCAGACTCTCTTCATATTGTTCGGGTGTTTTTAGTGCCATATCAATTGCTCCTCATATTAGAAATATGTGTCACTTGCGGCTCTCAACGTAAGGGTAGCAGCTCTGGACCGACCTGACCCTGATAGTTTTACCACTGAGTATGAGTGGAATCCAGACATATTTGATCAGGATGTTCACTCTCACGGTCCAAGGTTAATCCCTGACAGACGCTTTTAGAAGAAGTAAATGAAAATGGAATCCATTAACATTTGGGGGAATGATTAATGAAAAGCAGACAGGAACCGCCGTTGTTGCGTGGAAAATTTAGGGGATACGGCTACCGGATCACCAAGGGCCGTGAAGCGATCATGAATGTCCTGGCAGATGCGAAAGAGCATCTAAGTGCGGAAGATATCTATATCAAAGTTTATGCCGCCTATCCTGCTATTGGTTTGACATCCGTTTACAGAACTCTGGAAGTTTTTGTAAGTACCGGTCTGGTCTATAAGTTTGATTTTGGCGATGGGAGGGCCAGATACGAGATAGCCGAAGGTCGCCGGGGAGAGGCGCACCATCATCATCTGGTTTGCAGGAGCTGCGGCCGTATCATTGATTATGCGGACTTTATGGATGAAGAATTAGCGCCTTTGAAAAAGACAGAAGCTGAGTTATCCAAGAAGTATAATTTCACAATCATTAACCTTCTCATACAATTTTACGGGTTCTGCAATAAATGCAAGACTAAGAGAAATGAAAAGTAACCGTGCAGACAGGACTATACAAGTTGCAGAGTTAAAAATGCTATTGCTAGAGCCCTTTTTCTGATAGGTAATAACTCAACAGTGCGCCGTGAAAAGGCGCTGTTTTTCAACGGGTGCGAATCCCGTCCGGCAACTTTCGCTCCAGCCGGTAGCAATCAGGGTAGTCGTGGAGGCAAC
>JBEKOL010000049.1:0-22870 GCA_049521775.1 Syntrophales bacterium
AAATAAGTCCCCAAAAAGCCTTCATCCGTTCTTTCATCTTTCGTTTGCCTTATCGCTCCGTCTATATTTTCGGTAGAAATATTGCATGTAAGGTTCAAACTTGAAATACAATATCAGGAAGAAATCGTTTGCAGAAGTCGTTTTTTGATGGGTGAAGTATAGGAAAAGCGGTCTTGTTTGTCAATGAGGTAGATGCTGTTTACCATTTAAAATCATCAACTTTTCCTGATTCACGCTGATTGTCTAGTACAAGGAAGGTAGCCGTAAGCTGCATGTGATGGGAATAAGCTGTCAAGACTTTGCACCTTTCAACCGGTACTGTGCGAAAGCAATGAATTAAAATATTAAAGAGGTCGGTTATTGACAACACCTACACTTATAAGGCCTCCCGCTGTCAATAGATAAATTTATCCACCAACGAAAACTTTTTCTTCCGCTCTTTCAGAAAACGAACCATCTGACCGTTGGCAGTAATTCTGACTTGGTTTCAAAATGGGTGAAGGGAGAATGATCCCGCACCATACACTTATAGAGGTTCAACTACCTCTTCAATCTGCCCAGGGGAAAAGATAGAGTCCCTTGGGCGTTTAGGCAGCTGCAAGGAGAACGCATCTCCTTGCGACCTGGAAATTATACCGTGCCCTCGTGCCGTCCTAATCAAATGACGGGGTATGGGGATCATCCCCAGTAAGTAATAGGTTCGGTTGAGGGGCAGAACCTTTCCAACGAGCCAAAGAGCACGTTATGGAAAATTGCAGGAGCGGAACGGACCTCCAATCAAGTCAAGGGGGTACCGGGTTTATTCGTCATATCATCGAATATGCGTTCATGGACGCAAGGGCTTTCTCTCTCGATGCGGATACATGCTCGTACCCATAGTTGTTCCATTAGGTGCCCGGGCTGATCCGTTCCCTCCATGATTATAGATTTAAGAATTTCTTTTGATCGAAAACCTCCTTGTTCTTGAGCATGAAGTAAACAGCCCGTCCCAATTTATGGGCGAGGATAGACAGGGCTTTTGATTTGCCGTGTTTCCTGGTAAGCCTGTCCAGATATTTCTTTGCCGGGTCATTGCCATTGAGAAAGAAGACGACGGCCTCGGAGAATGCCCACTTGAGGTGAACGTTTCCTATTTTACTGCCGCCGGAGCCGCATTTTTCCCATTGGATTCTTTGGCGCATTTTACGAGGAGGCTGTATGAGGCAAAGTCCTGCACACTGGCAAAGCGGCGGATATTTTCTATTTCGTACAGTATGATCAGGGCGATGATTTTTCCAACCCCGTGGATGGTCTGGAGTAAGGCATAAAAAACCGGGTCGTGGTTATTGGCCAGTTTAATGATCGATTTCTCGAGTTGCGATAAGATGCCGTCATAAGTCCTGATCATTTCAATATCCACGGCAATGCCGTTCCTGTTCTGATGTTTTGAGATGGGGCCAAAGGAATCAGGCAGGTTGTACTGGCTGTTGGTGTTCTGGATGTGAGCGTAGAGTTCGGAGCGTTTTCTCATAAGGTGATTCCGGCGTCTCATGAGATCGCGCGTGGCTCTCATCTTTGCTGGATATACATAGACCATGGGCATCATGCCTCCCCTGAGGAGTACGGCGATCTTTTGGGAGTCGATCTTGTCGTTTTTTGCTTTTCCGCCATGGATTGCCTTTATGTAGAGGGCATGTCCGAGGACAAAGGGAATGCCTTCTTTGTGGCAAAGATCGGCTACCCAGTACCAGGTGAAGATGCATTCTACGGCAACGACGATATCCTCACGAAAGGGAGCGATGGCTTTGAGAAAGGCATCACGGTCGGTTTTCATGTTGCGATGTTCCCTGATTTCTCCTTTTTCATCAAGGATGCAGATATACATTTTTCTTGTGTGCGGGTTGATTCCACAGTAGTACTTGTGCTGATTGGTGTAAAATCTCATGGGCTTCCTCCTTACTGGTATTATTTGGTCTAACTCAATTCCAAATATACCATGTTTTGGGGGAGGCCTTAAATAGTATCAAGTCCTTAAAATTATTATACGCTGGCGAGTGAAGATTACAAGTTGAAAGAGATTCTCCACTTGGGATGAAAGGTGGTCGCTATCACAGAGCGTGATAGGAAAGCAGCGGTTTTTTTACCGCGGACTATTTGGAATAAAATCCTTTTCCTTCTTTAGCCAGTTTGGCCAAAAAAGGTGAAGGTGTCCAATACTCTGCACCGCACATGTCTTTATATTTTAAAATGGCTTCGTAAATATTTTTTAATCCCACCTGGTCAGCGTAGAACATGGGACCGCCCAGATATACAGGGAATCCGTAGCCGTAAATCCAGACGATATCGATATCCAGAGGACGCGCTGCTATCCCTTCCTCCAGAATTTTTGCTCCTTCATTGATCGTGGAATAGATAGCACGCTCCAGTATTTCCTGATCGGTGATCGTGCGTCTTTTGATACCGACTTCCTTAGAGTGCTTAACGATCAGCTCCTCGATCAGCGGATCGGGAGTTGCTTTACGCTTATCATCGTATGTGTAAAATCCGGCGCCGGTTTTCTGTCCATAGTGACCAATCTCGCAGATTTTATCGAGGATAGTGTTCGCCTTCTCTCTTGGAGTGAGCTGATCAAACTTGGCTTTACGGTTACGCCAGCCGATATCCAATCCGGCCAAGTCACCCATAGCATACGGCCCCATCGGAAAACCAAAATCGTAAATCACCTTATCGATCTGTTGGGGGAGCGCCCCCTCTTCCAGCATGAAGCCGCACTCGCGGCTGCGCTTGGCCAACATCCGGTTGCCGACAAAGCCATCGCATACGCCCACCAGGACGGGAACTTTGCCGATCCTTCTGCCGATCTTCATGGCAGTGGCGTAAACTTCGGGTGCGGTTTTGGTGCCGCGTACGTTTTCCAGAAGCTTCATCACATTGGCCGGACTGAAGAAATGCATGCCCATGACATCCTGAGGTCTTTTGGTTGTGGCGGCTATTTTGTCAATATTCAGGTAAGATGTATTGGAAGCGAGTATCGCACCCGGCTTGCATGCGGCGTCGAGCTTGGCGAAAACATCTTCTTTCACAGCCATATCTTCAAATACAGCTTCAATGACCAGATCAACATCCTTCAAGTCTTCATAGGACAGAGTTGATTTAATGAGCGCCATACGCTGATCCATAACTTCCTGCTTGAGAGAGTCTTTAGCTACTGTGCTGGCATAGTTTTTACGGATAATGCCCAGGCCTTTATCCAAAAATTCCTGTTTGGCTTCCAGAAGCACAACAGGGATGCCAGCGTTAACAAAGCACATGGTGATGCCGCCACCCATTGTTCCCGCGCCCACAACGCCCACCGCTTTGATTTCGCGGGTCGGGTAGTCATCAGGCAACCCTGGGATACGGACGACTTCACGTTCGGAGAAAAAGACATGCCGCTGAGCCTTGGATTGGAAAGAAGACTTCAATTCCAGGAATAATTCTCGCTCTCGCTTCATTCCCTCGTCGAAGGATAATCTGGTTGCGGCTTCAACGGCCTTGATGCACTGGAAAGGAGCGAGATAACCGCGCTGTTTTCTGGCAATGCTTTTAGCATATTCGTCAAATATAGCTGGATCGCCGACTTTCACTGCGAGTGTGCTGACCTTGCGGATGGGACGTTTTTCATCGATTACTTTCTGAGCGAAAGCCAGAGCCGCTGCTTTCAAATCGCCACCGACTACTTCATCGATGACTCCCATGGACTGGGCCTTAGCCGCGGCAATAGGCGTGCCTGATACAATCATCTCTAATGCCGCCTCCACACCTGCCACGCGGGGTAATCGTTGTGTGCCGCCTGCACCGGGCAGAAGCCCGAGTTTTACTTCCGGCAGGCCGACTTTTGCGCCGACCACTGCAATACGGAAATGACAGCCAAGAGAAAGTTCGAGTCCGCCGCCCAGAGCTGTGCCGTGAATCGCTGCGATGACCGGTTTGGGCAAATCTTCGATGAATTGGATGAGGTCAGGTAAGAAAGGCTCTAAAAGGGGTTTGTCAAATTCGCGGATATCAGCACCGGCGATAAATGTGCGTCCCTCACATATAATCACCATGGCTTTTATGTCTTCATCAGCTATGCCCTTTTCCAGACCGGATTTTATTCCGGCGCGAACTGCCTGGGAAAGCGCATTTACCGGCGGATTGTTAACTGAAATTATTCCTATACTCCCCTGCTTGGAAAAAGTGACATTCTCTCGCATACAATTCTCCCCAATAAATAGCATTTATCGACTTAATACTGCTCTAAATATGATTGACAGCCTTTAGGCTGCACGTGTCTTAATTCATACATGCTGCTTGGAGAATTAGGTATCACTTGGCTTCAGGTACTGCCATCCCACTTCCAGATGCCGGTCTCTGCCCTGATGCATCTATTTTTCCTTCTCTGCCCGGATATCTGCGGCCTGCAAGGATTTCGGATCATACATCTTCTCAGGGATGAAGAATCCGGGGATAAGGGCCATGAGCGCGTAAGAAATTCCCAGCAGTGCAATCCCCGCACCGACGGTATAGGTCGTGGCCAAGTAACCGATCATAAGGGGCGATATGGCCGAACCAATGCGGCCCAAGTTATAGGCCGTTGACAGACCTGTACCGCGAACCGATGTTGGGAAACTCTCGCTCATGTAGGTCGCATTGATGGCATAGGGCGCCCCGTAGAGGAGCCCGAAGATGATAAGCAGGAATGCGACATTACCAGGAGTGGCAGCGTAAATGACAAAGGGCAGGTATACGGCCGTAATGATGCCACAAGTCACCCACATGAACTTTCGCCCGAATTTGTCCGCAAGGTAGCCCGTAACTACCTTTCCGATGACCATCATAGTGTAGGTCGCTGCGATGTACCAGCCCATATTCTTGAGATTGACGCCGAGATCTTTGACCAGGTAAGTCGGCAGCCAGGTCTGTGCACCGTAGTACGCGAACTGCAACGCGATGGCGGTAAGGCTCCAGAAGATGAAGGTTCGGCGGATGTTTTCGTTCGCCCAGATAAGGGCAAACTCGTTTTTCACCTTTCCGGCTGCCTTGGCAGCCTGGCGGGCTGCAAACCAGCTCGGTGGATCGGATATGTTGCGCAGGAGCCAAAGCGAGTAAACCCCGGTTAGCGCGGCGGTGATGAACAAGGGTCGCCAGCCGAAATTCGGGAGTATATAAGCGGAGATGAGGGAGATGATCACGTAGCCGACAGACCAGCCAGCCTGCAGGATGCCGAGGACCGTCGTTCTGATGCGTGTTGGCACATATTCGGATGCCAGCAGATTCCCGACGCTGTATAGAGAGCCAATCCCGAGACCGGACAGAAATCGAAGCAGCGCCACCTGCCAGTAATTCTGGGCAAAAGCCAAAAGAGTCGTGCCGACTGAAAAAATTGCAATGGACCAAAATGAGACCTTTACTCGACCGATGCGGTCGGCGAGCCAACCGGCAAACACCCCCCCTATCCCCATGCCGATAAGCGTGTAGGTCGCCAGAGCCCCGGCCATCGTGCTCGAGAAGCTCATCTCCTTCATGAGGCTTGGCAGCGCGAGCGGCAGCGTCTGAAGGTTCATCCCGTCGACGACGAGGGCGACGAAAACAGCAAACGCCACAGTTTTTCCTATTTTGTCCATCTTCTCTACTTGCTGCGACATCGTACCATCCTCCTTTTTTCAAGCTCATAGTGGGTCTATAGTTTTATTTCTTTGGTATATTTTCTAGGCTAAGAATCCTTTGGATGCGGTCTCCAACAGTCTTGTCGCTGCCTCCCTTCCATTCTAGGATCTGGAGAATTACACCAGCGCTGTCGCGCGGACTCAAAACAACCTCTTTACGGTTGCTGAACTCATCGCTCAGGGGAATTCTGAAGCCTTTCCCTTTTGTTTCCGCGATAAAGCCATCGAGATCGTCGACCTCGATGCCCAAATGATGGAGACCTTCACCGTGCTGATCTATATGCTTATTCAGGAAGCCGTCTGCCTCCATCGACTGGATCAGGCTGATGACATTTTCTCCCAGCTGCACGTAGGAAACTTTAACCGCCCCAGCCGTTTCTTGTAATATTTCCGTGCGAATGTGCCTGGCTTTGAGCAGGTCCACATAGCGCTTTGTCGCAGCGTCGGAATCCCTTACCGCAATCGCGACATGGTCAATCCTTTTGACTTCAGCCATTTTTTCCTCCTTCATTTATGTTTTCAGCAAGTGCACTTAGTGATCAATGTCGTAAGAGTCGGCTTAATACAGGGTTGAAATAAAATCAACCGGAGCATTATTGAAAGTTGCGGAAAACTGTTTTCGCGGGACTATTGCGATTTGGCCGATAGCTATCACCATGCTATTCGTGGCGCCGTTGTTAGCTTTACCCAATCGTGGAATAATAAAATGTATTTTTACAAGCATCCCGCAAATCCGCTTCCAGTTCGTATTTCTTTGGGTTCAACTCACTTGGAACACAAAATCTTATTCAATAAAAGGTTATCCATTGAGAATAACCTCAATTAGATGAGGGCCTGGTTCGCCCAAGGCTAATTCCATCTCACTTACCAATTCTTGTGATGTATTTACTGAAACTGCAGGGATATTCATTCCCCGGCTGATACTGACCCAGTCTATCTTGGGATTATCCAGTTGGATTAGTGACAAAAATTTGTTCCCTGGCTGACGATATCCGGCCTGCAAATATTCATATTCAAGAGTAGAATATTTTCTGTTCGAACATATCAATGTGATCACGTCTGTATTTTCGCGAGCCTGTGTCCATAATGCCTGCAATGTATACATTGCGCTTCCATCGGCCTCGATATTGATTACTTGTCGATCCGGACAGGCCAGCGCCGCTCCTAAGGAGCAGGGCATTCCCTGACCAATGGCGCCGCCTGTGATGGTGATATAGCTATGCGGCTTAATATTAGCGGCGAAGGAGTGGTATTTTGCTGCAGACATAAGTCCCTCCTCCACTATTATACAATTCTCCGGTTGGAGGGCTGCTATAATAGCGCACATCTTTTCGGGATTTAATTCACCAAAAGGGATTTCGGGTAATTTATATTCTGCTAAAAACGGACTAATAACGCCGCTAAATGTGGGAGCGTCTAGTTCTTCAGCAAGAGATAGCAATGCAGAGCACGTGTCCTGTCTGTCTGTATCGATTCTAAGCTTTTTCTGTTCATCGGACAGATAATAGCTATTTCCCCCCTTATATCCGAAAAAGGCGACAGGCTCATTGGTCCCTACCATTACAACTGCATCGTACTCCGATAGCATATTTCGGGCGTGTTTGGGAAAATAGGGGATACGCGTCAGGGCCGGTAATCCAGCTCCCCGATCTGCATAAGCTGGGAACGTTACCATAAAGAGATCGCATCCTGTCTTCGCCTTAATTCTTGCAACTGCGTCAATCCCAGTTTTACGCAGGGCACGACCACCCAAAATCAGAGCAGGCCGTCGCGATTTCCTGATAAGTTTTGCAGCCTCTTCGATAATTTTCAAATCAATAGACTCAAAATTAAACTTCGGTATCGAAATTTCGACGTCATTAGATTCAGACCACTGATGATCAGAAGGTACAATAAGTGTGGATATTTGTCCGATAAGAGATGCTTCTATTGCATCGACTGTATCCCTTGCCAAAGTCTTAACTGAACTACTATGCCTCTGCCATCCGGATACTGTTCTGGCTATGGATGCAATGTCCATAGTCAATGGAGCATCAGCCGACAGATGCCATGAAGCATGGTCACCGATTATGTTGAAAACCGGTGTTCGTGCACGACGAGCATTATGTAGGTTTGCAATGCCATTAGCCAGTCCGGGGCCCATATGGAGCAGGTTCATGGCGGGTTTCTGCTTCATTCTACCATAGCCGTCAGCAGCGCCGGTGCAAACACCTTCAAATAGACCAAGGACTGGGCGGATGCCGCTTATTGAATCAAAGGCCGCAACTATGGGCAATTCTGTCGTTCCTGCATTGGCAAAGCATAGCTCGATCCCGGCGTCTTTCGCGGTCTTCAAGATTATTTCTGCGCCATTCATGATAGTACTTATTAATTTGCCAACATATCTTTCATGTTCAGTCTTGGAATCGTTTTGTTTATTGACTTCCTACGAACACCAGCCCGGAATTATTGCGATCCCCGTGGTGAAGTAGGTCATGATGATATCCATAATTACCCTGCTTTTAATAACAACGATACGGGATATATCTGCAAAATAATACAGCGGCACCGGAAAGTATCCTGGTGCCGCTGTATTATTGATGTAGATTATTTCAGGGATTGCTATCATTCAAACTATTTCCTCTCGAATCGCCCTAATAGTTCTTTGTGTATGGTTTTCATAGTCCGTCCGTAAAACTGCTGTTGGCCTCACCAATAGTTATGATGGTTATACGTATATACCTTGCCCTGTGTGTGTACTATACCATATGGAGTACTATAACATTTGTTTGTTGCTTCTCCGCCATATTCCTTTTTTCTCAGCGGCTTTGACAAGATCGTCTTGAAAATCAGGATGTGCAATTGAAATTAGGCTTTCTGCAATTTGCCAGGAGGATTTGCCCTTTAGGCAAACCTTACCAAACTCAGTGACTATATAAAAAGCCCATGCTCGTGGTACGGAGGTGATACCCTGTATATCGGGGACTATTCTTGACACAAGCCGATCATTAACTATACGAGTTGAACGGAGACAAATAAATGCCTTACCACCTTTCGATTTCGCTGCACCAATAACGAAATCTCCCTGCCCGCCCGAGCCGGATATCTGCCTGTTACCTATGGATTCTGAGGAAATTTGACCATAAAGATCAACTTGCAAGGCATTATTGATGCTAATGACATTGTCGTTCTGCGCGATAATTTCGGCTTTATTTGTGTAATCAACCGGAAAGGTCGCGCAGGCGGGATTATCATGGAGAAACTCGTAAAGATCTGATGTGCCCATGGAAAAGGTGTAAACCATTTTATTTTTATTGTTATATTTATTCAGCCCCTTTATCTTTCCTTTATCGTAGAGATCGACAAAGGCATCGCATATCATCTCGCTATGCATCCCTAGATCCTTTAGATCGGACTCTGCGATCAAGCTTCCCACCATATTAGGTATGCCGCCGATACCTAACTGCAGACATGCGCCGTCGCTTATCTCCTCAATGATAAATTCGGCCATTTTGATTTCTTCGGCAGATGCTTTCGGTTGGGGTATACTCATTAACGGGGCCTTTTCAGCCTCCACGATATAATCCACATCAGAGATGTGGATATTTTCACTATGGCCACCTAGACATCTCGGGACACCCTCGTTAGTTTCCAAGATTACAACATCCGCTTCTTCCACAACGGCCTTAGTATAAGAACAGGATGTACCGAAGTTGAAAAAGCCATCCTTGTCCATTGGAGTCGTCTTTATCATAGCCACGTTAGGATGAGGAGCAAACCCGTTTCGAATCCGCCATGGCTGCTCATGGTAGTTGGAGGGTATAAAGAATGCTAATCCCTGTTTGGCCAGCGACCTGTCGCTCCGACTAAAAAATGAAACGTTGTATGTAAACGTCTTATGTTCAGGATCGCATACGGCAACTTGCATCGGATGCATCCCGCACGTTATCGATATATTTACATCCGCGATCTCCCCCACTCTTTTGGCGAGTGCCCTATCCAAGGTCACAGGATTCATGACAAAATGACTGTAGTAGACCCAGTCACCGGATTTCACGACTTTTGCTGCCTGATCTGCTGTTATCAACTTGCTCCTGCATTGATCCCATATGGCCTTTCTCATCCGAATCCTCCTTAAATGATGACATAATTACTCTTCTATAGAGAGAGTTTCTCAAAAGTCCGTTATGCTATCTAGTTGCAGTGTGTAAATTGAGAGGACTTTGCTGTACAGTACCAACAACTGACGCACAATCTCTCAATCTTGCCTGATCGTAGTTTAACGACAAATGACGGTTACTATAACTAATCGGTACACGAATTGAGGGAGAATGTGCCTAATTCTGCACTGATGTGAAATACCTCGGCCGACATCCGTTAATTCATATGCACTAGACCCACAACGGAAGAAAAGCATTCTACGGCAATTTGGCATGCTTCACTTTGTAAGTATAGTAACGTTTATTTGTATAATATACTATTTTATGTGTATTAGGCAAGCAATGAACAACAGCCGTTTTTGTGAAATGTTCTTTGTGAAGGTGCTCACTATTACGCAATGAAAGTTTGTATAAACGGCTGAAGTAGAAAAACCAACGTTACAGGAAGATATTCACTTTTGTTTTGGACGGAAAAAAAATAGCTTAGGCATCGCATGTTTCCAGCGGTATTCAATGAACTGTCCCGATCATCAATTTTAACGACTCGATTTGCAAGTTGACATCTAAGTCCAACCAGTGATGGCAATTCGTAGGACTTCTCTCGGCTTTTCACCTTTGAGACTCAAGACAGTTTGAACTGAAGAAATGGAGTGAGGGGTATCAGTGCGGTATCGGGCAGGCTGAAAGGCGCATGGGCATTGATGGAACTCCGGTTTGATTCCGCCGCCTCCAGCATGATTTCAATAACTTACGTATGTTCTTTTCTTGTCAGCGGCCAGTCAGGGCAAACTATCTCCGCAGTTTGCCTGCAAATATCCCTGAGATCATCCGCCTCGATATTGAAGTACCGTTTCAGATGTTATCACTTCGGACATGAGCAGTTCTTGGGTCAAGTTACTTTGTATTGTATTCTCCTTTTCAATTCTAGCCAGTCATAGATATACTGGGCTATATCCTCCCAGCCTGGTTCACCGACCACCCAATGGGAGTGACCTTCAAATTCCTTATAGGTTGAAACCTCACCGTATTTAGCCGCTATTTTTCTCACAACTGAGGCCGGGGTAATCCGATCCTCAGCTCCTGCAATGACCAGAACCGGGCAGGCTACTTTAGATTCATCCACATAAGAGGCTTTTCCGGGATCTAGCAACCAGAACCCTATTTCAAACGCCGCCCGTCCGGACTCATATACGAAATGCTCGTATAACTCTCTCTGTTCTTGTTCTGACAATAAATGCATCATAGAGTATACCGCTTCCTCAAAGGTCTGCCTCATGGGGTTTCTCCAAAAACCCCATTTAAACATGATGCTCATAAAGCTCTTAATGACAGAGGGTTCTAAGGCTATGATGCCCCGTGGTGATGCGGGAGTTAAAAGGACGAGGGTCTCGGCAAGCGCCCTGCTGCCAAGAATTTGTGCAAGCAGACCACCCATGGAATGACCCATGAGAATGGGCAGAGAATCAAGTTTCCTGATTTCTTTTTCAAGATCGTCTGCGTAGTCTAGAAGGCTTGTGGTTCCCAGTTTCGGCGGTGGTTCTGATCTGGGATCAATATCATGAAGCCTCAGGTTGGGTGTTATGCAGCGGTACCCTTTGCTCTCAAAGAATTGTTTGTAGTTTCCCCAGTACCAGCTGCCTCCCCACATGCCATGGATCATCATGATTGTTTGTGTCATTTATCTTCCCCCATATTCGTCTGAATGCTCTCTGTGTTTATACCAGTTCTCCATGTAAACTTTTGCCAGTTCCTTAGACTTGATGACCAATAAATTCTCCGCATTCTTTTCCTCCGCAGCTTTCGTAAAGTTGAAAGAACCGGTCATTACCGTTTCCTTATCGATGATCATAATCTTGTTATGAGCTATGGCGTGTTTATCATCTATGAAAGTGGGGATGCCGGCATTAGATATGAAAGTGGCTGAAGTATACTTCTCTAACTTCTGACTCTTGTCGAGAATGACTTGAACTTTAACGCCTCTTTTAAAAGCTTCTGTCAGTGCCCTTGCGATAGGCGCTGATGTAAATGAATATGCTTGGACCAGGATCTCTGATTTGGCAGCGCTGATCTGTTCGACAATGTTTTCTGTGCATCCGCCCCTGGGAGAAAAGCAGACCATTGTAATGTCAGTTTGAAAAGCAAATGCTGTGACAGCAACGAAACTCAAAAGCAGGAACGACAATACTGTGGTGGTGATTCGTTTCATGGATTTCTTCCTTAATATGAAGAGAGCATGATTTGTGATGATGACAACTAAAGTGGATACTTACGGTAATATACAAGATTTATCAGAATATGTCGAAGAAATCAGGGATATCTTTTAAGAGAATGATAACTTTCTTTAAAATTTGCATTTTTAAAGATATATTCTTTAGTTTGGAGTCAGCAGTATGAATGTCCTCGGGTTCCGTACCATATCGATTGCTATTTCCGGTATGGTATGGCTCAAATGCACCTTATTGTTTTGTCCAGTTTTTGGGGAGAGGCGAAGCACTGAAGCGGCACGCCGGTGCAGAATCAAGGCGCAACGCGTCATCCGGGACGCGCGTCGGCGCGTTCCCGGATAGACGTCGGTTGCGACAACTCTCAAGGCTCGCCGGGTTTGAAAGGCAGCTCCTTGCCGGCCGGCACGCTCTCCTCCGCCATGCTCAGCACCATGGCCACCGTCACATAGGTTCCGCTGAGCACCGTCAGATCCATGATTTGCTGATCGCTGAGGAATTTTCTGGTTCGATTGAACGTGGCGTCGGAAACCTCGTGTTTCGTCGAGAGCTCCATACAGAAGTCATAGACAGCTTCCACTTTAGGCATCATGCCCCGCGGCCGCTTGTTGGCCTTGATGTCGTCGGCCACCTGTTTCGACAGGCCCTCTTTCAGCGCCAGCGGATAATGCGCATACCATTCAACCTGGCTCCGCCACTGCCGCCCCACGATCAGGATCGCGAATTCGGTCAACTGCCGCGACAGCGAGGAATTCCAGCGCAGATAATCGAGCAGATCATACATGCGTTGCGCCAGGACCGGGCTGCGCAGCAGCGGATTGTAAGGGCCCCCGAGACCGACGCTTGAAATCTTCATGATCTTTTCGCCTAGAGGCCGCTGCTGGTCATTGAGTTGGTCCATCGTGAGCTGGGAAAAACGCTTCGGCTTCTCGCCTGTCTGCGAATTCGCAAAATTCGCTACGCCAAAGCCAATGGCAACGGCGAGTACCACGGAACCGACCCAGAGTACATTACGATTCATTGAGTTTCCTCCTTCGATTTGATTTGTCCGCTTGATTTGTTTTGATAAGACATGACTATGAGTAACGAGAAACCATACAATGGAAGGCCCTATGTGTCAAAGGCAGATTGGGGTAACCCACGCATTTCAATATCTTTCTCCTCCACCGGTTAATGAAATAGAGAGGCTACAGCTATGTTCCGGCACCTGGTACGCTTTATTGCCGCCTTAGCCGTCGTGGCCAACGCCAGATCATTGGTTTTAATGGCATTCTCGAGCGTGTGAACGAGGAGTGCAATGCGACGGATCCGAACCACCGCTATTTCTACAGCGACGAGGTCTTCAACTACCGTTTCGTCAATAGCCAAGTTTATTGATTGATAAGAACTTCTTCTTTGTTCGGGAAATGTGAAAGAAATTTTTCTTCTATGTCAAGCTAATTTTCTCACAAAATATGTCAGGTATCGCTCTTTCGGGGTTAAGCGTTTGATGAATTGTTCGTCGACTATTTAGGAATGGGAACCCCCTTATTTTTTTTGGTGAACGTCACTCTGACTCTCATACCATCATCGATTATCATCTTATTCCCATCCTCACTGATTTGGCCTTTGGCATCTATAGATCCCATAAGTGTAGTTACTAACTGGACATTCTTAAAACCATTTTTGTCGAGCTCACCTCGTAGATTTTGGCTACCTTTTGTATTATACGGATCATCCATCATTCTGACACCTACAAAAGAACTACCCTCTTGCGTTATCTTGCAGATTTGCTTCCAGTTGCCAATAGATCTCGCTTCTCCATAGCCCTCTACCAAAACATCCCATTCCCCGTTTAGATCCAAAACCGCCTCACCATTGGGGAGTGTTATAGTCTTTATTGAACCTTGGCAATGCAATATAGATATAAAAATTGTTAAGCCAATGAAGCAAACAAGCAGTGCAAAGATTTTCTTTACCATAGTTTATAACCCTCCTTTATTGTTTAATTTGTTTGGATTTATTGAAAACAAAAACGTAAGAAGCCTCCAAAAGGGCGTCGCGCCTTCCTGAAAGCGTCATATTGGTACCTCTTAGTGAAACCTTTTCATACGGCAGTCCAGAAGGTTAAAGGTTGGGTTGTTGGGTTAACTAGGGTGAGGTAAGAAATTATAAAAAAAAATATCAGAAATGTATGCATAGTCAAGTAAAAAGTTATTTCTATGATTTATACGACCCTACTGATTTCCATTTGAAACATTCATGACGGCCAGCCGTCACAAAAAAGAATGAAAATGGCGTTAATCGTGCCTTGAGATCGCCGTGACCGGTTGGGCAAAGATGCGTCCATTTTCGATGAGCTTTCCTGAAACTGATCTGTAGGCCTCAAGTAATTGGGTAAAAGGTTCAGCAGCCGGCCTGCTCAAAATTTCATTTGTGAATGCAAATAGTATGATGATGGTTGGATGACTCGTATACCCTCCTCCAAAACCCAAGGCGGTTTTAACTCCATAATCGGCCACAAATTCCTGACGAGGAACAACCATACGATTTTGATCGTCTTTATCAGTTCCCGCCTCACGTACATAGAGAATCCCTGAATACTGGTCGGCGCGGCCCCTCTTGACGATCAAAGCATTCCAATCATCAAACTGGCTGAAATCAAAATTCATACTTTTGAATTGCATGGATAACATGGACAATGACGCGCCATATTTCCTCGATACAAGTGGAATGCACCTGAAACCCTGAGACTTATCGCGCTCATTCCAATCGGGTTTTTGCCCTCTGGTTGCCAACAGGGTTAGAATTGGTGTACGATCTTTAAGAAGATGCATTGTTCCTGAATCATTTGCTTTTTTGTTTACCAGTTGTTGGTCCTGAGTAGGCAGAGCAGAGTAGGGGAGCGAAGAGAAAAGTCTCAGTAATAAGAGGGATTTTTGAAAATGCTCATAAACAATATCAATGAATGCCTGAGCTACCTTTTCAACGGCATCAAATCCACTTAGCTTATGTGTTGCATCCAACAACATTGAAAAATCAGAGGGATTTGCGTCCGACAATTTTTTCATGGTCTGCTCCTTTCGTTTTGTATGCGAACAATTAATATGTATAAATGACGGTCCAGGGCTCAGGTGTAACTAAATAACCGTCACTACTGAATTCGGCTTTCTTATATGGAATCTCAATTGCTCCCATAGTTTAATACCTATTTAATAATCTCATACGCGCACCGCCGCCCGGATCTTTATATAACTGAGCATGACGGGAAGCTGAACCAGCGGACCCGTTATTGCGATAGCCAATGCTGTCATGTCCTGAAAGACTGTCGTAGCCAACGCCATGGAAACAGCTGTGTTCTTCAAAGTCACGCTGATGGTAAACGCAACCGAATCGCCGTAGTCCGATCGACAGATTGCGGCAGCGAGCGATGCTCCTGCAAGGAGCAGCAAGGAAAAGGATGCCGCAGGGAAGAGAATATTCACAATCAGAGAGTAATTATCCATGACAAACCTGCCGTTCAGAACAAAAATTATAAAGATAAGGAGTAGCAGCCCGATACCTGTCACGTTCTGAAATTGCCCTTTTATTCTTTCAAATGCTGCACCCCCCCGGGTTCGCATGATCCATCGGCGGGAAATTGATGCAAGCGCTGCCGGTATAATGATGATCATGAATAGATATTTCACGATTATAGCAGTGGGCACATGGACGACCTTTCCGATAAGGAAAGCCGTCCAGAGCGGCATGAATATTATGCTCATGGCCAGTCCCACTGCTGTAATGGCAATGGAAAGCCCTACATTTCCATGTATCATGCCTGTGTACGCGGGTCCCATACCGCCACCCGGTATGAGACTGAAAATCAATAGTCCAAGCATCAAATCCGGGATCAATGCGGCGGAAAACAATTGCACAAGCCCATACATCAAAAGGGGCGAGATTGTGAAATTGACAAACAGTGCCATGATCAAGAGCTTCCTGTCCGCAAAGGACTCTTTTATGATCACGCCGATATCCGTATCGAGAAATGCAGGGTAAAGCATTATGAAGAGCGCAAAGGGAATGAGATACTTTAAGGATGCTCCTTGACATATCTCTCCGGCGGCAAGGCCAACTGCGACAGCGGCAAGCGAGTACAACTCCAGATACCGTCCGATGCTCTTGCCGATTCCCATGATCATCATGTTATGATCGAACCGGATACGCATATTCATGGTGATTCCATCACCTGCTAATCAATTTGTTTGCTTTTCGTCTGGACCAGAATATCCGACAGCATCCCTGTTGCCTTTGCAGTCAACTGTTTGCATTTGATGGATTTTTCCTGTTCGCCCAGCTTTTCCAATATGAGCGCACAGTTGGTCGAACCGAACGCCTCAAGGAATTGCTTGCGAAATTCGGATATGATCGTGCGTGTGCTGCTTAAATCCTTTCCTTCTTCTGTTCTGCCGTACAGATAACCGACTGCGATTACCGCACCCGTCATAGCCCCGCAGATATCTTCTTTGGTTCCGCCGATTCCGCCACAAAATGCAGATGCAACCTTTACAGGATAACCATCGGGTTTCTCGGCAAAATGATCGATGATCGTCTTTGACAGAGCCTCAGAACAACAAAAACCAGTATTATAGTAATCAAAGGCCTTCTTTTCCAATTCTTCTCTTGACATGATAATATCCTCCTTCATTTTGTTATTGTAATCATCGCCATTTTTTAGTATAAATCAAATGATTAGATTTTATGATTATCATAAATTATGCTTATGGATATTAAGATAAACTTGAATCAGTTGAGAGTTTTTCATGTTGCTGCCAAAATGCAGAGTTTTACGCGCGCCGCTGAAGCTTTATTTCTGACGCAGCCGGGAATCAGCAAGCACATCAGGGACTTGGAAGAATATTATGGGATCCGCCTGTTTGACAGGCTTGGAAAGAAGGTCGTTCTCACTCAGGCAGGAAAAGTTTTATACGCGAAAACAGAACCCATTTTTAACATGATTGATCAGTTAAAACTGGAGATTGATGAACTGCAGGGACTAAACCGCGGCATACTGAATATTGGGGCCAGCGTCACCGTAGGTATTTATCTTTTACCAGTGGTTCTGGGACGGTTCGGATCCATGTATCCAAATATTGATATCCATCTGGATATCGCCTTGAATCAGCAAATCGCTGAGATGGTTATCGTAAATTCCCTAGATTTCGGTTTTCTCGGCGCCCCTGTAAGTGACGATAGATTGACGCTGGAGCCTTTTTTCAAGGATGAATTGGTTGTAATCGTGCCCAGCAATCACGAATGGGCTTCGTGCAACAATATCGAACCTCACGACTTGCTGGGCTGCCCGTTTATCTTTTCTCGGCAGGGCTCCGGAACAAGAGCAGTAATTGAAGAAAGGCTTGGCCGGGCGGGCATTGCCTTGAAGAACACGAAGGAGTTTGGTAACACTGAGGCTGTAAAGAAAGCTGTGGAGTTGGGCCTGGGTGTCTCCATTATGTCTAGGGTTGCTATACAGCGCGAAGTGCATCTTGGCGTGATAAAAACGCTCGGCATATCAGGGGTTGATTTTCAACGGACATTCTATTTTGCATATCGAAAGGGGAAATATTTAAGCAATCTGGACAAGACATTCCTGCAATTCATTGTCTACAAAGAACATTAATATATTCATTGATAAGAATTCGCTTTTCCGATCTCTCTTCAACATCCTCCAAGTAACTCTAGTCAATGAGTGCTCAGTACGGGATCACCGGACGGAGTGGGGAAATCGGTATCGGCATAATCATTACCGATTAGAACCTGCAACTTTTTCCAAGAGGCCGTCTTTGTTTAGTTCAGGAAGGGAGACGTAGGATGCAAGTGCGAGGAATAAGCTGTCAAGGAGTAGCATGTTTCCCCTGTAAATAGAAGCTTAATACGTTGATATTATTACACTCACCATAAAGGTGTCGACAAGGCTATTTTCATTCTCTTTTGTGACGGCTGGCCGTCATGACTGTTTCATCACGCATTCAACGAACTGCTCCGACAAAACGACATGTGACTTTGTATTTGCCAAAGTTGATCTGATTCACACACCAGATCTCTTGCCTTCACATTTCTTGAAGCTTTCCAATGCAAATTTACTGAAATTACCCCATGAGGAAAAGTCATACCACCATGCTTCACCCGTATGACCTTTAGCTTTAAAATCGTCGCTCAGTTCTCTCAGCATCTTGAATAGCACGTGCTTTCCAGGAAGATCAGGATCATCTTCAGGCAATTGACCCTTGCTGCCCAAGATATAGATAGGATGTCCCTGATCTCCGTTACGAAAACCCTGCCCGGTATTTGCAGAAATTAATTTTTTCAGCCCCATATAAATCAATTCTTTCTCTGCCATCGGAACATTTTGAAACATGAAATATTCTCCTAACGTTTATTTCCGATAATATCATGTATCTTGCTTTCTATCATAGGTCTCAATAATCAGTCCATAGCGCCTTGCACGGGGTTTTATGGTATGCTGCCGAGCAGATTCGGCTCCGCTCCCACAAAAAGAGATATGTCCCTGAAGGCATGCGTTCTTACAAGATCGCTTTCCTTGAAATTGCAGGTATTGGCAACGGTAATCTTGCATAATGATTTAGAATTATCAACGTTCTTCTTCAATGAATAAAGGGCATCATTAGGTAGAGCCAAAAAAATCGGGTTCGATTCTTCCCACCTGGCTAAACGCTGTCACCTAGACTGTTCAGCAGTCGCCGTTCATCAAGCTGAATATTACGAATCGAAAGAAAGTAATGTCCGGCTTCTCAATTTTGCCGATAGCAGGGAAGCAAACACGTCAGCATACCGTTGTTTGACAGTTGTCGTTCTATGAGCGCCGGTTCAACCCTTCTCAACCACTTCGGTCTCCGCCCCGTGATCCACACCCGGTAACACACTTCAACGCCTTCCCGTGCAAACACTACGATGGTCAAACCGTTGTTGTAGCGGACAAGATAGAGTTCGCTGCCAAGCGTGATAAACCAGTTCACCTTCGGCGCAGTGCACTCCTCACATGGATTGACCATGGCCCTGAGCGGTGGAATCCCGCCCCGATAACTTAGCTGTACAGTTGGGGAATTATTCCCCAAAAAAGTGGAATACTTCCTCAATAAAGGAGGCGTATGCCATCGTAGCATTTCGGCAACCCATTATTGTTACTTGTGATTATTATTTTCTTGCATCGTGGAATAGTTCTTGCTAAATTAATGGCAAATTGAATAAAAGGAGGTAAATTGTATGAAGAAACTTACAGTATTTATCGCTATTCTGTTTGCACTTTCTGTGACCGGTCTCTGCTTCGCTCAGGCTCAGGCTCCCGCACCGGCACCAGCTAATGAAGGAATGCAAGGGGCGACGCCGAAGCTTTCTGACAAAGACAAGAAGAAGATGGAAGAGAAGAAGAAGGCAAGGAAGGCAAAGAAGGCGGCAGAGGTGAAGAAAGAGGAGCCTGCACCAGCTCAAGACAAGGAGGGAATGCAAGGGGCGACGCCGAAGCTTTCTGACAAAGACAAGAAGAAGATGGAAGAGAAGAAGAAGGCAAAGAAGGCAAAGAGGGCGGAAGATTTGAAGAAAGAGAAGGAAGCACCAAAGCCTCCGCCGACGCCGAGCACGAGCCAATAACTTGTTTCAATCTTTTTTTCGCAAGAATTATTCAAAAGGGGTTCTGAGAAATCATGAGCCCCTTTTAATTTCCCGGATAAAGCCAGTTCTTTCAAACAACAAACGAACTGTATACGATTAATATTCTCGTTGGTGATGTAATCTTTGACTTATTCCAGAAATTCGATTTCAACAAATATAGTCAATAAGGATTACCGTTTGAAAGAAAGTATGCAAGTCAAAATTGCCGGAGGCTTGACTTCAGGAAGTTAAGTTGGTCGTGAATCTGGTCTGGACTTAACCTGTTTAAACAGGGTTTGAGCGTCTTAAAAAAATAATAAGAATGCGCAATAAGGCTTTTTCTTCGATGTCACTCTTTGCTATCCCCTCGTAGCCTCCAGACGACGCCGTTGCTGAGCTCTCATCCAGCGAAGAAGTCTAACCCATGGGCCCCAGTGTGAGCGTTTCACGGTCATACCTCTGAATTTGCTTTCCACTTTATCAAAAGCATCTTCAATCACAGTATCGTGCAGCGGCTCGACAAGAAAGGTCCATTTCAACCATGTACCGAAATTGCAGTCACCGTCCAGAACATGGCGGATGACGACATATTTGCGCCTGGATATGACTTCAAAATAATGGTGGCCGTCAACGCCCTTCAGCAGACCTGCATCATCAAACTGAAATGCGGCTCTACGCCCCGGCACGTATTCGGTCACCCGGTACCTGACCGGTCCATGACCTCCGGACGCCCCCAATCCCAGGACGGAATCCAGCACCATCGGCGGCCATCTTTCCCACGGCCATAACGCATCATTAGGGCCGGAAAGACTGTCGACAACCCGGCCTACGGCGTCCTGCGTTGCAGGGATAATTCTGTCATGCTTGTTGAAGATTTTCATTTCTGCCTCCTCATGATGGTTGAATAGGTTTGCATTATATAGCCATCGACCGACCGGGGCGGCTTCTTTCCCAGCCGTATATAACGAAGTACAGCGGCATAAGGCACTTCGATAAGCGCAAAGACCGTCCGGTTTATATCCTCCAGCCCGGCTCTGCCGAAGGTCCGCGCCGCGTAATTGCGGATGCCGCCATCCAGCCGGCGTTTGATCGCAAGCACCCTTTCCTTGAGCTCTTCAGGCCAGGCGCCTGCCACCAGTTCCTCCCGCCTGTAGAGAAGAAGGATACGGGCCTCAGCAGAGTGCTGACGAACCCAGCGCGGCGTGTGGAGGGCAGCCTCAAGCCCCTCGCCTTTCTCCAGCACCGCTAGAAACGTCTCCTGAAATGACACAACGACCCGGAGCCACACCTCGGCCATAAGTAAATCCCGCGACAGAAAACGATGATAGACCGATCCAACCGGTGCGCCCACTTCCTCAGAGACAGCAGCAATGGTTACTGCCGCAGGACCATGATCCGCAGCAATCTTCAATGCTGCATCTACAAACTGTTCATTTTTGAATTGCGCGTTCCTTCCCATATGTAACGTTATATTAGAATGTATATTCTAATATGTCAAGTAATATTTAATGATGGTTACTGGTTGAATTGCTAGATTGATAAGTGGATGTTGAACCACTCGTTTACAAGATGGCTGGCGGTAGATGGTGTTTGGGTATGGGGGCTCTTGTTATCACCCAGACTCACAGTTTTAATTCTATTGATTATATGCAGGGCAGAGTTTCTTCACTTGCGGGGATTACTTACCGAGTTGTCGAATAGTGATCTGACTTTCTCCATCCTTTGTCGGTTCACCCCAAAATCGGAATATCCGATCCGAGAAGCAGAACGCATGTGTATGATCTTTGCTTCACTATCAAAATAAAACTCCACGTCATCCACGAAGCGGAAAACAGCTGAGGTAAATTCCGCATGGATATAATGATCCCCCATCGTAATAATTCGGCATCGCTTCATTCCCTGAATCACGCCAATGAGCCTTTCCATGGCCTTTTGCTCTGTTCCTTCATACCGGACAGGCTGAATGAAGTGTCTTTTATCTGAGCTTTGTGAAGAAACGCAATTAGGTGAGTCCGGGCAAGGCGAAAGCTTGCCTTCAGTAATCCCAAGATTAAGAGGTCGGCATGCATAGCAAGCCAGCATCATTGTGAATAAAAATACTGAAAATCCATTCATACCTTTATCTTGTTAGAAGATGCCGATTAGTTGTTACACCAAACTAAATGGTTTTATAAAGTGATTCTCTGAAGATTGTTAAAAGAAATATAGTATAAAGTTCGCCACTGTACTGACCGCTGAAGTCAACGATCAGCAATGTCCACTAACCAGCCAACGCCACATCCTGCGTTTTTTGTGAACAGATGATCCATGGCTATCTCCTCTCTTTCCTAATTGCGAGGAGTTACATTATCTTTGAGACGACACTCTGCTATTTTCACTTTGAATGATGATTGCCATTAATCTTCGTATTTCAAATAAGTGTCGATGTCCGGTGTAATGATTATAACCGCGTGGTCGTCTTTCATACTAAGTGAAGTTTTGGCTTCAAGGATGGAATACCAGACACCGATCTGTTTGTCTTTGTCATCGAACATTGCAAATCCGTGAGGGAGCTGTCCCCAGTTTATAAACTCGATCTTGTCCCGCATGTCCTGGACAAGCTCACTTAGTTTCTTGGGCGTCATCTCAACTTGCTTCCACAGGTCAGGTTCAAGTGTATAGGCTTTATCCAGACCTATAATCGCAGTGGGATAGACATCTGATCCACTGATATAATAATTGTAATTGGGGTTGACTTGATATTTTTCGAAAGCGTTTGTCACATTACCGTCAGGTGTTATCCTGCCATAATTTTTAAAGAACGAACCGCTACACCCTGGAGACAAAAATATAATCAAGATACACATGACACAATGGATTATTCTCAAACATTTTCGCATTGCTCTTCTGACCTGCCCAGAAACTTCTACCACATTTTAAGATACAGTTCTGCTTTTTTTAGAATATTACTGATTGAAATATCGTATTGAGTGGCGGAATTGAAAAAGTCAACATTACAAGGAAGGCAGCCGGATCCTATACGAACAAAAAATAAGCTGTCGAGTCTTCGCATGTTTCAACCCGTACTGCGTAAGATCGATCAATGAAAAGATGAAATGTGTCGGTGTAGAGTCGAGATGTGGCGCGGTTGCCGTAGGTATTGGCTTGTCTGTTTCCGTCCCTTTCGTCTGACGGTGCCCGTTTAGCCTTGCCATAGTTCCGTTTCCACACCCCG
>JBEKOL010000050.1:0-21875 GCA_049521775.1 Syntrophales bacterium
ATGAGGACGACCTCCCGAAGGTGAAGCTCCTCGCGCGCGCAGTGGGTAAGCATTCGCGGACGCCCTCTGACGGCTATGAATTCCGGATTTCCGACAGTAGTGGTGATATCCTCAATGTCCTGGCAAATGTAGCGGCCATACCCTCAACGAAGAGGGTAGTCATGTCTCTTCTTGATATTACGGAGCGGAAAATGGCCGAAGAAGTCCTGAAGAAAAGAGAGCAGGAGCTGCAACTGAAATCGCAGAGTCTTGAGGAAGCCAATACGGCCTTGAAGGTCCTATTGAAGCACCGGGAAGAAGATAAAGCTACCATGGAAGAGCAGGTGCTGGTCAATGTTAAAAAGCTTGTTCTTCCCTACCTGGAAAAATTGAAGAGCCCCAGGTTAGACAGCAGCCAGCGGGTGCATATAGAGATCATTGAGTCCCATTTAAATGACATCGTATCGCCTTTCTTGAGGAAGCTGTCCTCGGCGTACCTCAGTCTGACGCCGAGGGAAATCGAGGTGGCCACACTCGTAAAAGAAGGAAAGACGACTAAGGAAATAACCATGCTTCTTAATATTTCCACCACGGCCGTAGACTTTCATAGAAAAAATCTTCGTTCCAAATTTGGAATAAAAAGCAAGAAAACGAATCTGAGGTCATTTCTTACATCCCTCTATTCATAGTAGCTGGCAACTACAATTGGCAGAATTGACAAATCAGTAATTTAACAAAATGTTCTTTCAAGGAGGATGTCATGGGACGAAAATTCGGTGCTTTTGATGTTACCAAGGGTTTGTTCATTCTCACTCTCGCCTTGATTGTCTTCGCCGCCGCCTGTCTCAATGACAAGGGGCGCGCGGAGGCAATCGGCTTTCCCCAGTCCTTTGCGGAGCTTGCCAAGAAGGTCACGCCTGCTGTTGTGAATATCAGCACAACAACAACCGTCAAGGTCCCCGGCAACCCCTTTAAGCAGTTCTTTGGTCCACATGACGGGCCATTCGGGGATTTCTTCGGTGATATGCCGGACAGGGAAATGAAACAACGAAGCCTCGGTTCGGGCATCATTGTCGATAAAGAAGGCTACATCATCACGAACAATCACGTCGTCTCGGGGGCTCAGGAGATTAAAGTCAGGCTGGCGGACGGAAGGGAATACACGGCGAAGGTGATAGGGAGGGATTCCAAGACGGATCTGGCCCTGATCAAAATATCATCTATCTTCAAAGTTCTCCCGACACTTGCCCTCGGCGACTCGGACATTATGCAGGTAGGTGACTGGGTGCTGGCTATCGGGAACCCCTTCGGGCTCGAGCACACGGTTACACAGGGAATCATCAGTGCCTCCGGGCGGGTTATCGGATCCGGACCGTACGACAATTTCCTTCAAACCGACGCTCCTATCAACCCCGGAAACAGCGGGGGACCTCTGGTCAATTTGAAAGGCGAGGTCATTGGTATCAACACTGCCATCGTTGCCGCGGGTCAGGGTATAGGGTTTGCCATTCCCAGTAGCACCGCGAAGGGCGTTATCGCCCAGCTTCGGGAAAAAGGCAAGGTAGTGCGGGGTTGGCTGGGGGTCTCGATTCAGATGGTGACACCGGACCTGGCGCCGTCCTTCGGACTGAAAGAGGCGCAGGGGGCAATTGTTGCCGATGTTATCAAGGGCAGTCCTGCCGAAAAGGCCGGCATCAAACAGGGAGACGTCATCCTTGCCTTTGACGGCAAGGCCATCAAGTCCTCGAACGAACTTCCCTGGATCGTCGCAGAGACTCCCGTTGGGAAGACCGTTAATGTCAAGCTGATACGGCAGGGCAAAGAACTTGATGTTAAAGTGACGGTTGTGGAAATGACAGAGCAGCGTCTGGCTTTACAGGCGGGCAAGACAGAAAACATTTTTGGCTTTACAGGCGACAACATAAAGCCTGAATGGAGGCGGCAGTTTGATATTACTGCAAAGGCGGGAGTCGTTGTTATCCAAGTTGAGGAGGACAGCCTTGCGGATGACGCAGGGATAGAGCCCGGCGATGTGATCCGGGAAGTGAATAAGAAAGTCATCAAAGATTTGAACGATTTTAAAAAGGCAATGGAACAGATTAAGTCGAACGAAAGTGTGATGTTTCTTTTGAGCCGCGATGATCAGTCGTTTTACGTATCCATCGCGGTGCCTTAAGACTATCTTTAGAATTTGCTGAGTTCACAAAGGCAACCTGCCCGTCTGTACGGCAGGCTGAAGGATCAATAGGATTAAGAAGACGATTAGAAAGGAGAGAGAGATGAGAAGGCAAAAGATTTTTGTAACGTTATTTTTGGTGGCCATCATATGTGCTTTTGTTCTGCCCGCGGGATGCGCGAAGAAGGCAGTCATGAAGGAGGAGCCGGCAGTGGAAAAAGAGGCGACGGTGGAGAAGCAGGCGCCCGCGCAGGTTGCGGAGGCCGCTCCCGCGAAGGCCCCGGAAGAACAGAAGATCGATGAGGCGGCCATGGCGGCGGCAGCTGCCGCGGCGCTCGCTAACAAGGAGGCCTCCGAGTTTGCGGACATCCACTTTGCATTTGACCGCTTTGACCTCAGGCCTGATGAGCGGAAGATTCTGGATATGCATGCCAAGTGGCTTAAGGCGCATCCGGAATTCATGGTCCGTATTGAGGGAAACTGTGACGAGCGTGGAACAGTTGAGTACAACATGGCTCTCGGCCAGAGACGGGCGGCCAGCGCCATGAAATACCTCGTTGACCTCGGTGTGGAAAAGAAGAGATTAAGCACCATAAGCTACGGAAAGGAACGCCCCCTCGATCCGGGTCACAATGAAGACGCCTGGGCAAAGAACAGAAGGGATCATTTTAACGTAACGCGGCAGAAATAATATCTGTTGCTTCTTTACGTCCTTCACATTTTTCCGTTCCCTTTTTTGCAAGGGGTAACATGGGGGATTTTGCACGGCAGAGAAAATCCCCCAACTCCCCTTTAATCAAGTGGGATATGCAGGCTTTTTGTTTTCGCACAGATCACTAATTAGGCGGGAATGACAATGCATCTTTGAGATCGCCACGGGATGCGCCCTCGCAACGACTGCTTAACTCTGCTCCGGACATAAAGTGTTCATTGATGAACTGTGTGCGAATCGGTGGAGAGGATATCTTCGAGCTCATCGAGAAGCCCGATCTGACCATTGAAGATTTTCTCTTTGGCCGTTGCCATTGAAAACCATGCGGCACGGTCGATCTCTGGGACTTCGCGCGTGATGCCCGAATGCGGCGGCCATTCGAGGGGGAAAGTATTGCTCCTCACAGCAGCGGCATCGCAGTCGCCTTCCACTGCCCAGGCGTATACAAGTTTATTGTTCCGTTGCCTAACCGGTGTGAGCGCCGTGAAAGGGCCTTTCACTTTAAAACCCGTTTCCTCTGCAAATTCTCTCTTCGCGGCGTTGAGCGGGTCCTCGTCCGGGTCTAACTCTCCTTTGGGAATTGACCAGGCCCCCATATCCTTGTTGGCCCACATCGGTCCACCGGGATGCACCAAAAAGACCTCCACGGTGCCATTGCGATGCCTGTACAGAAGTAATCCTGCGCTTTTCTTCTGCATCCTATTTTCCTGCGAGTTACTTATCTGCGCATCAGCTGTACCAGAGAATCTGTGGCGCCTCCAGGGGCACCATGGCGCCGCCAAGGATAGGAATCACGCGGGGTGTGAAGTCTGCAGGCGGTCGGCTGGTCTTGATGCTTGCTTCGTAAAGATACGTATTTGTCGGCGCGTCCACGACTTTTGCGCGGGTCATCGCGTGAACCTCGTGCGGCTTGTCTGATAGGGGATCAGCGTAGAGCTGTACCTCCACGACACCGGGATTGACCGCGCCAAGTTGGACTTCCACCCTGAAGATATACGAGGACTTACCCGTACTCTCGAATATGAAATTGCGCATTGACAACTGCGGCCAGAGGGTTTCCATCGACTTGCGCCACTGATTGATCTGTTTTGCCATTTGCGCCCCATTCGCTCTTCGCCTTGTAGAACCATCAATTGCGGGCATGTAAAGTTTCTCCACGTATTCCCTTACCATCCTGTTGGAGCTGAAGGCTGGCGTCAGCTCTGACATGCTTGCCCGCATGCGTGCCACCCACTCTCCAGGAATGCCCTCTGCATTTCTCTCGTAGAAGCAGGGAACAATCTCCGTCTCTAGGAGACGGTATAACTCTTCCGCTTCGTAAGCGTCCCAGTTCGGGTCGTCTCCATGTTCATGACCGTCGCCGAGGGACCATCCAACTTCAGGGCGATGGGCCTCGGCCCACCATCCGTCAATCTCAGACAGATTCAGTCCCCCGTTGACGAGAACCTTCATGCCGCTCGTGCCGCAGGCCTCCCATGGGCGGCGGGGGGTATTGATCCACACATCGACCCCCTGAACCAGTTTCTGTGCCAGGGTCATGTCATAGTCGGCGAGAAAGACCAAACGGGGTCGCACTTCCGGGCGCTTCATGAACCGGGACCAGGCGCGGATCATCTCTTTGCCTTCATTGTCGAGCGGGTGGGCCTTGCCCGCTATAACAAGCTGCACGGGCCGCTCAGGATGAGTAAGAAGGCGGACCAGCCGCTGCGGATCATGGAGCAGGATATTCGGCCTTTTATAGCCTGTAAACCTACGGGCGAAACCCATGGTGAGGCAGTTAGGATCGAGCAGTTCTTTACATTGCCGGATGTCCTGGCCTGGAGCGCCCACAGAGGCAAGCTGCCTTGGAAGTCTCTCCCGCACGTATCGAATCAGCTCTGTCACACGGGCTGTGCGGAATGCCCACAGGTTCTCTTCCGGTACCTCCTTCAAATTCTGTTCTATCAGCTCCAGTGTGCCCTGCCAGCGTGCATCACCGCAGAAATCAGTCCACAGAGTATCCGCTACGGCGGAATCCCAGGACGGCACATGAATACCATTGGTGACATGAGTGACGGGGATTTCATGCTGAGGGATGCGGGGGAAGAGGGGTTGGAAGATGTTGCGACTGACCTCGCCATGCAGCCGGCTCACGGCGTTGACGGTTCCCGACCCTCTGATGGCAAAATATGCCATATTGATGGGTTCGTCTTGATCCATGGGATTTTTACGGCCTAGTGCAAAGAGGCCATCCAGTCCGATCCCCAGATCGCCCGCGTAAGACGCCAAATAAGGCCCTATCATGTCCGGAGGATAGCGATCAAAACCGGCCTCAACGGGTGTGTGGGTCGTAAAGACATTGCCGATGCGCGTTGCCGTTAAGGCTACATCGAAGGTGTGCCCCGTGGAAACCATGAAATTTCGCGCCCTCTCCAATATAGCAAACGCCGCATGACCCTCATTGAGATGGCATATTTGGGGTTGAATGCCGAGTTTAGAGAGAACGCGCCAACCGCCGATGCCGAGGGCTATCTCCTGTTGCAGACGCAGTTCCGGCCCGCCTCCGTAAAGCTCACTGGTGACGCCTCTGTCAACGGCGCTATTGGTAAGATCATTACTGTCCAAGAGATACAGCTTCACCTGCCCGACTGTGGCTTCCCATACGCGCAAGCGCACCATACGGCCGGGAAATTCAACCTCCACGTGCAGCCATTCCCCCTCCTGATCGCGGACAGGCACGACGGGCAGCTGGGTCGGATCGTTGTAGGGATAAACTTCTCTCTGGCCTCCGTCGGCGTCCAGCGTCTGACGGAAATAACCCTGCTGATAGAGTAAGCCTATTCCTAAGGCTGCCACTCCGAGGTCACTTGCCGTCTTGAGGTAATCACCGGCAAGTATTCCGAGTCCCCCGGAGTAGATGGGAAGGGCTTCCCCGAGGCCATACTCCATGCTAAAATAGGCAACAGTTACTGGCGACAGGGGATACGCCTGCTGAAACCATCGGATGGTTTGCAGAGACTCCCGGTGGGCCGTGAGATATTTATCCATCAACTCACGAAACCGTGCATCGCTTTTGAGTGCCTCAAGCCTGGTACGCGATACCGTCTGCAGTATTAGCCAGGGGTTGCCGGTGAGACTCCACATATCGGGATCGATATATTCCCACAAAGGGTCTGCCGTATGGCTCCATGACCACCGAAGGTTGAGGGCTAATTCCGTAAGACCTTCCAGCCCCTCCGGCATGGAAGGTAAGAAGTAGTTTGCCGGCGCCGTTGCCATCATTCCCTCCTATGAAAACTATCCGATGAGACACAGCTGGGGATTTTCCTAGAGACAATGAGAAGATTAGTTCATACTATTATGATATACAATAAGGATAAAATGGCTGTGAATTGGGAGGAAATAGCTCCCATTCCTCTTCCATTTAATACTCATTGCTTTCCCGTATGCGACACGCTTATTTTATGGCGTACCTATGGTGTGTTCGGTTGAACACTTGAATCGTCCGTGCAGCTAAGCGGGAGGAGAAACAGTCACGAATAAACGGAGGCATGTGTCATGAACGCAGCTTCATATATACTGCTGGGGTTAGCCGCGGGAATTCTCAGCGGGCTTATCGGCATCGGAGGGGGGACGATTATTGTCCCTGCGCTGGTTCTATTCTTCGGCATGTCACAACACTTGGCCCAGGGTACAACCCTGGCCCTGCTTGTTCCGCCGATCGGCATACTCGCGGCATGGCAATATTACAGACAGGGCTATGTGGATTTGCATGTAGCAGGCCTCATATGCCTGGGCTTCATTATCGGAGGCCTGGTGGGTGCGAAGATGGCAACAAGCCTTTCGAATACAGTATTGGAAAGGATTTTCGGCGCGGCCCTTCTCCTGATTTCATTGAAGATGCTGTTTGCAAAATAACAGAACGCAATTATTTAATCTCAGGTCATACCTCATTCGTATCAACGGGTAGCTTATACCTACCATTATTCTTCTATTTTATCCTCATTGCCTTCCTCCGCTTAGGAAAGTAATTTACAGAAAGAAAATACTAATTCGCTCAATCCGGGCAAGGTTATACCGGTCCGAGAGAACAGGGTTAATCTGTCCGCATCATATGTTAGACAATTGGTGCGGGAATGCGAAGGAGGATTGCGGTGAAAATCAAAGATGTCCGTGAGATAGTGAAGAAAAAGGGCGTAGATATCAGGGTCGGCCGAAAAAAGGAAGACATGATCCGCGAATATCAGATGATAGAAGGATATTCGCCGTGCTTTCATACGAAGGATCCGTGTGCAGAGGATTATCTGTGGAAGGAAGGCTGCCTTAACGTCTGATTATAACCGTTGAGTCGGCAAGAGTTGTATACGTGAGGCGGATAAGGGGAGCCGGGACGGATGGGAAAGGATAGCATCCCAGATCGGCATACGAGCTCAATACATCGAAGAGTAAAAGAAAAAGCGGCAGAAAGTGATTGCGGAGCGCGTTTCGTATTTTCGCAGCAATAGATCTGAAAGTGAAATACGTCATTATAGTCGATGACGGCATAGCCACAGGCGCTACCATGTAAGCGCGAGCATGGTCCCTCAGGGAGGGGAAGCCCCGGACTCTAATGGTTGCCCTGCCGGTAGGCCCTGAAGATAGCCTGAGGAGACTGGCAAACGACGCCGATTTTGTAGTGTACGTGCCTGTGGGTGCCGGAATTCTTTTCCGCTGTGGGACAATTCTATCATAAATTTGATCAGACTGAAGATGAAGAAGTACTACAGGTCTTGATTGAAGAGAGAAAATGGAGCTGGAAATGAAAAAGGAATTATTAGAAAGGGTGGTTGAACTCGCGGACAAAACTCAACATATCTTAATAGCAACAGTAAGTGGAGACGGCATCCCACACATAGCCGCTTCAAAGAAGCTTTCTCTCGATGCAAGAAATAACGTTGTTCTTACTGAATGGTTTTGTCCCGGAACCATGGTAAACCATATGTTGGGAAGGAATGACCATCTGGCAATTGCTGTATGGGATCTCAAAAAAGACACGGGTTATCAGTTAATCGGCAAGGCAAAGAAAGAAGAGGACCTGGCATATTTTGACGGGTATGTGTCTGATTTAGGAAAAAAAGATGGTGTCCCTCAAATTCAGAGAAAAGTGACAGTTAAGATTGACAAGATTCTTGATTTTAAATTAGCGCCACACACGGATATTGAAGGGAGTTGAAGAAAAATGAAGGATTGGAAAGAAAAAATATTTTGTGCAACGGAATGCACGAGGTGCCATAGGTCTCTCAAACAGAAGGATGAAAGAATTCTATAGAGCTATGATCACGAAGCCATATGTATGACATGCAAGAAGACTGAGGGAAAATGCCCTGACTATGAAGAAGTCTCAAAGAGGATGATAGGGCAGTGTCTGTCGGAGGCGGAATTAAAGCAAAGTGATCCGGAATCATTCTGCTACAGTCACTTTTGTGCTTATAAGTGCTGATTGCAAGACATTTTATTATAGACCGTGGGTACAACTGAAGGAGGCTTCTATCTCTTGATATGGCCGAGAAGCCGCAGGGCAGCGGGCGGTACGTGAAAGCCGGCGATATCTTGAGGTGGACGCGGACGGAACAATCCTCTAGCGCCAACTTGTGTTATTCTTCTCTCTTGTGGCGGAGGGTGTTGCCTCTTCACTCTCCGCCAGACACATTCGCGGGAGATCTTTTTTGAACCGGCGGCCGCTGATTGACGCGGCTGGTTTGGGGATGACGAAGTGCGGCGCTCTCTTTGCGGAGGACCAGCCATGAGATTTGTATTGACATTTTTTATTATTGCTCTTTTCTGTCAGGCCATCATTCATTTGCCCGTAGAGTCACAGGGAATATACGGTCCGGTACAGTGGCAGTCAGAGCAGGAAAAGAAGGAATTTCACAAGTTGCTCAGGAAACACGGACAGCACAGGCAGATATCCGTGATCTTCTATGATGGGTCAAAGACGTATTTCATCAACGAGAAAGGCGAGAAGTGCCTTTTTAAGTAGGATGGAAACGGCTGGACGAAAGCAAATCCTTTTTTTCGGATTCAGCAGAGACAGGCATAGAAGGGGGAATCGTGATCATGGCCAAGATGCGCGATAAGGAAGTTGTGATCCAGGCGGGAAATGTCAGACTGGCGGGGATTTTCAGTCTTCCCGTGAAACCGGCCGGCGTAATTGTCTTTGCCCATGGAAGCGGGAGCGGCCGTCTCAGTCCCCGCAATGCCTTCGTCGCCGGAGTATTGCAGGAGGCCGGGTTCGCGACACTCCTCTTTGATCTTCTTGAAGAGTCTGAAGAAATGGATCGCAGAAAGGTTTTTGACATCGCCCTACTTGCCGAGAGGCTTCTTGCCGGTGCTAGGTGGCTGCAAGAAGGGGCTGAATCACACGGCTTAAAGATAGGCTACTTCGGAGCAAGCACCGGTGCGGCAGCCGCTCTTGAGGCCGCAGCGAGAGAGCCCAAAGGCATTGCCGCCATAGTGTCGAGAGGATGCCGCCCTGCCCTCGACATGGATTATCTTGCTAAAGTCAAGACGCCGACCTTGCTCATCGTCGGAGGCAATGACAGGCCTGTCATTGCCGTGAACAGGAAAGCCTTTGAAAATCTCAAGTGTAAGAAAGACATGGTCATAATACCGGGAGCGACCCATCTCTTTGAGGAGCCAGGCGCCATCGATGAGGTGGCCAGACTCGCTGCAGCCTGGTTTCTCAAACACATGGGACCGAAGAAATAGGTCCTCATGCGTTTCATTGCAGACCTTCACATCCATTCAAAATATTCCATAGCAACGAGCATTGACCTGTCCTCTGCGATTATCTGGAAATGGGCGCAGCTGAAAGGTGTCTCGGTCATCGGTACGCGGAATTTCACGCATCCCGCCTGGTTTGGAGAATTAGGAAAAAAACTTAAACCGGGCAACCTCGAACTGCCGGAAACTCTCTTGGCTTTGCTACTCCTATTCTAAAACAAAACATTCAATACCCTATCCATTTCCTTGAGTGTGGAGAGGATATCCGCGGCCTCTTCTGGTTTTAGGGCCTCCGCTTTGATCACCGATAGAAGAGACTGCACGGCATCGATGGCTTCTCCGACACGCAAGTCATTATCCATATGCCGGACAAAGGCATTCGCAAGACGGGCGCCCGCCTGAGAATGCCTCGGGGGATTGCCGGATGCCCTTGCCGCAATACGACGCACCTGGCCTCTTAGCTCCAGAATCTTATCTTTGGCGCGGCTCATATTCTTCGGCGAATAATTTATTTTCTTCCTGTAGTGATTTGATATCAGGAAAAACCTGATTTCCGCGGGACTGTAACCATCGGCGAGCAATGTATCAGTGTAGTAGATATTTCCCTTGCTTTTGGACATCTTCCGTCCCTGTACAAACAGATGCTGGCAGTGCAGCCAGTATCGCGCCATGGCATAGGGTCGCACGGACTCGAGGATGGCATGCGTATAGTCGTGATGGCGGATCAGGTTGTCGATTCCTCCGCAGTATATGGAGAGGGTTTCGTGGAAATAACTGTTCACCATGCTTGCGTCCTGAATGTTCCAAGCGGGCCTGCCTTCTCCTATAGATGTTTTCCAGTAGACCCTTTCTCCCTCCTTGCGGCCGTGCCAGAGAATAAAATCGCCGAGATTCCAGCGCATGCCCGGATAGGTGTCTTTACTGAAGCGCCTTTTCGTCTTCGGCCAACGCGACATATCAAGACCATAAATTTTTCCGAATCCTTTAAATTTCAACGGATCAAAATACACGTTGCCCCGGTGCCAGTATGCTACACGGCGCGTGACCAGACGTTCGATGATATTGATCGCCTCGCCGACCGAACGGGAAGCGCGGGGAAGATAATCCGGTTTTTTGATTTTGAGGAGGGACATTTCATCTAAAAAGGATTTGATATTTTCTTCTGTCAGACGCTTTACCGTCGTATGTCTTTTTTCCGCTTCGACAACAGCCTTGTCCTCGATATCGGTGAAGTTCATGCCCCGTCTTACCTTGTAACCCGAATATTCCAGATACTTGACCAGGATATCCTCGAATATGAATGTCCTGAAATTACCGATATGCGACCGCTGGTAGACGGAAGGACCGCAGGTGAATATGTTCACGACTTCCGGGTTAACGGGGCGAAAAACCTGCAATCGCTTTCCCATTGAATTGTAGAGGTGCAGCATTTATCTCGGTCTCCTTTCTTTGATTGCAGAATTCTGGAGTTCTATACTCCGAATTTATCATCTAGTCCAATTTCAGCCTCTTCCATCGCCCCTGGTGAAACCACCAGGCCATCATAACCCCCTGGCAGGTCATGGAGACTACCATGGCGGTCCAGACACCGGGAGCCCCGAAACCCATATATAGTGCAAGGAATACGGCAAGGGGGAGGCGGATGAACCACATGGAAATAATGATGACCCACATGGTCCCCCGTGTGTCACCCGCCCCTTGAAGGCCGCCGCCCATCACCGTACTTAAGGCAAGGAAGGGTTCGGAGACCATATTGAATCTGAGATACTGCGCCGTTTCGGCAAGGACGGTTGGTTCCGAGGTCAGGGTGGATGCGAAGCTCTCCGCCCAGATAAAAATGACAATGGCCATAATGCTCGTAACCCCTATTCCCAAACCGGCGAGCTTCCAGCCCATCTTTTCGGCCCTTTCCGGATCGCCGGCGCCCAGATTCTGGCCTACAATGACCGATGCAGCCATATTGAAGGCGAAGGCAGGGAGAAAAATGATTGCCTCAATCCTCAACCCGTTGGCAATAGACGCGAGGGCGGTGATGCTTGCCTCTTTCAATCTTGCCAGGACGTTATACAGGAGTATGCTCGCAATATTCCAGGCGACCTGAAGAAATCCGGCGGGCCATCCAATGTTGAAAATGGTTTTGATCGTCGCGAAAGATAGGGCCCCGAAATTGGAATAAACAGGGCGCCACCTCTGACTGATCCCCAGAAAGACCAGGTTCATCAATGTTCCGAACAGAGTCGAAATGGCCGTGGAAAAAGCGATTCCCGGATAGCCGAGTTTCGGAAAAGGGGGAATGCCGAAAACAAGCATGAAGTCCAAGGCTATATTGGTCACGCTGATGACAAACATCGTCACGAGGGGCTTTTTCACATCCGCGCCTGCGCGGAAAATAGTATTAGAAATGATGAGGAGGTAATTAGGTCCGAGGGCGAAGGCGAAAATCTTCAAGAAATTTTCGGCAATGTCCGTGATTTGCGACGGGAAGCCGGCTGCGGAAATGATGCTGCGATAAAATATGAGACATACCGCAGTAAAAGCGACGGAAATCAGGAGTCCCAGCAGGAGCGACTGCTTTGCGGCATCAATGGCCCGCTCGCCATCTCCGGCGCCGATGGCCCTCGAAATCACCGCCAATGAGCCCATGCTGATGGCATTTGCTACAATAATGACGAGGAAATATATCTGTGTTATGAAACCGACTGCGGCCTGAACATTCGGGCTGATCAGGCCGGCAACGTAAACATCGGTGAAGCCGACCAGGAAACCGAAAATCATCATGACAAGCATGGGCCAGGAAAGTTTCCAGATGCCGGTCCAGGTATTTCCCGTGGTAACGTCGATGATCCGGTCTTTGAACATTGCCATAGAACCTGCGCGTAAGAGCCTTTTCTGCAAAATTAGGGGGATATGTCGAGCGATGAAATCTATGCCGATATTGAGCTCATCAGGTAGTTCTCAAGGGTTTGACACATCTCAACATCAGTGTCGACTAAAGAAGCACCGATCTTTGTTTCATGATCAGACCGAAACACACGTTGGGGCACGCACTTTATTGTAAAAGATTTCTTGCTTTCGGGCAGTGCGAAGGTAATGGTCATCCTGGAAGCTTCCCCGTCTTCCTGCTTCTTGAATTCATAGGTGTTCGGGATCAATATCTGTAATCCGCCCAGAGAAATATCTACGACCAATGCGGGCTGCAACAGAGCCTTATCCTCCAATCCGCATCCGCTCAGCAAAGCGGGAAATGAGACGGTCTTTCTCGGATGTCGGCCTCTTTCTCCATCCATTTTTCTGTTCCGGGAAAATAAGGCGACGCTAATACGATTAGCAGTGCTAGGCAATGAGGATTAAATGTAAGAGCAATGGTAGGCATAAGCTACCTAAGGATTTGGAAGATATAGATGAACCGCAATGGGAACATGACTTTAACACATTGTTTCATTTAACAGTTTTCTCACTCAGCACGAGTTCCTGTTTTTTCAGAAAGACCTCCGTATCGGGCGGCACCGAGTCAGTAATCCAGACATTTCCGCCGATTACCGAACGGGCCCCAATGACGGTCTTCCCGCCCAGAACGGTGGCATTTGCATAGATGACGGCATCATCCTCAATGGTTGGATGGCGCTTCTTGTTTCGGAGACTTTCCAGTTCTTCGCGGCCGAGTGAAAGGGCACCCAAGGTTACACCCTGATAAATTCTGACACGCTTGCCGATGGTGGTCGTCTCTCCGATTACCACACCCGTCCCGTGATCGATGAAGAAACTTTCTCCGATATCGGCGCCGGGATGGATATCTATCCCCGTTCTGCTATGAGCGTATTCCGTCATGATGCGCGGGATAAGGGGAATGTCGTTACGGTGCAACTGATGAGCGATGCGATACACTGTGGTGGCGAAAAGCCCCGGATAACTGAAGATGATTTCATCGAAGCCCTTGGCGGCGGGATCTCCTTCATAGGCCGCCTTAATGTCCGTGGCAAGCAAAAGACGCAATCGCGGAATACCGCGCAGAAAACCGATTGCTGCCTGCTGGCCACGCTCTTCGCAATTTGTGCAGACTTGATTGTGTCGGATGCAGTCATGCCGTATTGCCAGCATAATCTGTTGGGAGAGGGTTTCAAAAAGAGCGGTCAACTCCTGACCGAAATAGTATCCCACATTGACCTCATCCACACGTGTGTGGATAAAATAACCGGGATAGAGAATGCGGCACGCCATGTGTACAGTATTGATGATGGCCTCCCGCGACGGAATGGGTTCCGGCCCCACGTGGTCAAAGCAATCGTGGCGGGTGCAGGACGATGCAAGCTCTTCAACAATGGCCGGTATTTCATCGCGAAATTTCCGGGCTATTCCAATATCCGTTTTACATTGATCCATTTTGGCCTTGTCATCGTCCATGGTGATGTTTCCTCCTTTACTGGACAGAGCATACCTGAGCGCCTAAGGTCCAATAGGGCGACATGCTGCGCAACCTTTCAATTATGGGAGGCAGCTTTTCTATGACGAAGTCTATTTCCTCTTCCGTATTATAGATTGAGAGGCTGAACCTGATGGAACCGTGGGCCATGGTGAAGGGAACACCCATGGCGCGGAGCACATGGGAAGGCTGCAATGACCCTGATGTGCAGGCGGAACCAGAGGACGCACATATTCCATAATCGTCCATAAGGAGGAGAATGGCCTCGCCCTCGACGAACTCAAAGCTGATGTTTGTCGTGTTGGGGAGTCTGTACAGTCTGGTTCCATTCACCCGGCTGTTGGAAATCCGGGAGAGAATCTCGGTCTCCAGCTTATCCCGGAGGAGCAAGACCATCCTGTTCTCTGTATCCATATTGCGCGCTGCCAATTCGCAGGCCTTCCCCAGTCCGATAATGCTGGGCGTGTTTTCCGTGCCGCCCCGGCGCTCCTTCTCCTGATGCCCGCCTATAAGGAAAGGCGAGAACTTTGTTCCTTTGCGGACATAAAGGATTCCGATGCCCTTTGGCGCATGAAGCTTGTGGCCGGATATGGAGAGCATATCGATGGCATTCGCATTCATGTTTATGGGAATCTTTCCCACTGCCTGGACGGCATCTGTGTGAAACAGAATGCCTCTCTCCGTCGCAAGTGCCGCCGCCTTTTCCACGGGAAAGAGAACCCCTGTTTCGTTATTCGCCCACATGAGGCTGACGATGGCCGTATCCGGCGTGAGTACCCTTTCATACTGGGCCATGTCCAGGGTGCCGTCCTTGTCAACGGGGAGCTCTGTAATACGATAGCCCTGTCTTGACAGATGGGCGCATAGAGACTTGACCGCGGGATGCTCGGCTCGGCTTGTCAAGACGTGGCGCCTGTCGGGATGGGCTGCCAGGGCTGACCGGATCGCAGCATTGTCGCTTTCCGTACCACAGCTCGTGAAGATTATCTCCTCCGGTTGAGCGCCGATCAGAGCTGCCGCCTGTTCTCGGGCCTCACGTATTTTTCGTCCGACCTGACCTCCGAAGGAATGCATGCTGGACGGGTTTCCGTAAAGGTCGCGGAAATAGGGCAGCATGGCATCGAGAACCTCTTCTGCGACCTGCGTCGTCGCGTTGTTGTCGAGATAAATTGTCTTCATGCAGTCACCTCTTCGATTACGAGCTCAGGCGATACGAAATCCCGGAGCTTTAATTCGACAAAATGTTTCAAAGTGATATCGGCAGCCTTGCAGGTTGCACAGGTTCCTCTTGTCGCGACGAGGACGCGGTTACCGATGACATCGACGAGTTCGATGTCTCCCCCGTCTTTCTTCAGGGACGGCCGGATTTCACGTTCGATGGTTTCCTCGATCATTCTTATCTTTTGGATGTTTGAGAGTTTCGGCCTGACAACGGGCGCTGCCTCGGCCCGGACCCTCTCGATGATCTGTCTGATCGCGTCATGACAGCCTCCGCAGCCGCCGCCAGCTTTGGTGTAGTTCGTCACCTCTTCAACGGTCGAGAGATTATTTTCTCTTACGGCCTGCTCGATTTCGCGTTCCGTTACGCCGAAGCACTCGCAGATGATCTGCGCCGCCGGTTCCGTAGGCGGGCCGCCCTTATAATATTCAATCGCCTTCTCCAATGCCTGCTTTCCCATGACAGAGCAGTGCATTTTTTCCTGGGGCAAGCCTCCGAGATAAGCAGCGATATCCTGGTTTGTCACCTTCATAGCTTCTTCGAGAGTCATGCCTTTCACCATCTCCGTCAATGCAGATGATGTCGCAATCGCGCTGGCGCAGCCGAAGGTCTTGAACTTGACGTCATTGATCCTCTTATTCTCGTCTAATTTAAAAGAGAGTTTGAGGGCATCTCCGCAGGCGATGGAACCTACTTCGGCAATGCCATCTGGGTTCTCAACTTCCCCGACATTGCGGGGGTTGAGGAAGTGCTCCTTGACTTTATCAGTATATTCCCACATAAGCGCTCCTTTTCAGAATAGCAAATAACATTTATGCCTATCGTCTAAAATTAATCCTGTCTTTGCGAGTAGGCCAGATCACTGCTGATGACGATCTCGGCTTAATATCTCCTTTTTCTGACCATCGCTTCAGGAGGTCCGCAAGCAGACGCACGCTCTGCAGGAAGTTGTAGATGATGAGAGGCTTGAAGACATTCGGTTCAAAGTTTCCCATGGAGCCGCCCATGTTAATCGCTACGTCGTTTCCCATAACCTGAAAGCACAGCATCATCATGACCTCTGACTGAGGCGGATTGACTTTGGCTGGCATGATTGAGCTTCCCGGCTCGTTCTCGGGAATATTCAACTCCCCCAGACCGGAGCATGTCTCATAATAGCTCTTCCGGAACCTCGATCTCTCAGAACGTATCATGTTCGATTCTCAGCTCTGTCATTTCTCAATGATTCATCGATAGAATTCTTTCTTGAAATTATCAAGAATTAAAGTATAAATCAACGCTGAAAGAATGCAGTCACTCACGTCTGAGGAATTTGTATGTCCTGTCTAAGGCATATGGAGACATAAAATAGGGGAACCCCCGATTGGTGCAGAAAATATTTCTCTTTATATATGCGTTGTAAATATGATAAGTGGCGCGAGACAATCTGATCGGGTTGACACTGAAGTTAGTTTGATTTATAAAGAATCATCAAAATCTAACGTCAGCCTGGCTGCAACAAATAGAAATGATCGCTGCTTATAAGAGTAATAAGTAAAAAAGGCCACCATGATTTCAAGAATGTGCTACAGAAGAGTAAGATATTTTTTCTGCATTCTCTTCCTCGTATCCACGTTCGCAATTGTATTCCATCACCATGAAGATGGTTCCCGGCATTCGGATTGCCCTATATGCGTGGCAAGCGGTCCATACTGCTTTGCAGGTGCCGAGGGTGATGCCGGTTTTACCTTCCATCAAGATATTTGTTATCTTTATTCATACACGGAAATAATCCACACTTCCTGGCCGATTTTCCCCACCTTTGCCTACAGGGCGCCTCCCTTAGCCTCTGCTGCGTAATCTATCAATCCAAGCAGTATCTTAGACTGTCGAACCAACGCAGAGGTTTGAACAGTTGCCTTCTATTCTTTGCAAGAAGAAGGAGTTCGTCGTAATTGGAGGTGTCTATAATGAAAATCATGACTACGCTTATGACGCTTTGTATTTTATCTTTATTTTCAACAGGAGTATTTGCTCAAACCTTGGAAGATCGACTAAAAGCCCTCGAGGAAACTATTGAGAAACAAGGAAGGATAATCCAAGAACAAAGAGTCCTCCAGGAAACCCTAAAGAAACAGGAGCAAACCATTGATGAGCAGCGAAAGATGATTGAAGATTTGAAGGCTGAGGTCAAACGGATGCATCCCTCATCACAGCCCGAAGGCGTTGCTGCTGGGCAGGCGGTGCCGTCCGGGGATATTCGGCAGCAAGTACAAGAGCTGAAGGAGAAGGTGGAGCAAGTGGCCGAAGCGCAGACAAGGACTTCCCCGGGTATTTTCAATCCCGCCATTGGTCTCGTAGGTGAGACAGTCTTCGGTTATCGCAGCAAGGGATCGACGCAGACGGGTAGCGATCGTCCCGGCGGGTTTGATATGTTTCAACGTTCGATGGAATTGAATGTGGCGGCGGCGGTGGACCCGTTTGCCAAGGCCTACGCGGTGGTCAACGCATCAGCCGACCCGATTACCGGCCAATCGACTTTGGTGGTCGAAGAGGCCGCGCTGCAGACGACCTCGCTGCCGTGGAACTTGGAGCTGAAGGCAGGGCGGTTCTTCGGCGAGTTCGGCCGGCTGGCGTATATTCATGACCATGAACTGCCATTTGTCAACCGTCCGCTGGCGCTCGCCCAATACATCGGCGGTGAATCGAGGACGGACGGCTTGCAGCTTAATTGGCTGGTGCCGATCGAGCACTATGTGAGCCTGACCGTTGGCGTGGGCAATCAGTTCGGCGGCGACAATCCGCCAAACTATGTCGGTGATTTCCGTAACAGCAGCGGGTTGAATTATTGGAGCCGCTTGTCCACATATTTCGACCTGACTCCCAATATCTCATTCGAACCCGGTATTTCAGTCCTGTGGAATCCAAGTACGGATGCACAGTGGGCAGACCCCGGCGGTGTTAATCCTCCGCTTCCTACAGTAGCCGGCAACACCTTCACCGAACGCGAGCGACGCCTTTGGGGAGTAGACTGGGTTGTAAGCTACAAACCGCTGCGCAACAATCAGTTCGAGAGCCTCACATGGGGCACGGAAGTGCTCTACAGCGATAACCGCTATGACGTAACCGATCCATCGGGAACCCCCCTCCCCAGCCGGTCCGTCGGCTCGCTTGGACTGTACTCGTATCTCACATACAAGTTCCATCGGCAGTGGTCAACCGGATTCCTGTTTGAATATGTAGAGAACCAGGTGAATAATGATGACAAAACCTACGCCTACTCGCCGTACATCACCTGGGCAATGAGTCACTGGAGTCAATTGCGCCTTCAGTATACGTATACCGAGCGCAACGCCGCGTCTGGCAGGCCCGACGACAATGCCGTTTATCTGCAATGGGCGTGGATCATCGGCTCACACTCGCATGGTTGGCAGCAACGCTAAGGAGGAATCCAACATGAAATCTAAATTATATTGTCTATTATCGATCATCGCGCTCACCGGTGTATTGTGCGGGTGGGCAATCCCCGCTCACGCCCAGAAGATCCGCGTTGTTACAACGCTTACCGACATGGCGGATTTTGCGCGCGCAGTCGGCGGCGACCTGGTCGACGTTCACAGCCTGGCAACCGGCGTCGAAGACACCCACGGGGTGCCGATGAAACCGAGCTTCGTGCCGATGATGAACCGGGCGGACCTGATGATCCTGGTGGGGTTTGATTGCGAGCACGCCTTCCTTCCCGCTCTCCTGGAGGCGAGCAAGAACCCGCGCATTCAGGTAAACAAGCCCGGTTATATTGACTGCTCTAAGGGGATCATTCCGCGCGATGTGCCCAAATCAACCGATCATTCCGAGGGCGACGTTCATCCCTATGGCAATCCGCACTACGTGCTCGATCCAGTATTGGCAAAGACTGCGATCGGGAACATCTACAACGCACTGGTGGCGTTTACGCCGCAGCATAAAGCTGAATTCATGCGCAACCGCGACGCTTATCTCGCCAAACTCAATGCCAAGATTGCCGAATGGGAGAAAGCGGTCAAACCACTCAGGGGGACGAAGTTTGTATCCTATCACGAGCATTGGCCATACTTTGCGGCACGCTTCGGCTTGAACTATTTCGGCACGATTGAATTGAAGCCGGGTATCGATCCGACCCCTCGTCACATCCAGGAATTGGTCACGGCGATGAAGGCCGAGCATGTTTCTATCGTCGTACGAGAGCCGCAGTTTCCCGAAAAGGCGCCAAAAAGAATCGCCGAACAGACCGGCGCAACCATGATAACTCTCCCCATCATACCGGGCGGCGTACCGCATACGGAAACGTACATCAAGATGATGGACTACATTATTTATACAACGGTTGCTGCCGCACAATCGAGAAAATAAAAATGAGGAGGATGCGTCCGCCCGCGTTTTCCGAGCGGACACACACAACAGACTATGAATGAAGCACTCATCACGCTGGACAACCTGAGTATCGGCTATAACAACCAACCTGTGCTGTCCGGCATCTCGCTCTCTATTTCCCGTGCCAGTTTCACAGCCATTCTCGGCGCCAATGGCTCGGGCAAATCGACGCTGATCAAGACGGTGCTTGGACTGCTTCCACCAGTCGCGGGCAGCATCAGTACCGCATCGACAGGTGCACCGCTCGAGTTCGGTTACGTCCCTCAAGCTTTTCAGTTCGACCCGATTTATCTGCTCACGGGATTCGGCGTTGCCCTTATGGGCGTATACGGGCGAGTCCGGCCGGGACGTCTCGTCACCCAAATCGAACGCGCCTTCACGCGCGAATGCCTGCGTGCGGCGGGCGCTGAGGACCTTGCCCATCGGCGCTTTGCCGAACTCTCCGGCGGCCAGAAACAACGTGTGCTCATTGCCCGCGCTCTGACTACACGCCCCGATGTACTGGTGCTGGACGAGCCCACCATGAGTGTGGACCGTGAAGCGAAGCATTTGGTGCTGGAGTTTATTTCGCAGATCCACAAAGAAAAGAAAATCACGGTCATTCTCGTCACACACGACTTTGCAGCGGTGCGTCGCTATGCTGAGCAAGTCATCTGGCTGCACGAGGGCAAGATGTCCCACGGCGCAACGCACGAACTCTTAACTGCCGAACGGATGGCGAAAATGTTTGAAATGGGGATGGCCTAATATGGAAACACTTTATCAGATTCTCTCACCCGATTTTCTCCTGCGCAATTCGATATACACCAGCGTGTTGGTTGGTCTCGCCTGCCCGCTCGTGGGAGTGTTTCTCGTGCTGCGTCGGCTGGTTTTCATGGGCGTGGCACTGCCGCAGATTTCCTCGACAGGCGTTGCTATCGCCCTCTCGCTTCCTTTGTGGCTCGGATTCAATCTGTCCGAACATAGCTCACACAGCGCGCACACGCTCGCCTTTGCCGGTTCAATTACATTCTCACTGACCGCGATCATGGTGCTGGCGTTTTTGGAACGAGGCGGGCGGGGGCAACCCGAAGGCCGGCTCGGCACCGCATACGTAGTAGCCGCCGCGATGAGCATCCTGTTACTGTCAAAAAACCCTTACGGCGAAATCGGTTGGCTCGACATGCTGAAAGGAGAGGTCATTACCATCTCCAATTTCGATCTTGGGCTGACGGCAGCCACGCTTATGCTCGTCATTACAGTGCTAGGATTGTTCCACAAAGAGTTGCTCCTCGTCTCGTTCGACCGCGAGATGGCAATTATACTGCGCAAGAATGTCATTTTCTGGGACGTTCTGCTCTATTTACTGATCGGCCTAACCGTTTCGATGGCAGTGCTCAGCGTCGGTCCACTGATCGCGTTCGGATTCCTTCTGATTCCTGCTTTGACGGCGCACCTGGTTGTTCGCAACATGTACCAGTTTACGGCGCTGGCCCCTTTGATCGGTGGCGTGTCCGCTTTCGTCGGTTTCTGCATCGCGTATAATTTGGATATGCCTGTCGGTCCAACGGATGTCGTTCTCTTGGGAGTGCTTTACGCAATCACCTGGATTGTCGCCAAGATTGCCCGTTCCCGGAGAGCTGCGACACGCACATAAGGCACAATAGGGCGGACATCACCTATATCGGGATCTAGAGCACCTTCGTGTATCTGGCGATCATACTGGACCTCTTTGCCCTCCGGGATGCGGGCCGACCAGTAAAGGAGGATCTTTGCCGTGGCTGATGGATGTCGGGAGATGAGCGATGTCATTATGTCGTTGCTATCAAAACCGCTTCAAACGAGAAAGGGATAGCTGAAATGAAAAATGTACTCACTATCATTTTGATTGCTTCACTGTTTATCTTGATATCAGGATGTGGAAGCCCTCTGAAAGAGATAGTTACAAAATCTCAAAGTACGAGATCAGATGTATTTGTTGAGATCAAAGATGATGAAGCGATCCCCACCGGCTATTCGGATGTCATTATTAAAGTGTCTGTTAAAACCCGACCAACAGAGTATTATCAATGGGAGTCAAAAGATTCCTTTTCTGGAAAACCCGGATTCCCCTTCGTATTTAATATCGATGGACAGGCTGCTGTATGGAAGATTGATGGACAAGAAGAAATTACCTCGACGTATGATGAAAAAGGTATGAAAATACCTGATGGAGGTAGAGGTATGAGATATATCCTCAACAAAAAATTAAGGGTGACAA